>NZ_FPBU01000004.1:0-514128 GCF_900116775.1 Pantoea sp. YR525
CTGACCCCATGCCGAACTCAGAAGTGAAACGCCGTAGCGCCGATGGTAGTGTGGGGTCTCCCCATGCGAGAGTAGGGAACTGCCAGGCATCAAATAAGTGAAGAAGCCCCGAACGAAAGTTCGGGGCTTTTTTACGTCTGCTGATAGCTGTTTAAAGCCGTAGTTAACTGAATTTGCATGAAAATCAGCAAAAAGTTGCACTAAAAACTCCCTGGCAGTCACATTTTGTAATCCAGGAATAGAGACAATTCACGCAACCAGTTAATAGATGCTTTACTGAATCCTTTGGCGTTAATTCTTCGCAAGGAAAAGAGGTAAGCATGACTGACTCACAACAACAAAAAGTGGCACTATCTGAAACGGCAGCCGACAGTAAAAAGCGCATCTGGGCGATTGTTGGTGCTTCTTCCGGCAATTTAGTCGAATGGTTTGATTTCTACGTCTACTCCTTCTTCTCACTCTATTTTGCCCACGTCTTCTTCCCAAGCGGTGATACCACCACCCAATTGCTGCAAACTGCCGGCGTCTTCGCTGCTGGTTTTCTAATGCGTCCGATCGGTGGATGGCTATTTGGCTACATCGCCGATCGTCATGGCCGCAAAGCTTCAATGCTGATCTCAGTGTGCATGATGTGTCTGGGATCATTAGTGATCGCTTGCCTACCGGGCTACGGCGAAATAGGCCTGGCTGCGCCCGTTATTCTGCTGCTGGCGCGTATGTTTCAGGGATTATCGGTTGGTGGGGAATACGGTACCAGTGCCACTTATATGAGCGAAGTAGCACTGGAAGGACGAAAAGGATTTTATGCCTCGTTCCAGTATGTGACGCTCATTGGCGGCCAACTATTGGCGGTGCTGACCGTCGTCGTCTTGCAGCAAATTCTTAGCGATGAAGAACTCCGCAGTTGGGGCTGGCGTATCCCGTTCTTCCTCGGGGCGGCGCTGGCTGTCGTGGCATTGTGGTTGCGTCGTTCGCTCAACGAAACCTCAGAGAAAAAACACCGTGAACACCGTGATGCCGGCAGTATTACAGGATTACTGCGCAATCATACTCGTGCGTTTCTAATGGTGCTGGGCTTTACCGCAGGTGGTTCGCTGAGCTTCTATACCTTCACGACCTACATGCAAAAATATCTGGTGAACACCGCCGGGATGGATGCGCGCAGTGCCAGTGGATTAATGACCGGTTGCTTATTGGTGTTCATGTTGATTCAGCCGATTGTTGGCGCACTGTCAGATAAAATCGGTCGTCGCGCCTCAATGATGATTTTCGGTGCCGGTGCCGCAATCTGCACGGTTCCGATTCTGATCCTGCTGCAAAATGTGCAGAGCAGTTGGCTGGCATTCGCTTTGATCATGTTGGCGCTGATCATCACCAGTTTCTACACCGCGATCAGTGGAATCCTGAAAGCCGAGATGTTCCCGCCAGAAGTCCGGGCGTTGGGCGTTGGGCTTTCCTATGCGGTGGCGAATGCTATTTTTGGTGGTTCGGCAGAATACGTAGCCTTGCTGCTGAAAAGGGAAGGTATTGAAACCAGCTTCTTCTGGTATGTTTCGGCAATGGGCGCTTTAGCATTCCTGGTATCGCTGATGCTGCATCGCAAAGGAAAGGGGATTGCGCTGTAGCTACTGGCTGAGATTCCACAGCGCGATACCGCTGGCGGCACCGGCGACATCCCAGCTAAGATCTTTCCAACTCCAGCCGCTCCCTGCCGAGCGGCTGTCATATAATTCTTTCCCCACACCAAAACTTAACGAAAACAGAAAGCCGAAACGCAAATTCTGCCCGTGGCTGTGATTTTGATGCTGGGAAATTTCGCTACCAGCGGCAGCCAGAACAGCGGAAGAGAAGTAGTGTTGTGCTTTATCTTTGCCGGTCCAGTTATCCTGGGCGACATGCGCACATCCACTACACAGCAAAACCACGCAGAGGATGAGCGCACGCATCGGCTAGAGCAGACGGCTAATCAAACGATCGATGCGGATACGGCGCAGACGACGAATCAGCTTGCGCACCTTCGCTGGATAATCCGAGATACTTTCCAGCTCGCGAAAATGCTGCACCACGGAAGTATGCTCACGAATCAGCGCCAGCTCTTTTTCACGCTGTTCGGCCAATTGATTCAGTGGATCGTGAATTAGCACCGCATTCTCCAGATCCAGTCGCCACGCGCGCGGATTAAGATTATTACCGGTGATCATCATCCATTCGTCATCCACCCAAATGCCTTTCAG
This sequence comes from Pantoea sp. YR525, assembly GCF_900116775.1. Lineage (NCBI taxonomy): Bacteria > Pseudomonadati > Pseudomonadota > Gammaproteobacteria > Enterobacterales > Erwiniaceae > Pantoea > Pantoea sp. YR525. Next base: position 2,235 of record NZ_FPBU01000004.1, read on the forward strand.
GTGATAACTGTTCTCGCCATCTTTCCACAAGCGCACCGTCAGCTGACCGTTATTGACGTAATACTGCAAACGGCTAAGGAAGCGACGCAGGTTGATCTCATAAAGATAAGGCAGCGCGCCGATAATCTTAAACGGCTGTTCTGGCGGGATGTAGAAGTCATTAGCGGTTTTGTCGCCAATGATGATCTCAACCTCTTTGCCCTGACGCAGTAAATGAATCAGGTTACGCACCAGAATAGCTGGCAGGTTGAAATAGGGCGTGCACAACGTCAGCTTGCGCTCGGCGCAAGGCATCAAATGGAAAATGGTTTTATTCAGTAGACTGCGTTTGCCCAGGCCAACCAGCGGCGTGACGGCAAGTGATTCATTATCTGCATTGCCGGTAAACTGATAGTTAAAGCTGCGCAGTTCCTGACGGAATTGACGCGTTTCGTTCTTAATTTCCGGGCTGGAAGGGCGCTCAGTTTTATCGAGGCGGTTAACCGCATCGGATTCCTTGAGATTTTCGCAGATCCACGCATACATGGTATCGGTAAGCTGTGGATTGCGGATCAGCTGATAGCGGTCATAACGGTATTTATCATGCTGATGCAGATAGACATCGTTCAGGCTCGCACCGCTGTAGAGCAGTGTATCATCAATGATAAACCCTTTTAGATGCAGCACGCCGAGCGCTTCACGGGTGTTAACCGGAATGCCGTAAACCGGAATAGCGATATCCGGATGCTGAGCCGCCATTTCGCAATACCAGTCAGCATTGGTCACGCCGCGGGCGGCGCCAATGCGACCACGCTGCGCACGATGCCAGTCAACCAGAATACAGACATCCAGCTCCGGACGTGCCTGACGCGCTGCGTACAGCGCCTGCATTATTCCCCGCCCGCCGTCATCATTTTCAAGATACAGCGCGGTGATACAGATACGCTTTTCTGCTGAAGCAATTTTCGTCAGCAGGGTTTCGCGAAACTCGGCAGGCGAGTAAAGCGTCGTCAGATCCGACACGGATTGTGACAGTTTAGGCAGCTGTGCGAGGTGTTGTTGGTGTTTATTACGTTTAAATTTAGACAACATCACAGTGCACTTCTTCTCTGTTCATTGCATGGCCTTTTGCCATCAAATCATGATCCTAACGGTAAATAATACCATCAACCGGCCTGTAGAGGAGGACTTTTACCTTTCTGTACAGGTTAGCTGATGACATCACCAAGCGGCAAATTCAGGCTGACAATGCCATCATCCAGTTGAATATTCACGCGAAAATTGAGTTTTCGCGCCAGCGTAATCATGCCGCTATTGTTTGGCATGGTGATACCGTTCAATTGTTGCAGGCCATGATCGCGCGTATAGCGAATCATCTTCTCCAACAAGCGCCTGCCCATGCCCAAGCCTTTCAGGTCAGATCGCACCAGCACCGAGAATTCAGCATCGATATTGTCGGCATCGGAGATTGCGCGCGTTACGCCAATGATCTCGTCAACGCCATTGTGCTGGCGTACCGCGACAATCGCCATTTCGCGGTCATAATCGATTTGCGTCATATTCGCCAAATCTTCATGGATAAACTCATTGATTTCACTGAAGTAACGATAGTAGAGATCTTCTTTAGTTACCTGAGCGATAAAGGCGCGCAGCTGCGGTTCATCTTCCGGCAGGATGGGGCGGAACAGGCAATATTGCCCATCTTTCAGCTGCACCTGCTCTTCAAGATGATGTGGATAAGGACGAATCGCCAGGCGCGCTTCGTTATCACCGTTGAAAGGTGCCAGCTGCAGCGTCACATCCAGCAGCGTGAATTCATCGGCCGATGCCAGCAGCGGATGAATATCCAGGCGCTGAATTTCCGGACAATCGACCACCAGGTTGGAAACCTGCACTAACAGCTGGCTCAGCCCGGTGATATCCAGCGGTCGTAACGCGCTACGGCTGCGTACTTTGCCGCTTTTCATTGCCTGAATCACCAGATAGCGCGCCAGTGTCATATTCAGCGGTGGCAAAGCCACGGCAGCTTGCTTGTCTGGCTGCCACTCCACGCCGCCTTCACCCAGCAGGATAATGGGACCAAACAGCGGATCCTGCTCGACCACCACGCGTAACTCCTGTGCCCCGGCGCGGTTCGCCATACACTGCACCAGCAGGCCATCAATATGCGCCTGTGGATGGGTTTCGCGCACACGATCGAAAATGGCTTCAGCCGCTTGTTCCACTTCTGCGGCGCTACGCAGATACAGCATTACGCCTTGTACCTCGGACTTATGCGGAATATCCGGTGAACGTAGCTTGAGCGCTACCGGATAACCAATCTGATCGGCAATGCTGGCAGCAGCGATGCTGTCGCTGGCAATCCAGGTGGGCAGTGTCGCCAGGCCGTAAGCCTGCAACACCGGCTGCACTTCATGGGTATCCAGCGTGGTGATGCCTTTATCCAGCGCTTGTTGAATCAGCTGATGTGCCTGCGAACTGTTCTGCGTCAATCCGATTGGCAGCGCGGGCGTCTCACGCAGTTGCTTCTGGTTGCGGCGATATTCTACCTGATGCATGAACGCGGTGACGGTGCCTTCCGGTGTGCGCCAGGTGGGAATGCCGGCCTGAGTGAAAGCGCGGCGCGCGGCCTGCGAGGAGTATTCGCCGCACCAGTTAGTCAGCAGCGTGACCTGCTTACCACGCGGATGTTTGGCAACCGCAGCGATAATCTGCTCGGCGGTTTCGCTGGATGGCGAAACGGCGCTTGGCGCATGAATGATCATTAGTGCATCGAGTTCATGGCTATCCAGCAGCCGTTCAATACAGGCAACATAGCGCGCGGGTGTCGCGTCATCTTTCAAATCGAGCGGATTGCCGCGCCCAACGCCTTCAGGCAGCAGTGCGGCCAGCGCCTGCAACGTTTCATCACTCAATGTCGCCAGCTTACCGTTGCGTGCATACAGTTCATCCAATGCCAGCGCTGCCGGTGCCGCGCCGTTGCTGATGATCATCAGGCGATCACCGCGCAGTGGACGCATATGGCTCAGCGACTCAACCGCCGTAAACAGCTCGTGCGTATCCTGCACGCGCAGCAAACCGGCGCGCTGAATCGCCGCATCCCAGGCAGCATCCAGTCCGCTGTGGGTGCCGAGCATCGCCTGCGCCTGATGGCTGCGACCACTTTTTATCACCAGAATCGGTTTGTTGCGTGAGGCGCTGCGCGAAGCGGAAACAAAGCGGCGCGCATCGCTGAGGTGTTCGAGGTAGAGCAGAATAGCGCTGGTTTTGCCGTCACGCGCGAGAAAATCCAGTAGATCATCAACGTCGATATCCAGGCTATCGCCTAACGCGATAAACCAGGAGAAACCGAGATTACGCTGCTGCGCCCAATCGAGGATGGTGTTAGAGACCGCTGCGGATTGCGAAATAAAAGCAATGCGACCTTTAGCAATCGGCACCGGCGAGAAGCTGGCATTCAACCCTTGCCACGGCGCCAGCAAACCTAAGCTGTTGGGCCCGAGCAGGCGAATTTGCCACTGACTAGCGCAGGCTTTCAGCTCTTCCAACTGGCTGGACGGCGCCGAGAGAATAATGCAGGCCTTACAGCCTTTTTCACCCAGTTGCTGCAGCAGGTCGAGATTACGTTTGGCGTGGGTACAGATGATGGCGAGATCGGGGGCGAAGGGCAGGCTGGCGATATCGGGCCAAGCCAGCACGCCGCTCACTGCCTTATACTTCGGCGTCACCGGCAAAACCGGACCACTAAATCCACCGGCCAGTAGGTTACGCATCATAAAGTAGCCGGCGCGCCCCGGTGTGATTGATGCACCGATTACCGCTATTGATTTAGGTCGTAACAGCGCTTCCAGTCCGCGTTGGCTCATCATCCGCTCCTGCTATCAAGATTGGCATGATTGTAAACGCTTTTTACCGCGCTTGCCGATTCGCCGATCGCAGGCTGAGAGCCAGCTTCAGATTCCGCTACTTAATGCTTCTTCCAGAGCATGAATCGGATGATGTGGTTTTCCCGCCAGATAAGCATGACGGAAGCGTGCGAAATAGTGCTGTAATTCGGCGGCGGCGGCGAGATCGCCCGCCTGTTCCAGGAGCGCGGCAGCCACTTCGGCGGTGCAGTGCTGGCCTTCGCCGTGGGCTTCGCGCAGCGTGTAGCGCGAAGGCGCAGAAACGTTCAGCGACATCACCGGCAACGCATCCAGCCACGGGCTTTTGCGGAACATCTTGCGCGCTTCAGTCCAGGTGCCGTCGAGCATAATAAACAGCGGCGGCTTACCGGTGAGCGGCGGACTGGTGAGCACTTCACGATCGGCATCGGCGTAAGACGCAGGGAAAACCACCAGCGGCTGATAAAGCTCATTCTTCACCGCTGCCAGCAGCGCGGGATCTGGCTCGGTGCGTGACCAGCCAAATGCCTCGGTGTCCGGCAGAACATCGGCGATTAATCTTCCGGTGTTACTTGGCTTCATCGGCTCGGTATCGAACATCACCAGGCAAAAGCGACTGCGCGCTTGCTGTGGCTGGATGGTGGCGCACAGACAGTTTTTCTGCGGCAGCAGGCAGCGCTGGCAACGTATGACACGATTACCGCGCGCAAGAAACGGGCGCGTGGCGCGCGCTAAACGTTGCGCACGTAAACGCAGAACGGCATTTTCAAACATAGGTTCGCAGGCAGGATAAAAAACGCCAGTGTAATGGAATTAACCGGGAAAGGTAATAAGGAAGGCCAGCACGCGGCTGGCCTTTAGCGGTTTACAGCGATTCGTCGAGCCACTCGTTGAAAGGCGCTTTCGGCATTGCGCCATTCAGCATGTCGACCATCTCGCCGTTCTTGAACAGCATAATCGTAGGGATGCTGCGAATGCGGAAACGCGAGCTCAGCGCAGGTTCGGCTTCGGTATTCACTTTCACGAAGCGCACCTTGCCGCGACGCTCGTCTGCGACATCTTTAAACACCGGTGCGAAGTTAACGCACGGACCGCACCACGGCGCCCAGAAGTCGATCACCACCGGCAGATCGTCTTGCAGATATTTATCCAGCGTGGCGGCCGTCGCGTTGGCGATTTCACCGTTGAACAGCTCACCGCCGCAACGACCGCATTTTGCTCCATCGGCAATGCGCGACTCGGGCACGCGGTTGGTTGCCTGACAGGAGGCACAAACTGTATTCATATTTACCTCAACCCGGACCTGTAAATCTGATGATTGCCGGACATTATGAAAAGGTTGAGTGCTATGCTCAATCTGGATTGCCCAATAGGTTCAATAGTTGATAGCTAAGCACCGACACATCAGGTAATCTTCGCGCTCTCAATGCTGGAGGAACAGATGAACGACGAATTTAAAGGCAAAAGCGGCAAGGTAAAAGTGATGTACGTACGTGATGAGGATGGCGGTCAAAAGCCGAATCCCCGTACCGGCAAAGGCGGCCGTCCTGCTGCGCGCCAGGAAGATAATCGTCGTTCTGGTCCTCGCAGCAGTGCACGTAATAATGAAGAAGGTGGCCGTAGCGGCGCACGCAGCTCGGCACCGCGCGGTGCGAGTAATACCGAACGCGGCCGCAGCTTTGGACGTCGTGACGATCGTGGTGACGACAACCGCAGCTTCGGTGATTCGCCGTGGCGCACCGTTTCTCGTCCACCGGTTGCCGATGACAGCCAACTGGATGAGGCCGCGAACAAGCCGGTGATCGATCCAGAGCAGATTCGCCGTCAGCGTCAGGAAGAGACGCGCGTCTACGGTGAAAATGCCTGTCAGGCGCTGTTCCTGAGCCGTCCGGAAAGCATCGTGCGCGCCTGGTTTATTCAGAGCGTAACGCCGCGTTTCCGCGAAACCCTGCGCTGGCTGGCGGCCAACCGCAAAGCCTATCACGTGGTTGAAGATGCTGAGCTGACCAAAGCTTCAGGTACTGAACATCATGGTGGCGTGTGCTTCATCATTAAAAAACGCATGGGCATGCCGGTTACCGAGTGGCTGACAAAGGCACCGACCAAAGATTGCGTGCTGGCGCTGGAAGATGTCAGCAACCCGCACAACCTTGGCGGCATTATGCGTAGCTGCGCGCACTTCGGTGTGAAAGGTTTGCTGGTGAATGATGCTTCGCTGCTGGAATCGGGTGCGGCAGTACGTACCGCCGAAGGTGGCGCTGAGCACGTACAGGCAATCAGCGGCGAAAGCTTTGCCGATGGCCTGGAAGCGTTCCGTAAAGCGGGTTACACCATCGTTACCACCTCAAGCCACGAAGGCACACCGCTGGCGAAAGCCGAGCTGCCTGCCAAAATGGTGCTGGTGTTGGGTCAGGAGAGCGAAGGTCTGTCAGACAGCGCTTTCCAGCAGGGCGATCTCAGCCTGTCGATTGGCGGCACCGGTAACGTTGAAAGCCTCAACGTGTCCGTGGCGACCGGTATTCTGCTCGCCGAATGGTGGCGTCAGAACGCATAAAAAAACGGGCCGCAAGGCCCGTTTTTGTTTGTATCGCTTAGTGAGCGCCGCCACCGCCGCCACTGCCCGCACCAAATGGTGGACGCGCAAACCACACCAGAACCAGCAAGATCAAGAACACTCCCGCCGATGCCCAGAAGATCTCATTCGCCGAGATAATCAGACCCTGATTAGTAATTTGCTGCGCGATATACGCCGAGGCCTGCTGCTGGGTCATGCCCAGACTTTCCAGCTGGTCATACATCTGCTGTGAATTGACGTTGTATGGATTCACCGACTCCGACAGATAGCTGTGATGCATCGATTCACGGTTACTCCACATAGTGGTGGTGATCGAGGTACCAATGGAACCCGCCAGCGTACGCACGAAGTTCGACAGGCTCGATGCCGCCGCCATACGTTCTGGCGGTAAGCCTGAGAGCGTAATGGTGGTGAGCGGCATAAAGAAGCACGCTACCGCAAAGCCCTGAATAAACTGCGGCCACGCCGATGCACCAAAATCCATTCCCGGCTCAAACGTGTAGGCGCGCCAGTAGAAACAGACGGCATACATGATGAAGCTGAAGGTCACCAGCTTACGCATATCCAGCTTGTGCGCGAAGCGCCCAATGATCGGCGACAGGATTACCGGCAGAATCCCCACCGGCGCCGACGCCAATCCGGCCCAGGTGGCGGTGTAGCCATATACCTCCTGTAACAGCTGCGGCAGTAACACTATCGAGCCGAAGTAGAGCATATAGGCGAGGCTTATCGACAAACAGCCGATGGTGAAGTTGCGCATCTTGAACAACGACAGATCGACTATCGGATGGTCGTCGGTGAGCTCCCACACCAGCAACACCAATAGCGCCACCACGGCGACCACCATCAGCACAATGATTTCGGTGGAGCTAAACCAGTCGAGCTCTTTACCACGATCCAGCATCACCTGCAGCGAGCCAATGCCCACCACCAGCAGCACCAAACCCACCATATCGATCGGGCGGATTTCGGTTTTGGTTTCACGTCCGCGCAGCGTTTGCAGCGTCAGTAACACCACCACCAAACCAATCGGTACGTTGATGAAGAAGATCCAGCCCCAATGATAGTTATCGCTGATCCAGCCGCCCAAAATCGGGCCGCAGATCGGCGCGACAATCACCGTCATCGCCCACAGCGAGAGCGCCACGCTGCGTTTCGCTGGCGGATAGTTGTTCAGCAGCAAACTCTGCGACAGTGGAATCAGCGGACCGGCAACCACGCCCTGAATGATACGGAAGAAGATCAGCATCTCAAGGCTTTCGGACATGCCGCACGCCCAGGACGCCAACACAAACAGGATGGTCGCCCAGGTAAACAGCTTCACTTCACCGATACGCTTCGCCAGCCAACCGGTAATCGGAATCGAGATGGCGTTTGCCACCCCGAAAGAGGTAATTACCCACGTGCCCTGTGAGTTCGAGGCACCGAGGTTACCGGCGATGGTCGGAATCGCCACGTTAGCGATGGTGGAGTCGAGTACCTGCATAAACGTCGCCAGCGACAGGGCGATGGTCATCAGGACTAACGGCGCACCTTCAAGCGGTTTTTGTGCCATAACAGCCTCCCGCGGCGTTAGTCAGCGTTGGCACGAACGATGTCAGTAATAAGCTGGTTAACCGGCGCGAGGTCGATTGCCAACGCATTACTTTCATACGCGGCTTGCGAACGCGCGGCACTGGCCAGCGTGGCGCCATCTTTGTTCTGCGTGTCCACTTTTACCAGCGTGGAAAGGCCGATACGCAGCGGATGTTCCGCCACTTGTTTTGGATCCAGCTCGATACGCACTGGCAGACGCTGAACCACTTTGATCCAGTTACCGGTGGCGTTCTGTGCAGGCAGCAGCGAGAAGGCGCTGCCGGTACCCATATCCAGACCTACCACTTTGCCGTGATACTCCACGTCATCGCCGTAGATATCGCTGATCACCGTGGCCGATTGACCGATACGCACACCGGCAAGCTGCGTCTCTTTGAAGTTCGCATCGATCCACAGGTTAGTTGACGGCACCACCGCCAGCAGCGGCGTGGTAGTGGAGATTTGCGAACCCACCTGCACGCTACGACGTGAAATGAAGCCATCAATTGGGCTACGAATCTCGGTACGCTGCAGCGCCAGCCAGGCATCGCGCAATTCAGCCGCACTCTGCTGTACCGCCGGCTGGTTTTCCAGCGCGGTATTCAGAATCATCGCCTGATTAGCGTTGTATTGCTGCACTGCCACATCCAGCTGTGCTTTGGCGGTTGCCACGGCATCACGCGAGTGTTGCAGTTCTTCGCGACCAATCAGATTAGACGCGCCCAGCGGCTCGCGGCGTTTCAGGTCAGCTTCGGCCTGTTCTAACGCGGTTTGCTGCAACTTGATGGTGGCTTGATACTGCTTGCCATTGATCATCAGCTGGTGGGTTTGACGCACGCTGGTGGCCAAAGCGGTCTGAGCTTTCTCAAACGCCTGCTCGGCATCGGTTTTATCCAGCGACACCAGAACATCGCCTTTCTTCACCACGTCGGTGTTATCAAACCACACTTTGTTTACGCTGCCGGAAACCTGCGCCATCACCTGCACCTGGTTACCTGCCACATAGGCATCATCGGTTTCCTGGAAGTGACGCAGCACCAAATACCAGTAAGCCAGATACGAAACACCAATAATTACAAACACGATAGCCAGCAGGATCAGCACACCTTTGCGCTTCTTCTTTTTATTCGCTGGCTGTTGCGGGCTTTGAGCTTCCGCTGTCGCACTCATGTCGTTCTCCACGTTTTCCATTTAGTCGGGATGTGCTGATCCTTCAACACGGTTGCCCGAGTCGAAAAAGCCAGCGCTTGAGCGCTGGCCGGACAAAAGGGGATTAAAATAGCGATTTCGGAAGGTGATTGTGTCGCACTTCTTGCTATTAGCGCGACAGGGAAGCGATAACCTGATCTTCGTCCATTTTATCGAGACGGTTAAGTAACTTACGGGTAATCGATTCCAGCTGATCCTGCTCGTTAGTGGAGAGCGAAGACCACAAGTATTGCAGGCTCTGATGCTGCGGTGGCAGCAGCTGACGCAGGAACTCATTACCTTTTTCGGTCAAATGCAGATGCAGGCAGCGACGATCGTTCTCGCTTTCACGGCGTTCGATCCAGCCGCGCTTCTCCAGCTCATCGGCGATACGCGTGGCGTTGGTGCGTGAAGAGCCGAGAGCAGAACTCAGTTCTGAAGGCTGAATGCTCTGATTTTCCTGCGCATCAAGGGTAATCAGCGCCATGAATAAGGTCTCGTTAATTCCCTGCGCCTTCAACATTTTGTTGCGATTATCCAGCAGTTTTCCCTGCATATGCATGCACAAGCGGGTCAGAATGATCTCCTGCAGCGGAAAATCTTTATGGCGGTTAGCACGGATGTTTAGCATCTGTTCAATGGGAGTAAACGAACTTTCCATTTTAAAAAAACCTCTTAGTTGCAACTGGTATAGTAATGATGGTGACAGATTAAGCGTAGTCACAATTTCCGCAGGTGATTGTTAGTACGATCACATTGTCAACATCTGACATTCCAGGTTGTTCCTTAACCCAGGGCATTTCGCCCTGACATCCCGCCTGATCATGCAGGCAGCCGATGTCATCAATTGATCCCGGGAAACCTTTTTACTGATAAATAATTTCGCGAGAAAAAATAACTCTGGTGAATAACTGCGCTGCTAACCATAACAAAGCCAATCATCAATGAACAGTATCGCTCAGCGGTTTGGTCTCATCTTTACGATTTCTAAACACTTTTAGCTCGCAGCTTGTCCACTAAAATCAAGGTGTTGATTAACATGCTCTTAACAACGCTCGCGCGAACGCGATACCAGCAAAAATGATGGAATTCGATCGCTAATCAGGAAGCATTCATTGCGCGAGGAGAAGAGAGATAATCATTTGTGGGTAATAGTAACCGAAAAAATTATTTCAATGGTGTGTTAATTAACAGGACGTACCAGTGCGCTATAGCGCACGCTTCGCTTATCGGGGGATGAGAAAGGGTAAGGAAGAAACTTACCGTAGCGGCGCAATTTATTGCGCTGAGTGATTTTAGTGCATTTATCGCAAGAAAAACGGCGCGATAAATCGCGCCGCCACAATACCAACGCTAATGTAAATCGCGTTACTTCGCTGCCGCCAGTGCGTCCTGAATCCACTTATCGAATTCCGCCTGGTGACCTTTGATCCAGCCATCAACGTGGCCATTGATATCGGCTTCAGAAGCGTGGCCCGCATGCATCGCTGCATTTTCGGCGTTGATGTCGCCAATTGGCAGCTTCATCTCAGCAAACAGTTTTGCCGCTGCCGGATTTTTCTCGGTCCAGGCTTTGTTGGCGACAATGTGCATGGTGTTCACCGGGAAACCGTAGTTAGCACCGTTCGCCAGCTTGGTGTCGACTTTGCTCTGCTCGCCTGGCAGTGAAGAGAACGGCACCTGCAGCCATACCACATCTTTACCCGGCTTCAGCACATCGCTGACCCAATACGGTGTCCAGGTGTAATAGAACACCGGTTTGCCCTGCTTAAAGCGCGTGATGGTATCGGCGATCATCGCTGAGTAGTTGCCCTGATTGTGCTCTACGGTATTGCTTAGCTTGTAGGCATCAATCTGGTGATTAATCACCGCTTCACAGCCCCAGCCTGGCGTACAGCCGGTCAAATCCGCTTTGCCATCGCCATTGGTATCAAACAGCTTGGCGATTTTTGGATCTTTTAGCTGCTCGATATTGGTGATGTGATACTGCTCGGCGGTTTTCTTATCGATCAGGTAACCCTGCGCAGCGCCACCGACATAAGTGCCCTGACGATAAAACTTGGCATCGCCGCCCGCTGCTTTATACATATCGTCGTGCAGCGGTTTCCAGTTAGTGGCAATAAAGGTGGCATCACCGGCTGCGATAGTGGTGTATGCCACGTTGTAATCAATCTCGCTTGGCTTCTCGACGGTATAGCCGAGTTTCTCCAGCGCGCGGCTCACCAGCAGCGTCTGGAAGGTCTCTTCAGAGATGGTGCTTTGAGTCGGTTTAACGGTGATGCCTTTACCGGGCAGGTCGGCGGCGGACACGTGCGTCGCGGCGAACGTCGTCAGGACGGCAGCGATGAGAGCTGTCTTGCGCATAGTCATTCCTTATTTTACGTGTTACGTCGGAGACGGGCGGCCGCAGCGGACCGCCCATTGAAATCAGGCTTTTTTACTGAAAGGGCGCATCAGAAGACCGAGCGGGCCAGTGCTGTACCAGTGGCGGCTGCCACGGCTGCGGCTGTCGCGCCCCATCGACTGGGTCAAGCGATCGAGGATGATAGCGAGAATCACGATGCCCACGCCGCCGACGGTGGCGAGGCCCATATCCAGGCGACCAATGCCGCGCAGCACCATCTGACCGAGACCGCCAACCGCGATCATCGAGGCGATGACCACCATCGAGAGCGCCAGCATCAGCGTCTGGTTTACGCCGGCCATGATGGTCGGCATCGCCAGCGGCAGCTGCACTTTAAACAGCATCTGACGCGGGCTGGCACCGAAGGATTCACTCGCTTCAATCAGATCGGCCGGCACCTGCTTAATGCCAAGAATGGTGAGGCGCACAATCGGTGGCAGCGCAAAGATAATGGTCACCACCACGCCCGGCACGTTGCCGATACCAAACAGCATCACGATCGGCACCAGATAAACGAAGGCGGGCGTGGTCTGCATCGCATCCAGCAGCGGACGAATAATGCGCGCGGCACGTTCGCTGCGCGCCAGCCAGATGCCGAGCGGCAAGCCGATAATGATGCAGAACAGCAGGGCGGTCAGTACCAGCGCCAGCGTTACCATCGCCTGCGACCAGGCACCAATTGCGCCGATGGCAATCAGCGAGAGCAGCGTGGCAATGCCCATCGCCGGGCTGGCAATCTGCCAGGCGATCAGCGCAAACACCACAATCGCCACCGGCGCGGGCATGCCGAGCAGTAACTGCTGGAACGCGCTGAGGATGTAATCCACCGGCACGCGAATCCCCTGAAACACCGGACGGAAATGGCTGACCACCCAATCGATGCCTTCGGTTACCCAGCTATCGAGTGGAATCCAGGTTTTATGGAACGGATCCATGATGTTGAAATGTTCTGGCGCGGGAGCGGGCGCGCTGCTCAGCCAGTCGCTGCTGCTGGCAGCATTGCTGGCGGCATCGTGGCCACCGCTGCTGGCGGCGGAGGGATCGCCCCATGCATCGGCACTGCCGGAGCTGCTATCCGCAGGTGCGGCACTGCCGCTCGCCCAGGGATCGCTGCTGCTGGCAGCGGCGCTATTATCGGTTGTGGCAGGTTGCTGGGTGGTTTGGCTGGCGCTTTCCCACGGATTAGCTGTTTGTTCACTCATGATTAGGCTCCTTCACGGTCTAAAGCACGCAACAACATGCTTTTCGAAATGATACCGACGTACTGATTCTCCTCGCTGACCACCGGCACCGCGCAGGGCGCTTGTGCCACATGCGATAGCAGATCATTCAGGGAGGTATCGGCAGGAACCGCTAACGGCGTGTCGAGCAGCGCGCTATCCAGCCCTTCACCGGCCGCCAGCGCGGCTTTAAGTGAATCGGTGGAGACCACACCAACAAACTTCTGTTTCTCCAGCACATAGCCATATTCACGATCTTCATCCTGCAGCAGCTTGATGGCGGATCGCGGACCAAAACCGGCGGCTTTACGGATGAGTGAACCTGCGCTGCGACGCGCAATATCTTTGGCGCTAAACACGTGACTGATATCGACGCCACGGAAGAAGGTGCGTACATAATCGTTGGCAGGATTATTGAGGATTTCATCCGGCGTGCCGACCTGCACCACTTCGCCGCCCTGCATAATGGCAATGCGGTCGCCAATGCGCATCGCTTCATCGAGGTCATGAGAAATAAATACGATGGTACGCTGATGTTTCGCCTGCAGTTTTACCAGTTCATCCTGCATTTCGGTACGAATCAGCGGATCAAGTGCTGAGAAGGCTTCATCCATTAATAAAATATCAGGATTAATCGCCAATGCGCGGGCTAATCCAACGCGTTGACGCATGCCGCCAGAAAGTTCATCGGGATAAGAGTGAGCGTAATTATCCAGACCAACCTGACGCAATGCTTCCAGCGCTTTTTCCTGACGTTCCGCCAAAGCGACGCCGGCTAATTCCATGCCAAAAGCAGCGTTATTTAGCACCGTCATATGCGGCATTAATGCGAAGGATTGGAATACCATGCTGATCTTATTTCTGCGTACTTCACGCAGTTCCGATTCCGATATTTTGGCAATATCGACACCGTCTATGATTACCTGGCCGCGAGTGGGCTCGATCAGACGATTGAGAAGGCGAACCATGGTGGACTTACCTGAACCTGAAAGCCCCATGATGACGAAGATCTCGCCTTCTTCAATGGCCAGACTGGCATTTTTGACGCCAACAGAGAGACCGGTTTTTGCCAGAATACTCTCTTTGCTTTCGCCTTTATCGATCAGCTTAAATGCCTTTTCGGGATTATCCCCAAATACCTTATATAAATTCTTTACTTCGAGTTTAATTGCCATGCAGTAATTAATTTCCCGGTTAAATGTTTAACTATTTCTTGTTGTGGTCCTGATTAAATTTAAGCGCCCTATACCCTAGCATAGTGAAATTATCTGACAACCCTGAATGGCGATATTCGGTGGCGCGCGCGGCGGTCAATGGCTAAAATCGCCAGTGCTCACAAGGGATGCGCGTGGATTAATTTTTTATGAAGGAGAGTGGGGTTTATCACTATTTCACAGCGGAAATGGCGTCAATGGCGTGAAAAAGATGTTGTGAGGGAAAATAGAGAAGGGCGGTTTAGGAATATTTAAATATCAATTATGACGAGGCGATGGGAATAAATTTGGAATCCAGGTCGCCATAAATGGCGACCCTACGACGTAGGGTGCGCATTAATGCGCACCGGGTTTTAATGTTAAAAGTTCCAGTCTTCGTCTTCGGTTTCTACGGCTTTGCCCATGACATAGGAAGAGCCTGAACCCGAGAAGAAGTCGTGGTTTTCATCGGCGTTAGGCGACAGCGCGGACAAGATCGCCGGGTTCACTGCGGTCAGTTCCGCCGGGAACAGCGCTTCGTAGCCGAGGTTCATCAATGCTTTATTGGCGTTGTAGTGCAGGAAGGTTTTCACCTCTTCCGCCCAGCCGACTTCGCCGTACAGCGCTTCGGTATACACCACTTCGTTTTCGTACAGCGCCAGCAGCAAATCAATCGCGAACTGTTGCAACTCTTCACGGCGACCAGCATCAACATTTTCCAGCGCTTTTTGGTACTTATAGCCGATGTAGTAACCGTGAACCGCTTCGTCACGAATGATCAGACGAATCAGGTCAGCGGTGTTGGTCAGCTTGCCACGGCTTGACCAATACATCGGCAGCCAAAAACCGGAGTAGAACAGGAACGATTCAAGGAACACGCTGGCGATTTTCTTCTTCAGCGGATCCTCGGCGCGATAGTGCTCCAGCACAATCTTCGCCTTGTTTTGCAGCGCTTCATTCTCTTCACTCCAGCGATACGCCGCATCGACATCTGCGGTGTTACACAGCGTGGAGAAAATCGAACTGTACGAACGCGCATGCACCGCTTCCATAAAGGAGACGTTCGACAGCACGGCTTCCTCATGCGGCGTAATCGCATCTTCCATCAGACCCGGCGCACCAATCACGTTCTGAATGGTGTCGAGCAGCGTCAAACCGGTAAACACCCGAATGGTCAGCTGCTGTTGCTGGTGGTCCAGCGACTGCCACGCCGGCAGATCGTTGGAGAGCGGCACTTTTTCCGGCAGCCAGAAGTTGCTGGTAAGTCGGTTCCACACCTCGAGGTCTTTCTCGTCCTGGATGCGGTTCCAGTTAATCGCTTGAATTTGTTTTAGTTGCATAGTTTTCATCACAGTGAGCAGGAGACGCAGCCCTGCACCTCGGTGCCTTGAAGCGCCATCTGGCGCAGACGAATGTAATAGAGCGTTTTGATGCCTTTCTTCCACGCGTAGATCTGCGCTTTGTTGATATCGCGCGTGGTGACGTCGTCGCGGAAGAACAGCGTCAGCGACAAGCCTTGATCGACGTGCTGCGTGGCTTCGGCGTAGGTATCAATAATCGCTTCCGGCCCAATCGAGTACGCATCCTGATAAAGGTCGAGATTGTCGTTGGTCATAAACGGAGCCGGATAATAGACGCGGCCGGTTTTGCCCTCTTTACGGATCTCAATGCGCGACACAATCGGGTGAATGCTGGAGGTCGCATGGTTGATGTACGAGATCGAACCGGTTGGCGGAATCGCCTGCAGGTTCTGGTTGTACAGTCCATGCTGCATCACCGCTGCACGCAGCGCTTGCCAGTCGGCCTGCGTTGGCAGAGCTAGTCCGGCATCAGCGAACAGTTTTGCCACGCGCGCGGTGCGTGGTTGCCACGCTTGTTCGGTGTACTTATCGAAATATTGACCGCTGGCGTATTTCGAGTCGGCGAAACCGTCGAAACTCTTTTGATGCTCCTGCGCCAGCAAATTCGAGGTGCGCACGGCGTGATAGGTGACGCAATAGAAGTAAAGATTGGTGAAATCCAGCGCTTCTTCTGAACCGTACGCCATGCCTTCGCGCGCCAGATAACCGTGCAGGTTCATCTGACCCAAACCAATCGCGTGCGAGCGGCGATTGCCTTCCGCCACCGACGGCACCGAATTGATCTCACTCATCTCGGAAACTGCGGTCAGCGCACGCACGGCAGTTTCCACGGTTTGCGCCAGATTGCGTGAATCCATCGCATGGGCAATGTTGAGCGAGCCAAGGTTGCAGGAGATATCTTTACCGACGCGACGGTAGCTGAGATCGTCATAGAACTCGCTGGCGCTATTAACCTGCAAAATCTCGGAACAGAGATTACTCATGTTGATGCGGCCGGCAATCGGGTTGCTGCGGTTCACGCTGTCTTCGAACATGATGTACGGATAGCCCGACTCAAACTGAATCTCTGCCAGCGTCTGGAAGAAATCGCGCGGCTTGATATAGGTTTTGGTGATGCGATCGTCCGCCAGCATTTCGTCGTAATGCTCGCTGATGCTGATATCACCAAAGGCTTTGCCGTAGATGCGTTCAACATCGTACGGCGAGAACAGCGCCATATCGCGATTCTCTTTCGCCAGCTGGAAGGTGATATCCGGGATCACCACGCCAAGCGACAGCGTTTTAATGCGGATCTTCTCGTCGGCGTTTTCGCGTTTGGTATCGAGAAAACGGAAAATATCCGGGTGATGCGCATTCAGCCACACCGCGCCTGCGCCCTGACGCGCACCCAACTGGTTGGCGTAGGAAAACGCATCTTCCAGCATCTTCATTACCGGAATCACGCCGGACGACTGGTTCTCAATGCGCTTAATCGGCGCACCTGATTCACGCAGGTTGGAGAGCAGGAACGCTACGCCGCCCCCGCGTTTCGACAGCTGCAACGCCGAGTTCACCGCGCGACCAATCGATTCCATATTGTCTTCGATGCGCAGCAGGAAACAGGAGACTAGCTCGCCGCGCTGCTGCTTACCGCAGTTAAGGAAGGTTGGCGTAGCCGGCTGGAAGCGACCGCTCAGCATTTCTGCCAGCAGCTCGCGCGCTAAGGTTTCATTGCCGCGTGCCAGCGTCAGCGCCACCATGCAGGCGCGCTGTTCAAAAGTTTCCAGATAGCGTTTGCCGTCGAAAGTTTTCAGCGTGTAGCTGGTGTAAAACTTCCATGCACCGAGGAAGGTGTGAAAAGTGAAACCTGCCGCATTGGTTTCATCGTGCAGCTGGCACAGGAAAGCGAAATCGTACTGATTTAGCACTTCGGCTTCGTAGTAGCCTTCGGCCACCAGATAGCGCAGGCGTTCACCCGCAGAGGCAAACTGCACTGTATTGGGTTGCACATGCTGCAGGAAGAACTGGCGCGTCGCTTCGTGATCTTTGCTGAACTGGATGCGGCCATCGGCGTCATACAGGTTCAGCATCGCGTTAAGCGCGTGGTAATCCGTTAGCGAGCTGTTTAGGGTGTCTGTCGTTGCCAAAATTGGGTCACTCCCGCTTTTACATTAGCGATATCGTCGGGGGTTCCCATCAGCTCAAAGCGGTAGAGATAGGGAACCTGACATTTCTGCGCAATGATGTCGCCCGCCAGGCAATAGCCTTCACCGAAGTTGCGGTTACCGGCAGCAATCACCCCGCGAATCCCGCGTCGGTTGGCATCATCATTGAGGAATTGAATCACTTGTCTCGGCACGGCTCCGCGCGAACTGCCGCCGCCGTAGCTCGGCACCACTAAAATGTAGGGCTGTTCGATGTGCAGGCGCTGCGTGCCGTCAACCGGAATACGGCGGGCAGGCAGCCCAAGACGCGTGATGAATCGGTGCGTGTTTTCCGACTGGCTAGAGAAATAGACCAGTGGAAACATGGCTTATCCCCCGACGGCCGCGAGCTGGCGCAGGCTGGCAATTTTGTCGGGACGGAAGCCACTCCAGTGATCGTCTTGCGTCATCACCACCGGCACCTGGCGATAGCCGAGAGATTTGAGGTTGTCGATGGCTTCTGGTTGGGTATCAAGGTTGATCAGCTGATAGTCGATACCTTTGCGGTCCATGGCATTTTTTGTCGCATTGCACTGGACACAGTTGTCTTTGGTGTAAATAATAATGCGCATGATTCGTATTTCCCTTTGATTGCGGTCAGATTGCGAGATACGAAGCAAATTCCTGTTTGCATCGAACTTCGTCCTTGACGACATTTGGGTGCTGGTTGATGGGTTGAATACTAGATGTAGTGATTAAAAGGGTCAAGCCCACCAGATATAGGGTTTTGTTATTTTGATCTTCGGATAATCGCTAAGCCCAGAGATCATGCGCCTTCCAGGCCGGAAAAATTTTTTGTAAAGGGAATAAGGGTCATATCGCACTATCTCGCGCCCACAAAAAAGCCCCGCATCAGCGAGGCTTATTGAGTCTACTTTCAGGTTTATCGGCGTGAAGACACCAGCAGCGCGCCTAGCACTAAACCGATTGCCGCACCCACGCCGACGCCGTGCCACGGCTTGTCGTGTACATACGCATCAACCTGAGTACCGGCGTCACGCGCCGCTTGCGATACGCGACTCTGTCCGCCGCTCAGTTTGGCACGCGTCTGCTTCAGCAGCGCTTGCGCCTGGCTGCGTGCATTATCAACCTCATCTTTAGCTTCACTGCCATAAGATTTAAGTAACGCCTCTAGCGAATCGGCCAGTTCGTTTACATCCTGATTAATATCAATGTCATCGTTTTTTGCGCTTCGATTAAACATTTTTTAGCTCCCTTTGATTTAAAACGTAATACTCAGTGTAGACGAAGCGTGATTAAACGCAGGGATGTGCCAGGCTTTAGGGAAAATTCCGAATGCCCATGACATCCTGCTGCTGTAAGGTTGCGGGGCTGTGAGAAGAGAGGAGCAAGCATGTATTTACGACCAGATGAGGTAGCGCGCGTACTTGAGAAAGTGGGCTTCGAAATGGATACCCAAACGCCAAAAATTTACGGTTATCGTCGCGGCGAAAACTATGTGTACGTCAATCGCGAAGCGCGTATGGGACGGACCGCCTTAATCATTCACCCGACGCTGAAAGAGAAAAGCCAGAGCTTTGCTGAACCGGCTTCAGAGATGAAAACCTGCGATCACTACACGCAATTCCCACTCTATTTAATGGGCGATTCGCAGGAGCATTACGGTATTCCGCACGGCTTCAGCTCGCGCGTTGCGCTTGAGCGTTATCTGCAAGGCGTATTCGGCGCCTGATCTTGCGCCCCGTCAACGCGGGGCCGCAAATCCTCACTTAATCCTTACCTTCTGCCCCGTTGCAAATCCGCACGCTGACGCGTATAACCCTGTGTCCATATAGATGTTCAGACGTCCATACGGATAAATATGATGCAAACTCAGGATACGCCTCCGCAGGAAAATTTTAAGCGCACCATGAAAGTACGGCATCTGGTAATGCTGTCGCTTGGCGGTGTGATCGGAACCGGATTGTTCTTCAATACCGGCTACATCATCTCAACCACCGGCGCAGCCGGTACGTTGCTGGCCTATCTAATTGGTGCGCTGGTGGTGTGGCTGGTGATGGTCTGTCTCGGCGAATTGGCCGTGGCGATGCCGGAAACCGGCGCGTTCCACGTCTATGCCGCACGCTATCTCAGCCCGGCCACCGGCTATACCGTCGCCTGGCTTTACTGGCTCACCTGGACGGTGGCGCTGGGTTCCAGCCTGACCGCCGCCGGATTCTGCATGCAGTATTGGTTCCCGAGCGTGCCGGTATGGATTTGGTGTCTGGTGTTCTGCATCGCTATTTATCTGCTGAATATCGTCTCAACGCGCTTCTTCGCCGAAGGTGAATTCTGGTTCTCCATCATCAAAGTGATCACCATCATCGCCTTTATCATTCTCGGCGCAGGCGCAATATTTGGTTTTATCCCGATGAAAGACGGCAGCGCCGCGCCGGGATTGCACAATCTCACCGCTTCCGGCTGGCTGCCACACGGCACGCTGCCGATTCTGATGACCATGGTGGCAGTCAACTTCGCTTTCTCGGGCACGGAATTGATTGGCATCGCCGCCGGTGAAACCGAGCAGCCACAAAAAGCGCTGCCGCTGGCGATCCGCACCACCGTTGCACGGTTGATCATCTTCTTTATCGGTACGGTATTCGTGCTGGCGGCGCTGATCCCGATGGATCAGGCCGGGATCGTCAAAAGCCCGTTTGTGCTGGTGTTTGAAAAGATCGGCATCCCGTATGCGGCGGATATCTTCAACTTCGTGATCCTTACCGCCATCCTCTCCGCCGCCAACTCCGGCCTGTACGCTTCTGGCCGCATGTTGTGGTCGCTGGCCAATGAGAAGACGCTGCCGCGCTGTTTCGCGCGCGTTAATCGCCGCGGTATTCCGGTGCTGGCGCTGACCGTGAGCATGATTGGCGGCCTGCTGGCGCTGTTCTCCAGCGTGATTGCGCCGGACACAGTTTTTGTGGCGCTGTCGGCGATTTCTGGTTTTGCGGTGGTGGCGGTGTGGCTCAGCATCTGCGCCTCGCACTATGTGTTCCGTCGTCGCCATCTGCAGGCGGGCGGCAACTTGCAACAGCTGGCGTATCGCGCGCCGCTCTATCCGCTGACGCCGATTCTGGGTTTCCTGCTTTGCCTGCTGGCGTGCGTCGGACTGGCGTTCGATCCGTCGCAGCGTATTGCGCTGTGGTGCGGCATTCCGTTTGTGCTGTTCTGCTATGCCGCATACCATGTCACGCAACGACGCAAGTCATCCCTTAAGGCTGAGGAGGCCAACGATGTCGCGTAATCCCATCGCGCAGGCACTAACCCAAACTGACACGCTGATTCTCGATGGTGCGCTGGCGACCGAGCTGGAAGCGCGCGGCTGCAATCTGGCCGATACGTTGTGGTCGGCCAAAGTGCTGGTAGAAAATCCTGAGCTGATTTATCAGGTGCATCACGATTACTTTGCCGCTGGCGCGCATGTGGCGATCACCGCCAGCTATCAGGCCACGCCGCAGGGTTTTGCCGCGCGTGGATTAGATGAAGCGCAGGCGCTGGCACTGATCACCCAGAGCGTACAGCTGGCACAGCGTGCGCGTGACGATTATCGCGCATCCTCGGGCAGCACCGCACCATTGCTGGTGGCCGGATCCGTCGGGCCATATGGCGCGTTTCTGGCCAATGGTGCGGAGTATCGCGGTGATTACGCGCTGCCGGAAGAGCAGATGAAAGCATTCCACCGTCCGCGCGTTACGGCGTTGCTGGAAGCGGGTGTCGATCTGCTAGCCTGCGAAACGCTGCCATCCTTCGCTGAAGCGCAGGCGTTGGTGAGTTTACTGGCCGAATTCCCTGACAGCAGCGCATGGTTCTCCTTTACCCTGCGCGATGCCGAACACATCAGCGATGGTACGCCGCTGAGCAAAGTGGCGGAGCTGGTGAATGCGGCACCGCAAGTAGTGGCGATTGGCATCAACTGCGTGGCGCTGGAGAGCGTGACGCCCGCACTGCGCAGCTTACAAGCGCTGTGTGATAAACCGCTGCTGGTCTATCCGAACTCCGGCGAGCAGTACGACGCCAGCAGCAAAACCTGGCACTCCGCGCCATCGGGTTGCACGCTGCACGACAAGTTCGCCGAATGGCAGCAGGCGGGCGCACGTCTGATTGGCGGCTGCTGCCGCACCACGCCGCAGGATATCGCGGCGATTGCTGCTTGTTGTCAACCGCAATAAAGCGCAGAAAATCATCAGTGATAGCGCGATTAAGCACAGAAGGGCAGTTTACACTGTCCTATCTGATGCTGAAGCGGACCTGCTATGAACCTGCGACCTCTTTTTCCTGCCTGTGCGCTGCTGCTGAGCGGCTGCGCCACCATTGTCGGCACTGAAACGCAACCGGTAAAAATCGACTCCTTGCCGCAGGGCGCGCGTTTCACCGTACAGGACGAGACCGGCCGCGCGGTGGCACAGGGCTATACGCCGCAAACCGTTGAGCTGGCGAAATCGACCGGGAATTATTTTGGTAAGAAGCACTATCAGGTGATGCTGGAGAGTCCGGGCTACGTGCCGCTAACCTTGCCGATCGAGGCCAATGCTAATCTGTGGTATTTGCTGGGCAATATTCCGCTGTTGGGCTTCCCCGGCTGGCTGCTGGTCGATCCCTTTTATGGCGGTATGTACGATCTCAAACCTGAACATCCGCAGCCGAAGCTGAACGTCGTAGGCGCACGCGGATAATTACGCCGCCATTTATGGCGTAATGCTGCTCACTTGAGCAATAAATGCCTATGTATGAAGGTGCGCATGAATGCGCACCCTACGAAAACCTCGGCAAACAGCTGTAGGGTCGCCATTTATGGCGACCTGGTGCACATGAATGCATAGACAACGTTTACTGCGCGGTGGGCTTCACCATCGCATTGGCGCTTTTATGCTGCGCCAGATGCTGCTGCTGGAAAATGCACATGCGGATAGTGTTGCGGTATTCGCCGTTGATGAAAAATTCGTGCTTCAGTACGCCTTCCACCTCAAAACCCAGCTTGGTGTAGATATGCACCGCCTTCTTATTCTCTTCATCAACAATCAGATAGAGTTTGTAGAGATTCAGCACCGAAAAGCCGTAATCCATCGCTAACTTTGCCGCTTTCGTGGCTAAGCCTTTGCCCTGATGTGAAGGATCGATAATGATCTGAAACTCAGCGCGGCGATGCACGTGATTAATCTCGACCAACTCCACCAAACCGGCTTTGTGTCCATCATGCTCCACCACAAAGCGACGCTCGGTTTGGTCGTGGATGTGTTTGTCATACAGGTCAGAAAGCTCGACGAAGGCTTCGTACGGCTCCTCAAACCAGTAACGCATCACGCTGGCGTTGTTATCTAATTGATGAACAAAGCGTAAATCTTCCCGCTCCAGCGGACGTAACTTAACCGTCATACGGTATTCCTTGTTGTTGAATGTTGTTCCACGATGCGGCCCTGCGCCATGCGCGCCGCGCGATCGCACATGTGATCGATCACATCCGGATCGTGGCTGACCAGCACCATGGTTAAACCATCTTTCTGCTTCAGATCGTTGAGCAGGTTGAGGATCTCGGCCTGTACCGACATGTCCAGCGCCGAGGTCGGCTCATCCAGCAGCAGGATCTTCGGTTCCAGCAGCAGGGCGCGCACAATTGCCACGCGCTGGCGCTGACCACCTGATAGCTGATGCGGATAGCGATCCGCCAGCGCCGGATCCAGCCCGACATGGCGGAAGCCGGCATTAATGCGGTCATCGATATTATCACGCTTGAGCATTTTCAGCGGTTCCGCCAGCGTGCGACGCAGGCGATGACGCGGATGCAGTGAAGCGTAGGGATCCTGAAACACCATCTGCACATCGCGACGCAGTTGGCCGGTGAAGGCTTTACCGGGCTGCACGGCGGTGCCTGCCAGCGACATGCTGCCGTTCCAGTGCGGATTTAATCCCGCCAGCACCCACAGCAGCGACGACTTGCCGCAGCCGGACGGGCCAACCAGACCAAAACACTCACCGGCCGCAACCTGCAGCGACACATCGTGCACCACGGTGCGCAGCTCGTAACCCTGCTTGTGCGAAACGCTGAGGTTCGATAACTCAATCATAATTCTTCTCCAGCGCTGCACGATCCAGCACCGGCAAGCGCTCGCCGTGCGTGGCTTTACTCGGACGACAGGCCCATAAGGTGCTGGTATAAGGATGGCTGGCGTTGGAGAGTTCGGACGCCGGCAAGGTATCCAGCACGCGGCCCTGATACATCACCATCACGCGTTCGCAGTGCTCGGAAACCTGTTGCAGATCGTGGCTGATCAGCAGCAAACCCATGTTGCGTTGCTCAACCAGACGACGAATCAGCGCCAGCACCTGATCGCGCATCGCGTGATCGAGCGCCGAAGTCGGTTCATCGGCGATCAACAGTTCAGGATCGGTGATCAAGGCGATCGCCAGCATCACGCGTTGGCCCATGCCGCCAGAGAGTTGATGCGGATAGCGCTTCATCAGCTGACGCGGATCGGGCAGACCAACCGCATCCAGCATCTCGCACACTTTCTCTTTACGCTCGGCGCGGCTCAATTTATGGTGCAGCACCAGCGGCTCTTCCACCTGCCAGCCAATAGTGCGCGTGGGATTGAGTGCATATTTAGGATCCTGCATCACCATCGCCACTTTGCTACCGCGCAGCTGGATCCAGTCACGCTCGCGCAGGCTCAGCGCATCGGTGCCGACAATCTGCAAACGCTCGGCCTGCAAATGCAGCGAAGGCGACAGCAAGCCCATCAGCGTGCGCGCGGTGAGTGATTTACCGGAACCGGATTCACCCACCAGAGCCACGCGCTCGCGGCCAATTTGAAAGCCGATGTTATCGACCAGCAGCGCATCATCGCTGCGAATCGTCAGGCCTTGTACATCAATTAACAGATCATTTGGCATGACGAGTATCCAGTCGGTCACGCAGGCCATCGCCTGTCAGGTTAAACGCCAGGCTGGCGAACAGAATCGCGCCGCCGGGTGCGGCGGCAACCCACCATTGGTCGAAGATCACTTTACTGCCTTCTGCCACCATCGAACCCCATTCAGCGGTAGGCGGTTGCACGCCCATGCCGAGGAAGCCGAGGCCAGCGGCTGAAAGAATGATTCCGCCGAGGCTCAGCGCGGCGCGCACCACCGCCGTTGGCATACACAGCGGCAGAATGTGACCAAACATCAGGCGCAAGCCGGTGATGCCCTGCATGCGCGCGGCGGCGAGGTAATCACTGCGGCGCAGCGCCAGCGTTTCCGCACGCGCCTGACGGGCAAACGGCGGCCAGCTGGTAAGCGCCAGCGCCAATGCGCCATTCATCAAGCCGGGGCCGAGCATGGCGACCAGCGCCAGCGCGATCACCAGATTCGGCAGCGACAGGAAAATATCGGTAATGCGCATCAACACGCGCTCGGTCCAGCCGCCCACATAACCGGCAGTGATGCCGACCAGCAGGCCAACCGGAATGGTCAGCACCAGAATCAGTGACACCAGCAGCAGCGTTGGGCGCGCGCCGTAAATCACGCGTGACAGCAGATCGCGGCCAAAGCCATCGGTGCCGAACCAGTGCAGCGCCGACGGCGCTTGTAAACGTTGGGAGATGATCTGCGCATTGGGATCAAAGGGTGCCAGCAACGGCGCGAACAGCGCCATCGCCACCACAATCAGCACCAGCGTCAGGCCGATGGTGAGCGAGGTCACGCGCGCGCGTCGGCGGCGCGGACGCAGCGTTTCCAGTTCAGAGAGTTGTTGAGTCATCGGGTTCTCGGATCGGTTAACCAGGTCAGGGCATCGGCCAGTGCGTTGAGCAGAATAAAGCAGCTGCCAATCAGCAAGGTCGAGCCGAGAATCGCCGGTACATCAGAGGAAAACAGCGCGTTGGTCATGTAGCGACCGACGCCCGGCCAGGCAAATACCGTTTCGGTCAATACCGAACCTTCCAGCAGCGTGGCGTAGGAGAGGGCGATAACGGTAATCAGCGTGCCCAGCACGTTGGGGAAAATATGACGCAGCAAAATGCGGCCACGGCTGGCACCTTTGGCGCGCGCCAGTACCACGTACTCTTTGCTGCTCTCTTCCAGCAGCGCCGCGCGCAGCAGGCGTGTAATGCCCGCCATCGCCAGCAGGCCGAGAATCACTACCGGCAGCCACAAATGGGCAATCGCATTGCGGAACATCTCGGGATCGCCGGACATCCAGCTATCAATCAGCACAAAGCCGGTTTTAGGCTCCAGCGTGTAGATCCAGATGTCATCGAGCTGGCCCGGTCCGGCGGACCAGTGCAACACGGCGTAAAACAGCAGCAAACCCAGCAGGCCGAGCCAAAACACCGGCACCGAGTAGCCAAGCAGCGACACAAAGCGCGCCACGTTATCGATGATGCTGCCCGGTTTCCACGCCGCCAGCAGCGCCAGGGCAATGCCGAACACTGCGGCAAAAATCATCGCGCAGGTCGCCAGCTCAATGGTGGCGGGGAAGGTACGCATCAGGTCGGCGCTGACCGGTTGATTGGTTAGGTGCGATAAGCCGAGATCGCCGCGCGCCAGATGGCTGATATAGCGCCAGAACTGCACCAGCACCGGCTGATCGAGGCCGAGATCGTGGCGCACCTGCGCGTAGGTGGCTTCGCTGGCGTGATCGCCGGCGATCTGTTGCACCGGATCGACAGGCGACAGGTGCGACAGCATAAAAGTGAACGCTAACAAACCGACCAACGTCACCAGCAGCGAAAGCAGGCTGGTGACGATGTGGCTAAAACGTTGCCAGAGTGGCCGGGCGAACCCGGCCTGTGAAGCTGACACTGCCATTACTTAGAAACCTGCGAGTAATAGACCATGTCCGGGTTGATGCCCTGCACATAGCCTTGCAGATTGTCGCGCAGCGCAATCAGGTTTTTCGCCTGCAAGCCAATCACGTACGGCGAGTTCTTCAGCACTTCACGCTGCATCGCCTGATAAAGTTCGACGCGCTTGTTGTTATCGCTTTCGGCGGTGGCGGCCAGCGTTTGCTTGTTCAGCTCTGGGATATGCCAGTCAGAACGGTAAGCCACAGTTTTGCTGCCATCTTCCGGGTTGTAAGCGAAGGACGCTGCGTTGGTGTTTGGATCGAAATAGTCTGCGCCCCAGGCGTTGAGGGTGGCTTCGTATTTGTGCGCCTTCACGCGGGTAGAGACTTCAGAGCTCAGGCCAGGCTGCACTTCAACCTTCACGCCGCCTTTAGCAAAGCTGCCCTGCAGCGCCTGCGCGATGTCGAGGTAAGGCGGCTGATTGCTGGTGGAGAGCTTAAAGCTGACGTTGGTCAGACCGGCTTTCTTCAGAATCGCTTTGGCTTTCTCAGGATCGTAAGTGTATGGCGTGTCGTTGATTGCGCCGAGGAAACCTTTCGGCAGGAAGGTCTGATGCACGTCGAACTGGCCTTTCAGCAGGTCGTTTGCGATACCTTTATAGTCGAACAGGTAACGAGCCGCTTCCCACAGCGCCGGGTTCTTCAGCACCGGATTTTCACCAATGTTGAACTGGATGTAATAGAGCGACGCCATCGGAATCGCTTCGGTCTTCACGCCCGCTTTGCCTTTCAGCGAGGCAATCTGATCCGCGCCGAGGTTACGGGCGATATCCACATCGCCCTGTTCCAGCAGCAAACGACGCGCAGCCGGTTCCGGAACGTTCTTGATCAGGATGTTTTTCAGCTTCGGTGCGCCC
Source organism: Pantoea sp. YR525 (assembly GCF_900116775.1). NCBI lineage: Bacteria > Pseudomonadati > Pseudomonadota > Gammaproteobacteria > Enterobacterales > Erwiniaceae > Pantoea > Pantoea sp. YR525. The sequence continues at coordinate 29,472 of NZ_FPBU01000004.1, forward strand.
GCCGGAGAGGTTGGGTTGGCGCTCAGCAGAATCGCTTCATGCAGCACCACTTTACGAATCTGATACGGGCCGCTACCGGCAGAGTGGGTGCCGAGCCATGCGTGGCCGAAGTCACCGTTCTTCGCGTTGGCCTGCGCGGTTTTTTCATCAACAATCGAAGAGACCGGCGCGGAGAGCAGGCTGAGCACATAGGCCGGGCTGACGTTGGCGCTCCAGCTGATCTGTACGTGGTTGTCATCAACCTTCTTCAGGAAGGTATCAACGTTATCTTTATTCCAGCCGAGCTGGGTAAGAATAAAGGAGGGATCGAGGTTGAGTTTCACCACGCGACCCAGCGAGAAGATCACATCTTCCGGACGCAGCGGATTGCCGCTGGCGAACTGAGCGCCTTTGCGCAGTTCAAACGTCAGGCTGCGATTATCGCTGCCCGCTTGCCAGGAGGTCGCCAGCGTTGGCTTCAAGTCGGTTGGATTGGTCGGATCGGACTGAACCAGGCGCTGATAAATGTTAGTGAATGCTTGCACTGTTGTGAGCTCAAAACCCTGCGCGGGATCGAAGCTATCGGCATCGTCGGTGGACTGGGCAATAACCAGCGTATCTTTCGGCGTCGCTGCCTGAACAGAGAAGGCGGCTACCAGCGATAACGCCAGCAGTGATGGAATAATTTTTTTCATGTTGTTTCCTTGCCTAAAAAAAGTAACGCGAGTTTACGAGAGCGCAGCAGTGAAGAATAGTCAATTTCAGGCTATGCATATGCATTAATGATCTAAGTCGGGTGGTTCAGTTATAAGGGTTGAAGGTTGCATGGCCATCGTAGGGTCGCCATTCATGGCGACCAATAATTCTTATATCAACTCAACTGCAACGAAATATAAATGATCTGTGATTAACCAATAATTAACTTTACTTCGTTCCTTCCGGGAATATAATGGCCGCAATTTCAAAGCAGGAGAGTTCAGTTGGACAGTCACCCTTTTAGTTGGCATCACAAGGCAAGCTGACGCGCGAATTTTTTTGTCGCTGCTTGCCACCCTGGCGGGCAGCAATCCTCCCTTTTCTGATGATTGTTCCCTTAAAACGACACTGTAACGGGCCAAAGCCCGTGGGAATATCATCATGCACATGATTTTTAACACACTTTTCCCTCCGCCTCGATACGCGCGCTGAACCCCAGCGTGCTGATTTGCGCTGCGCATTAGACAGCTTTTCGCTGTTCGATTGCGTGGTGTTTACCTTCGTCTTTATTTATTACTCGTTATTTTGCGAGCGACTCTTTTCGTCTTTAATTTCCGGGAGGTGATATGGAAATTCCCGACAGGTTATTTTTAATTTAAAAAACGCATTGCCGTTAATTTAATTTGTGTGCCACGCATGCAGGGATTTTTATTGCCGTAATAAAGAGGAATGTCACTATGACTGACATGAAACTCAACCAGGAAAAAAAGGCCTGGAATACCACGCGCCAGCCGCGTCAAAAAACACCTCGTTACCTGATTGAAGATGAAGCCGGTTTCACTGCCGATGAAACGCTGGTGCGTCTGCGCAGCGATGCCCTTGGTCTGAGTGAACGTGAAGCCGAGGCACGTTTAGGCGTCTATGGCCGCAATCAGGTTGAGCACGACAAAGCGCCACCGGCGTTATTGCAGTTGCTACAGGCGTTCAACAATCCGTTTATCTATGTCCTGATGGCGCTGGCGTTGGTGAGCTTTTTCACTGATTTCTGGCTGCCGCTGCGCAACGGCGAGGAGACCGATCTGACCGGTGTCATCATCATTGTGACGATGGTAACGCTCAGCGGTTTGCTGCGCTTCTGGCAGGAGTTCCGCACCAACAAAGCGGCGCAGGCGCTGAAATCAATGGTGCGCACCACCGCAACGGTGCTGCGTCGTGAGTCAGCGCAGCAAGCGCCGCTCAAACAGGAAGTCGATATCGCCACGCTGGTGCCGGGCGACATCATCTATCTGTCGGCGGGAGATTTGGTGCCAGCCGATGTACGGCTGCTGGATTCACGCGATCTGTTTATCAGCCAGGCGATTTTGACCGGCGAATCGTTACCGGTTGAGAAATATGACGTCACCGGCCATGTCACCAGCAAAAGCAGCGGGGCCAGCGAACAAGGCACATCGCTGCTGGAACTGGGTAGCGTTTGCCTGATGGGCACCAATGTGTCCAGCGGCAGCGCGAAAGCGGTAGTGGTGGCAACCGGCAGTGAAACCTACTTCGGCAGCCTGGCGAAATCGATTGTTGGTAACCGCTCACAAACCGCTTTTGATCGTGGTGTAAACAGCGTGAGCTGGCTGCTGATCCGCTTCATGCTGGTGATGGTGCCGATAGTGCTGCTGATTAATGGCCTAACCAAAGGTGACTGGCTTGACGCGTCACTGTTTGCGCTGGCGGTGGCGGTAGGTTTAACGCCTGAAATGTTGCCGATGATCGTCAGCTCCAACCTGGCGAAAGGCGCCATCGCCATGTCACGGCGTAAAGTGATCGTCAAACGCCTGAATGCGATTCAAAACCTCGGCGCGATGGATATTCTCTGCACCGACAAAACCGGCACGCTGACGCAGGACAACATCATTCTGGAGCATCATCTGGATTGTGCTGGCGTGGAGAACTCACGCGTGCTGATGCTGAGCTGGCTCAACAGCCATTATCAAAGCGGTACGCTGAATCTGATGGATCGCGCCATTTTGCAGTACGGCAAAAACCGCGTCAGCGAGGCGGTAGGCGATACCTATATCAAAGTGGATGAACTGCCGTTTGATTTCATTCGCCGTCGCGTCTCGGTGGTGGTGCGCGATCGTCGTCTCAATCAACAAATGCTGATCTGCAAAGGCGCGGTGGAAGAGATGCTGAGCATCGCGACTGCCGAGCGTGAAGGCAAACTGGTGCAGCCGCTGAACGAAACGCGTCGGGCAGAACTGCTGGCGTTGGCACATCAATACAATGAGCAGGGTTTCCGCGTGCTGCTGGTGGCGAGCCGCGTGCTGGCGGAGCCGGGTTTACAACAGCCGCTGAGCGTGGCGGATGAGCAAGGATTAACGGTTGAAGGGCTGCTGACTTTCCTCGATCCACCGAAAGAGAGCGCCGCCAAAGCCATCAGCGCGCTGCGCGACAATGGCGTCAGCGTCAAAGTGCTGACCGGCGATAATCCGGTGGTCACCGCGCGCATTTGCCAGCAGGTTGGCATCGACAGCGGCGCCATCATCACCGGCGACCAGATTGCCCTGATGAGCGACGAGCAGCTGGCAGAAGCCGCCGCGCAGAGTTCAGTATTCGCTAAACTCACGCCGCTGCAGAAATCACGCATCCTGCGCGCGCTGCAGCAGCAAGCCCACACCGTTGGCTTCCTCGGCGACGGGATTAATGATGCGCCGGCACTGCGTGATGCCGATGTCGGGATTTCCGTTGATAGCGCGGCGGATATCGCCAAAGAGTCCTCCGATATCATCCTGCTGGAAAAAGATTTGATGGTGTTGGAAGAGGGCGTAATGAAGGGACGCGAAACCTTCGGCAACATCATCAAGTACCTGAACATGACCGCCAGCTCTAACTTCGGCAACGTGTTCTCGGTGTTGGTGGCGAGCGCCTTTATTCCGTTCCTGCCGATGCTGGCGATACATCTGCTTATTCAGAACCTGATGTACGATCTGTCCCAGTTGGCGCTGCCATGGGACAAAATGGACCGCGAGTTCCTGCGCAAACCGCGTAAATGGGACGCGCGTAATATCAAACGCTTTATGCTGTGGATTGGGCCAACGTCGTCGATTTTCGATATCACCACCTTCGCACTGATGTGGTACGTGTTCGCGGCGAATACGCCAGAAATGCAGTCACTGTTCCAGTCCGGCTGGTTTATTGAAGGCCTGCTGTCGCAGACGCTGGTGGTGCACATGCTGCGCACGCAAAAGATTCCGTTTATCCAGAGCCGTGCAGCGCTGCCGGTGTTGTTGACCACTGCGTGTGTGATGATCGCCGGCATTCTGCTGCCGTTCTCACCGCTGGGTGCGATGGTGGGATTGGTGCCGCTGCCGTGGTCTTACTTCCCATGGCTGGTGGCAACGCTGCTCGGATATTGCGTGGTCGCGCAGGGCATGAAAATGCTCTACATCAAGCGCTTTGGTCAGTGGTTTTAAACACATGGAGGCGAAATGCGTAACCGCAATCTCAATAAGGTGGTGTTTCACCTGATACTGATGATGATCGTCATCGTGGTGTTAACGCTGGTGTTTCGTTAACGCGAAGAAGGGCAGGATTTCCTGCCCTTTTCTTTACTCTTCGTCTGGCTGGTAATACTGCACGCCGATCTCAATGCGCTCGCGGCCGCTGGCTACGCGATGGCGATTGCTGTCGCGCAGTGAATAGATGCAGCCGCAATACTCTTGCTGATAGAAGCGTTCGCGCTTGCTGATCTCAATCATGCGTGACGAGCCACCACCTTTACGCCAGTTAAACTCCCAATAAAGCATATCGGGATAGTGCGCCGCAGCACGCACGCCGCAGTCGTTGATTTGCTGCATATTCTTCCAGCGCGATATACCGAGTGAACTGGTGATCACCGGGAAGCCGTTTTCATGTGCATACAGCGCGGTGCGTTCAAAGCGCATGTCGAAACACATGGTGCAGCGCACGCCACGTTCCGGTTCCCACTCCATGCCGCGCGCCCGCTCAAACCAGTTATCTTTGTCGTAATCGGCATCGACAAAGGGCACGCCAAACTGCTCGGCAAAACGGATGTTCTCCTCTTTACGCAGCTCGTACTCTTTCAGCGGATGAATGTTCGGATTGTAGAAGAAGATGGTGTAATCGATGCCGGAAGCCAGCATCGCTTCCATCACTTCGCCCGAGCAGGGCGCACAGCAGGAGTGCAACAGCACCTTGTTGTGACCGTTGGGTAAGGGCAGCGGCTGGCGGGTAAAAGTGTCAGACATAAGATTTAGTGGTTAATGGAGTGTTGCGTAAAGTCTAAGGGGATAGCGCTGAAGATGCAAAGTTGAGGAAACGTAAAATAAAGATATTTTTTCTTCATAATTATATCAATTAGCTGTGATTGCGTTCCGTAAGTGTGTTGTAAATTCGAGTAATCAAAATGCTTTATTTTAATCTGATAAAAAATCGCTATCTTATTTAGGTGATATATTTCTCTTGTCATTAATTGTCTTGAATTCATCTCAAAAAAGGACAGTAAATTTGTGGTAAATTTGGTTGTCGATTCATTATATTCGGTAATTTGATCTCGTTTATACGAGATGGTTTTTTTGCGGGAATTTTCGTTTTTATCTGACGCACTTAGAATGGAGTTAGATGGTAATGATTTTATAAGGGAACTGCTGATGGAATGTTTACGTTAAGGCGTCAGTGAAATTCCACGTGGTGGGTTTGGGCTCTGAAGATTTAGTGTTTTAAGGATTATTATATTGCCATTTTGTTTTATGTTGGTGTTTTTTTCTTTGTGTGGGAGTGGTTCTATTTTTTCCTTCCTAAGTTTGACATTGGAATTAAATGTGTATCAATATGTGACTTGATGTCGTTCTCGCTTTTTTACCTTCATTAGAAGGCTTTTTTAATTAGCTTTGTAATTGTTTATTTTTATTAAAAACGGAAGTTTTAATTAATTCAAAAGGAGTATTTATGAGTAGACCCTTACCACTGAATAAAGATTTAATTGTATGTGTCCCCAAGAATTACTCCTCTACAATGAAAGGAAAGTTTTTTGAAAGTTTTTGCGCAGATATTTTACGTCGGCAATCTTTCAGAATTGATGGAATGGAAGTTAGAAAGTCTGGAATGGAAATTGATATTCAAGCTACGCATACGCCTTCGAATGAGAAGCTTTATGTAGAGTGTAAGTTCATGCAGCAAAAAATCGACTCATCAATAGTGGACTTGGCTTTTTCTCAGTCATTCAGAGCAAAAGTCAAAAAGATAGCGCTTTTTTCTATTTCAGACTTAGGTAAAGATGCACAATCAACTCTTGAAGACTTTAGAATGGATGAGAGAATTGATTATTCTTTTTTCGATAAGAAAGAAATTCTCAAGTCAATTTTAGCAACTGGAAAAGTAGAAGATTTTCCATCTGAAAAAATCCCTGCAAAATATACAAGTGCTTCCCTTCTTGTTCATCCTGAAGTGGAAATGACTTGGCTGCTTCAGGAATCTGAAAACGGCAGTCCTATACGTCTAGTCCCTTTTGCAGTAGATGAAATGAAAACTCATCCATCAATCTCAAAGTTAAGTGAGATAATGAGGGAACAAGGTTTTTTTGAAGGACTTGAAATTACTGATTATTTTTATTTGTCTCAACCTGAGCTGAAAAAGAATAATATTATTCTATCTGAGTCGTATGAGAAGGAAATTGTAAGCGATATTATACTTGCTGATGATTTGATGGATTATAAACCTTGTAGGCCCAAGGATTTTGTTGGCCGAGATACCGTTCAGAAAGAAATATGGGATTATCTAGATGGTGTTAGGATTGGAGAGTTTAAAAGCCGAGTTCTTTCACTAGTCGGCAGGTCGGGGAATGGTAAATCATCATTAATTGCAATGCTTTCATCAAGATTTAAAAATATAAAATGGAGAAATAAGTTTTTTTTAGCATCAGTAGATGTTAGATCAGCAAGAGGCGGAAGGTTTGTGGCTGAAGCTGTTGTTAAAGCATTCAATATGGCAATTAATGAAGGTTTCATAAAATATAATAAAGAATTTATTATTGAAAATATTGCTGATATTACTAGCTCAGAAAGCTTCAAAGAGTGTATGAGGTATTTAGAAGATAATGAAAAGGTTTTGACTATCTTCTTTGATCAATTTGAAGAAGTTTTTATGAAAGAGGAACTTTTTGGGTTATTTAAAGCATTTGAAAGATTTGGTTTAGATGTGTCAGCTTTGCAAAGCAATATTGTGGTCGGTTTTTCCTGGAGAACTGGTATTACATTAGGAGATGAAAATCCAGCATATTCCATGTGGAATAATTTGAAAGATTATAGGGTTGAAAAGAGACTTGAGCAATTCGAACTTAAAGATTCTTCGAAATTAATAAGTGGCTTTGAACTAACTACTGGATTTAAGTTAAAAAAACCATTGCGGACCAGATTGATACAGCAAGCTCAGGGATATCCTTGGCTGTTGAAAAAATTGTGCATTCATGTTTTCAAAAAACTGAAGGGTGGTATATCTCAAGATCAGATGTTAGTGAGTCAACTTCAAATATCTAATTTATTTTATGAAGATTTGGATAGGCCTGAAAAACAAAATGCTTGTCTTAGATTTGTAGCTAAAAATTCACCAGTTAGCCAGTATGAAACAACTAAAGATTTTGGTAGTGATACGGTTTTAAATTTGATATCAGATAGGATGATAATAAAAACAGGCGAAAAGTTATCAGTTTACTGGGATGTTTTTAGAGATTATTTAAAAGGTAATGCGTTACCAGTAATACCTTGGTCGTATATGCCGTCAAACTCGCCAAAGATGATATCATCAATATTAAATGTAATAAACTTATTCAAAAAAATCAGCGTGGATGCATTGCAAAAACGACTGAATTACACAAGGGGGACTCTCGCTAATGTTATTATGGATTTGCAGTATTTTGTATTGATCGACAGAAACGCTAAGGGTGATATTTTATCTAGAGATAGCATCAATTCGTTGCCTGAATTTTTAAGGGAGCATTTTAACAGTCATAGTGTATATCTAAACCTTCTTGAGCATGTTGAAGATGCTGACTTAAAAAGGGTTAATATAAAGCAATATGAGGAAGTAATAAAAAACACATATCTTAATAAAGATGGGAGTTATCCGAAGGGATACAATTCTCGCTTTTTGGCATGGTTGCAATATACAGGCCTAGTCTCTGTAATAGGACAGTCAGTTGTTATATATGATGGCGAACTGGCATCGCCTGCTTTTGGTGTGGTTGATTTAGAGAAACGAGGTGTTAAAAATAGACGCGGGTCTCTTTTCCTAGCAGCAACAACTCCTGAGAAAACATCTGAGGTAGCAAAGTATCTATATGACAATAAAAACATGGATTATAACTACATTAAGGAAAATAAATATAGGAATGCTATTCAAGACCTTGTTGCATTAAGTTTCTGCTTTAGAAAAGATGATCAGGTTATTATCAATCCTAAAGTCGATTCAATGTTACAACACAGCAGTGTTGAACGCGTACTGGCTCGCTTAGTTTCGGATTCACCAGCAATGAAGATCCTTAATTCTTATGTAAATAAATTTGGTGAGGATGATAAAAAGACGTTGGGTACAACACTTGCAGAAGAATTAGGGCGTACTTGGAAATTAGATACAATATTACGATATGTATATGCATTAATGCGGTATCGAAATTTTTCGTTAGATAAATTATAGCTAGATGTTGTCTTTAAAAGTAAAAGGCTGAATTCACAGCCTTTTACATAATTAACTACTTTAATAGTTTATTCAGTCACTTTCTTCTTCAGATCGCTGGCACCTTCTTTGGTTTTATTCCAGCCTTTCTGCGTGCCTTCTTTAGTGGCATCCCAACCTTTCTCAGAACCTTCTTTGGTTTTGTTCCAGGCTTTCTGCGTACCTTCGCTGGCTTTGCTGGTCATGCTGTCGCTTTTACCTTCAGCGGCATGCTTGGCTTTGAGCTGCTGCTCTTTACCTTCGTTCTGCGCCTGATGCAGTTTTTCTTTAGCGGTGTTAGCACCGGCCTGCGCGTTAGCGACAGTCTCATCAGTTGCATGTGTGGTCGCGGCAAAAGCCGAAGAAGCCATCAGAATGGCAGACAGTGCAATAATGGTCTTTTTCATAATTCCCTCTTTCATGAAATATGTCGTCTCAGGTATTCATCCTGGCATAGGCCGGGATGGAAAGATTTAAGAATAAACCAGGAATGAAAAAGGTCTAGTTTCGTTGGTTAAATCGACACCAGATAGCATTTTAGGTTGTTGCAGAGAGTGAAGGGAGCCACCTTAACGGTGGCCCCCTTAGCATTAATCTGCCAACTGCTGCGCAATCGCGCTATACATTAACGCCGCTTCAAGTGGCTGAGCATTCATCTTAGGTTCAGCTTCCGGCCAGGTTGACCATTGCACGATCACCAGGTTTTCAGCACGGTTCACCATAATCACCTGACCATAAATTCCCAGCGCCCACAGGGAATTTTTCAACGCTTTATCGGCGGTTGGAGCGACATGTTGCGCATTGGCGGCAACCGCGTTGTTCCACCACTGATAGCCATAGGTGCCTTCAGGATGAGCGGCGGATACCGAGTTACTTGCCTGCGTCCAGTTGGATGCATCATCCAGCCAGTGATCGGGCAATATCTGCTGACCATTTGGCAAACGACCATCATTCATGATGAACAAGCCGAAGCGGCCCCAATCTTCCAGCGTGGCGTTAAAACCATGCGCGCCCACGTCGTGCTGGCCTTTGGCATAGGCATGCCACACGCCATCGCTGGCCATGCCGTAAGGCTTCCAGATGGATTGCTCCAGCCAGGAGGCGATTGACATGCCGGTCGCTTTCTCCAGCACATCGCCGAGCAACCACGCACCGCCGGATGAGTACGACCAGGATTCTCCCGCCGGATGTGCGCGATGCAGCTGTTTGATGATATTGCGCACGCAATCGTAGGTGCCAGGTCGCGCTTCACACTGTGTCAGATGCGCAAAGTCAGAGTTGGGATTGGTGTAATCCTCGTTCCAGGCAACACCGGAAGTGTGCTGGATCAATTGCTTCAGCGTGACGCCATCCCAGGCGCTGCCTTTGAGATCTGGTTCGTAATCCGTCACCCGATCGTCAAGCGAATGGATTTTACCTTGCTTGATGGCGATACCTACCAGCGTGGAAACCACCGATTTGCCCACTGAACGAGACGTCCATAATGTCTGGTCGGTATTGCCTGCGCCAAGATACTTATAGGCAATTTTCCCGTTCTTCAGCACCAGCATGCCGCTGACATTTTCCCGTTTCAGGTAATCGGACAATGAATAGCGTTCGCCGTTAAAGGTGTAAGAAGCATCGGTCAGCGGCTTGCTGGCGGCTTTCAATGGCGTTGAATCGCCATGATGAAATACATCGCCCGCGTAGTTGCGGTAATCATTGCGGAATCCCACCACGCGATCGGCCTGGCTCCAGCTCAGCATCTGATGCGGATTCGGCAGCTTTTTATCAAAAGGCTGCGGGCAAGATTGCAGCATTACGCCACCGCAATTCTGTGTTTCCGCCGCTAAGGAGTGCGAGGAGAAGGAAAGGGCGATCGCGCTTAACGATGCAGCCAACAGGATCGGTTGTAAAAGACGTTTATGCATTTTTTTCTCTGCGCGTGAGGAGTGAATAAGCAACAGTATATGAATGGTTAATCCCCTGATAAAATCACTCAATGGGGGAAAAACCCTCTAAATTATGGAGTCTGCTATGACCGCGTTGCGCTACTCTTTTTCGCAAATTGAAGCCTTTGCCACGATTGCTGAAACCGGCAGCGTCTCGAAAGCTGCCCTGTTGCTGGGGAAGGATCGCACCACGGTGCGTGACTTGCTGGATTATCTTGAAGATGCGTTGGGTTACACGCTTTTCTTACGGGAAGGGCGCAGGTTGCTGCTAACGGAGAAAGGTCAACAGCTGCATCGTCAGGCGCATCTTTTTCTGCGTCAGGCGCAGGCATTTGAATCCTATGCGCGCGCATTGCCTGCTGCCGTCAAGCAGGAACTGGTGCTGGTTTACGATCCTTTCGTTCCGCACGCTTTTCTTCACGCGGTGATTGAATACATGGCTGAGAAAAACATCCGTTTTAACGCATGGAGTGGTACGCGTGATGAGGCTGAAGCGGCGCTCAAAAGTGGGACGGCGCATGTTGCTATCTGCCAGGCGCAGCACCGTACGTTGGGAAATGAGATGGAATGGCAGGCGCTGGGCACCATCGAACTTAATTTTTTCGCCGCCCGCACGCTGTTTCGCGATCAGCCGCGGCCGGTGACGCTGCTCAATCTGTCACTGATTCCGCAGTTGGTTATGCATCCACACCACGATGAACAGATTAGCCGACGCCTGCAAATTTCTGGCAAATCCCTGTTCGTTAACGATCGCGCCATCCTGCAACATTTGCTGGAAAGTAGTGCGGGTTGGGGATTCCTGCCGATGCATTTTCAGGCTCAGCAGTGGCGCAATGTGCAACTATTGCCCACCGAAGTTGGCAATCAGGGATTGAATGTTACGCTGGTAACGTTATGGAATCCGGGGGGCAATAAACATGCGATAGCCGAAGCGTTTATTGCCAGCCTGCCCGAGCTGTGGAGCCGCATCTACTCTTCATCGCGTTCTTTAGCGGCGCGCTGACGATCGTAGAACTCATCTTCGGCGGCGATGATCTCATCCATCAGCGAATTCATATCCACTTCATGCAACTCTTCTACGAAGAGACCGGTAAGCGGCGTTTCTGGCGTCAGCTTTCCGTCTTCATATAACTGCCAGATCTCTTTCGCATAGCGCGTTTGCAAAATCTGCGGAGCGTATTGCCCGTAATAGGCGGTGATGTTATTTACATCGCGCTCAAACATCGATTCCGCGTGATTGTTTGCCGCGGCATCAACAGCTTGCGGCAAGTCGATAATGACCGGTCCGTTGGCATCCTGTAGCACGTTGAATTCCGACAGATCGCCATGAACAATACCGGCGCACAGCATGCGCACGATATTGCGGATCATGGTATCGAAATCCTTCATGGCGTTCTCTTCGGAGAGGAACACATCGCTCAGGCGTGGCGCAACCAGGCCTTCTGCGTCTGTGACCAGCTCCATCAACAATACGCCGTCGATGCAAATATAGGGCTGTGGGACGCGTACGCCGGCATTTGCCAGGCGGAATAACGCATCAACTTCGGCGCTTTGCCAGGTCTCTTCTTGCTGCTTACGCCCGAATTTCGACCCTTTTTGCATCGCACGTGAATTACGGCTGTTACGGACTTTACGTCCTTCCTGATAATGCACGGCCTGCTTAAAACTTCGTTGCGTGGCGTCCTTGTACACTTTGGCACATTGGATTTTGCCGCCCGTTAACACGGTATAAACGTCAGCTTCTTTGCCGCTTCTTAGTCTCTGTAGTACTTCATCAACCAAGCCATCATCGACGAGAGGCTGGAGTCGGTTTGGGATTTTCATGCGAGTCGCCTTGAAAGAGTCCAGATACAAAAAAGCCCGTAAGGCTTGCGCCATACGGGCTCTTAGGACTTCATCGGATGACTCTGGTAATCACCGATGGAGAATTTTGGTGGAGCTGGCGGGAGTTGAACCCGCGTCCGAAATTACTACACCGTCGGCACTACATGCTTAGTCAATCTTTACATTCGCCGGCCAGCTGCGGACAGACACGCCACTGACAAACTAGCCTGATTAGATTTAGTGCTTCAACCCCAGGCAAGGCATCCACACGATCTCTTTTGGGTTTGACCTCTCTTGATCCCCGTCTTAAGAGCGGAAGCTAGGGAGAGAGGGCTTCAAAGCAGGTTATTAAGCTGCTAAAGCGTAGTTTTCGTCGTTTGCGACTATTTTTTTGCGGCTTTTTACGAGGCAAACCGCCCCTCGGCATGCTCCTAAGGCTTCACAATCCCGTCGAGTCCAGAATCAGCCCCAAGAAATTTCAATACTACAGACAAGTGGCGTCAAGATCCAGCGCTTAACGCTTTGAATTCTTCATAATACGTGCTTTATCCATCTTCCATTCGCGCTCTTTAACGTCATCACGCTTGTCGTGCTCTTTCTTACCGCGCGCCACACCAATCTTCAGTTTGGCCCAGGCATTTTTCCAGTACATCGACAGTGCAACCACGGTAAAGCCTTCACGGTTAACGCGACCATACAGCGAATCGAGTTCGCGTTGTTTTAGCAGCAGCTTGCGACTTCGCGTGGGATCACACACCACATGCGTTGAAGCCACCGCTAGCGGCTGGAAAGTAGAGCCGAACAGGTAAGCTTCACCATCGCGCAGCAGAATGTAGCTATCGCTGATGTTTGCCTTACCGGCACGCAGTGATTTGACTTCCCATCCTTGTAACGACATACCCGCCTCGAACTCTTCTTCAATGAAGTATTCATGACGTGCGCGTTTATTGAGGGCAATAGTGGCTGAACCGGGTTTGTTAACTTTTTTCTTTGTCATAGTGCGGCGTAGTCTACATCACTCAGTTTATGGGCGCATCCCCTGTCCTGCAGGGCGGTAAAAAACACTCCATTTTAGCACAGCAAGCAAAGCCGTGAATTTTTGTTTGGTGACCGAAAATGGTATTATTCAATGGTTTTGTGATGAACAGGAACCATTATGGCCCAGATTAGTCGTTCAGCGCTGGTCCCTTATAGCGCTGAGCAGATGTACCGTCTTGTGAATGACGTGGATGCTTATCCTCAGTTTCTGCCGGGCTGCACCGGCAGTCGCGTGCTGGATAACAGCGGAGATCAAATGACCGCGGCCGTTGATGTCTCGAAAGCCGGCATCAGTAAAACTTTCACCACACGCAATACGCTGATCAGCAACCAAAGCATATTGATGCAGTTGGTTGATGGCCCGTTTCGTAAATTGACCGGCGGCTGGCATTTCACCTCATTGGGCGATGATGCCTGCAAAGTTGAGTTGAACCTCGATTTTGAGTTTACCAATATGCTGGTAGAAATGGCGTTTGGCCGCATCTTTAAAGAGCTGGCGAACAGCATGGTGCAGGCGTTCAGTCAGCGCGCGAAAGAGGTTTATCGTGCCTGATATCAGCGTGGAAGTGGTTTACGCACTGCCGGATAAGCAGTATTTGCGTGCCGTCACGCTTGAGGAAGGTGCAACCGTTGAGCAAGCGATCAAGGCGTCGGGTTTGCTGTCACTGCGTAAAGATATTGACCTGAACTCGAACAAGGTCGGGATTTTTAGCCGCCCGGTAAAATTGGCTGATGTCGTGCAGGATGGTGATCGCATTGAGATCTATCGTCCGCTGATTGCCGATCCGAAAGAGTTGCGGCGTCAACGCGCAGAGCGTTCAGCTGAAAAGAAATAGTCAGAAGTAAAAACTAAAAAAGGCGCTTAAGCGCCTTTTTTATTGCCGTTCACTTAGCCTTCTTTGCCAGCGAGCTTCGGCTTATTGTCGATGTTGGTCAGCGTTCCGTTGCTATCAAAGGTCAGCGTCAGGGTTTGCTGTTTCACACTTTCATGACCTGGTTCCTGGCGGAACACGTAGTACCAAACGTTGCTGCCAAACGGATCGCGCATCATCGGCGTACCGAGCGTGTAGGCAACCTGCTGCTGCGTCATGCCGTTATGAATCTTCGACACATCGTTGGCGACCAGGTAATTCCCCTGATTGATATCCGGACGATACACAACGCGCTCAAGGGTGGAACATCCAGCGGTCATCATCAACATTACTACTGCCGCGGCAGTCAGCGTTTTACAGCGCATCTATACATTCCTTTTCTGGGGCCAAACGCCTTTCAGCAGGCTATTTTTTTGCCATCAAATTCTGAACTCTGCCTGCGGCAGGCTTTATTACTCAGACGACATAACTGCCGATGATAATAAACCTTTTCGCTATTTGAAACCTCTACAGAGCAAGCATATGACCACCAGCCGGGAAAAAAGTGCGGTATCAGGCGGCTAAAAGTTCTTTAGCGTTGGCCAGCGTGTTGCGCGTCACCTCGCTGCCGCCCAGCAAACGCGCCAACTCTTGCAGTCGCGCGCGTTTATCTAGCGGCTGCATATGGGTTTCTGTCATCGCGCCATCGGTCTCTTTGCTGACGTAGAAGTGCTGATGACCGCAGCCAGCAACCTGCGGCAGATGCGTGACACACATCACCTGGGTTGACTCGCCTAGCTGACGCAGCATTTGGCCTACCACTGCGGCGGTTGGGCCGCTGATACCGACATCCACTTCATCGAAGATCATTGCTGGCGTTTCCATTTTCTGTGCGGTGATCACCTGAATCGCCAGCGCAATACGCGACAGCTCACCGCCGGATGCCACTTTGCCCAGCGGCTGGAGCGGTTGACCTGGGTTAGTCGTGACGCGGAAATCAATGCGCGTTGCGCCATCTGCAGTGAGTTGATCCGCATTGAACTCCAGCACGATAGCGAACTGGCCGTGCGGCATTGCCAGCGTGCGCATGCTTTGGGTAATCAGCTGGCTCAACTCTTGAGCGGAGTGTTCACGCAGTTGATGCAGATTTTCAGCACTGACTAACGCGGCTTTATGGTGAGCGACGACTTCAGATTGCAGGGTTTCCTGATCGCTCTCTTGCTGCGAAAGCAGTTCCGCTTCATCAAGCAATTGCTGATAAAGCACCGGCAAGGTTTCAGGTGAGACATGATGCTTGCGCGCCAGTGCGATCTGACGTGACAGACGTTGCTCCAGCTCATGCAGGCGATTGGGATCGAGATCCAGACGTTCACAATAGTGACGCAGTTCATCGCTGGCTTCACTGAGCTGAATTGCGGCTTCCTCCAACAGATTGAACACGCCGCTGACTTTATTATCCAGCGTCACCAGTTCACCCAGCATGTGACGGGCGCTATACAGCAGGCTCTGCAGGTTGGTGTCATCACCATCGGCGAGAATTTGCAGCGCTTGCTGGCTGGTGGATAGCAACTGGCCGCTGTTCGCCAGGCGCTTGTACTCTTCATCAATCTGTTCGAATTCGCCCAGCTGCGGGGCGAATTCATTGAGTTCTTTCAGCTGATATTGCAACAGCTCGCGACGTGATTCACGCTCTTGCGAGAGCTGCTGATGCTGCGCCAGCACGCGGCAACTCTGATGCCAGCGCTGATAGTGCTGGCGCATTTCAGATAGCAAATCATCGTGGGCTGCATAAGCATCCAGCAGATGTTTTTGGTGATCGGATTTGAGCAACAGCTGATGCGCATGCTGGCCGTGAATCTGAATCAACAATTGACCGAGTTCACGCAGCTGCGAAAGCGGCACCGACGTGCCGTTGATAAAGCCACGCGAACGACCATCCGCGCTGATCACACGACGCAGCAAACACTCATTGCCTTCATCCAGTTGATTCTCCACCAGCCAGCGCTGTGCGGAAGGCGAAGCTTTGAGTTGGAAGCGGGCGCAGATATCCGCGCGACTGGCACCCTGACGCACCATATCTGCTTCAGCGCGTCCGCCTAAACACAGGCCCAGCGCATCGATGGCGATAGATTTACCTGCGCCGGTTTCACCCGTGATCGCCGTCATACCACGATGAAAGTCGATCTCCAGTTCACGAACGATAGCAAAGTTACTGATGGTCAATTGTGCCAGCATAGAATCACCTGTATGTAAAAACAGATATGGTTTTACATACAGTATATCCTGGTATTTTATACAGTAAAGTGGTCAGTGCTGATTTTCAGAACAATTTTTTAGACCAACCCAGCTTTGAACTTAGGGTATTAAAATAGTTGTAATTTTTAGGATGGATGAGATTGAGATGATTAGCGCTGCGGCGAATCAGGACATCTTCACCTTCCTGAATTGGCAAGGCAATCTGGCTGTCACAGCTGATCTCCAGATCGCTGCGCAGGGAAGAAAAACGCAGGCGGATGGTGCTGCTACTGTTAATCACCAGCGGGCGCGCTGAGAGCGTATGAGGGAACATCGGGACCAGCGTAATGGCATCCAGTGACGGCGTTAGAATGGGGCCGCCAGCCGAGAGCGAATAGGCGGTGGAACCGGTTGGCGTGGAGATGATCAAACCATCGGAGCGCTGTGAAAAGGCAAACACCTCATCAATATAGACTTCGAATTCAATCATGTGCGCGACTTTACCGGGATGCAGCACTACTTCATTAATGGCGCTGCCAATACGCGGCGAGCAATCTTCTTTGCACACCTGCGCCTCCAGCAAGAAGCGGCTTTCGACGAAGTAATCGCCCTGCAGCACATCGTCCAGCTGCTGCTGCGCGTTGTCCGGATCGAGATCGGTAAGAAAACCGAGGTTGCCACGGTTAATGCCAATTACTTTGATGTCATAGCGCGCCAGCACGCGGGCAGCACCAAGCATGTTGCCATCGCCACCTACTACAACCGCTAAATCAGCGCGTTGACCAATATCCGCAAGGCTGCCGGTTTCGGCATTTTTCAAATCCAGTTCGCGCGCAATCTGCTGCTCGACAATCACCTCATAACCCTTTGCCGTAAGCCAGCGCCAGAGCATTTCATGGGTGGTTAACGCAGTGGGATGGCGCGGATGGCCGACAATCCCGATGCAGTTAAAGTGTTTGTTCATTTAGCGCGAGTTCCTTATAAGCCAAAACGGCCAGGCAATGTGATGGGTCTACTTGAAACCGTCAAACTGATCCCCATAATAAGCCAACCAGCGAGATGAATGTGCAAAACGCGGAGAAATTCATGAGTAGTAAAGAACAGAACACCCCAAACGAGCAAGTCTCAGACGAAATTCAACAGGATCAGCAGCGCGTGGACGCAGAGACAACCGCTGAGGTGGATCCGCGTGATGAGCGTATCGCGCAACTGGAAGCCGAGTTAGCCGTGTCGCAAACCGGCGTGCGTGATGCACAGCTGCGTGCGCAGGCGGAAATCGAGAATATCCGTCGTCGTACTGAAATGGATGTGGAAAAGGCGCATAAATTTGCGCTGGAAAAATTTGCCAACGAGCTGCTGCCAGTGATCGATAGCCTGGAGCGCGCGCTGGAAGTCGCAAACAAAGATAACGCTGAACTGGCTTCGATGATTGAAGGTATCGAGCTGACGCTGAAGTCGCTGCTGGGCGCGGTGCGTAAGTTTGGCGTGGAAGTGGTTGGCGAAACCAATGTGCCATTCAATCCGGAGATCCATCAGGCGATGTCGATGATGGAATCAGAAGAGATGGCGCCAAATCACGTGCTGATGGTGATGCAGCGCGGTTACACCCTCAACGGTCGCCTGTTGCGTCCGGCGATGGTGGCAGTGACCAAAGCCAAAGGCTAATCTGTCGCTGTAATAACAACGGCCGCTTAATGCGGCCGTTTGTTTTTTCAAGGCAGCACCGGCATCCAGTCAATCGGTGACTGGCCTGATTGGCTCAGCAGCGCATTCGCCTGTGAGAAGTGTTTGCTGCCAAAAAAGCCGCGATGCGCGGAGAGCGGGGAAGGATGCGGCGCTTTCAGCACATGATGACGTTGCGTATCAATGATGCTGCCTTTCTTCTGCGCGTGCGATCCCCACAGCAAGAAAATCACCCCTTCGCGATGCTGATTGATGGCGCTGATGACGTTATCAGTGAAAGTTTCCCAGCCAAAGCGCGCGTGCGAATGCGCCTTACTGGCTTCCACCGTTAACACGGTGTTCAACAGCATCACGCCTTGCGTTGCCCAGCTTTCAAGAAAACCGTGCGTAGGGCGCACAAAGCCGGGCATATCCTGCTCCAGCTCTTTGTACATATTCAGTAATGACGGCGGGATCGCCACGCCGGGCAGCACAGAAAAGGCCAGACCATGCGCCTGATTCGGGCCGTGATAAGGATCCTGACCCAAAATCACCACTTTGATATCGCCCAGTTCGGTCAGCCGAAAGGCATTAAACACATCCTTCTGCGGCGGATACACCGTTACGCCGGCAGCGCGTTCATTGGCCACCGCTTTCAGCGTTTCCACGAAGTAAGGTTTCTCTTTCTCTTCAGCCAGCACGTCGTGCCAGGTCAGCTTCTCAGCCATCATTGACTCCCTGCAAAATAGTGCGCCTAGCTTAACGTGTCGAACTCAACAGCAGAAGGGTAAAAATAATTTGAATATTTACGTAAAAAGTTAGCGAGTGAAGTTGTTATGAATCAAGTTGTTAGTATTTCTGCGCTCAATCGCGTTTGGACGAAATTGATACAGGTCAAAACGGCGCTTTTCTTGCAGTGATATACCACAGCATTCCAAAACCTTATGAACCTCGCTGTCCGGTTGCGACAGCGTAAAGCCCTGGAGACCTACTATGATTACCGGTATTCAAATTACTCAGGCAAATAATCCACAGCTGTTGAACTCATTCTGGCTGCTGGACGATGATAAAGCCGAAGCGCGCTGCCTGTGCGCCAAAGGGGATTTCGCGGAAGATCAGGTTGTTGCTATCAGCGACCTCGGCGAAATCGCTTACCGTGAAATTCCACTTGAGCAGAAGCCGCAAGTGCGTATCGAAGGTGGTCAGCATCTGAACGTTAACGTGCTGCGCCGCGAAACGCTGGAAGATGCCGTCAATCATCCGGAAAAATATCCGCAGTTGACCATTCGCGTATCAGGCTATGCCGTACGCTTTAATGCGCTGACGCCAGAGCAGCAGCGTGACGTGATTACACGTACATTCACCGAAAGCCTGTAATTGCAGCGCTGACGAAAAGACACACAGCAATACAAGCCGCGCCAATGTTGATTGACGCGGCTTTTTTTATATAGCTTGATGACAAAGAAAGGCTTCTTGAGGCCGTTTGATAGCGAAAGCGCTTTTTCGCTACGCTTAAAACAAAAAAATCGCCTCAAAAGAGGCGATTAATTACAGCGAGTGCTGTTTTATTCCGCACCAGACTCTGGTGCATCGCTACCGCTTGGCTTGCGGCGTTTACCCACATTTTTGGTATCGCGATGGCGTTGTTTGACGCGCGGTTTCTCTTGTTCTTTCTCTTTACGCTCTTGACGCTTCGCAAGGGCTTTTTTCGACGGTTTCCCCGTCACTTTGGCACTTGGCGCACGGCTTTCTGGACGCAGCTCATCAATCACACGCGCTTTCAACGGCTCGTTGATGTAACGGGTGATTTTGCCCAGCAGCACGTGGTCATGCGCTTCGACCAGCGAGATGGCGGTACCTTTACGGCCTGCACGCGCGGTACGGCCGATGCGGTGCAAATAGGTATCGGCGGTGCGCGGCAAATCGTAGTTAATGACGTGTGAGATATCGTCAATGTCGATACCGCGCGCAGCAACGTCGGTGGCAATCATCACCGTAACGCGGCCATCATTCATACGTTTGATCGCTTCGTTACGATTGACCTGCACCATTTCGCCTTCGAGATAGCTGGTGCGAATGCCGGCTTCATGAAGCCAGGTGACCAGCTCATGTAGGCGCTCACGTTTACGCACAAATACGATGACGCGCGTGGCGTCTGGCTGTTTCAACAGGTGAATCAGCAGCTTGTTTTTATGCTGCAGATCGTCGGCGCGGTAATACCATTGCTGAATCTTTTTACGTTCACTTTTGCTTGGGTCGGCTTCAATAAACACCGGCTCGTTGAGCAAGCGCTCGGCGAAGTCTTTGATGTGATCGCCTTCCAGCGTCGCTGAGAACAGCAGCGTCTGTTTGCGCCAGCGGGTTTCTGCGGCGATGGTTTCGATGTCCTGCGCAAAGCCCATATCGAGCATGCGGTCAGCTTCATCAAGAATCAGCGTTTCTACTGCGCGGCAGTCAAAGTTCTCTTCTTTGATGTACTGCAGCAAACGGCCAGTAGTCGCGACAACGATGTCCTGGTTTTCGCTGAACACTTCGGCATGGTTCATATACGCCACACCACCGGTGATGGTGGCGATATCCAGATGCGTGTGTTTAGCCAGTTCGCGCGCGTGATCGGCAACCTGCATCGCCAGTTCGCGCGTTGGGGTGATGATCAGAATGCGTGGTGGGCCTGATTTCTTGCGCGGGAAATCGAGCAAATGCTGTAAAGCGGGCAGCAAAAACGCTGCAGTTTTCCCCGTCCCGGTTGGAGCCGAACCCAGAACGTCACGGCCTTCCAGCGCGGCAGGAATGGTCTCGGCCTGAATAACAGTAGGGCGAGTAAAGCCTTTTTCCTGCAAAGCTTGTAGCAGGCTTTCGTCGAGTTCGAGTTCGGAGAATGTGGTTACGGTCATGGTCTACCTCAGTTTGGGGCGCTGATTATAGACAGAACGAATATAATCTTCATCTGTTTGTGTAGGTATTACAGGCGCAGGTGAATTCCCATCGCCACCACGTTACACTTCCGGCAGTAAAAAATTCAATGGTAGTGAAGTATGTCTCAGGACCAGCCGCAGGTGCGGCCGACGTTAAGAAAAGATGGTTTTACCTTTAAGCAATTTTTCGTGGCGCACGATCGCTGTGCGATGAAAGTCGGCACCGATGGCGTGTTAATCGGGGCTTGGGCGCCAGTGGCAGGCGCGCGTCGCATCCTCGATATTGGCTGCGGCAGCGGGTTGATAGCGCTGATGCTGGCGCAACGCACGCCCGATTCGGTAGAAATTGATGCCGTTGAACTGGAAGCCAGCGCAGCGCAGCAGGCGCAGGAAAATATGCAGGCCTCGCCGTGGGCAGATCGCATTCATGTGCATCATCAGGATATTGTCAGCTGGAGCGAACAGTGTGAAAAACGCTTTTCACTCATCGTCAGTAATCCGCCTTTTTTTGCGCCAGGAATGGCAACAGGCAGTATCGCGCGTGATACCGCACGCAGCACCGCAACACTCGACCATCTCACGCTGCTGCGCTGTGCCGCCCAGTTGATTGAAGAAGAAGGACTATTTTGTGTGGTGCTGCCAGCTGAAGCAGGCGAAGCATTGATTTCACTGGCGCTGGCGGATGGCTGGCATTTGCGTTATCGCTATGATGTCGCCGCCTATGCGCAGCGCCCGCCGAATCGCGTGGTGTTGGGCTTTTCTCCCTCTGCCGGCGAAACGTTGCTGGAACGTCTCGCCATTCGTGATGAAGATAAAAGCTATTCAGCCGACTGGCTCAGTCTGGTGAAAGACTTTTACCTGTTTCGCTAACTTCGGGCTGCAGGATGGTCGGTAACGCCTCATCCAGCAAATCGGGATTGTCGAGGGTAAAGTGCAGCCCTCGGCTCTCCTTCCGCTCCAACGCACAGCGCACCATCAGTTCGGCGACCTGCACCAGATTGCGCAGCTCGAGCAAATTGTTAGAGAGGCGGAAGTGCGCGTAGTACTCATCAATTTCCTGTTGCAGCAAATTAATGCGCCGCAGCGCGCGTTCCAGACGTTTGGTGGTGCGCACAATGCCCACGTAATCCCACATGAATAGCCGCAGTTCATGCCAGTTATGTTGGATCACTACGCGTTCATCGGCATCATCAACGCGGCTTTCGTCCCACGCGGGCAGATGTTCTACCGCTGCGACGTCCGGCAAGCGGGCGATCATATCTTCAGCCGCTGACCAACCGTAAACCAGGCACTCGAGTAAGGAGTTGGATGCCATGCGGTTTGCGCCATGTAAGCCGGTATAGCTCACTTCACCTATCGCGTACAGCCCATCTACGTCAGTGCGGCCTTGCTGGTCGACCATCACGCCGCCGCAGGTGTAATGCGCGGCTGGCACAATCGGAATCGGCTGTTTGGTGAGATCGAGGCCAAAGGTCAGCAGCTTTTCGTAAATCATCGGGAAGTGCGCGCGCACAAAGCTTTCCGGCTGGTGGCTAATGTCCAGATACATACAATCGACGCCCAGCCGTTTCATCTCATGATCGATGGCGCGCGCCACAATATCGCGCGGCGCTAACTCGGCACGCTGATCAAAGTCAGGCATAAAGCGCGTGCCGTCAGGACGTAACAGCCAGGCGCCTTCACCGCGCAGTGCTTCGGTCAGCAGGAAGTTTTGTGCCTGCGGATGGAATAAACAGGTGGGATGGAATTGATTGAATTCGAGGTTCGCCACGCGACAACCGGCGCGCCATGCCATGGCAATGCCATCGCCAGACGCTACGTCTGGATTGGTGGTGTACTGATAGACTTTTGCTGCGCCGCCAGTGGCTAACACCACGGCGCGCGCGCGACAGGTTTCCACCTGTTCACGCTTACGGTTCCAGATCCACGCGCCAACCACGCGGCGCTTGCCGGGCAGGCCAAGCTTATCGGAGAGAATCAAATCCACCGCATTGGTACGCTCGATAATGCGGATGTTGGGATGGCTCAACGCCTGGCTTACCAGCGTGGTTTCTACCGCGCGTCCGGTGGCATCGGCGCTGTGTAGAATGCGGCGATGACTGTGTCCGCCTTCGCGCGTGAGGTGATAACGCGCCTCGCCATCAGCCTGCGGCTCTTTATCGAAGGCGACGCCGTTATCAATTAGCCACTGTACGCAGTGACGCGCGTTGCTGGCGATAAAGCTCACCGTATCGCGATCGCACAAGCCTGCGCCAGCAACCAGCGTGTCTTCAACGTGTGATTCGATGCTGTCAGTTTCATCAAACACCGCCGCAATCCCGCCCTGCGCATACAGCGTTGAGCCCTCATTCACCTGCGCTTTACTCAGCACGGTAACCTGATAATGCGGCGCTAAGCGCAGCGCTAACGATAAACCTGCCGCACCGCTGCCGACGATGAGGACATCACACTGATATTCCGGGAGAGAAGTCATGGTGTTTAATTTACTAAACAAAAGGTGGCTTGAGCATAAGCCGGGATGGGGATGCTGTGAAGTATTTTGAACAAATTGCGCGGAAAAATTATTCAGCAAAGGGAGATAATAACGTGAATTCAGTAAGTTAACTCTGAAATTAAGCACAATGTGTTTTTTATATCAAACACTCTGAAAATTCAGGTAATAAAGGTGAAAATGACGGCGTCATAAGGTACTCTGCCAGCGATTATCGGTGCCGCAAAAGACACCACCAGCGTGGCAAGTCGCTACACTGAAAGACAATCAACAACAATGATGTCGTGGTTCCGATACGGAAAAATTCTGGTCGTAGTGAACTTCAGACCATTAGGTCACTCTAAGCGCATGCTTGCTCAGAACAATGAGATGTGCTGGCAGTTCACTTACGCATAAAAAAGTTTTGGGGAGATATTACCTCGGATGAGCGAGCAGTTAACGGATCAGGTTCTCGTTGAGCGGGTTCAGAAGGGAGATCAAAAGTCCTTTAATTTACTGGTGATTCGATACCAGCATAAAGTGGCGAGCCTGGTTTCACGCTATGTTCCGTCAGGCGATGTGCCTGATGTGGTTCAGGAATCTTTTATTAAAGCGTATCGCGCACTGGAATCTTTCCGTGGCGACAGCGCCTTTTATACATGGCTGTACCGCATTGCGGTAAACACAGCGAAAAATTATCTGGTTGCTCAGGGGCGACGTCCGCCATCCAGTGATGTGGATGCGATTGATGCGGAAAATTTCGAAAGTGCAGGTGCACTGAAAGAAATTTCGAACCCTGAGAACTTAATGTTGTCTGAGGAACTGAAACAAATCGTCTTTCGTACCATTGAGGCGCTTCCCGAAGATCTTCGTATGGCCATTACCCTCAGGGAATTGGATGGCCTGAGTTACGAAGAGATTGCCGTCATCATGGATTGTCCGGTCGGTACCGTACGTTCGCGTATCTTCCGTGCACGAGAGGCTATTGATAATAAAGTTCAACCGCTTATCCAACGTCAGTGATAACGGCTACTGGAAGGGTACCAAGGCATGCAGAAAGAAAAACTTTCCGCTTTAATGGATGGTGAAACTTTAGATAACGAGCTGTTGGCGTCGTTATCTAAGGATGCGGATCTTCAGCAAAGCTGGGAAAGCTACCATCTCATCCGCGACACCTTACGAGGTGATATCGGAGAAGTGCTGCATTTTGATATCTCCGCACGTGTGGCTGCGGCCATCGAAAACGAACCGGCACGCAAAGTCACTCCGCTGATCCCTGAAGCGCAGCCTGAGCCGTCACGTTACGAGAAGATGCCGTTCTGGCGTCGCGGTGGCAGTTGGGCGGCACAGCTGACGCAAGTCGGTGTTGCTGCTTGTGTTTCACTGGCTGTCATTGTCGGTGTTCAGCACTACAACAGTTCTCCAACCGGCAGCGCGACTGAAGCGTCAGATTCACCGGCATTCAACACCTTGCCGATGATGGGTAAAGCGTCTCCGGTTAGCTTAGGCGTGCCTTCTGAAGCCTTTGACACTAACAGCTCTAATCAGCAGGTGCAGGAACAGCGTCGTCGCGTCAATGCCATGCTGCAGGATTATGAACTGCAACGTCGTCTGCATGCCGATCAGGTTCAGTTTGAGAAAAACGATCCGCAACAGGCTCAGGCTAATGTTCCCGGAAATCAGTCGTTAGGAACTCAGCAGCAGTAATGAAGCAGCTTTGGTGTGCCGTTAGCCTGCTGGCAGGCAGCCTGTTTTGCTCATCTATCGCCTCGGCGCAGACCTCTGCGTCCGGGGCGTTGTTACAACAGATGGAGCAGGCAAGCCAGAACCTCAACTACGAATTCGCCTACATCAATGTCTCGCGTCTCGGCATTGAATCTCTGCGTTATCGTCACGCGGTTATCGACAATCGTATCTTCGCCCAACTGTTGCAGATGGACGGGCCGCGCCGTGAAGTGATCCAGCGCGGAAACGACATCAGCTATTTCGAGCCGGGATTAGATCCCTTCTCGCTGCCGGGCAATCACATCATCGATGCGTTACCTGGTTTGATGTTCGCTGACTTCTCCCGTTTGGGCGAAGCCTACGATTTCATTCCGGTTGGCCGTTCGCGTATGGCCGATCAGATGTGCGAAGTGGTGCGCATCGTGTCACGTGATGGCACGCGCTACAGCTATGTAGTGTGGCTGGATGTGGATACCAAATTGCCGCTGCGCATCGATCTGCTCGATCGAGACGGTGAAACGCTGGAGCAGTTCCGCGTCATCAGCTTTGCCGTCGATGAAGGCGTGCGCAATCTGATGCAAGGACTTGAGAAGGCCAACTTGCCGCCATCGCTGTCTTTACCAGCGGGTGACAAAGTCGAACTCAGCTGGCAGCCAGGCTGGCTCCCGGCGGGCATGAAACTGATCTCACAAAGTCGCCGTGATATCCCATCGATGAACAAAACGGTCGAATCGCGCCTGTACAGCGATGGCCTGTTTAGCTTTGCCATCAACGTTACGCCAGCAGATAAAAGCAGCAGCGTGCAGGCATTGCGCACTGGGCGTCGTACGGTGCAGACAGAAGTACGCAATAATAACGAAATCACGGTGGTGGGCGAGTTACCGCCAGCCACGGCTAAACGTATTGCGGACAGCATAGATTCGGGTTCACCAAAATGATGAGAGAATGGGCCACCGTGGTGGCGTGGAAAGAAGGCATTGCCACACTGCACACGGAAGCGAAAACGTCTTGTAACAGCTGCTCGGCGCGTAAAGGCTGCGGCAGCCACGCGCTTAATCAGCTGGGTCCGAAAAATGCCCACGTGATGACTATCGCCAGCGCGGAGCCGTTGCAACCCGGCCAGCGCATTGAGTTAGGCATCCGCGAAAGCAGCTTGTTGGGTTCCGCTTTGCTGGTTTACATGACGCCGCTGTTTGGCCTGTTTTTAGTGGCGGGCATCTTCCAGATGCTGTTCGCCAGCGATCTGGCTGCGGCCTGTGGCGCGTTGTTGGGCGGCATTGGCGGCTTTATCGTCGCGAAAGGTGTATCCAAACTCTTCGGCGATCGCGAGGCTTTCCAGCCGGTGATTCTTAGCGTTGCGTTACCGCCTGATGCGTTGCGCGTGGAAAGCGAAGCGTGATCCCAGTCCAGGCCGCATTTGATGCGGCCTTTCTCAATCGGCTTAACCGCTGAAATCTGTTGCGATTCCCCACAGTTCCATTCTTTAACGCGCGGCGTTAACAGTGTAATATGCGTCGTCATTAATGAGGCCGACAGGGTTCCGGGTAAAGCTCACTTTCCTGAATGTGTCCGTGCTCAAGTTTCCCACTGATTTTCTACGTGAAGATATTCATATAAATGAAGCACATACGAAATTTCTCCATCATCGCTCACATTGACCACGGCAAATCAACGCTCTCTGACCGTTTGATTCAAATTTGTGGTGGCCTGAGCGATCGTGAGATGGCGGCGCAGGTTCTGGACTCCATGGATCTGGAACGTGAGCGCGGCATTACCATTAAAGCGCAGAGCGTGACGCTCGATTACAAAGCGCTGAACGGTGAAACTTACCAGCTCAATTTTATCGATACTCCCGGTCACGTTGACTTCTCCTATGAAGTTTCCCGCTCGCTGGCGGCATGTGAAGGAGCATTGCTGGTGGTCGATGCAGGGCAGGGCGTTGAAGCGCAGACGCTGGCAAACTGCTACACCGCAATGGAGATGGATCTGGAAGTGGTACCGGTACTGAACAAAATCGACCTGCCTGCCGCCGATCCAGAGCGCGTAGCGGAAGAGATTGAAGATATCGTCGGCATTGACGCGACTGATGCGGTGCGTTGCTCGGCGAAAACCGGCGTCGGCGTGCCCGACGTGCTGGAACGTCTGGTGCGTGACATCCCGCCGCCAGAAGGCGATCCGGAAGGTCCGCTGCAGGCGCTGATCATCGATTCCTGGTTCGATAACTACCTTGGTGTGGTATCGCTGATTCGTATTAAGAACGGCACGCTGCGCAAAGGCGACAAAGTTAAAGTCATGAGCTCCGGTCAAAGCTATAACGCTGACCGTCTCGGCATCTTTACGCCGAAGCGTGTTGATCGCAACGAACTGAACTGCGGTGAAGTAGGCTGGCTGGTGTGTGCGATTAAAGACATCCTCGGCGCGCCTGTGGGCGATACCCTGACCTTGCAGCGCAATCCGGCGGAGAAAGTGTTGCCTGGCTTCAAGAAAGTGAAGCCGCAGGTTTACGCAGGTCTGTTCCCGATCAGCTCTGACGACTATGAAGCGTTCCGTGATGCGCTGGGCAAATTGAGCCTGAACGATGCGTCACTGTTCTACGAGCCAGAGAGCTCAACGGCGCTGGGCTTCGGTTTCCGCATCGGCTTCCTCGGTCTGCTGCACATGGAGATCATTCAGGAGCGTCTGGAGCGTGAATACGATCTGGATCTGATCACCACCGCGCCAACCGTAGTGTATGAAGTGGAAACCACCGACGGTGAAACCATCTACGTTGATAGCCCGTCGAAGCTGCCACCGCTGAACAATATTGCCGAGCTGCGTGAGCCGATTGCGGAGTGTCACATGCTGCTGCCGCAGGAGTTCCTCGGCAACGTCATTACGCTGTGTATCGAAAAACGTGGCGTACAAACCAACATGGTTTACCACGGCAAGCAGGTTGCGCTGACGTATGAGATTCCGATGGCGGAAGTGGTTCTCGACTTCTTCGACCGTCTGAAATCAACCTCGCGCGGTTATGCCTCGCTGGATTATAACTTCAAACGTTTCCAGACCTCTGACATGGTGCGTGTCGACGTGATGATTAACTCAGAACGTGTTGATGCGCTGGCGCTGATTACTCACCGTGATAACTCACAGTATCGTGGCCGCGATCTGGTGGAGAAGATGAAAGATCTGATCCCACGTCAGCAGTTTGATATTGCGATTCAGGCGGCAATCGGCAACCACATTATCGCTCGCTCAACGGTAAAACAGCTGCGTAAAAACGTCTTGGCGAAATGCTATGGCGGTGACGTTAGCCGTAAGAAGAAACTGTTGCAGAAGCAGAAAGACGGTAAGAAGCGAATGAAGCAGGTCGGCAACGTTGAGCTGCCGCAGGAAGCATTCCTTGCCATTCTGCATGTCGGTAAAGACAGCAAATAAGGATTTTTAATGGCTAACATGTTTGCCCTGGTTTTAGTGATCGCCACACTGGTCACTGGCATTATCTGGTGTATCGATCGCTTTAAATGGGCACCGGCGCGTCGAGCGAAGCAGGCTGCTGCGCAAGCGCAAGCCGGCAACGCACTCGACAGCAAAACGCTGGCGAAAGTAGCCGCGCAGCCGGGTTGGGTTGAAACCACAGCATCGGTGTTCCCGGTGCTGGCGGTGGTATTGATCGTGCGTTCGTTTATTTTTGAGCCGTTCCAGATTCCATCGGGCTCAATGATGCCAACGCTGCTGATTGGCGACTTTATCCTCGTGGAGAAGTTTGCTTACGGCATTAAAGATCCGATTACCCAAACCACGCTGATCCCAACTGGCCATCCGCAGCGCGGTGATGTCGCGGTATTCA
Organism: Pantoea sp. YR525; assembly: GCF_900116775.1. NCBI lineage: Bacteria > Pseudomonadati > Pseudomonadota > Gammaproteobacteria > Enterobacterales > Erwiniaceae > Pantoea > Pantoea sp. YR525. The sequence goes on from NZ_FPBU01000004.1 coordinate 58,343, forward strand.
AATACCCGAAAGATCCCAGCGTGGATTACATTAAGCGCGTGATTGGCTTGCCGGGCGACAAAGTGGTGTTTGATCCTTACAGCAAAACCCTGACCATCAATCCGGGTTGCAGCAGCGGCAATTGCGACACGGCGCTGCCGGTGACTTACACTAACGTTGAGCCAAGCAACTTCATTCAGACCTTCAGCGGCTTTGATGGCAATGAAACCGGCAACGGCTTCTTCCAGGCGCCGCAGGGCGAAACCATGAAGGGCGGCCTGCGTCTCGGCACCCGTAAAGAGACATTGGGCAGCGTAACGCACGATATCTTGCTGGTAAACGAAGCGCAAAGTCAGGCAAGCATGTATTATCAGCAGCCGGGCCAGCCGCAATCGACCTGGATTGTGCCGCAAGGGCAGTATTTCATGATGGGCGATAACCGCGATAACAGCGCCGACAGCCGCTACTGGGGCTTTGTGCCCGAGAAGAATCTGGTCGGCAAAGCGGTGGCTATCTGGATGAGCTTCGAGAAACAAGAAGGACAGTGGCCGACCGGCGTGCGCTTTAGCCGCATTGGTGGGATTCACTAATTAGCTTCAAAAAAGGTTGGCCTCTCTTTCGGGAGGCCAGTGCACACCAAACAGAACAGGTTGGAACCTCAGCCCTGTTTCGTATGCAGTGATAGACGCACAGAACAACTGGAATAGCATGAACCCCATCGTCATTAACAAGCTGCAGCGCAAACTGGGCTACACTTTTACTCATCCGGATTTATTGCAGCAGGCACTGACGCATCGTAGTGCCAGCAGCAAACACAACGAACGTCTTGAATTTCTTGGCGATTCTATTCTCAGCTACGTGATCGCTAATGCGCTCTATCACCGCTTCCCGCGTGTGGATGAAGGCGACATGAGCCGCATGCGTGCCACGCTAGTGCGCGGCAATACGCTGGCGGAGATGGCACGCGAGTTCGACCTTGGCGAATGTCTACGCCTCGGTCCGGGCGAGCTGAAGAGCGGCGGTTTCCGTCGTGAATCGATCCTCGCGGATACCGTTGAAGCCTTGATTGGCGGCATTTTCCTCGATAGCAGCATTCAAACCGTCGAAAAGTTAATTCTCGACTGGTATCACTCGCGACTGGAACAGATCAGTCCGGGCGATAAACAAAAAGATCCGAAAACGCGCCTGCAGGAGTATTTGCAGGGACGTCATCTTCCGCTGCCATCGTATTTGGTGGTGCAGGTGCGTGGCGAAGCCCACGATCAGGAATTCACCATTCACTGTCAGGTGAGTGGCATGGCAGAACCGGTGGTGGGCATTGGCTCCAGCCGCCGTAAAGCCGAGCAAGCAGCCGCCGAACAGGCGTTAATTAAGCTTGGCCTCGAATAAATAGTCATATCGCAGCGTCGAAAGCGACGCTGCCCAAGTCAGGACTCGAATGAGCGAACTCGAAACATATAGCGGCTTTGTCGCGATTGTAGGCCGACCAAACGTCGGTAAATCCACTTTGCTGAACCAGTTGCTGGGGCAGAAAGTGTCGATCACTTCACGCAAGCCGCAAACCACGCGTCACCGCATCATGGGCATCCACACCGAAGGCGCTTATCAGGCGATCTACGTGGATACGCCAGGGCTGCACATGGAAGAGAAGCGGGCAATCAACCGCCTGATGAACCGTGCCGCCAGCAGCTCCATCGGTGATGTTGAGCTGGTAATTTTTGTAGTAGAAGGCACGCGCTGGACGCCAGACGACGAGATGGTGCTCAACAAGCTGCGTGATAACAAAGTTCCTGTGGTATTGGCGATCAATAAAGTCGACAACATTCAGGACAAGAGCATTCTGTTGCCGCATCTGCAGTTCCTTAGCCAGCAGATGAACTTCCTCGAAATCGTACCGATCTCAGCGGAAAGCGGCAAAAACGTTGACGCTATTGCGGCGATTGCGCGCAAATGCCTGCCAAAATCTGAGCATCATTTCCCGGAAGATTATGTTACTGACCGCTCACAGCGCTTTATGGCGTCTGAGATCATCCGTGAAAAACTGATGCGCTTCCTTGGCGCTGAGCTGCCTTACTCCGTTACCGTAGAAATTGAGCAGTTTGTGTCTAACGATCGCGGCGGTTACGACATCAATGGCTTGATCCTCGTTGAGCGCGAAGGCCAAAAGAAGATGGTCATCGGCAATAAAGGCGCCAAGATCAAAACCATCGGCATTGAATCGCGTAAAGACATGGAAGAGATGTTTGAAGCGAAAGTGCATCTCGAACTGTGGGTTAAAGTGAAATCTGGCTGGGCGGACGATGAACGTGCGCTGCGCAGCTTAGGTTACTCTGACGAAGGTTAATTGATGGAAGGCTGGCAACGCGCCTTTGTGCTGCACAGTCGCCCTTACAGCGAAACCAGCCTGCTCCTCGATCTGTTCAGCGAAAGTGAAGGGCGCGTCCGCGTCCTTGCCAAAGGCGCCCGATCGCGCCGCTCCCAACTGAAAGGTGCACTGCAACCCTTCACGCCACTGCTGGTGCGCTGGGGTGGACGCGGTGACGTCAAAACGCTGCGCAATGCCGAAGCCGTGTCGCTGGCATTGCCGCTCAGCGGCATCACGCTTTATTGCGGACTCTACGTCAACGAACTGCTGTCGCGCGTGCTGGAACAGCAAATTCCCTTCTCTGACATGTTCTTCGATTACCTGAATTGCATCCAAACGCTGGCGGCAGGCAACGGCTCGCCTGAACCGGCGCTGCGCCGCTTTGAGCTGGCGCTACTTGGGCATCTCGGCTACGGCGTGGATTTTCTGCATTGTGCCGGCAGTGGCGAAGAGGTCGCTGACGGCATGACCTACAGTTACCGCGAAGAGAAGGGCTTTATCGCCAGTTTGGTGGTCAATCAGCGTAGCTTTACCGGCCGCCAGCTGCGTGCGTTGTGGGAACGCGAATTCCCCGATGCCGATACCCTGCGCGCCGCCAAACGCTTTACGCGTATGGCGCTGAAGCCCTATCTTGGCGGCAAGCCGCTGAAGAGTCAGGAACTGTTTCGCCAGTTTGTGCCAAAAAAGAAACCAGATGTGGCAAACGACTAGCGCTGGTCGTACCGCCTGATATATTCAGCGCGGTACACTGCAAACACACTGAACACATTTAAGGATTGTCATGGCTGAGTTGCTGTTAGGCGTCAACATTGACCACATTGCCACCGTACGTAACGCTCGTGGCACAAACTATCCCGATCCGGTGCAGGCCGCGTTTGTTGCTGAGCAGGCCGGTGCCGACGGCATTACCGTACATCTGCGTGAAGATCGCCGTCACATCACCGATCGCGATGTGCGCATTCTGCGTGACACCATCCAGACGCGCATGAATCTGGAGATGGCGGTCACCGACGAGATGATCGACATTGCCTGTGAAATCAAGCCGCACTTCGTTTGCCTGGTGCCAGAAAAACGTCAGGAAGTGACCACCGAAGGCGGGCTGGATGTGGCGGGTCAGCAGGATAAAATCAATGCTGCGGTGCGCCTGTTAAGCGACGCCGGCATTCTGGTTTCACTGTTTATCGATGCCGATCACCGCCAGATTGAAGCGGCGGTTACCAGCGGCGCGCCTTATATCGAAATTCACACCGGCGCCTATGCCGAAGCGCCAGAAGGTCTTGAGCGTCAGGCTGAGCTGTCACGCATCCGTAAAGCCGCGACTTTCGCCGCCAGCCTCGGCCTTAAGGTGAATGCCGGCCACGGTTTGACCTACCACAACGTGCAGCCGATTGCTGAACTGCCGGAAATGCACGAACTGAATATCGGCCATGCGATTATTGGTCGCGCGCTGTTCAGCGGTCTGGCCGATGCGGTCAGCGAAATGAAGCAACTGATGCGGGAAGCGCGTCGCTAATGGCAATTCTCGGACTCGGCAGCGATATCGTAGAGATCGAGCGCATTGCAGGCGTCATTGAGCGCTCCGGCGACCGTCTGGCGCGCCGCGTATTGAGCGAAGCCGAGTGGCAGCAATATCAGGCGCACCAGCAACCGGTGCGCTTTCTTGCCAAACGTTTTGCGGTGAAAGAGGCGGCAGCAAAAGCCTTCGGCACCGGCATTCGCGGTGGTCTGGCCTTCAATCAGTTCGAAGTGTATAACGATGCGCTGGGCAAGCCGGGATTACGTTTCTTTGAGCAGGCCAAAGTGATTGCCAGCCAGCTCGGCGTGAAGCACGTGCATGTGACGCTAGCGGATGAACACCATTATGCCTGCGCAACGGTGATTATCGAGAACTAAGGGTGCAACACCACGAACTTCTCCCACAGCGCCTCGCGGCTTTCCGGGTGCTGTGGATCAAGAATAATGGTGTTATCAATCGGGCAGACGCTTTGGCAGGTCGGCACATCATAATGGCCCACGCACTCGGTGCAGCGGTCGACATCAATCTCATAGATCGCATCGCCTAAGCTGATTGCCTGGTTTGGGCATTCAGGTTCGCACATATCGCAATTGATGCATTTAGTGGTGATGAGCAGGGCCATAGCGGAAGTCCAATAACAGCAGAAAAGGCGCGGGTATTATACGCGCCTGCTCTCATCAGACCAGCTTTTTCACCAACTCTTCGCTGTGGCGGATGTGGCTGGAGGCGCGTTCGGGATCGTTTTGTACCAGCGCCATAAACAGCAGATCGGTCAGCGCCAGCTGCGCGCTGGTTGACGAGATCGCCGCGCTGCGCGTGCTCTGCTCTTCCGCAACGGTGTAGAGGCAAACCGTGGCGCATTGCTGCAGGGCATTCGGCGTAAAACCGGTAAAGGCCAGCACATCGGCACCAACTTGCGCCGCTTCCTGCGCAGCAAGATTGATTTCGCGACGTTCGCCAGTATAAGAAATCGCCAGCAGCACATCGCCCGGCGCCATCGCTTGCACGCTGGCGAGCAAGGCGTGCATATCCTGTTCCGCCACCGCATTGATGCCGATCTTCATTAGCTTCCACGAAAAATCTTTCGCCACTAAACCGGACGCACCGATGCCAACCAGCAAAATACGATTGGCGTTCTTCAACAGCTGTAAGGTTTGCAGCAGCTTCTCTTCGCTGTTGATATCCAGCGTGGCGCGGATCGCCGAGATCTTCTCGGTCAGCAGCTTTTCACCGACCACTTTCAGCGGATCGTCGCTGAGAATATGGTTATGCACGGTGATCGCATCGCGATCGGCCATCGACTCGCTCAACGCCAGCTTCAGCGCCGGAAAGCCTTTATAGCCCAGCTTCTGGGCAAACTTCACCACGCTGGACTGGCTAACGCCCGATTCCTCGGCGAGTTTTTGTGAACTGAGATGCCGTGCACGATCCGGCTGCGACAGCAAAAAATCCGCCAGCCGACGCTCATTTAGCGCCAGTCGAGGGTAAAGCTGACGAATGCGCAGCAATGAACTCATGGTTCGATCCTTAATTCCTTTATCCGCAAACAGCGCGTAAACGCGAAGAATAAACTATTCAAATGGCATTGTAGTCATTGGAATTAAAAATAGCAGCTTTCGCCTCGAACGCCGAAGCTGGCTACACTGTAGTGCAGAAACCGCGAAGGATAGAGAAGGAGTGCTGTTTGACAAAGGGTACACAACGACGCGTGGTGTTTTTCGATCTCGATGGCACGCTACATCAGCAAGACATGTTTGGCACCTTTATGCGCTATCTGCTGCGACGTCAGCCGATCAATCTGCTGCTGGTGGTGCCGCTGTTGCCGGTGATCGGTCTCGGCATGCTGTTCAAAGGCCGTGCCGCACGCTGGCCAATGAGTTTGTTACTGTGGGCGATCACCTTCGGCCACAGCGAAACACGTCTGCGCCAGCGTGAAGCTGAATTCGCCGAGTGGTTCCGCCAGCGTGTTACCGCGTTTCCGGTGGTGCAGCAGCGGCTTACCGACTATCTCAGCAGCAATGATGCCGATGTCTGGCTGATTACCGGCTCTCCGCAGTCGCTGGTGGAGCAAGTTTACTTCGATTCGGCCTTCTTACCGCGCGTGCAGCTGATCGCTAGCCAGATGAAACCGGGCCGTGGCGGGCGTTTGCTGTCGATGCGCTGTCTCGGCCATGAAAAGGTGGCGCAGCTGGAGGAGAAAATCGGCACGCCGCTGCAACTGTATAGCGGCTACAGCGACAGCAAACAGGACAACCCGCTGCTGTTCTTCTGTCAGCATCGCTGGCGCGTCACGCCAAGCGGTGAGCTGCAACAGCTGGAATAACGCTTCGATTCCAGCAGCAGCATCGCTATAATGCGCCGCCTTAAATGTCCGCAGGAGTTGCCCGGTGAACCCACAAACTGATGAATATTGGATGCGTTATGCGCTGGAACTGGCGAAGCGCGCGTGGGAGCAGGGCGAAGTGCCGGTCGGTGCGGTGCTGGTGCAGGGCGACAAAGTGATTGGCGAAGGCTGGAATCGGCCGATTGGTCAGCACGATCCTACCGCGCATGCCGAGATCATGGCGCTGCGCCAGGGCGGCAAAGTACTGGAAAACTATCGATTGCTGGATACCACGCTGTACGTCACGCTGGAACCCTGTGTGATGTGCGCCGGTGCGATGGTGCACAGTCGCATCACGCGACTGGTGTATGGCGCTAAAGATGAGAAAACCGGCGCGGCCGGTTCACTGCTGGATGTGATTGGCCATCCCGGCATGAATCATCAAATTCAGATTGATTGCGGCGTGCTGGCGGAAGAGTGTGCCGGGATGCTGAGTGATTTCTTCCGCATGCGTCGCGAGCAGAAGAAGGCGCTGCGTCAGGCGCAGCGCACCGGTTAATTCATCGCAATTTTCGGTTCGACCGCCGGGTAACCGGCGCCTAATTCCGCTTCCAGCGCCGACTGCTGCGCTAAACGCTTCTCCTGCTCCTGCAAATATCCCACCAAACTGATCTGATACTTACGGATGTTCTCAACGTAGTTATAGGCTTCGTGGCCGCGCGCGTAGCCGTAGGTGGTTTGCGTGTAGTAGCGCTTCTGGCTCAGCATCGGCAAACGCAGCTTCACGTCGGCCCAGCTGTCCGGATTGCCGCCCTGTTTCGCCGTAAGCTTGCGTACATCCAGCATGTGCGCGTAGCCCATGTTATATGCCGCCAGCGCGAACCAGATGCGTTCATCTTCCGGAATGGTCTCCGGTACTTTCTCCATCATGCGCTTGAGATATTCGCTGCCGCCGCGAATGCTCTGTTCGGGATCGAGGCGGTCATCAACGTCAAGGCTGTCGGCGGTATTGCGCGTCAACATCATCATGCCGCGCACGCCGGTTGGCGACGTAGCCTGCGGATTCCAGTGCGATTCCTGATAAGAGATCGCCGCCAGTAAACGCCAATCCATGCTGGCGGAATATTTCTCAAACAGCGGTTTGATATCCGGCAGCGTGTTATCAATGGCGCGCAGGAAGGTGCGGGTATCAACGTAATCGAAGGTGCCAACGTGGCCGAGATACTTCTCTTCCAGTCGCGCCATGGTGCCTTCCTCGCCCATCTGGCTGTAGAAGTCGAGCATCGCTGCGCTGAGGCTGTCGTCATCGTTACGCGGCAAATACCAGGTTACCGGCTCTTCATCGGTCACATCAAACGCCACCGCCAGCTGCGGATGAATGCGCTGCAGCAGGCCGATGGTGACCGAATCGCCCACCGTGTAATCGAGTTTGCCGTCGGCAACCGCTTCAAGCAGCGCTTTCTGGCCCTGATCGGTGGAGATCGCCCAGTCGAGATCGGGATAGCTGTCAGCTTTGGCGGAACGTAAAGTTGACAGATATGCCGAACCGGACTGCACAATCAGGCGGCCTTTGAGATCGCCGAGATTCTTCGGCCGGGGCTTATCAATGCGGTACACCAGCTGCTGCGACACCGAATAGTAGCTCGGACCACTTTGGTAATGCGCGAGGCGCTCGCTGTTGTAAATCAGACCGGCAGCCAGCAAATCCGCTTTACCGTCATCGAGGTCGTCAAACAGGTCGCCAAGGTTAGGACGCACCTCAACTTCCAGTTTCACGCCCAGGTAATCGGCGAAGCGCTTCGCCAGCTCGTAATCCATACCGGCTGGTGCATTGTTAATGGTGTAGTAAGTCAGCGGAGAGTTAACGGTACTGATGCGCAGCACTCCGCGTGATTTGATCTGTGATAGCGCGTCTGTTCCGCCCCCGTACCACGGGATGGAAGGCCACAATGCTAGCGCAAGCAGCACGGTGATCAGACCGATAAACAGATAGTTTATTTTTAGGCGTTTCAAATAGTTGTCTCGTAATGGCTCACAGGCCTCTGTCTTTTAAAGGCAGTATTTATGTTGTTTTAACTCCCAGAGCGAGGGGCATTTTGCGCAACAAAAAGGGGCAGGGCAACTTTTATAGCAAGAATTGTGCAAAATTCAGCCAAACGCCAGGTGCCAGAATTTATGCGCAAACGGTTTCGTAACCCGTGCTGTTTCTCTATAATACCGCCCGTTTTCCCCTGTTGCGCCCAATGAAGCGTCGCCCGGCACTTCAAAGACGAGAGATCTTTAATGATGGAAATTCTGCGTGGTTCGCCCGCTCTGTCGGCATTTCGTGTAAACAAACTGCTGACCCGCTTTCAGGACGCTCACCTTCCGGTGAGTGATATTTACGCCGAGTACGTCCATTTTGCCGATGTTAGTGCACCGCTCAGCGCGGATGAGCAAGCCCGCCTGCAACGCCTGCTGAAATACGGTCCTTCTCTCGCCGAACACGCGCCACAAGGGCGTCTGTTGCTGGTAACGCCGCGTCCCGGCACCATCTCTCCGTGGTCATCGAAAGCCACCGACATCGCCCACAACTGCGACCTGCCACAGGTATTGCGTCTTGAGCGCGGTATGGCCTTCTATGTGCAGGCACCTGAGCTAACAGAAGCACAGTGGCAGCAGCTGGCTAGCCTGCTGCATGACCGCATGATGGAAACGGTGTTCGCTGACCTCAACGATGCGCAGCAGCTATTTGCTCACCATCAGCCGCAGCCGCTGAAAAGCGTTGACGTGCTGGGCGCCGGTCGCAGCGCGCTGGAGCAGGCCAACACCACGCTGGGCCTGGCGCTGGCCGATGATGAGATCGATTACCTGCTTGATGCCTTTACTAAGCTGGGCCGCAATCCAAACGACATTGAGCTCTACATGTTTGCGCAGGCAAACTCTGAGCACTGTCGTCACAAGATCTTTAACGCCGACTGGATTATCGACGGCGAAAAGCAGCCGAAGTCGCTGTTTAAAATGATCAAAAACACCTTTGAACATAATCCTGAGCATGTGCTGTCTGCTTATAAAGACAACGCTGCGGTAATGGAAGGTTCTGAGGTTGGCCGCTTCTACGCCGATGCGCAGAAGGGCGAATACGAATTCCATCAGGAAGAAGCGCATATCCTGATGAAGGTCGAAACCCATAACCACCCAACCGCCATTTCACCGTGGCCGGGTGCCGCGACCGGTTCCGGTGGCGAAATCCGTGATGAAGGCGCAACCGGACGTGGCGCGAAGCCAAAAGCCGGTCTGGTCGGTTTCTCGGTATCGAACCTGCGTATTCCTGGTTTTGAACAGCCGTGGGAAGAGGATTTCGGTAAGCCGGATCGCATTGTCACCGCGCTGGATATCATGACCGAAGGCCCACTGGGCGGCGCGGCGTTCAACAACGAATTTGGTCGTCCAGCCCTGAACGGCTACTTCCGTACCTACGAAGAGCGCGTAAACAGCCACAATGGCTTTGAGCTGCGCGGCTATCACAAGCCAATCATGCTGGCGGGCGGCATCGGTAACATCCGTGCCGATCACGTGCAGAAAGGCGAAATCGTGGTGGGCGCCAAACTGATCGTGCTGGGTGGACCGGCGATGAACATCGGTTTAGGCGGCGGCGCGGCGTCATCAATGGCATCTGGCCAATCGGATGCCGATCTCGACTTCGCGTCAGTACAGCGCGACAACCCAGAAATGGAACGTCGTTGCCAGGAAGTGATCGACCGCTGCTGGCAGCTGGGTGAAGCCAACCCGATTCTGTTTATCCATGACGTCGGCGCGGGCGGACTTTCGAACGCGATGCCAGAACTGGTGAGCGACGGTAATCGTGGCGGTAACTTCAACCTGCGCGACATCCTCAGCGATGAGCCAGGCATGAGCCCGCTGGAAGTGTGGTGTAACGAGTCGCAGGAACGTTATGTGCTGGCGGTTGCCCCTGCACAACTGGCGCTGTTTGACGAGCTGTGTAAGCGTGAACGCGCGCCTTATGCCGTTATCGGTGAAGCCACCGAAGAGCTGCATCTGAACCTCGCCGACAGCCATTTCGACAACAAGCCAATCGACATGCCGCTCGACGTGCTGCTGGGCAAAACGCCGAAGATGACGCGTGATGTTGCCAGCCAGCAGGCTAAAGGTGATGCGCTGCAGCGTGACGGCATTAGCGTGGCGGATGCGGTAAATCGCGTGCTGCACTTGCCGACCGTGGCAGAAAAAACCTTCCTGATCACCATTGGTGACCGCAGCGTAACCGGCATGGTCGCGCGCGATCAGATGGTGGGTCCGTGGCAGATTCCGGTTGCGAACTGCGCTGTCACCACCGCCAGCCTCGATAGCTATCACGGTGAAGCCTTCTCCCTCGGCGAACGCGCGCCAGTGGCGTTGCTCGACTTCGCTGCCTCAGGTCGACTGGCCGTCGGTGAAGCGCTGACCAACATCGCTGCAACCTCAATTGGTTCGCTGCAACGCGTTAAGCTGTCTGCGAACTGGATGGCCGCTGCTGGTCACCCGGGCGAAGACGCCGGCTTGTACGCTGCGGTGAAAGCAGTTGGCGAAGAGCTGTGTCCCGCGCTGGGTATCACCATTCCGGTGGGCAAAGACTCGATGTCGATGAAAACCCGTTGGCAGAATGGCACCGAGCAGCGCGAAATGACCTCGCCGCTGTCGCTGGTGATCACCGCCTTTGCGCGCGTGGAAGATGTGCGTCGCACCGTGACGCCGCAGCTGCAAGCGGATCAAGACAACCTGCTGCTGCTGGTGGATCTCGGTAACGGCGCGAACACGCTTGGCGCGACCGCACTGTCGCAGGTTTATCGTCAGTTGGGCGACAAGCCTGCCGACGTGCGTGACGCCACGCAGCTGGCGGGCTTCTTCAACGCCATTCAGGCGCTGGTGGCCGAGCAGAAACTGCTGGCTTACCACGACCGTTCTGACGGCGGCCTGTTGGTGACGCTGGCGGAAATGGCCTTCACCGGTCACTGCGGTATCGAAGCGGATATCGCCGCGCTGGGCAGCGATGCGTTAGCCGCACTGTTCACCGAAGAGCTGGGTGCGGTGCTGCAGATCAACGCAGCGGATCGTGCAGCAGTCGAGAAAGTGTTTGCTGACCACGGCCTGAGCGCTAACCTGCATGTGATTGGTAAAGCGTTGCCGGGCGATCGCTTTGTGATCCGTTCTGGCGACAGCGCGGTGTACAGCGAAAGCCGTACCACGTTGCGTACCTGGTGGGCAGAAATCACCTGGCAGATGCAACGTCTGCGTGATAACCCAGCCTGTGCCGATCAGGAGCATGAAGCGAAGAAAGACGATAACGACCCAGGTCTGAACGTCCATCTGACCTTCAAGCCAGAAGAAGATGTTGCGGCGCCGATGATTGCGACGGGCGCACGTCCGCGTGTGGCAGTGCTGCGTGAGCAGGGCGTCAACTCACACGTGGAAATGGCTGCCGCCTTCCATCGTGCGGGCTTTACTGCGGTTGACGTGCACATGAGCGATCTGCTGGCTGGCCGTCGCGGTCTGGAAGAGTTCCAGGCGCTGGTCGCCTGCGGCGGCTTCTCCTACGGTGACGTGCTGGGCGCGGGCGAAGGCTGGGCGAAGTCCATCCTGTTCAACGGCCGCGTGCGTGATGAGTTCGAGAACTTCTTCCATCGTCCACAAACGCTGGCACTCGGCGTGTGTAACGGTTGCCAGATGATGTCGAACCTGCGTGAACTGATTCCAGGCAGCGAACTGTGGCCACGCTTTGTGCGCAACCAGTCCGAGCGTTTCGAAGCGCGCTTTAGCTTGGTTGAAGTGGCGGCGAGTCCATCGCTGCTGCTGGATGGCATGGTCGGATCGCATATGCCAATCGCGGTATCGCACGGTGAAGGTTTTGTCGAAGTGCGTGACGGCGCGCATCTGGCACAGCTGGAGAGCAAAGGTTTAGTGGCGCTGCGCTTCGTCGATAACTTCGGCAAAGTGACAGAAAGCTATCCGGCCAACCCGAATGGCTCACCAAACGGCATCACTGCGGTAACCAACGAAAGCGGTCGCGTCACCATTATGATGCCGCACCCAGAGCGTGTGTTCCGTACCGTGAGCAACTCCTGGCATCCGGCAGAGTGGGGCGAGGACAGCCCGTGGATGCGTATCTTCCGCAACGCGCGTAAGCAGTTGGGATAAGCAATACAAAGGCCGCTAAATAGCGGCCTTTTTTATTCTTCTGCGTGTTTTGTAGGGGCGCCATTCATGGCGACCTTGCTAAAATCCGCATAAGTTTCAAACTGTCGGAAAACAACGACAATCCCGTCATTACACTGTCGCCAAAAGGTGACATTTAACTCATTGATTTATATGAATGGGAAATTAACACGCCAAACTCGTTGCTAATCAGCGACACTTTTCACTGACCGTCCGGTCCGCTTTTTTCCGGAATCCCGCTTCCTGTCTGGCATTCCTCTGATAATAAACGCTATTTATTTATTGGCACGATACTTGCTATACTCCTTGCGTGGCTCATTCACCTGTTTATGATTGCCCCGCTTTAGCGGCTGAGCTCATAAAAACCGAATGACGCACCAAACGGAGCCTGTCGTCCACCTCACCGATAATCGTTTGCTCTGCAACGTTATCAAACATCGGACGCAACGTTGAGTTAGGCTCCACCTAATTTGCAAGCGATGCTGCGGCGTCGCTCTCACGGCAGGCCAAAAGGCCTGCCGTTTTCATATCTGGCCTTTCTTCCGTTTTGATACTTCGCTAGCATGCCTGCAGCTCACATTTAAGGAAGCGCGGTTGTGATGAAATGGCGTCTGTTTCCCCGATCCCTGCGGCAGTTAGTGTTAATGGCTTTCCTGCTGGTACTGCTGCCGTTGCTGGTGCTGGCGTGGCAAGCGTGGGAAAGTCTTTCGGCGTTAAGCAACCAGGCAGCCGATACCAACCGCAACACCTTTACCGATGTGCGTCGTAGCGAAGCGATGGCGCGAACCGCGCTGGAGCTGGAGCGCAGCTATCGTCAATATTGTGTGCTCGGCGATGCCTCGCTGGCGAAGCTGTATCAAACGCAGTGGACGCGCTACGGCCAAATGCTCAGCAGCCATGCCGCCAGTTTGCCCGATCTGCCCTCCTTCAAAGTGCTGCAAACCACCTTGCCGCAGCTGCAGCAGTTGCAGTGCGACAACGGCAATCCCGCGGCGCAAGCTGCCAGCGCGCTAGAGCGCTTTTCCGATACCAACACGCAAATGGTGCAGGCAACGCGCGAAGTGGTGTTTTCGCGTGGATTACAGCTGCAGCGTGAAATCGCCGATCGCGGCCAGTTTTTTGGCTGGCAGGCGCTGATTTTGTTCCTGATAAGCCTGGTGTTGGTCTTGCTGTTTACGGGGATGATCATCGGGCCGGTAAAGCGGGTCGAACGCATGATCAATCGCCTGGGCGAAGGTAAAGCGCTGGGTGATAGCGGCAGTTTCCGTGGTCCGCGTGAGATCCGTTCGCTGGGACAGCGCATCGTCTGGCTGAGTGAGCGTTTAAGCTGGCTGGAAGAGCAGCGCCACGAATTTTTGCGTCACCTGTCGCACGAGCTGAAGACGCCGCTCGCCAGCCTGCGTGAAGGCACTGAACTGCTGGCCGATCAGGTCGCTGGTCCCCTGAATGCCGAGCAGCAGGAAGTGGTGGCAATCCTCGATACCAGCAGCCGCCATTTACAGCGGCTGATCGAGCAGTTACTCGATTACAACCGCAAGCTGGCCGATGGCCCAATGGCGCTGAAGCCCGTGGCGCTAAATGAAATCATTGATTCAGTGGTAAAAGTGCACTCGTTGCCCGCCAATGCGCGTGAAATGACCACTCATGTTGATCTGCAAGTGCATCACTGTCTGGCGGAAGCGACGCTGCTACAGCGGGTGATTGATAACCTCTATTCGAACGCCGTGAACTACGGCAGCGAATCCGGTAACATCTGGCTGCAGAGCCAGCAGAAGGGCAACCAGGTGTGGATTGAGGTGGCAAACACCGGCACACCGATTCCGGCTGAAGAGCAGGCGATGATTTTTGAGCCCTTTTATCAGGGCAGCCAACAGCGCAAAGGGCCGGTTAAAGGCAGCGGGCTGGGTTTAAGCATCGCCAAAGATTGTCTGCGCAGGATGCACGGCGATCTGCAGTTGGTAACGCGCAAGGATGCGGATGTCTGTTTTCGTATCATTCTGACGACCAGCGCCGGGAATGCCTGATTAATGAAATTAACCCTATTTAAACTTGTGGCCAGTGCCGTGCTGGTTTTGGGCCTCAGCGCCTGCCAGGCACCGTCACAAGATCGTACGCAGCATAATGGCGTCAGCGTGCCAGAACCGGACGTGCGCCTGCCGGATTATCTGGCGACCGATTGCCAAAACGTCTGGCAAATCGAAACGCCAGCCGCTGCAGGCAATCCGCTTTATTGGCAGCGCGCCATTGATTGCGCCGAGCGCTTATCGCCGGCCGAAGCGCGTGCAGAAGCACGTCGTTGGCCGGTGCAAGGCTGGGCGCGCGCCTTCAAGCAGGGCATCTTGCTTGCTAACGGTAACGTTACGCCAGTTGAGCGCCGTGATTTTGTCACCACTTTAGACGGTTACAGCGCGGCTTATCCGGCGTCGGTGCGTCCGTTGCTGCAGCTGTGGCGTAGCAATCAGGCGGCTCAACTGGAGCTGAGTGAAGCGCGTGGACGCTACGCCGCTTTGCAGCAGAGTAATGATGCCGAGATGGATAACCTGCGCCAGCAGCAAACCAAAATGCGTCAGTCGCTGGCCGATACCCAACGCAAGTTAGAGCGTTTAACCGATATTGAACGCCAGCTGTCGTCGCGCAAAGCGCCCGACAGCAGCGACGCATCGCACGGCGGCAGCGATGTGCAAAGTGAGGATCAGTAACCATGAAACAAGCCGCACGTTTATTGCTGGTGGATGACGATCCGGGCTTATTGAAACTGCTTGGCATGCGCCTGAGCAGTGAAGGCTATCAGGTTGCGACAGCCGCCAGCGGGCCAGAAGCCCTGCGCCATCTGCAGAAAGAGAAAGTCGATCTGGTGATCAGCGATCTGCGCATGGACGAAATGGATGGTCTGGCGCTGTTCGGCGAAGTGCAGAAACGTCATGCGGGCTTGCCGGTGATCATTCTCACCGCGCACGGATCGATCCCGGAAGCGGTATCCGCCACACAACAAGGCGTGTTCAGTTTTCTGACCAAACCGGTCGATCGTGATGCCTTGTATAAAGCGATAGATGAAGCGCTGGCCCAGCGCGCGCCGATCAGCGATGACGGCTGGCGCGAAGCGATTGTGACCCGTAATCCGCAGATGCTGCGTTTGCTGGAGCAGTCGCACATGGTGGCGCAATCTGACGTCAGCGTATTGATTAACGGCCAAAGTGGCACCGGTAAAGAGGTGCTGGCGCAGGCGATTCACGCCGCCAGCCCGCGCGCCACTAAGCCGTTCATCGCCATCAACTGCGGTGCGTTGCCGGAACAACTTTTAGAGTCAGAACTTTTTGGTCATGCCAAAGGCGCCTTTACTGGCGCAGTCAGCGCACGTGAAGGTCTGTTCCAGGCGGCCGAAGGCGGCACGCTGTTTCTCGATGAGATTGGCGACATGCCGCAGGCGCTGCAGGTGAAACTGCTGCGTGTGCTGCAGGAGCGCAAAGTGCGTCCGTTAGGCAGCAACCGCGATTTGGATATCAACGTGCGGATTATTTCCGCGACGCACCGCGATTTGCCCAAAGCAATGGAGAAGAAGAGTTTCCGCGAAGATCTCTACTATCGTCTTAACGTGGTGAACCTGAAAATTCCCGCGCTGCACGAGCGTGCTGAAGATATCCCGCTGCTGGCAAATCATCTGCTGCGCCAGTCGGCCGATCGGCATAAACCTTTTGTGCGCAGTTTCTCGGTGGATGCAATGAAGCGATTGGTCAGCGCCGCATGGCCGGGCAATGTGCGCCAGTTGGTCAACGTGATTGAGCAGTGCGTCGCCTTGAGTACCGCGCCGGTGATCAGTGATGCTTTAGTTGAACAGGCGCTGGCGGGGGAAAATACCGCGCTGCCCACTTTCGTCGAAGCGCGTAATCAGTTTGAGCTCAACTATCTGCGCAAATTGCTGCAGATGACCAAAGGAAATGTCACCAACGCTGCGCGTCTGGCTGGACGTAACCGCACTGAATTCTATAAGCTGCTGTCGCGCCATGAATTGGACGCCAGCGAATTTAAAGAGTAGCTTGCTGCGGCAGCGTCAGGAACAATTATACTAACGGTATCCGTCCATCATGGAGGGAGTAAAAAAGGATCTGTCATGAAAAAGATCGATGCAATTATCAAACCATTCAAACTCGATGATGTACGTGAAGCGTTAGCTGAAGTGGGCATCACCGGGATGACGGTCAGTGAAGTGAAAGGCTTTGGTCGTCAGAAAGGTCACACTGAGCTGTATCGCGGCGCTGAGTACATGGTCGATTTTCTGCCAAAAGTGAAAATCGAAATGGTGGTAGGTGACGATATCGTCGATACCTGCGTAGAAACCATTATGAAAACCGCGCAGACCGGCAAAATCGGCGACGGCAAAATCTTTGTCTTTGACGTGGCACGCGTGGTGCGTATCCGTACCGGTGAAGAGGACGAAGAGGCGATTTAAGCCCCTTCGCGCATTGCCTGAAAAGCCTGCCTTGTGCAGGCTTTTTTGTTTTACAGCACCTTGTGCGGACCAAACACTTCATAGTGGATGCGATCGGCATTGATGCCGGCATCAACCAATTGACGCGCGACAAACTGCATAAATGGCAGCGGACCACAGATCCAGAACTGACGCTCGGCCTGGTTAAGCGCGGCGGATACGCTCGCTAAATCCATCAAGCCTTGCGCGTCGTAGCGTCCGGCATCTGCACTTTCTGGCTGACGATACCAAACGTGGCTGGTGAAGTTTGGCAGGCGTGCGCCAAGGGATTTCACCTCTTCGGCAAATGCATGCTGCGAACCGGCTTCTGCGGCGTGCAGCCAGTTAACCGCCGCCGCATGTTGCTGCTGCGCCAGGTTAGCCAGCATCGCCAGCATGGGGGTTTGGCCGACGCCAGCCGAGATCAGCGTAATCGGCGTGGCTGCTTCAGCCTGCAGGAAGAAATCACCGGCTGGTGCCGCGCATTGCACTATATCGCCCACCTGCGCGTTATCGTGCAGCCAGCCCGACACGCTGCCCAGCGCTTCGCGTTTAACCGCGATGCGATAAAACTGCCCATTTGGCTGGTGCGTCAGTGAATACTGGCGATGCTGAATATTTTCAAAGCCAGCTGGTTGTAAGCTGATAGCCAGATACTGACCGGGCAGGAAGGTTGCCACCGGCTGACCGTCGTTTGGCACCAGTTCAAAACTCTTGATCACCGAACTTTCCTGATTGATGGCGCGAATACGGAAATCACGCGCACCGCGCCAGCCGCCGGTTTTCTCTTCGGAGGCCGAATAGATGGCTTCTTCACGCTGGATAAACACATCGGCCAGCACACCATATGCTTTGCCCCACGCGGTCAGCACCTCTTCACCCGGATGTAGCAGCTCATCAATCGTCGCCAGCAGATTTTCACCGACAATCGCGTACTGCTCAGGCTGAATGTTCAGGCTGGCATGCTTCTGCGCAATCTTCTCCACCGCCGGCAACAGCACGGCCAAATTCTCCAGGTTGCTGCCATACGCCACAATGGCGTTAAACAATGCTTCCCGCTGATTGCCGCTGCGCTGATTGTTCATGTTAAACACGTTTTTCAGTTCAGGATGTTGTGTCAGTAAACGCTGGTAGAAATGGCCGGTAAGCTGCGGACCGATCTGGGCAATGGCGGGCAAGGTCGATTTGATGGTAGCGATGGTTTGCGCGTCGAGCATGGTGAAATCCTCAGGGTGAATTTAAACATGTATTTTAAATGCATCTTATGAGTAATCGAAGCGCCTGTAAATCCCTCTTTTTGATTAAGGATTAAGCAAAAAAGGTGCGGGCTGGCCCGCAAAGCTGAAATTCTTTCGCGATGAAAGTGAGCAAATTTCGTGATTTTCCGGCTTGAAAAAAAGCGTAAAAAACCCGTTCCAGCGCCATGCCAATCGTTTGCGCAAAAAGAGGGGATTGACGCTACCGTCACCTGTCAAAACCGTTTACACTGTTCGCCTTCGCCCCCTAGCCGGGGCCTAAACTGCCGTTAAAAAGTTAGCTGAGTCAGGAGAGTCCGGATGTTAAAGCGTGATATGAACATTGCCGATTATGATGCCGCGTTGTGGCAGGCTATGGAGCAAGAGAAAGTGCGTCAGGAAGAGCACATTGAACTGATTGCTTCTGAAAACTACACCAGCCCACGCGTAATGCAGGCCCAAGGTTCACAGCTCACCAACAAATATGCCGAAGGCTATCCGGGCAAACGTTATTACGGCGGATGTGAATACGTCGATATCGTTGAGCAGTTGGCGATCGATCGCGCTAAAGAGCTGTTCGGCGCAGATTTCGCTAACGTGCAGCCGCACTCTGGTTCTCAGGCCAACTTTGCGGTTTACACCGCGCTGCTGCAGCCGGGCGACACCATTCTGGGTATGAACCTGGCGCACGGTGGTCACCTGACGCACGGTTCTCCGGTGAACCTGTCTGGTAAGCTGTACAACGTTATTCCTTACGGCATCGATGAAACCGGCAAAATCAACTACGAAGAGCTGGCTGAACTGGCACAAACCCACAAGCCAAAAATGATCGTCGGCGGCTTCTCTGCTTACTCTGGCGTGTGCGACTGGGCCAAAATGCGTGAAATCGCGGACAGCGTCGGCGCGTACCTGTTCGTTGATATGGCACACGTTGCGGGCCTGATCGCCGCAGACGTTTACCCGAACCCGGTTCCTCATGCCCATATCGTGACCTCAACCACCCATAAAACCCTGGCGGGTCCGCGTGGCGGCCTGATCCTGGCGAAAAACGGTGACGAAGATCTGTATAAAAAACTGAACTCCGCGGTGTTCCCGGGTGGTCAGGGCGGTCCTCTGATGCACGTGATCGCTGGTAAAGCGGTGGCGTTCAAAGAAGCGATGGAGCCAGAGTTCAAAACTTATCAGCAGCAGGTTGCTAAGAACGCGAAAGCAATGGTGGAAGTTCTGCTGGAGCGCGGTTACAACATCGTTTCCGGTGGCACTTACAACCACTTGTTCCTGATCGATCTGGTCAGCAAAAACCTGACCGGTAAAGAAGCCGATGCCGCTCTGGGCCGCGCTAACATTACCGTGAACAAAAACAGCGTACCCAACGATCCGAAGAGCCCGTTCGTGACTTCAGGCGTGCGTATTGGTACCCCAGCGGTGACGCGTCGTGGTTTCCAGGAAGCTGACGTTCGCGAGCTGGCAGGCTGGATCGCTGACGTGCTGGACAACATCAACGACGAAGCGACCATCGAACGTACCAAACAGAAAGTGCTGGAAATCTGCAGCCGTCTGCCGGTGTACGCGTAAGTTTTACGCTAGTCGATGCAGTTCAAAAAAGGATGGCGCAAGCCATCCTTTTTTTATTGCCGTCGCGGCAGCGCTCTGACAAAGTAGCGGCCACTCGTGCTGCTGAGCAGCATTTTTGCTGGAGGGAATATGGCAATCGGCTCCGCCAAATGGCTCGGTTTGGGCTACTTCACTTACTTCTTCTGTTACGGCATTTACCTTCCTTTCTGGAGCGTCTGGCTAAAAGGCACCGGACTCGATGCGGAAAAAATCGGCCTGCTGCTGGGTTGCGGCATGGTGGCGCGTTTTATCGGCAGCTTGCTGATTGCTTCGCAGGTAAAAAATCCCTCCCAGCTGATCACCGCGCTGCGCCTGCTGGCGCTGATGACCTGCCTGTTCGCCATCGGTTATTGGCTGGGGCAACAGTGGATGTGGCTGCTGTTCGTGATGATCGGCTTCAACCTGTTTTTCTCACCGCTGGTGCCGCTCAGTGATGCGCTGGCCGCCACCTGGACGCAGCAAATCGGTCTGACTTATGGCCCGGTTCGTTTGTGGGGGTCGCTGGCGTTTGTCATCAGTTCTGCCTTAACCGGCATGCTAGTTACTGCGTTCTCGTCTCAGGCGATTCTGGTGCTGCTGTCACTGGGCGCGATCAGCATGTTAGGTGGGATGATGTTAACGCCTGCGACTAAGCCGCAGGGCAGTGAACGTCAGACATCCACCGACGGTGGCTGGCAGGCATGGCGTGATTTGCTGCGTGAAAATGCGGTGTGGCGCTTTATGTTATGCGTGACATTGTTGCAGGGCGCACATGCGGCTTACTACAGCTTCAGCGCGATTTGGTGGCAGGAGAGCGGTTATTCCGCGTCGATTATCGGCTATTTATGGTCGCTGGGCGTGGTGGCTGAAATCATCATTTTTGCTCTTAGCAGCCGGCTGTTCCGCCGCTGGAGCGCGCGCGATTTGCTGCTGTTATCGGGCGTGTGCGCCATTATCCGCTGGACGATGCTCGGCTCCAGCACCGCCTTGCCGTTGCTGATCGTGGCGCAGATTCTGCACTGCGGCAGCTTTACCGTCTGCCACTTAGCGGCGATGCGTTTCATTGCCGCGCGCAAAGGTGCGGAAGTGATTCGTCTGCAATCGCTTTACTCGGCGCTGGCCATGGGCGGTGGTATTGCGGTGATGACCATGATTTGCGGTGTGCTGTTTGCTCATCTGCAAGGACATCTGTTCTGGGTGATGGCGTTAGTGGCGCTGCCGGCGCTGTTCCTGCGTCCGCGCGCCGCTTAACTCTCCAGCAACTGGCGAATGCGCTGCTGCTGATGGCTACTCAGCGGCAGCTCAGCCTGGATCAGCGGCGGTGAAAACAGCGGCAACGAAATGGCGTAGGGCGTGATCACCAGCGCGATATCGCGCGGCGCGCCTTCACGCTGAAAATGCACGACGTCCTGATAGCTAATGTTAATCGGTAACAAAGTCATTTCCCGTAGCTGCTGCTCCAGCAACTGCTCCAGCGCCGCATCCGCGCCTGTCAGCAGCAGCACCTGCTTTTCCTGCAATGCACTCTCCTGCATCAGCCAGGCACCAAACAATACCGCCACCAGACTGACCTCTTCGGCACTAAAGCGCGTGGCAAAATTACGGCTAAAATGCTCAAGCGCGCGTTCCGTGGTGCGCAGCAGGCGTGGATAGAGCCGTGCGACATCCAGCGCCACGCTGTTATCAATGCCGATGGCGAAATGACTGCGATCCAGCGCCTGCGCCAGATGCGTAAAGAGTTGCTGAGTAAGTTCGGATCGATTTTTAAAGGTGGTTTGTGCCAGCTGCTCAAAGCGCGTAATCAGCGCTTCCACTGACTGCATCAGCTTTACCGCTTGTGGATGCTCCAGTTGCGTAGCGGTTGGCGCGTGAATCAAGCTAAACAACAGCGTCCAGAAGTCGGTTTCGCTCACATCCGGCGCTATGTGGCAGCGTTTCTGCCAGTGATGAATCACGTCGTCGGCGGCAGCTCGCTCGGCTTTTTCCGCCAGCCATGCACGTTGCCCGTCATTGAACAGGGCGTTTTGGCGCTGACACAGCGAATACTTCATGAAGATTTGCAGAAACAGGCGGTCGCGTGCGCTGAAGTCGCGCGCCAGACGCAGGCTGCAGTGCTGAATCAGCGCCTGCAGGTTGGTTTCATCCCACAGCGCTTTCTCGATTTTCAGTACTTTCAGGCGCTGACGCAGCACTGGGGCAAAATGCTCGCAGACAAAATCCTGCGACAAACGCAGCGCGCGTCGCAGCCAGTGGATCAGGCACAGCCGCCTGTCCAGTTCCGTCCCATGAATGCGGAAGCTGCCATCGACCATCTGGTGTAGCTCCAGTTGATGGTAACGCTGTATCTCCTCTCCGACATCCGCGATATCCTGTCGGGCGACAACAGGCGCCACGCCATTTAACTGGCAGAGCTTTTCAAGCGTCAACGCGGGAGCGGGCAGAAATAGCAGCAGTAACAGATGACAACGACGCTGGGAGCGGCTGAAGAGTGGTGCAGAGGAAGGTGCAGAACTCATCAATGGTTTATCCGCAGGTCACTTTTGACCTAAGAATAGCTAACTCCACGCGGTAACCTTGCACTTTGTCGTGACTTTTGTTCAGAGCTTTAGGGCGGGTCACAATTTTTCTGGACCACTCTACACTTCACTTTAAAATTGTTACTTTATAACACATGAAAATTGCACTCATTACGTTTACGCTGTTGTTCAGCACCGCAGCCTGGTCACATCCGCACAGCTTTGTTGACATGAAAACCGAGTTCATCAGTGACAACCAACATCTTAGCGGCATGAAAATGGTGTGGACCATGGATGAGATTACCTCTGCCGATCTGCTGTACGACGCAGGTAAGGCCAAACCTGGCGATGTGGTGTGGAAAAAACTGGCGGCGCAGGTGATGGCCAACGTGCTCGGTCAGCACTATTTCACTGAAGTGTGGCAGGACAAGAATCGGGTCAAGTTCCTCAATCTGCCGAAAGAGTACAACTTATCGCGTAACGGCAACAAAGCGGTGCTGGAGTTCATCGTGCCGTTTGGCGAGCCACAGTTATTAAGTGCGAAGCAGTATCGCATTCAGACCTTTGATCCCAGCTATTTCGTTGATATGTATTACGATAATCCACAGGCATTAACCATGGACGACACCGTTAAATCCCATTGCCAGATCGAGCTGCACACGCCGAAACCGGATGACTCGCTGAAACAATATGCGCTGTCGCTGGATAAAGCCGATGCGCCGCCAGAGGATATGGATCTTGGCCAGCAATTCGCCCAAACGGTGACGCTGATATGTCATTGATTTCGCTGCCTTCCCGCTCACGTCGTTTGTGGCCGCTGTGGCTGATGGCGGCGTTATTGCTGCTGGCGGGCGTGTTGCTGTGGCAGCACTGGTCGCAGATTTTGCTGCAAAGCGTGCTGTGGCAAAAAGTTCTGAATCGCGAGATGACGCAGCTGTTGCAGCAGGTCGCTGAACAACCGCAGCAGGCGGGTGTGACGCTGATGCTATTCAGCCTTGCGTATGGCGTGTTGCATGCGCTGGGTCCGGGACACGGCAAAGTGGTGATCACCACCTTCCTCGCTACCCATCCGGCAAAGTTGAAAACCAGCATGAAACTGACGCTGCTGGCGGCTTTGCTGCAGGGCGGCGTGGCGATTGGTTTGGTGACGCTGATGCTGGTGGTGCTGCAAACCTCGTCGCGGCAGATGCATATCGGCAGTTACTGGCTGGAGAAGGGCAGTTTTCTGCTCGTTGTCGCGCTGGGTGTTTGGGTCGGTTGGCGTGCATTGCGATCGCTGCGCCAGCAACTGCGCCCTCAGCCAAAGCTGCAGATCCACGCTATTCGTCCTACACATCAGCATGATGAACACTGCGGCTGCGGTCATGCGCATCTGCCCAGCGCCGCACAGATGGATCAGGCGGTTAGCGCTAAAACGCAGGCGTTGGTGGTGTTTTCCATGGGGCTGCGGCCCTGTTCCGGTGCCATCATGATGCTGCTGTTTGCCAAAGTGATCGGCGTTTATGCATGGGGCGTTGCCTCTGCCGTAGCGATGGCGGTGGGCACGGCGTTGACAGTTTCGGCGCTCGGCTTGTTAGTGCAGCGTTCCCGTGTGCTGGCGCAACATTTAGGACAGGCTGGCGGCAGCCATCCTTCTGCTAAGCTGCTGGTGCCGCTGCTCGCCTTGTTGGGTAGCGTGCTGTTAATCGTTGCGGGCGTTGCATTATGGCAAAGTGCTTCACCAGGTATTGGCGGCGGAATTCGTCCTTTCATGTAGTCTAAAAAATAATAAACGCAGCGGTAATAGTATCGTCTGCGTTTAAATCGTTATCCGTCTCATATAATTAAATCGCATCCCTGTACTAATCTGGTGGAAATAGCGTTCACCGACTACGCTAATTGTTACCAGTCAGGCTTCTGGTCCATTCAGTAACAATAATTATTTATCGTAATATTTTGCGAGGAAAAAACGATGCCTGAAACCCGGATTAATAATGGCGGTGTAGAAACTGTTCATGAAAATCATGTCGGTTTGCCGTTGAAGCGTATTTCCTGGAGCGCGGTATTTGCAGGCGTTATCGCTGCGCTAATCATCCATATTTTATTAGGTATATTAGGCACGGCAATTGGTGCGACCACCATCGATCCGCAGCAGGAACAAAACCCACTGCAGCATCTGGGAACTGGCGCGTTAATCTGGACTGGCGTGAGTATGTTAATCGCCATGGCCGTGGGTAGCTACGTTGCGGGACGTCTGGCGCAGCGCGAAGGGGCGATGCACGGCTTACTGATGTTTGGCGTCAGCACCATTCTCACGCTGTGGCTGGCAATTACCTTAGCCACGGGAATTATTGGCGGAGCCTTTAATATTTTAGGCGCTGGGGTTAATGCGGTTGGCAGTGGAATTTCCGCTGCGGCGCCTTCACTCACCAATATGGCAAAAGAGAAGCTGCAGGAAAGTAATATCAATTTAGATGATTTAAAAAATGAATTGCAAACTACGCTGCGTCAAACCGGCAAGTCTGAATTACAACCTGAGAATCTGCAAAAGGATGTAAATAACGAAGCCAATAGCGCGCAAAATCAAGCGGAACAAACCGCGCAAAATCCACAAAATGCTGACACTGATCTGGCTAATTGGTTGAAAGGCGTTATGAATCGTCATTCAGATACATTGCAGGCTGCCGATCGTGATGCGCTGAAAAATATTATTAAAGCGCGTACCGGTAAAAGCGATCAGGAAGTTGAGCAGATTGTGACGAAGACTGAAGAGAGCTACAAAAAAGCCGTACAGCAATATCAGCAGTTGAAACAGCAGGCGGAGCAGAAAGCGCGTGAAGTGGCTGAGCAAGCCGCTGCCGCGACAGCGAAAGCAAGCTGGTTCACCTTCTTTATGCTGGTGATTGAAGCGGTACTGGCGGCCTTGATGGGGCGCGTGGGGCGCAAGACGCAACCGCGTCAGGTATTAAGTCACGAACGTCGGTAAATAAAAAAGGCGGCTGATTCAGCCGCCTTTTCTCACTTAGCGCTTCAGCGCTTCACTCAATTCTTCACGCATCGATGCCAGCATCGCTTTCACTACGCGTGGGTTACCCGCAACGATGTTACCTGACATTACGTAACCGTGGTTGCCGGTAAAGTCAGTCACCAGGCCGCCCGCTTCACGCACCAGCAGTTCGCCCGCGGCAAAATCCCACGGCTTCAGGCCAATCTCGAAGAAACCATCAACGCGACCCGCTGCGGTGTAAGCCAGATCCAGCGCCGCTGAACCGGTGCGACGGAAATCGGCACACTGGGTGAACAGTTTGCCAACGATGTTGATGTAAGGCGTTGCATGCTGCTTCAACTTGAACGGGAAGCCGGTAGCCAGAATGGTGCCATCCAGATCGCGAGCCGTGCTGCCGCGCAGGCGATAGCCGTTCAGCTGTGCGCCCTGACCGCGTACGGCGGTGAAGAGTTCGTTACGCATTGGATCGTAAACCACAGCCACTTCGGTGCGGCCTTTGATGCGCACAGCGATAGATACTGAGAAGTGTGGAAGACGTTTGATGAAGTTGGTGGTGCCATCCAGCGGATCGATTACCCATTGAATGTCCTGATCTTCGCCCGCCAGTTCACCGCTTTCTTCGGTGATGATGGTGTGTTTCGGGTACGATTTACGAATTACTTCGATAATCAGACGTTCTGCGTCACGGTCAACATTGGTAACGAAGTCGTTGCTGCCTTTCTGGCTAGCTTCAACTGCGTCCGGGGTTTCATAATTCTTGGCAATTAAATTTCCGGCCTTGCGCGCTGCGCGCACGGCGATGTTGAGCATCGGATGCATCGGTATCTCTCGCTGGATGTTAAAGAACGGGGAAAACGGCGCGGAGTATATCAGCGTGTTCAGCAAATGTCCTCTTTTTATGTTAGGATGCGCGCCATCATTTCCCTGACCGCCTCTAATTATGCTGCAGAATATCCGAATCGTACTGGTAGAAACCTCGCACACGGGCAACATGGGCTCCGTCGCACGCGCGATGAAAACCATGGGCTTAACCAACCTTTATCTGGTCAATCCGCTGGTGAAACCGGATTCACAGGCCATTTCCCTCGCCGCCGGTGCCAGCGATGTTATTGGTAATGCGCGCATTGTCGATACCATGGATGAAGCCATTGCTGGCTGTAGTTTGGTGGTTGGCACCAGCGCACGTTCACGTTCACTGCCGTGGCCAATGTTGGATTCACGCGAGTGCGGCATTAAAAGCGTGGAAGAGGGCCAGCAGGCGCCGGTTGCATTGGTGTTTGGCCGCGAGCGCGTCGGCCTGACCAACGAAGAGTTGCAAAAGTGTCACTATCACGTCGCGATTCAGGCCAATCCGGAATACAGCTCACTGAACCTGGCGATGGCGGTGCAGATTATCGCTTACGAAGTGCGCATGGCCTGGCTGGACGCGCAGGAAAAAGCCGCGCCGACGGAACAAGCTGTCGAGTCACCGTATCCGCTGGTTGACGATCTCGAGCGCTTCTATCAGCACATCGAGCAGATGATGCTGAACAGCGGCTTTATCCGTGAAGGTACGCCAAGCCAGGTGATGAGCAAGCTGCGTCGTTTATATACACGTGCGCGTCCAGAACGCGACGAACTGAACATCCTGCGCGGCATGATGGCATCGTTCGAAAAGCGCAAAGGTAATGTGGATAATAGTTGAGTAAAACACTTGGTTAAATAGTTGAGCAAATTACTCGGTTAAATAGTTGACCGTTTTACTCAGGAATGTCAGACTGCATCCAATTCATCAGATAACCCGCCGATAACCGGACGGACGCTTACGAGGTTGTATGCTATGAGACTGACATCCAAAGGACGTTATGCCGTAACCGCTATGCTGGACGTTGCACTGCACTCCAATGAGGGCCCGGTGCCGCTAGCTGACATTTCTGAGCGTCAGGGCATCTCGTTGTCCTATCTGGAGCAGTTATTCTCACGTCTGCGTAAGCACGGCTTGGTTGCCAGCGTTCGTGGTCCAGGTGGCGGTTATCTGTTAGGTAAAGATTCAAGTGCGATTGCTGTGGGCGCGGTTATTACCGCCGTTGACGAATCTGTCGATGCCACCAAATGCCAGGGCAAAGAAGGCTGCCAGGGCGGCGAGCGTTGCCTGACCCACGTTTTGTGGCGTGACCTGAGTGAGCGCATTAGTGACTTCCTCAACAACATCACGCTGGCTGAACTGGTGAATAATCAGGAAATCCTCGAAGTGGCCGATCGTCAGAACACGGTCGATAATCGCCGCTTCCAGCAGCATCGTGTGCAAGAAACCATCAACGTTAATCTGCGCGCGTAATCTAACTTAGCGTGGTTTTCCCAACCCTAAATGATTCGAGTTAGAGGAAGGCGGCAAGCGAGCGCATCCCCAGGAGCATACATAAGTATGTGACTGGGGTGAGTGAGTGCAGCCAACGCACCTATAACTTGAAGCATGACGGGTTCATACTGGAAAGGCCGATTCGTGCTATAAAGACGTATGATTTTTTATACGGAGTTTTAGCGCAATGAAATTACCGATTTACCTGGATTACGCAGCCACTACGCCTGCGGATCCGCGTGTCGCCACCAAAATGATGCAGTTCCTCACGATGGATGGCACTTTCGGTAACCCCGCGTCCCGTTCCCACCGTTTTGGCTGGCAGGCTGAAGAAGCCGTTGATGTGGCTCGCAATCAGATTGCGGAGCTGGTCAATGCCGATCCGCGTGAAATCGTCTTTACCTCCGGCGCGACCGAAGCGGACAACCTTGCCATTAAAGGTGCAGCGCAATTTCATCAGGCGCGCGGCAAGCACATTATTACCAGCCAAACCGAACACAAAGCGGTGCTCGACAGTTGCCAGCAACTGGCGCACGAAGGCTTTGATGTCACCTTCTTACAGCCGGGCAGCGACGGTATCGTCACGCCGAAGATGCTCGAATCTGCACTGCGCGACGACACAGTGCTGGTGTCGCTGATGCACGTCAATAATGAAACCGGTGTGATACAAGATATCGCTGCACTCGGCGCGTTGTGCCGTGCGCGTGACATCCTGTTCCACGTTGATGCCACGCAAAGCGTCGGCAAACTGCCGATTGACGTCACTGAACTGCCGGTGGATTTGATGTCCTTCTCGGCGCACAAGTTGTATGGACCGAAAGGCATCGGCGCGCTGTGGGTGCGCCGCAAGCCGCGCCTGCAAATTGATGCGCAGATGCACGGTGGCGGCCACGAGCGCGGCATGCGTTCTGGCACATTGCCGGTGCATCAAATTGTCGGCATGGGCGAAGCCTACCGCATTGCGCGCGAAGAGATGAGCAGCGAAATGGCGCGTCTGGTCGAGTTGCGCCAGCGTCTGTGGAATGGCATCAGTCAACTGAGTAACGTGAACCTCAACGGTTCGCTGGAGCAGGGCGCTCCGAACATCCTCAATATCAGTTTTGCCCACGTCGATGGCGAATCGCTGATTATGGCGCTGAAAGATTTGGCGCTGTCATCCGGTTCCGCCTGTACCTCGGCCAGTCTCGAACCTTCCTATGTGCTGCGCGCGATGGGCGTTGAGCAGGAGCTGGCACACAGCTCGCTGCGTTTTTCGCTCGGACGCTTCACCAGCGCAGAGGAAATTGAGTACGCTATCGAGCTGGTTAACAAAGCGGTAACGCGTCTGCGGGCGCTCTCGCCTGCGACTAACTCCCGCTAATTCATGCACCCCTTGCGCCGGTTCTGGCGCAAGGTGACACCTAACGCAAACGGAGCCACGCGATGACAACACAACCGATGATAATTACGCTCAGCTCCCAGGCCGCCGACGCGCGCTGGGGTGATAAAGCGCTGCTGAGCAGTAACGAAAGTGGCATGACCATTCACCTGACTGGCGCAGATGCGCTGATGAGCATCCAGCGCGCGGGTCGCAAGCTGGACGGTCAGGGCATTCGTCACGTCTCACTGCAGGGCGAAGGCTGGGATTTAGAGAAGTGCTGGGCATTATGGCAAGGCTATCGCAGCCCGAAAGGCAAACGTCAGGTCGAGTGGCCGGAATTCAATGAGGCCGATCAGGCTGAATTTGCACGTCGCCTAAAGATCGTTGATTGGGTGCGCGACACCATCAACCTGCCGGCGGAAGATCTTAGTCCAGAGCAGCTGGCGCATAACTCGGTTGATCTGATCAACGAAGTGGGCGGCAAAGCGGTGAGCTATCGCATCACCAAAGGCGACGATCTGCGCGAGCAGGGTTATGCCGGTATTCACACCGTGGGCCGTGGTTCAACGCGCGCGCCGGTATTGCTGGCGCTGGATTACAACCCAAGCGGCGATGAAAGTGCGCCGGTTTATGCTTGTCTGGTCGGTAAAGGTATCACCTTTGATACCGGCGGTTACAGCCTGAAGCAAAGCGCCTTCATGGACTCGATGAAGTCTGATATGGGCGGCGCGGCAACCTTGACCGGCGCACTGGCGCTGGCGATTTCGCGCGGTCTGAATAAGCGCGTGAAACTGTATCTGTGCTGCGCCGACAACATGGTCAGCGGCAACGCATTCCGCCTGGGCGATATCATTCGCTATCGCAACGGTAAAACCGTGGAAGTGATGAACACCGATGCGGAAGGTCGTCTGGTATTGGCCGATGGCCTGATCGATGCCAGCGAGCAGAATCCTGAACTGCTGATCGATGCGGCAACCCTGACCGGCGCGGCGAAAACTGCTCTGGGTAATGATTACCACGCGCTGTTTACCTTTGACGATGTGCTGGCGGAATCGCTGCTCGGCAGTGCGACCGGCGAAAACGAAGCCTTCTGGCGCTTGCCGCTGGCCGAGTTCCATCGCAGCCATCTGCCTTCGAACTTTGCCGATCTGAATAACATCGCCAGCCCGTCACACGCGGCAGGTGCCAGCAGCGCGGCGGCGTTCCTGTCGCATTTCGTCAGCAAATATCAGCAAGGCTGGCTGCACATTGACTGCTCCGCGACGTATCGCAAAGGCGCGGTGGATCAGTGGTCCGCTGGTGCGACCGGTTTGGGTGTGCGCACCGTCGCCAATCTGTTACTGAAATAGCCCTCATCACGGCAGGCGTAAGCTTGCCGTCTTTTTTGGAATACGACAAATGAGTAACCGTCTTGAAGAGGTGCTGAAGCTGGCGGCCACCGAGCCTGCGCACCGTCCGGAATTTTTCCAACTGCTGCTGGACGCCGATGTTTGGGTGCCAGGCGAAAGTCCCGCTGAGCAGTTTGATGCAACTTCGCCGGTCGAATTACAGCATTGGGAAAAAGAGGGTGGCGGCAGCGTGATCCCGTTCTTCACCTCCGAAGAAGCGATGGGTGAGGCAATCAAAGATGAGCAGCCTTATCTGCGCATGCCAGTGCGTACGCTGTTTGAGATTACGCAAGGCGAAACGCTGTTCCTCAATCCGAAGCTGCCAGCGGGCAAAGAGTTTTCGCCGGGTGAAATCGCGCATCTGATTGGCGAAGAGGGCAGTGCGCTGAGCCAGCAAACCGTGCTGGAAGGCGGCCAGGCGCTGCTGCTGTCTGAAGTGGCCGAGCCGCCAGCGCAGATGGTCGATTCGTTAACGCAGCTGTTTGCCAAATACAAACAGGTGCGCCGTGCTTACATCGCCAGCATTCGTGAAAGCGCCACCGAAGAACCTAACCTGCTGATTGGTATCGAAGCCGATAGCGATATCGATGAGATTATTCAAGCGGCGGGCGGCGTAGCAACGGATACGCTGGCCGATGATGCACCCATTGATATTTGTGAAGTGGTGAATGAAGATCGCGGCGTGAGCCACTTCTTTACTGCCCACATCACGCCATTCTATGAACGTCGCTGGGGCAGTTTCCTGCGCGATTTCAAGGGCAGTCAGCGGATTATATAACCCGCACCTTACATGTAGGGTCGCCATTTATGGCGACCTGCTATCACTTCTCGATCGGTAAATCGTCGCGGCTGCCCCATTCGCCCCACGAACCGTCGTACAGCGTCACATCCCGTACACCCAGCGACGTCAGCGCCAGAATCACCACCACCGCCGTAACACCTGAACCGCAGCTGGCAATCACCGGCTGATCCAGTTTTACGCCCGCCTGAGCAAACAGATCGCGCAGTTCCGCTGCCGGTTTCAGTTCACCATTTACCACCAAACTGTTCCACGGCACGTTCAAGCTGTGAGGAATATGCCCGCGCAGCAAGCCCGGACGCGGTTCATCCACTTCGGCATTAAAACGGTTGGCCGCGCGTGCATCGACGATTTGCGCACCGCCTTCGTGGCTGATTAGCAGCACGTCGGTCAGGCGTTTCACCTGTGTGCCATCATAAGTCGCTTCGAATTCGCCTTCCGGTAAACTTACTGGTCCGGTGGTGACATCGAAACCGGCCGCTTTCCAGCCCTGTAATCCTCCGGCCAGAATCGACACATTTTCGCAGCCAAAGGCGCGCAGCATCCACCACGCGCGCGGTGCCGAGAACAGGTTGCCTTCGTCATACACCACCAGATGTTTATCCTGGCTGACGCCCAATTCGCGCATCGCCACCGCAAAGGATTCGGCGCGCGGCATCATGTGCGGATAAGGCGAGGTGTGATCGGACAACGCTTCGATATCGAAGAACGGGGCATTCGGCAGATGGCTAGCCAGATATTCAGCCTGCAGATCGCGTACGGCTTCCTGGCCAGGCGGCAACATGCGGGCATCAAGCACCTGCAATGTTTCCTCGGTGTAATGTTCTTTCAACCAATCAGCGGACACAAATATGGCTGTCATAGCAACCTCTTCTCAGCAAACGGGAAACGACCAGTGTCCGGGAATGTGAACGCTATCTCAAGGGTGTGATTGCTAAAGTTGGCGGGTTGATGTGAAATTGCGCGAAATTACGTTTTCTTAACTTCTGGGACTGGTGAGGGAATTACCATGGCAAAACGTTTTAACCGGCTGCTGCTCAGCGCGCTGATCGGTGGTGTATTACTGGGCGGCGTAACCTCAACGATTCACGCGCAGGAAACACCAGTCGCAGCAACAACGCCGCAATCGCTGTCCGTTATCGATCTCTCCGAACTGCAACTCGACGGCGCTGCCGCGCTGGTGTTGACCTTCAACTCGCCGCTTGATAGCAAACAGGATTTTGCCGCGCACGTGCAAATTACCGATGAGAAAAGTGGCAAGGTCGACGGCGGCTGGGAGCTGGCGCAAAACGGTAAAGCGCTGCGTTTTCGTCATCCTGAACCGTCGCGCAAGTTGACAGTTAACGTCGATGCTGGTCTCAAAGCGGCCGATGGCAGCACCTTATCCGCGCCTTTTAATCAAACGCTCACCACGCGCGATATCCAGCCGATGGTGGGTTTTGCCAGTCGCGGATCGCTGTTGCCGCTGCGTCTGACGCAGGGTTTGCCGGTGCTGGCATTAAATGTGAATAACGTCGACGTCGATTTCTTCCGCGTGAAAAGTGCCTCGCTAGCCGATTTTCTCGCCCAGTGGAATTACGGCAACAACATGTCGTACTGGGAATCGCGCGAGCTGCTGAAAAATGCCGATCTGGTTTACGGCGCACGCTTCGATCTCAATCCGGCGCGCAATACGCGCGAGAAAATGCAGCTGCCGCTGGGCGATATCGATGCGCTGAAACAGCCGGGCGTCTATCTGGCGGTGATGAAACAGGCCGGAACCTACAACTACACGCAGCCGGCGACACTGTTCACATTGAGCGACATCGGTTTGTCGCTGCACCAATTCCCCGAACAGCTGGAACTGTTCGCCCAAAGCCTGGCCAACGGCGAGCCGCTGGATGATGTCAGCGTGCAGTTGCTGGATGAAAAAGGCAAACAACTCGCCAGCGGCACCAGCGACAGCAACGGTCATCTGCGCTTACCGGCGAATGCCAAAGGCAAACTGCTGCTGGCGACGCAAAAGGGCCAAACCTCGCTGATCGATCTCAATCGTCCGGCGTTGGATCTGGCTGAATTTCCGATTGATGGTCCGCAAGGCTACGACAAACAGTTCTTCGTATTTGGTCCGCGCGATCTCTATCGTCCGGGTGAAACGGTGATCGTCAACGCGCTGCTGCGTGATGCTGACGGCAAACCATTGCCGCCGCAGCCGGTGAAAGCCGAAGTGGTGCAGCCGAATGGCGAAGTGTCGCAGACCTTTGTCTGGCAGCCGGAAAACGGCGTCTATCAACATCGTTTCGCGTTACCTGCTTCCGCAATGACTGGCGAATGGACGCTGCGCATCAACAGCGGCGATAACCAGCCGCGCAGTTGGCCGTTCCACGTAGAAGACTTCCTGCCAGAGCGCATGGCACTGGATCTAACCAACAGCGCGCAGCCGGTGACGCCAGATGACGACATTACTTTTGCGGTCGAAGGCCGCTATTTGTACGGTGCGCCTGCCGCAGGTAACGAGTTGCAAGGGCAGCTGTTCCTGCGCCCGGCACGTGAAGCGGTGGCCGCGCTGCCAGGCTATCAATTTGGCGACATCACTGAAGAGCTGAAGCGTTCACTCAATGATGTGGATGAGAAGCTGGATGAGAGCGGTAAGTTGCAGCTCAACGTTGAGAGCAGCTGGAAAGAGAGCCATTCGCCGCTCAATCTGATTCTGCAAGCCAGCTTGCTGGAAACCGGCGGCCGTCCGGTGACGCGCCGTGCGACTCAGGCAATTTGGCCGGCTCCGGCGCTGCCCGGCATTCGCCCGCTGTTTAACAGCGAATCGGTGTATGACTATCGCACCGACCGCTATCACGATGAGCCGACCGTGGCGGAAAACAGCCTTGCGGAGTTCGACGTGGTCTACGCCAATCCGCAGGGCGAGAAACTGGCGGCATCAGATCTTGATGTGCGCCTGATCCACGAACGCCGCGACTATTACTGGAGCTTCTCTGACAGCGAAGGCTGGCAGTCGCGCTTCGATCAAAAGGATCTGCAGGAGGAGCAGCAGCGCATCACTATTGCGGTGGGCGGCAGCCAGAAAGTGAGCTTCCCGGTGGAGTGGGGCACCTATCGCCTGGAAGTGCATGCCGGCGACAACATCATCAGCAGCGTGCGTTTCCAGGCCGGATATTGGTGGCAGGACAACACCAACGGCACCGGCGCGCTGCGTCCGGATCAGGTCAAACTGAAAATCGATAAAACCGCCTATCAGGCGGGCGACACCGCGCATGTACAGGTGGAATCGCCTGCTGCCGGTAAAGGCTATCTGATGGTGGAATCCAGCAGCGGCACGCTGTGGTGGCAACTGCTAAACGTTCCGGCGGGCGGCGCGACCATTGATGTACCGATTAGCGACAGCTGGAAGCGACACGATCTCTATCTTAGCGCCATCGTGGTGCGTGACGGCGACAAAGCCAGCGGCGTCACGCCGAAACGTGCGGTGGGCTTGCTGCATCTGCCGATGGCGACTGAAGCGCGTCGCCTCAGCTTAGCGCTCGACGCGCCGGATAAAATTCGTCCTGAGCAGACGCTAAAAGTGAAGGTCAAAGCCAGCCGTGAAGGTGGCGCGTTGCCGCAGCAGGTTCAGGTATTGCTCTCGGCGGTGGACAGCGGCGTGCTTAACATTACCGATTACAAAACCCCGAATCCGTGGGACGCGTTTTTTGGCCGTAAGCGCTACAACGCCGATCAGTACGATGTGTTCGGTCAGTTGATTGAAGGCGGTGGCAAGCTGGCCGCGCTGCGCTTTGGTGGTGACGGCGACGATGCCGATGCGCTGTCGCGCGGCGGTAAAAAGCCGGTCACAGAGGTGCAGATTGTGGCGCAACAGTTGCAGCCCGTAACGCTGGATGCCAACGGCGAAGGTACGCTGGAACTGCCGATTCCGGCGTTTAATGGCGAATTGCGTTTGATGGCGCAGGTGTGGAGCGACGACAGTTTCGGCTCGGCCGATCGCAAGCTGGTGGTCGCTGCGCCGTTGATCAGCGAACTGGCGACGCCGCGCTTCCTGGCCAGCGGCGATCAATCTACGCTGGCGCTGGATCTCACCAACCTCACCGATCAACCGCAGACGCTGAAAATCAACGTCACGGCCAGCGGCCAGATCGCCCTTAACGGCCAGATCCCCGCCAGCGTGCAGCTGGCGAAAGGCGCGCGCACCACCTTGCAGATTCCGGTCAAAGCGCAGGGCGGCTTTGGTGAGGGCGATGTGCAGGTCAAGGTGTCCGGCATGAGTTTGCCGGGCGAAACGCTGGCAGCAAGTGAGCGCAAATGGAAAATTGGCGTGCGTCCGGCTTATCCGGCACAAACGCTGAGTTTCGATAATGTGATGCAAACCGGCCAGAACTGGCAGGTGATGGCGAGCGCCTTCAATGGCTTGCAGCAGGATACTTTGAGCGGACAGCTGTCACTCAGCAACCGTCCGCCGCTGAATATCGCCAGCTATATCAGTTCGCTGTATGCCTATCCTTATGGCTGCCTTGAACAGACCGCCAGCGGCATTTGGCCGTCGGTGTTCACTAATCACGCGCAACTGACGGCGATGGGCATCAAAACCAGTAACGATGAAGCGCGTCGCGCCTCGATTGATACCGGCATCGCGCGCCTTGCCGGCATGCAGCGCGGCAACGGCAGCTTTGGTTTGTGGAGCAAAGAGAGTCAGGAAGAGTTCTGGCTGACGGCTTACGTCACTGATTTCCTGCTGCGCGCCAGCGAAGCCGGTTACAGCGTGCAGGATGGCGTGATTACCCGCGCCGACGAACGTCTGCTGCGCTATCTGCAGGATCCCACGCAAATCGAAACCAGCTGGAGCAGCGATGCAGATGGTTTGCGTTTCAGCGTGCAGGCCTATGCCGGATTGGTGTTGGCACGTCAGCAGCAGGCACCGCTCGGCGCGTTGCGTGCGCTGTATGAAAAGCGCGATCAGGCTAAATCGGGTCTCGCGATGGTGCAGCTTGGTGTGGCGTTGAAGCTGATGGGCGATCAACAGCGCGCACAACTGGCGCTGGCGCAGGGCATTGGGCTGGAACGTAAGCCTAACAGCTGGCTCGGCGATTACGGCAGCCCGGTGCGCGATCGCGCATTGATTTTGTCGTTGTTGACGGAAAACCAGCTGCTGCCGGAGATGCAAGGTCCGCTGCTGATCGAGCTGGCGAAAGCGGTGCACGGACAGCGCTGGTTCTCGACCCAGGAAAACAACGCGTTGTTCCTCGCCGCCCGCACCTTGCAGCAGCATAAAGGCGAAAGCTGGCAGGCGACACTACAAGGCAAAGCGGAACCGCTCAGCAGCAATCAGCCGCTCAATATTGGTATGACGGAAGATCAGCTTCGCCAGGGCGTGTCGGTGAAAAGCGACAACGCGTCGCCGCTTTACGGCACGCTAAATGTGGTGGGTTATCCGCGCACCGCACCGTCGCCGATGAGCAACGTGCTGCAGATCAGTCGTGAGTACTTCACGCTGGATGGTAAGCCGGCGGATCTCACCAACCTGAAAAGTGGTGAACTGCTGGTGGTACGTCTCAAAGTCGCGGCCAGCGAGCGCGTCAGTGATGCGCTGGTGGTGGATCTGCTGCCTGCCGGACTGGAGCTGGAAAACCAGAACCTGAGCGACAGCAGCGCCAGTTTAGGCGACAGCGCCGATGCGCTGAAAGAGAGCATGATGGATATGCAGCAAGCCAACATTAAGCATATCGAATTCCGTGACGATCGCTTTGTCGCCGCGCTGTCGCTGGATGGCTACACGCCGGGCACGCTGCTGTATCTGGCGCGCGCGGTCACACCGGGCAGCTATCGCTTGCCGCCGCCGCAGGTGGAATCGATGTATGTGCCGGAATGGCGCGCGATTGGCAGCACGCCGGAAAAAATCAATGTGCGTTAACCATTAATGTCTGGAAGTAAGCGACTGAAGCGGTGGCGCTGGCTGCCGCTTTTTTTACTGGTGCTGCTGGCCGCGCTGTGGCTGCTGGATCGACTTACGCCGCTGCCGATGCGTGAGTTGCAGCCGGCGCGCGTGGTGGTAGCCGAAGACGGTACGCCGCTGTGGCGCTTTGCTGATCAACAAGGCGTGTGGCGCTATCCGGTGACGCTGGAGGATGTCTCACCCGCTTATATCGAGGCGCTGCTGACCTACGAAGATCGCTGGTTTTGGCATCATCCCGGCATCAATCCGATGGCGATTGTGCGTGCAGTCGGGCAGAACGTGTTGCATCACGGCGTGGTCTCCGGCGGCAGTACGCTCACCATGCAGGTGGCGCGGCTTATTGATCCGCAACCGCGCACGCTGCGCGGTAAAGTGGTGCAGGCGTGGCGCGCGCTACAGCTCGAATATCATCTCTCAAAACGCGACATCCTTACGCTGTATCTCAATCGCGCCCCTTTTGGCGGCACGGTTGAGGGCGTTGGCGCGGCGAGCTGGATGTGGCTGGGGAAACCGCCATCGCAACTTACCAAAGGGGAAGCGGCGCTGCTGGCGGTGCTGCCACAGGCGCCGAGCCGCCTGCGTCCGGACCGCTGGCCACAGCGCGCCGAAGCCGCACGCAACAAGGTGTTGGATCGCCTCGCGCAATATCACGTCTGGTCAGTGCAGGATGTCGCCGATATCAAACAAGAAGCGGTGTGGCTGCCGCCGCGTCAGATGCCGCAACGCGCGCCGCTGCTGGCTCGCCGCTTATTGTCGCTGTCACCCGACAACAAAATCACCTCAACCATTGATGTGTCGCTGCAGCGCGAACTGGAGAATCTGGCGGCGTCGTTGAAAAGCAACTTGCCGCCGCGCACCTCGTTGGCGCTGTTGGTGGTGGATCACCAAAACATGAAAGTGCGCGGCTATGTCGGTTCGGTGGATTTCAATGACGACAGCCGTTTTGGTCACGTCGATATGATCTCCAGCGTGCGATCGCCCGGATCAGTGCTGAAGCCCTTTGTCTACGGCATGGCGCTGGACGATGGGTTGATACATGGTGAATCGTTGCTGCAGGATGTGCCGCGCCGCTTCGGCGACTATCGTCCCGGTAACTTCGACTCGGGTTTTCACGGACCGGTGAGCGCCAGCGATGCGCTGGAGCGATCGCTCAATCTTCCTGCGGTGCAGTTGCTGGATGCGCTGGGACCAAAAACCGTTGCTGCGCGTTTGCGTAACGTGGGATTGAATCTGCGCTTTCCAGCCGGCGCAGAACCCAATCTGTCGCTGGTGCTGGGCGGTACCGGCGCGCGCATGGATGAGATTGTGGCGGCCTACAGCGCCTTTGCCCGTCACGGCAATGCGGCACAGTTGCGCTGGCTGACGACACAACCGCTGCAGGAAAGGCCGCTGTTGTCGCCGGGTGCGGCATGGATTGTGCGGCGCATTTTGGCTGGCGCGGCGCAACCTCCGGCCATCGGCACGGTAGCGGATATCGCGCCTTTGGCGTGGAAAACCGGTACCAGCTACGGCTATCGCGATGCATGGACGATTGGTATCACGCCACGCTATCTGATTGGCGTGTGGGTTGGGCGACCGGATGCGACACCGGTCGCCGGGCAATTTGGTTTTGCTTCGGCGGTGCCGGTGATGAATCAGGTTAATAATTTGCTGGCTGGCCATATGCCGGTGAACGGTGCGCCGCGCGATCCGCGTCCGCAAGCTGTCAGCGCCATGAGCATTTGCTGGCCTGGCGGTCAGCCGTTGCCCATCGGCGACGTGAACTGTCGCCAGCGTCGTCAGAGTTGGGTATTGAATCAAACCGTGCCGCCAACGCTGCTGGCGCCGGGGCAGGAAGGCGTTAATGGTTTGCGCCAGCGTTACTGGCAGAACAGCCGGGGATTGCGCGTAGCAGCAGACTGCCCGGATGCACAAAGTCATGAGCGCCTGATGTGGCCGCTGCCGCTTGAGCCCTGGCTGCCGGTTGCTGAACGCCGTGCGCAGCGCCTGCCGCCGATCGATCCCGCTTGTCCGCCGCTCAATCAGGGCAACGCGCCGCCGATGGTGATTACCGGTGTGATCAACGGCCAGCGCGTACAGCCGCTGCCGGGCAAAGTGGTGCTGGTGATGCCGGTAGCGGTGCAGGGCGGACAAGGTGAGCAGCGCTGGTGGTTTTTAAACGGGCAGCCGCTGGAGCGGGACGCGAATAATAAGGGTGCGGCGTTGGTGCTGGATGAGCCGGGCAGTTATCAACTGGTGGTGATGGATGAAGCGGGGCAACTCTCATCGGTGGCCTTTACCCGCGGTTGAGTGCATGGATATGGCATACTTTTTGCCTGCGCGCCCCGACAAAAATCAATTATTTTCAATAATTCCGCTAATCGCTAATAGGCAACGCGCCATGATGTCCCTATAATCGGCGCGTTTTCTTACCGGGAGGAGCTCCCGGATTCTTCAGGATGCTAACTAGAGGTCAACATGGCAATCGAACGTACTTTCTCAATCGTGAAACCAAACGCCGTCGCTAAGAACGTGATTGGTGCAATCTATAACCGTTTTGAAAGCGCGGGCTTCAAAATCGTTGGCGCAAAAATGCTGCACCTGACCAAAGAGCAGGCTGAAGGCTTCTACGCTGAGCATAAAGGCCGTCCATTCTTTGATGGTCTGGTTGAATTCATGACTTCTGGCCCAGTTGTGGTTTCTGTACTGGAAGGCGAAAACGCCGTTCAGCGTCACCGCGATCTGATGGGTGCAACTAACCCAGACAACGCGCTGGCAGGTACTCTGCGTGCCGATTACGCGGACAGCTTCACCGAGAACGCGACCCACGGTTCTGACTCTGCTGAATCTGCAGCACGCGAAATCGCGTACTTCTTCGCAGAAAACGAAGTCTGCCCACGCACTCGCTAAGTGCGTTGATGGCCTGAGCGGACACGCGTCTTTACAGCTGTTCAACATCTGTGAAACGGTTCCCCTGGCATCATGCAGCAGATGTAGTACAATTATGCGCCCTTGTTGAGCCAGCCTCAGCGAGGGCGCTGTTTTTTTCCTACTATTAACCAGAGCCGTAACGTGTAACAACGAGGCCAGAGAACATTATGTCCGAACAGATTGTGACGCCGTCGTCCGCTTCCCCCGTGGTTGTTTCCCCAAAAAATGAAAAAATTAACCTGCTGGATCTTAACCGTCAGCAGATGCGCGAATTCTTTCTTGAGATGGGCGAAAAGCCGTTCCGTGCCGATCAGGTCATGAAGTGGATGTATCACTACTGCTGCGATGATTTCGAGCAGATGACCGACATCAACAAAGTGCTGCGCGGTAAGCTGATGCAGCGCGCTGAAATCCGTGCGCCGGAAGTGGCGGAAGAGATGCGTTCCACCGATGGCACCATTAAATGGGC
Organism: Pantoea sp. YR525; assembly: GCF_900116775.1. NCBI lineage: Bacteria > Pseudomonadati > Pseudomonadota > Gammaproteobacteria > Enterobacterales > Erwiniaceae > Pantoea > Pantoea sp. YR525. Next base: position 98,715 of record NZ_FPBU01000004.1, read on the forward strand.
GATCCGCGTGGGCGACCAGCTGGTTGAAACCGTCTATATCCCGGAAGCAGATCGCGCAACTTTGTGCGTCTCTTCGCAGGTAGGCTGTGCGCTGGAGTGCAAATTCTGTTCGACGGCGCAGCAGGGCTTTAACCGCAACCTGCGCGTCTCAGAAATTATCGGCCAGGTTTGGCGCGCCGCGAAAATCATCGGTGCCGCGAAAATTACCGGTCAGCGTCCGATCACCAACGTGGTGATGATGGGCATGGGCGAGCCGCTACTCAACCTGAACAACGTGGTACCGGCAATGGACATCATGCTGGACGACTTCGGTTTCGGCCTGTCAAAACGTCGCGTTACGCTGTCAACCTCAGGCGTGGTACCGGCGCTGGATAAGCTGGGCGACATGATCGACGTAGCGCTGGCGATTTCGCTGCACGCGCCGAACGATGCCATTCGTGACGAGATCGTGCCGATTAACAAAAAGTACAACATCGAGACTTTCCTTGCGGCGGTAAAACGCTATATCGGCAAATCCAACGCCAATCAGGGCCGTGTGACCATTGAGTACGTGATGTTGGATCACGTCAATGACAGCACCGACAACGCGCATGAACTGGCGGCACTGCTGAAAGAGACGCCGTGCAAAATCAACCTGATTCCGTGGAACCCGTTCCCCGGCGCGCCATATGGCCGTAGCTCCAACAGCCGTATCGACCGCTTCTCCAAAGTGCTGATGGATTATGGTTTCACTACCATCGTGCGTAAAACCCGTGGTGACGATATCGACGCCGCTTGTGGTCAGCTGGCGGGCGATGTGATCGACCGTACCAAGCGTACGCTGCGTAAGAAAATGGCAGGTGAAGCCATCTCTGTGAAGGCGCTCTGAAAGCCAGCGCCTGCTGATATTCACCGGGCGTAACTCATGTCAGTCTCTCCGCATATTTTTCATGGAGAGACTGAAATGCGTAAAGGATTACCCGCAGCGATTCTGGCTGGCTTTGTTGTAACCGGTTGTGTCAATCATCCCGCACAGCAAAGCGCAGCGGATATTCGTTTGCAGCTCGGATTGCACTATCTGGCGGTGAAGGATTATGCCGCCGCACAGCGCAATTTATTGCGTGCTCAGCAGGCAGCGCCAAAAGATTATCGTGTCCCGTTGGCTCTTGCTCGGGTGGCGCAGGCGCAGCAGAATAGCGCGCAAACTCGCTGGCACTATCAGCGGGCGCAGCAGTTAGCGCCGTTGAATGGTTATGTGGCTAACAATTACGGTGCGTTTCTCTGCGGTTTAAGGCAGTATGACGAAGCGCATCAACAGTTTAAGCTGGCAATTGAGGCGCAGGAAATCGATGCTCGTCAGGATGCATTCCTGTTTTCGGGCTATTGTTACCTGCAGGCTGATGAGAGTGCCGCAGCGCGCGAGCAGTTAGGTTACGCGCTGGATGCCGCACCGGAGCAGGGCAGTCAACTGCTAAGGGAAGTGGAAAGGCGGCTTGAACAGCAGGAACAGCAGTCGGTTCCGCTGCTTTTAGAAGTGTACCATCAGCATTTGCCGGCAACGGCAGAGAGCCTGTGGTTACAGATACGTTTCGCCGCGCAACAGGGAAACGCTGCTGACGTTACACGTTATGGCGACCGGTTGGCGCGAAGTTTTCCACAATCGATACAGTACCAGCGTTATTTAGCTAATGAATACTGAAGCCACTCAAGAGAATTCTGCAGTACATTCCACAGGTGAACGCCTGCGTCTGGCCCGTGAGCAGATGGGGCTGACCCAGCAAAACGTCGCTGAACGCCTGTGCCTGAAACTTACTACCGTGCGTGATATTGAAGAGGATAAGTCACCTGCTGATTTAGCGTCGACATTCCTGCGCGGATACATTCGCTCCTATGCCCGACTGGTGCATGTACCGGAAGATGACCTGCTGCCGATGATGGCAAAACAGGCTCCGGTGCGCGCCGCCAAGATCGAGCCGATGCAGAGCTTCTCATTGGGTAAGCGTCGTAAAAAGCGCGATGGCTGGCTGATGATCTTCACCTGGTTGGTGATTTTTGTCGTAGTCGGTTTAACCGGTGCGTGGTGGTGGCAGAACCATAAAGCGTCACAGGCTGATTTGGTGTCGATGGCCGATCAAAACGGCAGCGGCGACAATAGCCAGTCCATTCCATTGGGCGATAACAGCACCGACAGTAATGCCGATGCGGATACCAACGCTGCCGGTACGCCAGTTGATAACGGTGCTGGCGCTGTCGCCACGCCGGAAAGCAATACTGCCGCACCTGCGGCGAGCACTAGCAATACCGCGCAAACCAACGGCAGCGATAACGCCGTGGTTTCGCCAAGCCAGGCACCGATTGATACGGCACCGCCAGCGGCGACGTCTCCGGCCCCAGCCAACAGCGTTCCTGCCGGCCAGATGCCTACTGGAAATGCGGCAGTCAGCCAACCGGCGGGCGATCCGAATGCCATCGTGATGAACTTCAAAGCCGATTGCTGGCTGGAAGTCAGCGATGCGACCGGCAAGAAGTTGTTCAGCGGTCTGCAACGTAGCGGCGGTAAGCTGAGTTTGTCCGGAACGGCTCCGTATCGTCTGAAAATTGGCGCACCAGGTGCGGTTGACGTGCAATATCAGAATCAACCAGTTGATTTAAGTCGTTTTATCCGTAATAACCAGGTTGCCCGTCTGACGCTGGGTGCGCAATAACGCGCAGCGCGCTTTCCGGGTAATTGTGGAGAGAGAATATGCATAACGAAGCACCCATTATCCGTCGCAAATCAACACGGATTTACGTCGGCAAGGTGCCAGTTGGCGATGGTGCGCCCATCGCCGTTCAGTCAATGACCAACACCCGCACCACTGACGTGGACGCCACCGTTAACCAGATTCGCCAGCTTGAGCGCGTCGGGGTTGATATCGTGCGCGTCTCCGTTCCCACGATGGATGCGGCTGAAGCCTTCAAACTGATTAAGCAACAGGTCAACGTGCCGCTGGTAGCGGACATTCACTTTGACTATCGCATCGCACTGAAAGTCGCTGAATATGGCGTGGATTGTTTGCGTATCAATCCAGGCAACATCGGCAACAATGAGCGTATCCGCCAGGTGGTGGATTGTGCGCGTCATTACAATATTCCGATCCGTATCGGCGTGAATGCCGGTTCGCTGGAAAAAGATCTGCAGGAAAAATACGGCGAGCCAACGCCGCAAGCGCTGCTCGAATCCGCGATGCGCCATGTGGATCACCTCGATCGCCTCAACTTTGATCAGTTCAAAGTGAGCGTCAAAGCCTCCGACGTCTTCCTTGCCGTTGAATCCTATCGTCTGCTGGCGAAAGCCATCGATCAACCGCTGCACCTCGGTATCACCGAAGCGGGCGGCGCGCGTGCCGGTTCAGTGAAATCGGCGATTGGTTTAGGTCTGCTGCTGGCCGAAGGCATTGGCGATACGCTGCGTATTTCGCTGGCGGCCGATCCGGTTGAAGAAGTGAAAGTCGGCTACGACATCCTCAAATCTCTGCGCATCCGCGCGCGCGGCATCAACTTTATTGCTTGCCCGACTTGCTCGCGTCAGGAGTTTGATGTCATCGGTACGGTGAATGCGCTGGAAGAGCGTCTGGAAGACATCATCACGCCGATGGATATTTCCATCATCGGCTGCGTGGTGAACGGTCCGGGTGAAGCGACAGTTTCTACCCTTGGCGTTACCGGCGGCGCCAAGAAAAGCGGCTTCTACGAAGATGGTGTGCGCCAGCGCGATCGTCTCGATAACAACGACATGATCGACCAGCTGGAAGCACGTATTCGCGCCAAAGCCAGCATGCTGGATGAAAGCCGCCGCATCAACGTGCAGCAGCTGGAAAAATAATCGTGGTGCGCGCCTGTCGCGTGCCAGTTTGTGATTGAACCTGTGCGGTTTCATCCTCATAAGGTATGATGCCGCTCAGGTTTTTTTGTCTTAAAGAGATTCTAACGTGGCGAAGAATATTCAAGCGATTCGCGGGATGAACGATTACCTGCCGGCGGATACCGCGATTTGGCAGCGTATTGAAGGCACCCTTAAGCAGGTGCTGGCCAGCTATGGTTACAGTGAAATCCGTCTGCCAATCGTTGAGCACACCCCGTTGTTCAGCCGCGCGATCGGTGAAGTCACCGACGTGGTTGAGAAAGAGATGTACACCTTTGAAGACCGCAACGGCGAAAGCCTGACGCTGCGTCCGGAAGGCACTGCAGGTTGCGTGCGTGCCGGTATCGAGCACGGTCTGCTGTACAATCAGGAACAGCGTCTGTGGTACACCGGCCCGATGTTCCGCTACGAGCGTCCGCAGAAAGGTCGTTATCGCCAGTTCCACCAAATGGGTGTGGAAGTCTTTGGCCTGCAAGGCCCGGACGTGGATGCTGAGCTGATCATGATGACCGCGCGCTGGTGGAAAGCGTTAGGTATCGCCGATCACGTTGAGCTTGAGCTGAACTCTATCGGTTCGCTGGACGCGCGCGCCAACTATCGCAGCGCGCTGGTGGCGTTCCTGGAGCAACATCAGGACGTACTCGACGAAGATTGCAAACGCCGCATGTATACCAATCCACTGCGCGTACTCGACAGCAAAAATCCTGACATCCAGAAACTGTTAAATGATGCGCCAACGCTGGGCGAATTCCTTGATGAGGAGTCGCGCGAGCACTTCAGCGGGCTGTGCGCCTTGCTGGACGACGCGGGCATTAAATATCGTATCAACCAGCGCCTGGTGCGCGGCCTCGATTACTACAACCGTACCGTGTTTGAATGGGTGACCAGCAGCCTCGGTTCGCAGGGCACCGTATGCGGTGGCGGACGTTACGATGGTTTAGTTGAACAGTTGGGTGGCCGTGCCACGCCAGCGGTTGGTTTTGCCATGGGCATGGAGCGTTTGGTGTTGCTGGTGCAAGCGGTTAATCCAGAATTTGAACCGACGCGCATTGTTGATGTCTATGTTATCGCTTCGGGGCAGGGCGTTCAGTCCGCCGCGATGCAACTGGCGGAAAAACTGCGTGATGCTGATCCGGCATTGAAGCTGATGACCAACTTCGGTGGCGGTAACTTCAAGAAGCAGTTTGGACGTGCAGACAAGTGGGGCGCACGCATTGCGCTGGTGCTGGGCGAAGATGAAGTGAAAGCGGGCCAGGTTGTGGTGAAAGACTTGCGTACTGGCGATCAACAGACGCTGGCTCAGAGCGACGCCGCTGCAACGTTGCGCACGCTGCTGCAGTAAGCGCAGCACTGCAACAGCCATTTTAAAGAGAGGGATTGCGTGGAAGTTTACAGCAACGAAAACGAACAAGTTGACGCACTGCGTCAGTTCTTTGCCAACAATGGCAAATTCCTGGCCGTTGGTGTAATCATCGGTATCGCTGCGCTGGGTGGCTGGCGTTTCTGGTCCAGCCATCAGGAAGGAACCGATAAAGCGGCATCAGCAGAATATCAACAGCTGACCAGTGCGATGCAGGCGGACAAGCCGGATTCGCTGGCAGCAGTAGCCACTTTTGCTAGCGAAAACAACAACACCTACGGTGCGTTGGCGTCGCTGGATCTGGCTAAGCAGTATGTTGAAACCAATCAGCTCGATAAAGCTATCACTCTGTTACAGAGTGGGCTGAAAGATACCAAAGATGCCAACCTGCAGGCGGTGATTAACCTGCGTCTGGCACGCATTCAGTTGCAGCAAAGTCAGGCCGATGCCGCACTTTCTACCCTTAACAATGTTAAAGGTGATGGCTGGACAGCCATTGTGGCGGACATTCGTGGCGAAGCACTGCTGAGCAAAGGCGATAAGCAGGGCGCGCGTGATGCCTGGAGCAAAGGTGCTGAATCGCAGGCCTCTCCTGCGCTGAAGCAAATGCTGCAGATGAAGATGAATAACTTAAGTTAAGCCAGTCAAGAGAGCGCACATGGAATTACGTAAATACCTGCTGCCAGGGCTGATTTCAGTCACTCTGCTCAGCGGTTGCTCGCTGTTCAGCGGCGAAGAAGATGTAGTGAAAATGGCCCCGCTGCCTAAAGTGGAAAACCAGTTTACGCCGCAGACTGCGTGGAGCACCTCGGTCGGCGACGGCGTTGGTGATTTCTATTCCAATCTGCATCCAGCCTGGCTGGACGGTACCGTGTATGCTGCGGATCGTTTTGGTGTGGTTAAAGCGCTTGATGCCAGCAATGGTAAAGAGAAATGGAAAGTCGATCTCTCTGAGAAAACCGGCTTCTTCTCGAAAAACATCTCGGCACTGCTTTCTGGCGGTGTAACGGCCAGCGGCGATCGCATCTACATCGGTAGCGAACGTGGTCAGGTATTTGCGTTAAATAGCAGCGATGGTGGCATTGCCTGGCAGACCAAGGTCGCCGGTGAAGCGCTGTCGCGTCCGGTAGTGAGCGACGGTTTAGTGCTGATCCACACCAGCAACGGTATGTTGCAAGGTCTTGATCAGAGCACTGGCGTAATCAAATGGACCGTCAACCTCGATATGCCTGCGCTGTCACTGCGCGGTGAATCGGCTCCGACCGTGGCCTTTGGTGGCGCAATTGTTGGTGGCGACAATGGCCGCGTGAGCGCAGTCATCGTCAACCAAGGTCAGCTGATTTGGCAGCAGCGTATTTCGCAGCCAAGCGGCGCAACGGAAATCGATCGCCTGAGCGACGTCGATACCACGCCAGTCGTGGTAAACGGTGTGATTTATGCGCTGGCGTATAACGGCAACCTCACCGCACTGGAACTGCGTTCTGGTCAGGTTCTGTGGAAGCGTGAGATTGGCGGCGTGAAAGACATGGTGGTGGATGCGGGTCGTATCTATCTGGTCGATCAGGATGACCGCGTGATTGCCCTGAATGCTGACGGTGGCGTGGCCATCTGGCGTCAAAGCGATCTGCTGCATCGTAATCTGACCTCGCCGGTGCTGTTCAACGGTTATCTGGTGGTGGGCGATAGCGAAGGTTATCTGCACTGGATCAACACCCTTGACGGCCGCTTCGTGGCGCAGCAGAAACTGGACAGCGATGGCTTCCAGACTGAACCGGTTGTCGCTGGTGACAAGCTGCTGATCCAGGCGAAAGGCGGAGAAGTTTACGCCATCACCCGTTAAGGAATTGGCTCTGCGGGAACCTGTTTCCCGCTCGCTTACACGGCTCCTGATTCGTCAGGGGCCGTTTCGTTTTTAGTCAGGCATGGTATTCTTTGCGCCTTCAGCCTGACGCCTGGCGTCAAATGTCGTTATAATCACGCCATTCGGGCGAATTATTTTAAAAACTGAGGCAAGTGTTATGGTACCTGTGGTCGCGCTGGTTGGGCGTCCCAATGTGGGAAAATCTACGCTATTTAACCGTTTAACACGCACACGTGATGCGCTGGTGGCGGATTTTCCTGGACTGACTCGCGATCGCAAATATGGTCGCGCCGAAGTGGAAGGGCGCGAATTCATTGTTATTGATACCGGCGGTATCGATGGCACCGAAGAGGGCGTTGAAAACCGCATGGCGGAGCAGTCGCTGCTGGCGATTGAAGAAGCCGATGTGGTGCTGTTTATGGTGGATGCGCGCGCGGGCGTGATGCCGGCGGATCAGCAAATCGCCAATCATCTGCGTGCGCGTGAGAAAGCCACCTTTGTTGTCGCCAACAAAACTGACGGTATCGACCCGGAAGCAGCGGTGCTGGATTTCTATGCGCTGGGCTTAGGTGAGATTCACGCCATTGCGGCTTCGCATGGCCGTGGCGTTAACAGCCTGCTGGAAACCGCGCTGTTGCCGTGGATGGAAGAAATTGTTCCAGAAGTCGAACTCACTGAAGAAGAAGAGAACGCCGCCTATTGGGCCGATTTAGAAGAAGAGACTGAGAAGGCTCTGGAGGAAGAGGAAGAAGAAGATTTCGACCCAACCACACTGCCGATCAAACTCGCTATCGTTGGCCGCCCGAATGTGGGTAAGTCAACGCTAACTAACCGCATTCTTGGCGAAGATCGTGTCGTGGTCTTCGACATGCCGGGCACCACGCGCGACAGCATCTATATTCCGATGGAACGCGACGATCGTGAGTATGTGCTGATTGATACCGCTGGCGTACGTAAGCGCGGTAAAATCACCGAAACCGTGGAGAAATTCTCAGTTATCAAAACGTTGCAAGCGATCGAAGACGCTAACGTTGTGATGCTGGTGATTGATGCGCGTGCCGGAATTTCCGATCAGGATCTCTCGCTGCTCGGCTTTATCCTGAATAGTGGGCGCTCACTGGTAATTGTGGTCAACAAGTGGGATGGCATGACGCAGGAAGCCAGAGATGAAGTCAAAGAGATGTTGGACTTCCGCCTGGGCTTTATCGATTTTGCGCGCATCCACTTCATTTCAGCCCTGCACGGCAGCGGCGTCGGCAACCTGTTCGAATCCGTGACCGAAGCCTACGACTGCTCCACCAAACGTGTGGGCACCGCAATGCTGACGCGCATCATGACCATGGCCGCCGACGATCATCAGCCGCCATTGGTGCGTGGTCGCCGCGTGAAGCTGAAATATGCGCACGCCGGTGGTTATAACCCGCCAATCGTGGTGATTCACGGCAACCAGGTGAAAGATCTGGCCGATTCCTACAAGCGTTACCTGATGAACTACTTCCGTCGTTCACTCAACGTGATGGGCACGCCGATTCGCATTCAGTTCAAAGAGGGCGATAACCCGTACGCGGGCAAGCGCAACCTGTTGACGCCAACGCAGCAGCGTAAACGTCAGCGTCTGATGTCGCATCTGAAGAAGAACAAGCGTTAAGATGAGAAGGGCCCAGCAGGGCCCTTTTTTTATGAACCTGTAACGCGTAGGGTCGCCATTCATGGCGACCGCCATCCAAAGCGCAGAGGACAATTGATGAATTTTTCCTGCCCAACCTGTCAGCAACGACTCACTCACAATGAAACCGGTTTTGACTGCCCCAGCTGTGAACGTCATTTCGCACTCATCGCCTTATGCCCGGATTGCCATCAACCGTTGCAGGTGCTGAAAGCCTGCGGTGCGGTGGACTACTTCTGCCAGCACGGCGACGGCCTTATTTCCAAAAAACGTGTCGAATTCATCCCCGACTTAACGTAGCAATAAGAAAAGTCACGATACGCCGTCATATTTATTAATAGCTTACGACTGGATTTGTAGCAAAAATGCTATTAACCAGTGACTGCCGCGTTATGGATATTCACTTTTTATTGTACCAGGTGGTACAATCCTGCCGCCTTGTAGCGAGAATCACTCTCACCTGCGTTGTGTCCTCGCTCACAAGCGCCGAATCACGGGCATTGCACCCGTACCAATAGATATAAAATAAAGCGTAACGGAATTATTCCTGTCTCCCGCTGCGGCTGGAGCCTTGTTATCGGCTGCCATAGATTTACTGGCGCCAGCGCTTTATTTTTTCAGGAGAGTTTTTGTTATGGCAGAAAATTCCGCTCGTCCCGGCAAAGGGCTGAGCATCTGGTCCGTACTGTTTGGCCTGGTCCTGCTGGCTATCGGCTTGTTCTTCGCTATCGGCGGCGGCAAGCTGGTTGCGCTGGGCGGCAGCTGGTACTTCCTCATCGCCGGTATCGTCATGTTGCTGTCGGCCATTCAGTTCTTCCGTCGCAAATCATCCGCTGTCACCCTGTTTATTCTGGTGTTTGCTGGCACGTTGATTTGGTCACTGTTTGATGCAGGCTTGCATTTCTGGCCGCTGGTATCACGTTTGATGGTGCCGGCCGGCTTGATGCTGTTTGCATTCCTCACCTGGCCAGCTCTGCGTAAAAGCGAAGGCAAAAGCTCTCTGGCGAAAGCCTCTTATGTGCTCTCTGCGGTGATCGCGGTGGGCATGGTGGCGACCTTCGTGCAGATGTTCCAGCCGCATCCTACCGTGGCGTTTGACGGTAAACAGCTGCCGCTGATTCCGGTCGATAAAGCAAAACCTCAGCAAGACTGGAGCAGCTACGGCCGTACGCCGGGTGGCGACCGCTTCGCTGCCATCGATCAGATTACCCGCGACAACGTGAAAGACTTACAGGTCGCCTGGACTTTCCACACCGGTGACACGCCAATCAGCCCAACCGGTAACGGTGCGGAAGATCAGCAAACTCCACTGCAAGTGGGCAACACACTGTTCCTGTGCACCCCGCACAACAATGTGATTGCGGTTGCAGCTGACAGCGGTAAGGAAATCTGGAAACGCGAAATCAACGCGCAGGCAGAAGTGTGGAACCGCTGCCGTGGCTTAGCCTATTTCGATGCCACCAAACCTCTGCAGCAGCCAACAGAGCCGGGCTCAACGCCGGTGACTGCCGCTGTGCTGCCTGCGGGCGATACCTGTCAGCGTCGTATTCTGATGAACACCATCGATGCGCGTCTGATTGCTATCAACGCCGACAACGGTGAGCTGTGCGACACCTTCGGTACGCACGGTGTGGTTGACCTGAAAACTGGTCTCGGCAGTGCGCCAGATCCGCAGTATCAGCTGACGTCACCGCCAGCGATGGCCGGTACCACCGTTGTGGTGGGCGGTCGCGTTGCAGATAACGTACAGACCGACATGCCTGGCGGCGTGCTGCGTGGTTTCGATGTTATCACCGGTCAGATGCGCTGGGCGTTTGACCCAGGCAACGATGACCCTAATGCGGTACTGATGCCGGGTAAAGATTACACCCGCAGTACGCCGAACTCGTGGGCGCCAATGTCTTACGATCCGGCAATGAACACTGTGTTCCTGCCAATGGGTAGCTCGTCAGTGGATCTGTGGGGTGCGAACCGTACCAAACTGGATCACACCTACGGCGCATCAATCCTGGCGCTGGATGCGACCACCGGTAAGCAGAAGTGGGTCTATCAGACCGTGCATAACGATCTGTGGGATTTCGACCTGCCAATGCAGCCGAGCCTGGTAGACTTCCCGATGAAGGATGGCACCAACAAGCCGGCCGTGGTTATCGGGGCGAAAACCGGCATGATTTGGGTGCTGGACCGCCTGACCGGCAAGCCTTTGACCAAAGTTGAAGAGCTGCCGATGCCGCAGGGTCACATCCCGAACGAGCAGTACACCAAAACTCAGCTGCACTCAGTGGAAATGCCAAACATCGGCAACCAGAAAATGACTGAGTCGGATATGTGGGGCGCAACGCCGTTTGATCAGCTGGCGTGCCGTATTGCCTTTAAAGGCATGCGTTACGATGGTCTGTTCACCGTGCCGGATACTGATAAATCCCTCAGCTTCCCAGGTTCACTGGGCGGTATGAACTGGGGCGGTATCTCGTTTGACCCGAACAACCAGTACATGTTCGTTAACGACATGCGTCTTGGCCTGTGGGTACAGATGATCCCACAAGACACCAGCAAAACTGCGGCCAGCAACGGTGGCGAAGCCATCAACACCGGTATGGGTGCGGTTCCGCTGAAAGGCACACCGTACGCGGTTAATAAAAACCGCTTCATGTCGCCGCTGGGCATTCCGTGTCAGGCTCCGCCGTTCGGTACGCTGTCGGCGATTGACATGAAAACCCGTCAGATCGTATGGCAGGTGCCGGTTGGTACCGTTGAAGATACCGGTCCGTTTGGTATAAAAATGCGCGCGAAGATGCCAATTGGTATGCCGACCTTAGGCGGCACGCTGGCAACGCAGGGCGGCCTGGTGTTCATCGCCGGTACGCAGGATTACTATCTGCGCGCTTTCGATAGCTCAACCGGTAAAGAAGTGTGGAAAGCACGTCTGCCAGTTGGTAGCCAGGGCGGTCCAATCAGCTACGTTTCGCCGAAAACCGGCAAGCAGTACATCCTGATCTCCGCAGGCGGCGCACGTCAGTCGCCAGACCGTGGTGATTACGTGATTGCTTACGCGCTGCCAGACAGCAAGTAAGTTCTCAATACGAGAAAGGCCGACATCATGATGTCGGCCTTTTTTTTAACCATCCATGGCACATCACTTCCTTTAAGGCACCTTAATTACTGCTGCTTGGAAGGGCGACGGCTTTTTTGACCTCCTTTTCTTCCAGCTTCCCTGGCTCTTTCAGGATCGTTTCTGAAATTACCCCCGCTGACTTTGCCGCCAGCGCTACCTGCTTCCCTGGCGCGCTCCGGGTCCTCTGCAAAGTTCCCGGCACCACCTCGTTGCTTTTTTTGTGTCATAGCAGAGACCTCATCTAAGGGTGTTTTCTTCGACGTGGACTAGCTAGCCACATAATGAGTATAGTCAACCAGTTACGCTCTGCCTTGAGAGATCTCTGATAACCTATTCGCCGTCTCGCCACAGCGATTGCAGCTCGGGTGGCGCCAGTTGTTCAGGAATTAAAATCACTAAGCTTGCCGCCTCACGATGTGTCGCATAGGTGATTTGAATGCGGTAATAGCGCTGATCGCCGCGACCCATATTTGCCGCCTCATCTTCCGGTTCGCCCAGCGGCATTGCCTGCTCCAGCACCTCGCAGACGCGCTGCTTTTGCGGTTCCGGCAGTTCCGCCAGCGCAAAGCGCCGTTCGCCGCGTAGTTTGGGAATAAAAGCGATACCGCCTTCGCGTGCCAGCTCGATGATTGCGTCATCGGTCAGTTGGATGTCCATGTTACGCCTACCTGCTGCCAGGCGGATTGGATCTTCTCCGCCACTGAGTTGTTGAACCGCTGTTTCGCGTGCTGCACGGTAAAGCGTGCAAAGGTGCTGAAATCGGCATCCTGCGGCAGCGTTTTATCACACAGCGTGTCGTACCAGGCTTGACCCGCCTGTTCCCAGGCGAAGCCGCCCAGCGCTTTAGCGGCGAGATAGAAGGCGCGATTGGGAATGCCAGAGTTGAGATGTACGCCGCCGTTGTCGTCACGCGTTTCGATGTAGTGAGCCATATCGGCGGGTTGCGGATCTTTGCCCAGCACCGGATCATCGTAGGCGGTGCCAGGTGATGACATCGATCGCAATCCGCGGCCGTTGATGCCCTGCGCCAGCAAACCTTCGCCGATGATCCAGTCGGCCTGATCGGCGCTCTGCTTGAGGTGGAATTGCTTAACCAGCGAGCCAAACACGTCAGACATCGATTCGTTCAGCGCACCAGCCTGCTGGAAATAGATCAATCCCGCTTCAGTTTCCGTCACGCCGTGCGTCAGCTCGTGCGCCACAACATCCAGCGCGATGGTGAAGCGATTGAAAATCTCGCCGTCGCCGTCACCAAACACCATCTGCTGACCGTTCCAGAAGGCGTTCTGGTACTCCTTACCGTAATGCACGGTGCCATCTAGCTTGAGGCCTTTGTTGTCCAGCGAGTTGCGTTGGTAGGTTTGCCAAAAGAAATCGTAGGTAATGCCGAGATAGTTCCACGCCTCTTCGGCTGCGACATCGCCATTGCCCGGCTGGCCTTCGTCGCGCACCAAAGTGCCGGGCAGATTTTGTGTTCCTTCGGCGTCGTAGATAGCCCGCAGTGCCGTGCCAGGCTGCGCTGTGGCGGTGCTTGCCGGTTTAGCATTGTGTTCGCCCATTAAGTGCTGGACGTGGGTGAGGGTGCGGCGCGCGTAGTCTTGTTGCGCGCCGGAGCAATTATCAATGATATTGCGCAGCATATACGGAGGAATAACGCTAAAAGGCATACTAGCTCCTGACTAAGAATGGATATGTCAGAAGTATAGTTTTCCAGCTATGAACGCGCTTTACGGCTCCGGAATTTCTGCGGTTCGAGGGCGGTAACCTGGCTTTCCACCCAGCCATCGTCCAGCCGGGTACGTAGCAAGTCGCCTTTGCTGAGCTGCTGGGTTTTCTTTACCACCTGACCTTGCGTGTCGGTAGTGACGCTGAAGCCACGCGCCAGCGTCGCCAGCGGGCTCACGCCTTCCAGCTGTGCTGCCAGCGTGCCAAAGCGCTGACGATTGTGATTGAGCTGCTTTTCCATGCCCTGCTGTAAGCGATAGTGCCACTGTTGCAGCTGCTGCTGAGCGCGCAGAATACGTCCCTGCGGCTGCTGGGCATTGAGGCGTTGCAGCAGGCGATCCTGCTGACGGTTGGCCACCCGCAGGCGCTGGTCCATCGCTTCACCGAGACGGCGCTGCAGCTGGAATAGCGCGGTCTGCTGACGTGCCAGACGCAGCTGCGGATGCTGCTGCTGTAAACGGTGCTGGATGCGCGTGAAGCGACGCTGCTGCTGTGCCAGATAGAAATCCATCGCCATCTCCATGCGCTGCTGCTGCGACTGCAAACGGCGCAGCAGTTCGAGCTGGTTACGGCTCACCAGTTCTGCCGCAGCAGAAGGCGTTGGCGCGCGTAAATCCGCCACGAAGTCAGCGATGGTGACATCGGTTTCATGCCCAACGGCGCTGACGATCGGTAGGCGGCTGGCAAAAATCGCCCGCGCCACGCGTTCGTCATTGAAACTCCATAAATCTTCCAGCGAACCGCCGCCACGGCCCACAATCAGCACGTCACACTCATCGCGCTGGTTGGCCAGCTCAATGGCACGCACAATGCTGGCTGGCGCATCCACGCCTTGCACCGCCGTGGGATAAATAATCACCGGCAAGGAGGGATCGCGTCGATGCAGTACGCGCAGTACGTCGTGCAGCGCCGCGCCGGTAGCGGAGGTAATCACGCCGACCTGACGCGCCGGATCCGGCAGCGGCTGTTTGAAATGTTGATCGAATAAGCCTTCCGCAGCCAAACGCGCTTTCAGCTGTTCAAATTGCTGCTGCAGCAAGCCTTCACCGGCGGGATGCATGCTTTCGATAATCAGCTGATAATCGCCGCGCGGCTCATACAGCGTGATGCTGGCGCGCACTAAAACCTGCTGGCCATGCTGAGGACGGAAGGTGACGCGGCGATTACTATTGCGGAACATCGCGCAGCGCACTTGCGCACCATCATCCTTCAACGTGAAGTACCAATGACCGGAAGAGGGCTGAGTGAAATTTGAAATTTCAGCGCTGAGCCACACCAGGCCCATCTCATTTTCCAGCAGTTGGCGCACCGTGGTGTTCAGGCGGCTGACAGTAAAAATATTGGCGGTTGGCGGTAGCGACATGTGATGTAGATCAAATTTTAAATCAGAGGGTTAATCAACTGATACTACATTGCTTGCCCTGAGGATCAAGACTTTTTCTGAAAAAACACTGGAGGCAATCGGTTTCGGCCTGTATAATGCCGCGGCAATATTTTATCTGTTTTAATCGCCCCCAGGTGGAGATATTGCAATGTTAAGAATCGCTAAAGAAGCCCTCACATTTGACGACGTTCTGCTCGTTCCCGCTCACTCCACTGTCTTACCGAACACCGCTGATCTCAGCACTCAACTGACGAAAAACATCCGTCTGAATATCCCAATGCTCTCTGCTGCAATGGACACCGTGACCGAAGCCGGTCTGGCCATTGCGCTGGCGCAGGAAGGTGGTTTGGGCTTTATTCACAAAAACATGTCAATTGAGCGCCAGGCGGACGAAGTTCGTAAGGTGAAAAAACACGAAAGCGGCGTAGTTACCGATCCGCAAACCGTGCTGCCAACCACCGCGCTGGCTGCGGTGAAAGAGCTGACCGAACGTAACGGCTTTGCCGGTTACCCGGTGGTGAACACCGAGAACGAGCTGGTGGGCATCATCACTGGCCGTGACGTGCGTTTTGTTACCGACCTGACCTTGCCGGTTTCTGCGGTGATGACCCCTAAAGAGCGTCTGGTAACGGTGAAAGAAGGTGAAGCACGCGAAGTTGTGCTGCACAAAATGCATGAAAAACGCGTTGAGAAAGCGCTGGTTGTTGATGACAGCTTCCACCTGCTGGGCATGATTACCGTTAAAGATTTCCAGAAAGCCGAACGTAAACCTAACGCCTGTAAAGATGCGGAAGGCCGTCTGCGCGTAGGCGCGGCGGTAGGTGCTGGTGCAGGCAACGAAGAGCGCGTCGATGCGCTGGTTGCTGCCGGTGTTGACGTGCTGCTGATTGACTCGTCACACGGTCACTCAGAAGGCGTGCTGCAGCGTATTCGTGAAACCCGTGCAAAATACCCGAACCTGGAAATCATCGGCGGCAACGTCGCTACCGGCGCAGGCGCACTGGCGCTGGCGCAGGCTGGCGTGAGCGCGGTGAAAGTGGGTATCGGCCCTGGCTCAATCTGTACCACACGTATTGTTACCGGCGTTGGCGTTCCACAGATCACCGCCGTTTCTGATGCAGTTGCCGCGCTGGAAGGCACCGGCATTCCAGTTATCGCTGATGGCGGTATCCGCTTCTCTGGCGACATCGCAAAAGCGATTGCAGCAGGCGCAGCGGCCGTTATGGTTGGTTCAATGCTGGCCGGTACCGAAGAGTCTCCGGGCGAAATCGAGCTGTATCAGGGCCGTTCGTTCAAGTCTTATCGCGGTATGGGTTCACTGGGCGCGATGTCTAAAGGTTCTTCAGACCGTTACTTCCAGAGCGATAACGCTGCGGACAAATTGGTACCGGAAGGTATCGAAGGTCGCGTTGCCTATAAAGGCCGCCTGAAAGAGATCGTGCACCAGCAGATGGGCGGCTTGCGCTCTTGCATGGGCCTGACCGGTTGCCCAACCATCGACGATCTGCGTACCAAAGCGGAGTTCGTACGTATCAGCGGCGCGGGCATCAATGAAAGCCACGTGCATGATGTGACCATCACCAAAGAGTCACCAAACTACCGCATGGGTTCATAATCCCGTAAAATTTAGCGCCCGGCACCCGCCGGGCGCTTTTATTATTAAGTCCATCCCAATGGAAACGCCTCAATGACGACTGAAAATATTCATAAACATCGTATTTTGATCCTCGATTTTGGTTCTCAGTATACGCAGCTGGTTGCGCGCCGCGTGCGCGAACTGGGTGTTTACTGCGAGCTCTGGGCGTGGGATGTCACCGAAGAGCAAATTCGCCAGTTCAACCCGAACGGCATCATTCTCTCTGGCGGTCCGGAGAGCACCACCGAGCTGAACAGCCCGCGTGCCCCGGAATACGTGTTTAACGCCGGCGTGCCTGTGTTGGGCGTTTGCTACGGCATGCAGACCATGGCGATGCAACTGGGCGGCAAAGTAGAAGGCTCTAACGAGCGTGAATTTGGTTATGCGCAGGTTGAAGTGCTGACCCAGAGCGCGCTGGTGCGTGACATCGAAGATGCGATTAGCGCAGCAGGTAAACCGCTGCTGGATGTGTGGATGAGCCACGGCGACAAAGTCACCGCCATCCCAGCCGGTTTCGAAACCGTAGCCAGCACCGAAACCTGCCCGTTCGCCATCATGGCCAACGAAGAGAAGAAATTCTATGGCGTGCAGTTCCACCCGGAAGTGACGCACACGCGTCAGGGCCTGCGCATGCTTGAGCGTTTCATTCGTGATATCTGCGGCTGCGAAGCGCTGTGGACACCAGCCAAAATCATCGAAGATGCGGTTGAGCGTATTCGTCAGCAGGTTGGCGAAGACAAAGTGATCCTCGGCCTGTCTGGCGGCGTAGACTCTTCTGTGACCGCGATGCTGCTGCACCGCGCCATCGGCGAGCGTCTGACCTGCGTGTTCGTCGACAACGGTTTGCTGCGTCTGAATGAAGCTGAGCAGGTGCTCGACATGTTTGGCGACCACTTCGGCCTGAACATCGTGCACGTTGCCGCTGAAGCGCGCTTCCTTGATGCGCTGGCGGGCGAGAACGATCCAGAAGCCAAACGTAAAATCATTGGCCGTGTATTCGTTGAAGTCTTCGATGAGCAGGCACTGCGTCTGGAAGACGTGAAGTGGCTAGCGCAGGGCACCATCTATCCTGACGTGATCGAGTCGGCGGCTTCTGCCACCGGTAAAGCGCACGTGATCAAATCGCACCACAACGTGGGCGGTTTGCCGAAAGAGATGAAGATGGGCCTGGTTGAGCCGCTGAAAGAGCTGTTCAAAGACGAAGTGCGTAAAATCGGTCTGGAACTCGGCTTGCCATACGACATGCTGTATCGTCACCCGTTCCCAGGTCCAGGTTTGGGCGTGCGCGTGCTGGGCGAAGTGAAGAAAGAGTACTGCGACCTGCTGCGCCGTGCTGATGCCATCTTCATCGAAGAGCTGCATAAAGCTGACCTGTACAACAAAGTCAGCCAGGCGTTCACCGTGTTCCTGCCAGTGCGTTCTGTTGGCGTGATGGGCGATGGTCGTAAATATGATTGGGTAGTTTCACTGCGTGCGGTGGAAACCATCGACTTCATGACCGCGCACTGGGCGCACCTGCCGTACGATTTCCTCGGCCGCGTCTCTAACCGCATCATCAACGAAGTGAACGGCATTTCCCGCGTGGTTTATGATATTTCAGGTAAACCACCGGCGACGATCGAGTGGGAATAAATCCTGCTTTGATTAGTGCGTAAAAACGAAGCCCGCTTAATTGCGGGCTTTTTCTTTCAAACGTTTTGATGGCAGGTAAAACGGCTAAGTGAATCGCATAGTTAGTGAATACAAACTCCCCGTTTCGTTGCAAGATAGCGAGTGATTTTTACTCATCAGGATGCCGTCGATGTTGCCTTTCAAAGCCGTACTGATCTCTTTTCTTTGCATCATCTTGCTTTCATTAGGCGCGAGTCTGGCGCAGGCAACGCGTAGCGGTGAGCTCACCTCTGAACGTGGTGGTTGGGCGTCCGCAAGGCGGGATTCAGCCGGTATCGCACCGGATCCACAGCGTTATGCGGCTGAAGCTATCGTGCAGGTTTATGCTGCGCCAACTTATGGCTGGAAGGGCGCCGTAGCGGTGCATCCGTGGATTATCTTTAAACGCGCCGGTGAAACCCGCTACAACCGCTATGAAGTGATTAGCTGGGGCAGCGGCGATAAGGTGCGGCGCAACAGCAATCTCCCGGATGGCTACTGGTACGGCGCGAAGCCGCGTCTGCTGGTTGATCATCGCGGCAGTAGCGCAGAAGCGATGATTCCGCAGATCGAAGCGGCGATAAAATCCTATCCGTGGCCGACGACCTATCACGCCTGGCCTGGACCCAACAGCAATACCTTTATGGCGCACATTGGCCGCGAGGTACCGGCGTTGAAGCTGGATCTACCGGCTAACGCGCTCGGCAAAGATTATCGCTCGCTACTCAATCCGGTGGGTTTACCGCCGTCAGGTCGTGGCGTACAGCTTTCCCTGCTGGGTGTGCTGGGCGTAACGGTTGGCGCGGAAGAGGGGCTGGAAGTGAACTTGCTGGGATTAAACATGGGGCTGGATTTCACACCGTTCAGGCTGCGTCTGCCGTTTATCGGCGGCATCGGGCAGAATAATGTGCAGCGAGACAATCCCTAAAATGGCCCCGATTTGGGGCCATTTTTTTAGCAGACGCCGAAATCGCCGTCTTCGTGATACAGATTTACGGTATCGGCTCTGACTTCAATTTCTCGCTTGATGTGATCGTCAACCCGAGCGCACCACAGCATATCGCCTTCCACGCGCAGCACCTGCATCTTTGGGCCACCGGTCTTAGACTGCACAAAATCATCCACGTTAAACATGCTTCTTCTCCGTCAGGTCAGTGATAACAATAGAGTCTATATGCACTTCAGACGCTGTGCGCTTGATTTTGTGCGCTGTCTTCCAGCACAAAAAGGAACCAAAGCGTGTTGAGACCGTTCTGGTTATTTTCTGCAGCATGCGCCGCTGAAATAGTATCGAAGTTTCTCTTGGTTGTCAGTTGACAACTCAGTGCGGTGAGCATAAGGTAACCAGCGATGTCAGACAGGAAGCGGCATCCGCATAAAGCGGTAGAAAAAGCTTTGCGATATGCAGAAGCAAGAGGTTGGAAAATTGCAGTCGGCGGCCACCATGCGTGGGGCAAGATGTACTGCCCAGATAACTCGGCAGAGTGTCGATGTGGGGATTACTGTATTACCTGCATCTGGAGCACGCCAAAAAATCCTGAAACGCATGCCAAATTACTACGGCGGGTGGTGGATAACTGCAGTGAAAGTCCTAAGCGGATTAAGTGACGAGGAGTGAAACATGGAATTTGAGTTTACGCTGCGTTTTCAGCTCAACGATGAAATCGACACTGATGAAGCGCTTGAGCGTCTCGGTTCGCAAGGTTGCACTGATGCGTTAATTGGCGCGGGTGTGGCGGGGAAATTAAGCATGACGTTCTGCCGCGAAGCCAGCACTGCACAGGACGCGGTACGCAGCGCGTTAGATGATGTTTTTCAGGCATTGCCAGATGCTGAACTGATTGAAGCCGCACCGGATTTAGTCGGGCTGACTGATATTGCAGAGTTGATAGGTGTTTCGCGGCAGAATATGCGCAAGCTAATGCTGAGCCACAGCCCGCAGTTTCCACGCCCGATTCATGATGGAAAAACAGCGTTATGGCATTTAATCGATGTACTGGAGTGGTTAAATCAGCGAGGTTCAACGCGGGTCAATCCAGCATTGAGTGAACTGGCGCGCGCAACGTTGCAACTCAATTTACAGCAGATGCTGCAACGTTACGCACACTGTTTAAAGCCTTAATGATGCAGCAAAAATATCGTCGCCAGACCGAGGAAGATAAAGAATCCGCCGGTATCGGTGATGGCGGTGATCAGCACGCTGGAGCCAACGGCGGGATCGCGTTTCATCTTAGTCATGATTAACGGAATCAGCACGCCCATCAGCGCGGCCAGCAGCAGGTTTAGCACCATCGCCAGCATCATCACGCCGCCGAGTTGCAGATTGTCATACATCAGCCAGGTGACGCCGCCCATAATCCCGCCCCAGAACAGGCCGTTTATTAATGCCACGCCGAGTTCACGCATAATCAGGAACGAGAAGTTACCCGGTTCAACCTGATGCAGCGCCAGTGCACGCACAATCATGGTGATGGTTTGATTGCCGGTATTGCCGCCGATGCCCGCAACGATTGGCATCAGCGCCGCCAGCGCAACCAGCTGAGATATGGTGGCTTCAAACAGGCCAATCACGCGTGAAGCGACAAACGCGGTGCACAGGTTAACGGCCAGCCAGGCCCAGCGTTTGCCCACCGCTTTACGCACCGGCGCAAACACGTCTTCGCCCTGGCTGATACCACCCATTTTACGGATGTTGCTTTCATTCTCTTCGTTCACCAAATCGACCACGTCTTCAATGGTGATGCGACCAATCAGCTTGCCTTGTGCATCGGTTACCGCAGCGGAGATCAGGTTATAACGTTCGAATGCACTGGCAGCGTCTTCCGCTTTATCGTTGAGTTGAAACGTAGTGGGATGCGGATTCATCACTTCGGCGACCAGCATCTTCGGTTTGTTGAGCAGAATATCCGTGAGCGTCAGCTCACCCTGCAGTTGATTCTGTTCGTCGGTGATAAAGATCTTATCGGTGCCGTCAGGCATTTTTTTGCCTTTACGCAGATAGCGCTGCACCGTGGCTAAGGTTACGTCTGAGCGTACCGTCAGGATGTTGAAATCCATGATCTGCCCAACGCGGTCGCGATCCAGTTCGATCACGCTCATGAGCCGTGCGCGCAGGCTTGGCTCGAGAGTAGTGAGCAGACGTCCGGTTAAATCGCGCGGCAAATAGCGCGCCAGATATACCTGATCGTCGATATCCAGCGGCTCGATGGCGTGCAGAATATCGCGATCAGACATTTCTTCCGTCAGGCTGGCCCAAACGGTTTCTGAAGCCTCAACCAGCACGTGACCGCGCTGCGCCGTTGGCACTAAACGCCACAGCGCCTGACGCTCTTCTTCCGGCAAGGCTTCGAGGATGTCGGCCAAATCCGCGGCGTGTAATTGCTGCAGCTCACGCTCTAATTCATGACGCCAGTCGGTGATATCACGCAGTTCACCCGCATTAAGATCGACGGATTTATCCAGCAGAACATCAACCAGATCATGCTCGTTAAGCAGCAGGTTGAGGATGTGATGGCGGGTTTCAGCTAATTTTTGTGAATGCGAAGCAGACATAACGCGTTCCTTGTGTCTGTAAAGTCAGCTCACAGTGTAGCGCGTTGCGGGTAACAGGACGTAAAAAGCAGCATTGTCTCAAAGGACAATGTTTAGCAGCGACAGGCGACCCGCATTATTTAGCGCGAATCACTGGTGCTCAGCGTGACCGGTTCAGGGATGGCTTTCTTTTGCTGATGATGCTCGATGGCACCGGGAATGATGAAAAGCAGGCGGCCAAACAAAATTAAGAAGCTGACCAGTAAAACAACGCGGGTCATGGTGCCGGTTTTGGGACGTCTTCGTGCAGAGATAGCGCTGTTCACGCGGGGTGGTTCCTGTAATTGCCCGGTTGGGCGGAGGTAATATTTAGTCACACTTAGATCGCTAAAGCAATCGCTGTGTGAAAAATGAGCAAAAAAGGTTCAGCACATTGATCAACATCAGACAAAGTAACGGCCGCACAAGGCGGCCGTTAGCTCAGTAGCTGGCTTTTTGCGCCAGCAGCGTGGCGAAACGGATTTTAATGCGGTTACCGTTTTCATCACGACGATGCAGTTCACCGACATCTTCGTTGTACTTCACGATGTGCCAGTTGCGGTAATAGTGGCTGAGCTCACCGGATTTAAACGCAAACGGGAAATTTTGCGTATTGGGATAATCATCGGTATCCATCGCCGCCACAATCAGGTTGTAGCCATATTTACGCGTGCTGGCCTGCATATCAGCAATCAGCTGGGGAATGGTTGCCGGTTGCAGGAACATCATCACCACGGTCGACAGCACAAATTGATAGGCGCCGTTGAACCGCACGCTATTGAGATCGCACAGCTCGGTGTGAATGTTCTGCAGATTCTCTT
This sequence comes from Pantoea sp. YR525, assembly GCF_900116775.1. Classification (NCBI taxonomy): domain Bacteria; kingdom Pseudomonadati; phylum Pseudomonadota; class Gammaproteobacteria; order Enterobacterales; family Erwiniaceae; genus Pantoea; species Pantoea sp. YR525. The sequence continues at coordinate 121,386 of NZ_FPBU01000004.1, forward strand.
CCGCGATGATGCTGTTCAGGCGTTCGAGACTGGCGGGATTGCTGTCCCAGGCCGTCACCTCAAAGCCATGCTGATTGAGAAACAGGCTATTGCGGCCCTGGCCGCAGCCCAAATCCAGCGCTTTCCCCACCTCAAGATGAGGCAGGGCGGCCAGCACTTCAGAATGGGTCGGCGTGAGACCGTATTTTTCAGCGTAATAGTTATCGGGGCGTGTAGTCATAACCAGATTGCGGGCCAACTGCCCGCTTTACTCCTCTTCTTCCAGCATCAGTTTCCAGCCGGTGACATCATTCCAGTAAGCTTGCTCACGCTCCAGATCCAGCTGCACCAGCGTATTCTGGCTCAGGAAGCCGGCAGGGAAGGTCAGCGTCCAGTGGCCGTCGTCGGTGCTGAGCTTGAGCGAATCCGGTTTGGTAGTCGCCTGGCGCTGATTATTCAGCAGCGTGCCAAGACGCAGCAGGAATACCATCGGCAGAAACTGTTTCTTTTTAAACAAGGTGAAACGCGGCATCTCATCCTGCTTCACCGCTTTGCGGTGATAACGTACCAGCGTCGCCAACAGCATCTGTTGATCCTGATTAAAGCCCGGCATGTTGGAGTTTTGCAGGATGTAGGCCGAATGGCGCTGCATGCCGCTGTGATTGATGGTCAATCCCACTTCATGCAGCAGCGCGGCCCACTTCAGCAGCGCCGACAGTTGTGGATTGGCTTGCTTCGGATTCTGCTCCTGCCACTGGAGATAAAGCTTCTCGGTGGTTTCCAGCACCCGGCGCGCCTGATCGCTATCAATTGCGTAGTGATTTGCCAGACTTTGCGCGGTGCGGCTGCGAATATCCTGATGGCGGAAACGGCCTTCCATCTCATACAGCACGCCTTCACGCAGTGCGCCGTCAGAGAGACGCAGCTCGCGAATCGCTAACGCATCAAACACGCCACACAAAATCGCTAAGCCCGGCACAAACACCGCTTTACGCTCTTCCGACAAGCCCGGCAGGCTCAGCGCATTGAACGACTTATGCTTCAGCACTTCGGTGGTCAGCAACTCCAGCGTTTCCGGCGTAATCAGCTTCTCTTTTTCACCCATCGCCAGCAGCACTTCACAGGCCGCTTTGATGGAACCCGAAGCGCCCAGCGCATATTGCCAGCCGTGCAGACGATATTGCCACGCCATGGTTTCCAGCTTTTGTGCAGCGGAGAGGCGCGCACGGCGGAAGTTTTCGGGCGTGATTTCTCCTTTCGGGAAGAACAGATTGGCGAAGCTGACGCAGCCCATGCGACGGCTTTCTACCAACTGCGGCTCAAAATCTTCACCAATCACCAGTTCAGTTGAACCGCCGCCGATATCAATCACCAGCTTGCGACCTTTTTCCGGCTGCGTGTGTTCCACGCCCATGAAGATCAAACGCGCTTCTTCGTTGCCGGAAATCACTTCGATTGGATAGGGAATTACTTCAGCCGCGCGCTGCAGAAACTCTTCGGCGTTGCTGGCGATACGCAGCGTGTGCGTACCGACGATCGTCACGTTGGCGGCACTGAAGCCCTGCAAACGTTCGGCGAACAACGCCAGACAGCTTAGCCCGCGCTCAATCGCTTCTTCGCTCAGGCGATTGTGCGCATCCAGCCCATCGGCCAGATGCACGCGCTGTTTCAGGCGTCCCAGCACTTGCAAAGCGCCATCCACCACGCGGGCAATGACCATATGGAAGCTGTTCGAGCCGAGGTCGATTGCCGCGAATTCTTGAGGTTTCGGCGTACTTTTATGTGAGATTGGCATAGGCGTTATTCGGGTTGTTCCAGTTTCTTGATGTAGTCATAAATGGCCAGCTGCGAACGCACCTTTTTACGGTTGCCGCGCGGCACATAACGATTACTCAGCTCTTTATCGACGATGCGGGCTTTCACCGTATCACTAAACAGAATGGCGATAATGTCCAGAATGCGTTGCTTCACGCGTGGATCAAGAATCGCCACGGCAACTTCAATGCGGTGATCAATGTTACGCGTCATCCAGTCCGCGGAAGAGAGGAACACCTTTTTCTCGCCGCCGTTCTCAAAAATATAGACGCGGTCGTGCTCGAGATAGCGGTCAACGATGCTGGTAATGCGAATATTTTCACTGATGCCCGGTAAATCGGGGATCAGCGAACACATACCGCGCACCAGCAGATTCACTTTCACGCCTGCCGACGAGGCGGCATACAGCCGATCAACTAAACCATTATCCACCAGGTTGTTGATCTTCAACGTAATGCCGGCAGGATTGCCTTGCTGCGCGTTGGCGATCTCGGCATCAATGAACTTATACAACATGTCGCGCGAGTTCTGCGGTGACACCAGCAGATGCTCGAAGGTGACCGGGCGATACGGATTCTCAATGAAGTTGAACACGCGGCGCACTTCATTGGTGATGCGCGCATCGGCGGTCAGCAATGAATAGTCAGTATAAATGCGCGCGGTTTTTTCGTTGAAGTTCCCGGTACCGATATGCGCATAACGCACTATTTCTTCACCTTCACGGCGCGAAATCAGGAACAACTTGGCGTGAATTTTCAGACCTGGCGCGGAGAAGATCACATGCACGCCCGCTTCGGTCAGACGTTTCGCCCAGCGGATGTTGGCCTCTTCATCGAAGCGCGCCTGCAGTTCCACCACGACCGTGACTTTCTTGCCGTTATAGGCGGCGTGAATCATCGCATCCATGATGCGCGAGTTTTTCGCTACGCGGTAAATGTTGATCTTAATCGCCAGAACGTTCGGGTCGAACGAGGCCTGACGCAGCAGCTCCAGCACATGCTCAAAGGTGTGATACGGATAGTAGAGCAGCACATCGCGATTACGGATGGCGTCGAAACCGTTGCGGAAGCCGTCAAAACCGATGTGACGAATCTGCGGCAGCGGACGGTTTTCCAGATTGCTTTTGCCAACGTTCGGGAAGCCGATGAAATCTTTGAAGTTATGATAACGGCCGCCGGGCACAATCGAATCGTAGTTTGAAATCGACAGCTTATGGCGCAGCATTTCGACCATCGCATCCGGCATATCGCGCTGATAAACGAAACGTACCGGCTCGGCATTGAGACGCTGCTTCAGGCTCGAGGACATCAGCTCCAGCAGGCTCGATTCCATCTCCGTTACCAGATCGTATTCGGCATCGCGCGTCATCTTCATCGAATAAGCATTCAGCGTATCGTAATCGAAGAAGCCTTTGAAAATTTCATCGAGGCAATAGCGCAGGATGTTATCTAGCAGAATCATTGGTTTGCGGCGACGTGGCGACTCAGCCGGCAGGTTAATAAAACGCGGCACTTTATCCGACGGGATCTCGAGCAGCGCATAACGAATATCGTCGCCGCGAATGATCTCCACCGCCAGATAGGTGTAATCGTCTTTCAGGAATTCGATCAGATCGGTGTCATGGTTAATCAGAATCGGCGTGACGTGCTGGCGTAATTGATGTTTGAAGTAGTAGCGCAGCCACTCTTGCTGATTCGGTGATAGCTGACGTTCGTTAATCAGGAAGATCTGATTACGCGCCATTTCCAGCAGCAGATCGTTATAAAGCGCATCAAACTCCTGATCCGACTTCTGTACCCGCAGCTGAATTTTCTTTAACAGATGTCGCAAAGAGGTCGGTTTGCCTTGCTCTTCGCTGATCAGAATCCGCCGCTTGAGATCGGCAAAGCGGACTTTATAGAACTCTTCGAGGTTATTGGAATAAATTCCCAGAAAGCGCATGCGCTCAATCAGCGGATTACTTTTATCCGAGGCTTCCTGTAACACACGTTCATTAAAGCTTAACCAGCTTAATTCTTTTTCTATATACAGCTTATCCTGACCCATTCTGACTCCGAGATGCTGATGCTGGACGGAATGTCCGGCGGAAAATGCACAAAAATGCGTTACCGCTCAGTGTCCGTCACCATTATGGCGAGAGTATGGCAGGCTTGTCCAACGTCAAAGGTTGTCTTATCAATCAGCTACGGGCAACATAGCGACTTGTTTCCACCGGTAACCTGGCCTGCATGAGCATAAATCGTATTCCCGTCCACTTTAGCGACCGTCGTCGACGCGCCACTGATAATTTAGTGCGCCGCGTTGTCACAGCTTGCGGCGTGGGAATTTTGCTGCTGATGTTACTGCTGTTCTTCTGGTTGATCTGGGTGGTGCTGCCGCTGTTTAGCGCGCCCGGGATGCATGCCACCACCAATATTCAGCTGTGGGACAAAGCCCCAATGCTGGCGATGGGCAGCGACGGCCATTTGGGCTGGCGCATTAGCCGCAACGAAGCGCGCTTTATTCCGCTCGATGGTCAACCCGCGGCACCGGCACTGGCGTTGAATGGCAAGCCTGATGCGGCGATCGCAAGCTTTGATAACCGCAGCGTGCTGCTCAATATGCAGGGCGAACTGCTGTTAATGCAACCGGTTATCCGCAACGGCAGCGGCGAATGGGGTTTCCCGCTGGGCGATCGTCCGCTGCGCTTACCGCAAGGCCCGGTCAGTAACATGGCGCTGACGTCGCTCAACGATCATCAATGGTTGATTGCCGCGCAAACCGCAGCAGGCATTAGCCTGCTCACGCTGGAAAATCAGCAAAAAGTGAATCAGATCCTGTTGCCGCAGCAGCAGGCCGATCATCTGCTGCTGTCGCCAGATGGCACCTTACTCTACGCCAGCAGCGGGCGGTTGCTGCGCGTGTGGCAAATCACGCCGGATAGCGCGCAGCTACGCGAAACCCAAACCCTCAATCTGCCGCCGCAAAGCCTGCATATGTTGGCCGGTGGACGAACTTTGCTGATTCAGGATGCACAGGGCGTGCAGCAATGGTTCGCTATCGCCAGTGATAAAGGGCCGCGTCTGCAACAGATTCACACCTTCAACGGCAGCCAGCAGGCGCGCGGCATCACGCCGGAACCGCAGCGCCGCGTGTTTGCCACTTACGATGCGCAGGGCAAGGTTCAGCTGTTCGCCAGCAAGCAGCAGGGCGCGATCTTAACCCGCCAGTTGGCGCCGGGCATTCAGGCACTGGCCTTCGCGCCGCGCGGTGATGCCTTGATCATTGAACGCGCAGGGCAATGGCAGCAGTTTGCTTTAGATAATCCGTGGCCGGACTTCACCTGGCGCAACCTGTGGCAGAAAATTTGGTACGAAAACTACCCGCATGCCGATTGGGTATGGCAATCCACCGCGGCGGGCGACAGCTATCAAGCCAAGTTCAGCCTGATGCCGCTGGTGCTGGGTACGCTGAAAGCCGCCAGTCTGGCGCTGCTGTTCGCCACGCCGCTGGCATTGGCCGCCGCGATGTACACCGCGTGGTTTATGTCGCCGGGTTTACGTCGCTGGGTGAAGCCCGCTATCGAAATGATGGGCGCGCTGCCAAGCGTGGTGATTGGTTTGATCGCTGGCGTTTGGCTGGCACCGCACACCAGCACCGCGCTGGTTGGCGTATTGCTGCTGCCGCTGGTGCTGGCGGCCACCTTATTATTGTGCGGCGTGCTGAGTCCGCGTTTGCCTGCCAGCTGGCGACGTCCCGGCTTTGAAGTGATTCTGCTGCTGCCGGTATTGCTTGTGGTTACTCTGTTAACGCTGTGGCTGCCGACGCTGTTGTGGCCAGAAATTGGCGAGCGTTTAGCCCATTACGAACAGCGCAACCTATTAGTCGCTGCGCTGGCGATGGGTTTTGCGCTGGTACCGCTGATTTTCACCTTATCGGAAGATGCGCTGTTCAGCGTGCCGGGCGCGCTCGGGCAGGGCTCGCTGGCGCTGGGTGCCACGCCGTGGCAAACCCTGACGCGCGTGGTGTTGCCGGGCGCCTCGGCGGGCATCTTCGCTGCCTTAATGATTGGCTTTGGCCGCGCCGTCGGCGAGACGATGATTGTTCTGATGGCCACCGGCAATACGCCGGTCAGCGAAGGCGGCTTATTTGCTGGTCTACGTGCGCTCTCCGCCAACATTGCCATTGAGATGCCTGAAGCCGCAGCGGGCAGCGCGCATTACCGCATTCTGTTCCTTAGTGCGTTGATACTGTTGATCTTCACGTTGGTGATCAACACCATAGCCGAGTTGATTCGTCAGCGCCTGCGTCAACGTTACAGCCAGCATGAGGGCCACGGATGACGGCGATGAAACAGAACGATCGCTGGCGCTGGCTCACCGCCGGGGCTGTCGCGGTTTGCCTGCTGGCGTTTACCTTGCTGATTGGTTTGCTCGGCTGGCAGGGCGTACGCGCCTTCTGGCCGCAACCGGTCGATCAATATCAGTTCCAGCCGCCGGAAGGCAGTGCGGTGATGGTGCTGGGCGAAACCTTGCAAAAGCAGCAGCAGGGCGAACAGTGGCGCTATGTGGTGAAAACCGGTAACCGTGATTTTGCCGCGCCCGATTTCCGCGTGCTTTACAGTCAGGGCGAGGCGAAAACCCGTCGTCCTGTCGATGTGTTGGTGCTACAGCGCCGCAACGGCGGCAATGCGTATGGTTGGCTGGTGGAGCTGCGCCAGGATAATGAAGTGATGACCGCGCAAAGCCGCGATGCCTTGCTGCATCAGCGTTTGCAGCAGGTACATGAGCAACTGCGCCAGGCGAGTAGCATCCGTCGCATCAAGATGGCGCGCCTGAATGCACAGCTGGAAAGCCTGCAGCAGCAGGCCGATGAGCAGCAGCGTAACGGCAGCTTCAGCCTGGAAGTGCAGTCCGAGTTTGATGCCAATCGCACGGCATTGCAGCGCCGCTTCAACGCGCTGGCGCAGCAGTTAACCCATCTGCAGCACGAAAGTCAGCGCGATACGCTGGTGCTGCGCGATGTGAACGGCGTGGATCACACCATCCCGTTGGCGCAGGTGGTTGATGCGTGGTATCCGAATGCCATGACCTTGACCAACAAAACGCTGCACTTCTTCAGTCAGATTTGGCAATTCGTCAGCGATTCACCGACTTCTGGTGGCGGCGAGAGCGGGGCGTTTCCGGCAATTTTTGGCACCGTGCTGATGGTGCTGTTGATGTCGATCATCGTCATGCCGCTCGGCGTCATCGCTGCGGTGTGGTTGCACGAATACGCCGGACGCAATGCGCTGACGCGGCTGGTGCGCATCGCGGTGGTGAATCTCGCGGGCGTGCCATCGATTGTCTACGGCGTGTTTGGCCTCGGTTTCTTTGTCTGGCTGATTGGCGGCACCATCGACCAGCTGTTCTTCTCCAGCGCCTTACCCAATCCTACATTTGGTACGCCGGGCTTGCTGTGGGCCGCGCTGACGTTGGCGCTGCTGACGCTGCCGGTGGTGATTGTTGCCACCGAAGAAGGATTGTCGCGCATTCCGGATAATCTGCGTCAGGGATCGCTGGCGCTGGGCGCAACCCAGGCGGAAACATTGTGGCGCGTGGTGCTGCCGCTGGCGGTACCGGCGATGCTCACCGGCCTGATTCTGGCGGTGGCGCGTGCGGCTGGAGAAACCGCGCCGCTGATGCTGGTGGGCGTAGTGAAAATGGTGCCAGAGCTGCCGGTTGATGCGGTGTTCCCTTATTTGCACCTCGATCGTAAATTCATGCACCTCGGTTTTCAGATCTACGATTTGGCGTTCCAGAGTCCCAATATCGATGCTGATCGACCGCTGGTTTACGCCACCGCTTTGCTGCTGGTGGTGATCATCCTGTCGCTCAATTTGCTGGCGATGGCGCTACGCCATCGGCTGCGTGAGCGTTACCGGCTTATGACGCACTAAAAAGGTTTCTGATGACGCCCGATTACGACATTGCCCTTCGCGTTAATCAGCTGTCGCTGTGGTATGGCGAACGCCAGGCGCTGAATAACATTGATCTGCAGATCCCGAAAAACCGCATCACGGCGTTGATTGGTCCTTCCGGTTGCGGCAAATCGACGCTGCTGCGCTGCTTTAATCGCATGAATGATGTGATCGATCGCTGCCGCATTGAGGGTGAGATTCTGCTGGATGATTACGCGGTGATGCAGGCGAATCAGGATCTTCCCGCGCTGCGACGCCGCATTGGCATGGTATTCCAGCGGCCAAATCCGTTTCCTAAATCGATTTACGAAAACGTGGTTTACGGCCTGCGCTTGCAGGGCGTGCGCGACCGTCGCGTGTTGAATGAAGCCTGTGAGCGTGCGCTGCGTGCGGCGGCCTTGTGGGCCGAAGTGAAAGATCAGCTGGGGCAGAACGCGTTAACGCTCTCTAACGGCCAGCAGCAACGTTTGGTGATTGCGCGTGCCATTGCCATTGAGCCGGAAGTATTGTTGCTGGATGAGCCCACCTCGGCACTTGATCCGATCTCAACGCTGGTGATCGAAGAGTTGATGACTACGCTGAAGCAGCATTTCACGCTGGTATTGGTGACGCACAATATGCAGCAGGCGGCACGCGTGTCAGATTACACCGCGTTTATGCATAACGGACAATTAGTGGAGTTTGACGAAACCGATCGCATCTTCACGTCGCCAAAAGCGCGGCGTACCGAAGATTACATTACGGGACGGTTTGGTTGATGGTGCGGACGTGATGAAGGTCGCCATGAATGGCGACCCTACATCAGTCGTGTGCATATCCTTCAGGTGGCAACGGCTGACCATCCAGCCACGCTTTACCTTCACGCATCTGCAAACGCCCATCAACAAACCAGCTGATCACCAGCGGATAGATCGCGTGTTCCTGATGCTGCACGCGCGCGCTGATTTCGTCTTCGCTGTCGCCAGCAAACACCGGCACGCGCGCCTGTAAAATAATCGGTCCGCCATCCAGCTCGTCAGTGACAAAATGCACTGAGGTGCCATGCTCCTCGTCGCCGTTTTCAAGCGCCTGACGATGCGTGTGCAAGCCCGGATATTTCGGCAACAGCGACGGATGAATATTCACCAGACGATCGTGATAGTGCGCGACAAAAGCGCTGCTGAGGATGCGCATATAACCGGCCAGCACCACCAGATCCGGCGCGTAAGCATCAATCTCCTGCATCAGCTGGCGATCAAAGGCTTCGCGGTCGGCAAAATCACTGGCGGCTAACGCATGCGGCGGGACGTTGGCTTCCCGCGCGCGCGTTAAACCATAGGCGCTGGCTTTATTACTGAAAACGGCAGCGACGCTGCCGTTGATACGCCCGCTTGCGCAGGCGTCGAGGATGGACTGAAGATTGCTTCCGTTGCCGGAGATCAGTACAACCAGTTTCTTCATGGATTGATAACCACACGCTCTTCAGAATCAGACGCTTTAATCACACCGATTTTCCACGCTTTTTCGCCGGCGTCGGTCATCAGCTGTACCGCTTTATCGGCTTCTGCCGGGCTCAGCGCAATCACCATGCCCACGCCGCAGTTAAAGGTGCGGTACATTTCGTGACGGCTAACGTTGCCCGCCTGCTGCAACCAGCTGAACACAGACGGCCACTGCCAGCTGCTCTCTTCCAGCACCGCCTGGGTGTTGTCTGGCAGAACGCGCGGGATGTTTTCCCAGAAGCCGCCGCCGGTCAGATGCGAAATCGCATGCACATCAACCTGTTCGATCAGGCTAAGGATGTTTTTCACATAGATGCGGGTTGGCGCCAGCAGGTGATCGGCCAGTGATTTGCCATCCAGCTGTTTGGTGGCCGGATCGGTCTGGCTGACTTCAAGAATCTTGCGCACCAGAGAATAACCGTTGGAGTGTGGACCGCTGGAACCCAGCGCGATCAGCACGTCGCCGTCCTGCACTTTCGAACCGTCAATGATTTCTGATTTTTCCACCACGCCGACGCAGAAACCCGCCACGTCGTAATCTTCGCCGTGGTACATGCCTGGCATTTCAGCGGTTTCACCGCCGACCAGCGCACAACCCGACTGCAAGCAACCTTCGGCGATGCCGGTGATTACCGATGAAGCGGTATCCACATCCAGTTTGCCGGTCGCGTAATAATCGAGGAAGAACAGCGGCTCAGCACCCTGCACAATCAGGTCGTTAACACACATTGCGACCAGATCGATGCCGATGCTGTCATGGCGTTTGAGATCCATCGCCAGACGCAGCTTGGTGCCGACGCCATCGGTTCCGGAGACCAGCACAGGCTCGCGGTACTTCTGCGGCAGCGCACAGAGCGCGCCGAATCCGCCCAATCCACCCATGACTTCCGGGCGGCGGGTTTTTTTCACTACGCCTTTAATACGGTCAACCAGATCGTTACCAGCATCGATATCAACACCGGCGTCTTTGTAGCTGAGAGAGGTTTTGTCGGTCACTGCGGAATCCCCACGCGAGTTGCGGTTGGTGGCAAAAATTAAGCGCGGCAATTCTAACAGCGCAGGCAAACGTTTGCGAGTCCCATCTCATGCTGCCTTTGCATAGCCCCAGATTTTCGCCAATCCTTAGATGACGCAGGCTATTGACCGATGACATGTGGCGCAGCGGCGAAAAGGCGGTATAATCCGGCGATTTTTTTTAGCTCAACTCAATTCCGGGAGAACAATCATGAAGATCGTGGAAGTCAAACACCCGCTGGTCAAACATAAACTGGGCCTGATGCGTGAGCATGATATCAGCACCAAGCGTTTCCGCGAGCTGGCCTCGGAAGTGGGCAGCTTGCTGACCTATGAAGCCACCGCCGATCTGGAAACCGAGCGCGTCACCATCGAAGGCTGGAATGGTCCGGTTGAAATCGATCAGATCAAAGGTAAAAAAATCACTGTAGTTCCGATTCTACGTGCTGGCCTCGGCATGATGGAAGGTGTGCTCGAGCACGTGCCAAGCGCGCGCATCAGCGTGGTTGGTGTGTATCGTGATGAAGAGACGCTGGAGCCGGTGCCGTATTTCCAGAAGCTGGTGTCGAACATTGAAGAGCGCCTGGCGCTGGTGGTCGACCCGATGCTGGCAACCGGTGGTTCAATGATCGCTACTATCGATCTGCTGAAGAAAGCCGGTTGTACCAGCATTAAAGTGCTGGTGCTGGTGGCCGCACCTGAAGGTATTGCCGCGCTGGAGAAAGCGCATCCGGATGTGGAGCTTTACACCGCATCAATCGATCAGGGATTGAACGAGAAGGGCTACATCATTCCAGGCTTGGGAGATGCAGGCGACAAGATTTTCGGAACCAAATAAAAAAAACCAGCCGGCCAGAGAGTCGGCTTTTTTTTGGCAAAAACACAACATTGTCATCCTCGAGTTATTCGAGCCAGGGCAAGGCGGCAAACGAGTTCATCCCGATGAGCTTACTTAAGTAAGTGATTCGGGTGAACGAGAGCAGCCAACGCAGCCATGGCTCGAAGAACGAAGAGGATAGGGGATAATAATGACTCGTCGTGCTATTGGTGTGGGCGAACGTCCGCCACTGTTGCAAACCATTCCACTCAGCTTGCAGCATCTGTTCGCCATGTTTGGCGCAACTGTGCTGGTGCCGATTCTGTTCCACATCAACCCGGCCACGGTGTTGCTGTTTAACGGCGTTGGAACACTGCTCTATCTGTTTATCTGTAAAGGCAAAATCCCGGCTTATCTCGGTTCGAGCTTTGCCTTTATTTCGCCGGTGCTGCTGTTGTTGCCGCTGGGTTACGAAGTGGCGCTGGGCGGCTTTATTCTCTGCGGTTTTCTGTTTTGTGTGGTGGCGCTGATCGTCAAGAAAGCCGGTACCGGCTGGCTTGATGTGATGTTCCCACCGGCGGCGATGGGCGCGATTGTCGCGGTTATCGGTCTGGAACTGGCAGGCGTGGCGGCGAATATGGCCGGCTTGCTGCCCGCTGACGGCACCTCGCCAGACAGTAAAACCGTGATCATCTCAATGGTAACGCTGGCGGTGACGGTTTTTGGTTCGGTGCTGTTCCGTGGTTTCCTCGCCATCATCCCGATTTTGGTCGGCGTGTTGGTGGGCTATGCGCTCTCATACATGATGGGCATTGTGGACTGGACCGCAGTGGAAAATGCGCCGTGGTTTGCGCTGCCAACCTTCTACACGCCGCGTTTTGAGTGGGTAGCGATGCTGACCATTCTGCCAGCCGCGCTGGTGGTGATTGCCGAGCACGTGGGTCACTTAGTGGTTACCGCCAACATCGTGAAGAAAGATCTGATCCGCGATCCGGGCCTGCACCGCTCGATGTTCGCCAACGGGTTATCCACCATGATCTCCGGTTTCTTCGGCTCCACGCCGAACACCACTTACGGCGAGAACATCGGCGTGATGGCGATTACCCGCGTCTACAGCACCTGGGTAATTGGCGGCGCGGCGATCTTTGCCATTCTGCTCTCGTGCGTTGGTAAGCTTGCGGCGGCGATTCAGGCGGTTCCCGTGCCGGTGATGGGCGGCGTTTCGCTGCTGCTTTACGGCGTGATCGGCGCGTCCGGTATTCGTGTGTTGATCGAATCAAAAGTGGATTACAACAAAGCGCAGAACCTGATCCTGACCTCGGTGATCCTGATCATCGGCGTGAGCGGTGCCAAAGTGCATATCGGCGCGGCCGAGCTGAAAGGCATGGCGCTGGCGACCATTGTTGGTGTCGGCCTGGCTTTGATCTTCCGTTTAATCAGCGTATTACGCCCGGAAGAAGTGGTGCTGGACGCTGAAGAGAAGCGCGAAAGTTAAGGCTTTAAGCCGGGCAGGGAAGCCCGGTTCATCTCCGGCAAAGATCGTGATAAACTTGCGCGGTTTTCTGCCCGCTCATCCGTTGAGGTACTTCTGAACACGCCGGCACAGCTCTCATTGCCACTCTATTTACCTGATGATGAAACCTTCGCCAGTTTCTGGCCGGGGGAAAACACGTCTCTGCTGGCGGCGCTGCAAGGCGCACTCTCTCAGCAACACGGTAGCTATCTCTATTTCTGGTCGCGCGAAGGCGGTGGCCGCAGTCATCTGCTGCACGCAGCCTGTGCGGAACTCTCGGCGCGCGGCGAAGCGGTGGGCTATGTGCCGCTGGATAAGCGCACGTGGTTTGTGCCGGAAGTACTGGAAGGTATGGAGAATCTGGCGCTGGTGTGTATCGATAATATCGAGTGCATCGCGGGCGATCCGGAGTGGGAAATGGCGATCTTTGATCTCTACAACCGCATTCTGGAAATCGGCAAAACGCGTTTGCTGATTACCGGCGATCGACCGCCGCGTCAGCTGAATCTCGGCTTACCGGATTTGGCGTCACGCCTCGATTGGGGGCAGATTTACCGTTTGCAGCCGCTCTCGGACGACGACAAATTACAGGCGATGCAGCTGCGTGCTGGATTGCGTGGTTTTGAGTTGCCGGAAGATGTCGGACGCTTCCTGCTGAAACGCCTCGACCGTGAGATGCGTACGCTGTTTGATACGCTGGATCGTCTCGATCGCGCCTCCATCAGCGCCCAACGCAAACTTACCATTCCCTTTGTTAAAGAAGCGCTGGAGCTTTAGAGAATCTCCAGCACCGCTTCAGGTGGACGGCCAATACGCGCCTGTTCGCCATTAATCACGATTGGGCGTTCGATCAGTTTCGGATGTTCCACCATCGCCTGCAGCAGCTGATCCTCGCTTAACTCGCTATTCGCTAAAGCCAGCTCTTTATACAGATCCTCTTTGCGGCGCATCAGTTCGCGCGCGCTGTGCATGCCGAGTTGTTGCAGTAGGCGCTGTAGCGTTGGCACATCGGGCGGCGTCTCAAGATAGAGCACCACTTCGGGCTCAATACCTTTCTCCTGCAACAGCGCCAGCGTTTCGCGGCTTTTGCTGCAGCGCGGGTTGTGGTAAATGCTGACCATAGTTTGGGCATTCCTTTGATATGTTGAAACCGGTGGTCGCCATGAATGGCGACCCTACAAAATCTATCCTTTCTGATACACCTTAAAACGCTTCTGCAGCTGACGGAACTGGTCGATACGCGCGTCATAGCGCGCTTGTTTCAGGCTGCTGAGCGGTACTTGGGCGCTGGCGCTGCTCAAGGTAGAGATCGCCTGATCAAGCTGGCCGTTGAGCGCCAAACCTTCAGCGCGCGCTGAAAGTTCTTCATCCCGCAAACCCTGCGCCGCCGAAGCCTGCGCCAGCAGATCAAAGGCGTTCACATCGTCTGGATGGGCAAAGGTGTAGCGATTGAGGATGCGGCTGGCGTTGGCCGGCTGTTTCGCTTCGACATAGGCGTTAGCCAGGTTCAGCTGCAGTACCGGATTGGTGCTGCTGCCTTTGGCGCTGGTCAGCATGGCAATCGCCTGCTGCGGCTGATTCAGGCCGATGTCGATGTCGGTCATGATATCGAGGAACCAGACATTATCCGGCTGCTTCGCCAGCAGCGGGGCGATCACGCGTTTGGCGCTATCAAAGCTTTTAGCCTGCAGGAACTGCACCGCTTTGCCGTACTGCGCCGCCTGCTGCTCGCGCACGTTGCCTTTGGCATATTCGTTCAGCAGGTCATCGGTCAGCTGATTGCGGCCAGTAGCGTACATGCCGAGCGAACGCACTTTCGCCATGTAGAAATCCTGCGACGACTGCACCACTACCGGACGCATCTGGTTGGCGCGGTTACGCGCATCGGCCAGTCGGCTGTCGGGTAACGGGTGCGTCAGCAAAATTTCCGGTGGCTTGGAGGAGAAGCGGCTCTGATCCGCCAGCTTCTGCAGGAAAGTCGGCATCGCTTGCGGATCGAAGCCAGCACGTTGCAGCACCTGAATGCCGATGCGGTCGGCTTCCTGTTCATTGCCTTGGGTAAAGCTGATAATGCCTTGCTGCGCGCCTGCCAGCGTACCGGTCAGCGCCGCCATGCCCGCTTGCGGGCTGGCCATCGCCAGCAGAATCGATCCCAATGCGCCGACCCATGTTAGCGGCGCATTGCGTCGCTGCTCTTCCATGGCGCGCGCCAGATGGCGCTGCGTGACGTGCGAGATTTCGTGCGCCATCACCGACGCCAGCTGGCTTTCATTATCGGTGTAGCGGAACAGAGACGAATGCAGCACCACGTTGCCGCCAAAGAAGGCGAAGGCGTTGAGTTCATCGTTCTGGATCAAAAAGAAGTGGAACGGCGTGCGTACCGAGTTGGCATGTGCCACCAGACGCTGACCGAGCTCATTAATGTATTGATTCAACAGCGGATCGTTAATCAGAGGCGCACTGGCGCGCAGCTGGCGCACGTAGAAGTCGCCCATCTGCAGTTCCTGATTAATCGATAACGTCGAACCTGCCGTGGTGCCCATGTCGGGCAGCGTATCACTGACGTCAGCGCGCACACTCAGCGCAGGCGTCAGCAGCAGCGTAGGAATAAGGGCCGCCAGCAATGATTTTTTCAACCGGTTAAACATGCCTTGATCCTGTAAAAGTCACCCGAAATTGGACAGGTAAGTGGTTCAAATGTTCTGCACTATTTTCCATTTGCGTAACGCGCTCTATCTTAACCAGACTGCTGCAACAAGCAAATGACGAAGCTTGATGGGTTTTAAATGAAAAAATGGTTACAGCGCGACGAAATTGCAGCAAAAAATTGAATAGGCTGCAGCGAGATAAACAGGCTTTTTAACCGGAAAAAGTTAAAGTTACGTAAAGTTGCTCAAAATTATTGAGCCTGGCATGAACTTTTCCAGGTTTACTCTGAAAAGAAGAGGCAAATCAGCGCGGTTGGCCCGCTTTATCCATCAGTGATTTTAATCGTGATTATGGTGTTAAGGGCATTTTGCAAAGTAATTATTGGGCAGATTTTAAACGCACGTAAACTTATCCCTTCTGGATAATGGTCACAATTTCACGTCCACTCTTTTCTCAACTCCTGCCAAAGCGTCAATCGAAAGCCTTTTTCAATTAACCCTGCTAATTATTTTGCACGCAACCATTCAGCCGGACAGCCCGTCACTGCAGGACTTTTGCCATGCTCACGCTGTGGTATAGATAAGGCACTTTATTCAAACGGACTGTGAATTGACGCGCAGTGCATGCCGGAGAGTTTTTATGCGTTCTGTAGTCTCATACGCCCTTATCGCGATTGTCGGTGGCTTTGTTGGCGCCACCGTGAGCAAAGGTGATGACTTATATCAGCGTGTTGTCAGCCATTTTTCTGCCGAACCTACCGATCCCGACGGTTTCTGGAGCACGCCCGCCGTCGACGGCTACGGCAAAATACATTACGAGCCGGATGCCGCCTTCAAACCGGTGGTGGGTTTAAGCAACAAAGTGGTGTTTCAAATCACCAAAAGTGAAGGAGAGATGACGCGGCCAAATCTTGGTCTTGAACGTGTCGCGCGCGTGGTGAATCTCTATATCGCTTCGGGCGTACCGGCCGACGACCTGCACTTTGTGGTGTCAGTTACCGGCGATGCCACGCCTGCGATGCTGGATAACGCGCATTTCCAGCAGTTCTACAAAGCGGACAACCCTAATCTGGCGCTGATTGGCGCGCTGAATAAGTTGGGCGTGAAAGTTTCAGTGTGCGATCAGTCGGTGGCGTTCCATCACTTCCCGAAAGAGTGGATTGACCCATCGGTGATTCATGCACTCTCCAGCCCGACCACCGTGTCGACGCTGGAAAATCAGGGTTATGCACTCTTACAGATGTAAATCTCAGGCACAGGAGAAGTGAAATGCGTCCAGCATCCTATATCGTTATTGCGGCCCTGGCAGGTTTTGTCGGCGGCAATGTATTACAACTGCCCGATTTGGTTGACAAGGTCAGCGATAAATTCGCCGACAAGAAAACCGAACCGGCTGACTTCTGGAGCACGCCGGCGATCGACGGCTACGGCAAAATCCATTATGTGAGTGTGCCCGACTACAATCCGGCCACCACGCCGGGATTGAGCAATAAAATCGTCTTCCAGATCAACCGTAATGAAGGGGATATTCATCAGGCCAACCTCGGGCTGGAGCGCGTGGCGCGCGTCACCAACCTCTATTACGCGGCGGGCGTACCGCTTGATCAGCTGAAATTTGTGGTGTCGATCAACAGCGATGCGGTTCCTGCTGCGCTGAACAACGATCAGTTCCGCAAAGCGTACGGCACTGATAACCCGAATCTCAAGCTGATTGATGAGCTGAGAAAAGCCGGCGTGAAGGTGACTATTTGCGATCAGTCGGTGGCTTTCCATCAGCTGGAACGTGACTGGATTGATACGCGCGTCACCCACACGCTTTCAAGCGGCACCACCGTGGCGTCGTTGCAAAACGAAGGTTACGCCTTCCTGATGTTGTAATTCCTGCCTGACAGCAGTTCGCGCTGCTGTCATCTCGCTGTCATTTATCCGCGATGTTGCTGTCACAGTTCGCCGCTAGTTTAAGCGCCAATGAGATCGATCTCATTGGCACTTTACGAGGCGAACATGTCCGATTTAATCAGCGTGGCCAAACTGGCTGGCGTTTCTCGCGCCACCGCTGCACGCGCTTTCTCTGATCCGCATCTGCTACGTGCTGACACGCTGGAAAAAGTGTTGAGCGCCTCCGAGCAGCTCGGCTTTCGCCCCAATCATATTGCCCGCCAACTGCGTACCCAAAGTTCAACCACCTTCGGTGTGCTGCTGCCGTCGCTGCTCAATCCGATCTTCGCCCGCCAGTTGCAAGCGATGGAGCGGCAGGCGCGTGCCGCCGGTTACGGTCTGCTGGTGGCAACCAGTGATTATCAGCCAGAGCGCGAAGCGGCGATTGTGGAGCACATGTTGAATCAGCGCGTGGCCGGTTTGGTTCTCACCGTTGCTGACGCCGATAACAGCGCCATTCTGCATACGCTGCATCAAGCCAGCATGCCGTTTGTCCTGACGCACAATGTGCCCCAGGAAACCCATTGGCCCGCCATTTGCGTCGATAACCGTCAGGCGATGCAAGAAGCCACTCAACATCTGCTGCAGCTCGGCCATCGCCACATCGGCATGGTGGCCGGGCCGATGCTGCAATCCGATCGCGCCCGTCTGCGCTATCAGGGCTATTGCGATGCCATGCAACAAGCCGGACTCGACGCGCTGCCGGTGATCGAAATGCCCAGCCATACCCAATCTGATTTCGCGCTGCTGCAGCCGCAGCTACAAGGCGACACGCCGCTGAGCGCGGTGATTTGCACTAACGATCTGCTCGCCATCAGCCTGATTGGTGCGGCGGCGCGCGCCGGTGTGCGCATTCCGCAGCAGCTGTCGGTGATGGGTTTTGATGGCATCGATATCGGCGAGCAAATCGCGCCGTCGCTGGCGAGCGTAACGCAACCCGCCGACATGCTCGGCGCGGGTGCCATCGACATGTTGTTACAACAAGCCAGCCGCGGTACCCGCGTACTGGCGCATCGGTTGCGCAGCGGCGAAAGCATCGCTGCGCCCGCAACCGCTTTTTCTTCAATTGCCAACATCAGGGAACCATCATGAAAAAAGTCACCATCATTGCCGGGGCGCTCGCACTGACCGCCGGTTCGCTGTTCAGTAGTTTCACCCAGGCCGCAGAGACGGCGATTTGCTACAACTGTCCTCCCGAGTGGGCGGATTGGGGAACCCAGCTTAACGCCATTGCCAAAGACACCGGGATTCAGGTGCCGCAGGACAACAAAAACTCCGGCCAGGCGCTGGCGCAAATGGTGGCGGAGAAGGGCAATCCGGTGGCAGATGTGGTTTATTACGGCGTCAGTTTTGGCATCCAGGCGGACAGCGCCGGTGTCATCAGCAGCTACAAGCCCGCGCATTGGGACGAAATCCCAGCCGGAATGAAAGATCCCGATGGCAAATGGGTGGCGCTGCACTCCGGCACCATGGGCTTTATGGTTAATGTCGATGCGCTGGGCGGCGCGCCGGTGCCGCAATCCTGGGACGATCTGCTGAAGCCGGAATACAAAGGGATGATCGGCTACCTCGATCCGGCCAGTGCGTTTGTCGGTTACGTGGCGGCCGTAGCGGTCAACCAGGCGAAGGGCGGCAATATGAATGACTTCACGCCTGCGCTGACATGGTTCAAAAAATTACAGGCTAACCAGCCGATCGTACCGAAGCAGACCGCCTACGCGCGCCTGATCTCCGGTGAGATTCCAATCCTGCTCGACTACGACTTCAACGCCTATCGCGCCAAATATAAAGATCACGCCAATGTCGCCTTTGTGATTCCGAAAGAGGGCACGGTCACGGTGCCGTACGTCATCAGCCTGGTGAAGAACGCGCCGCACGCAGACAACGGCAAGAAAGTGATCGACTACGTGTTGTCGGATAAAGGTCAGGCGATTTGGGCCAATGCCTTCCTGCGTCCGGTGCGCACCTCGGCGATGTCCGCAGAGGCGAAGAAATTCTTCCTTTCAGACAGCGATTATGCGCGTGCGCAAACCGTGAACTATCAGCAGATGGCCGATGCGCAGAAAGCCTTCTCGGCGAAATACCTGAGCGAGATTCGTTAATGTCGATGGCTGACACCCTGGCGGCCTCGCGCCGCCAGATTCGTACGCAACCGGGCAGCCGCTGGCTGTGGCTGACGCTGCCCGCGCTGCTGCTCTTCTGCGCTTTCTGGCTGCTGCCGTTTGCCCGTTTGTTGCAAATCGGCATGCAGGACGATCGCAGCACCCAGCACAGCGGTTACTGGACGGTGATCACCCAGCCGCACTATCTGCTGAGCCTGCTGAACACCGTACTGCTGTCGCTGGCGGTGACGCTGGTTACGTTACTGATTGCCGCTATCGTCGGCTGCTTTCTGGCGCGCCAGCGCTTTACCGGGCGCGGCACCTTGCTGGCGTTGCTGACTTTCCCGCTGGCGTTTCCCGGTGTGGTGGTGGGTTTTCTGGTGGTGATGCTGGCGGGGCGTCAGGGATTGCTGGCGCAAATCAGCATGAGCCTGGTGCATGAGCGCTGGACGCTGGCCTATTCGCTGGCGGGGCTGTTTATCGGTTACCTCTATTTCTCGCTGCCGCGTGCCATCGTCACGCTGGTGGCGGCGAGTGAAAAACTCGATCGCTCGCTGGAAGAAGCGGCGCGTTCGCTTGGTGCCAGCCAGTGGCGCATCACCTGGGATGTGATTGTGCCCGGCCTGCAACCGGCGCTGCTCTCTACCGGCGCGCTGTGCTTCGCTACCAGCATGGGCGCTTTTGGCACCGCCTTTACGCTCGGCACCGATTTAGCGGTGCTGCCGCTGACCATTTACGGCGAGTTCACCAACTACGCCAACTTTGCCACCGCCGCCGCGCTATCAGTATTGATGGGCGGATTCGCCTGGCTGGCGCTGATGCTGGCGCGCCGTCTGGCGCAGGCTAAGGAGGCGCAATTATGAAACGTCGTGGACTGTTTAGCCTGCAACTCTTGATCACCGCCATCACCGCGCTGTTTATGATCGTGCCGGTGGTGCTGTCGATGCTGGCGGGCGTCACCAATAACTATTTTATCGGCCTGCGCAGCGGATTCACGCTGAAAT
The DNA here is from genome assembly GCF_900116775.1 of Pantoea sp. YR525. NCBI lineage: Bacteria > Pseudomonadati > Pseudomonadota > Gammaproteobacteria > Enterobacterales > Erwiniaceae > Pantoea > Pantoea sp. YR525. Next base: position 141,635 of record NZ_FPBU01000004.1, read on the forward strand.
GGGTGGAGCAAGTGTGGCAGATGTACGCTGATACCTTCTGGCTGTCGCTGCTGATCGCGCTGTTCTGCCTGTTGCTCACCTTGGTGATTGGCGTTCCCGCCGCGTGGGGATTGTTGAAAGCGCCGGGCCGCTGGGCGGCACGTATTGAAGAGTGTTTGATGCTACCGGTGGCGCTGCCCGGTCTGGCGACCGCGCTCGGTATCATTCTGCTCTACGGCCAGTTTTCCGGTCTGCGCGACAGCTGGCTGTTTATCCTGATTGGTCACGTGCTGTTTACCTTGCCGTTTATGATGCGGCCGGTGCTGGCGGTGATGCAGGCAGTAGATATGCCGCGCCTCGAAGAAGCCTCGGCCAGCCTTGGTGCCAGCTTGTGGCAGCGCTTCTTTACCGTGGTGGTGCCGAACTGCCGCAACGGCATTCTCGCCGGTGCTTTTATGGTGATCACGCTGTCGGTGGGCGAATTCAACATCACCTGGATGCTGCATACACCGCTGACTAAAACCTTGCCGGTTGGTCTTGCCGACAGCTACGCCTCGATGCGGCTGGAAGTGGGCTCCGCCTACACGCTGATTTTCATTCTGATGATTCTGCCGCTGCTGCTGATGCTCAATGCCGTGAATCACTGGCTTAATCGCGCGGTTTCGCGCCAACACAAGGAGGCAGCATGAATCCTGCGGCCGTTACCGTGACGCTGCGCGGCTGCGCACGTCACTTTAATCATCATCAGGCGCTGCAACCGCTCGATCTCACCGTTCATCCCGGCGAAACGCTGGTGCTGCTGGGTCCGTCTGGCTGTGGCAAAACCACCACGCTGCGCATTATCAGTGGGCTGGAGAGCTGCGACGTCGGCGGTGAAGTGTGGTTTGACGATCGCAACGTTACCGCGTTGCCGATTGAAAAACGCAACGTCGGCATGGTGTTCCAGAACTACGCGCTGTTCCCGAATCTCAATGTGGCCGAGAACGTGGCGTATGGCCTGAAAGTGCAGGGCGTGGCGCGTGCCGAACGCGAAGCGCGCGTGCAGGAGATGCTGGCGCTGGTGGATCTCACCGCGCTGGCGCAGCGTAGCATCGACAAACTCTCCGGCGGGCAGAAGCAGCGTGTGGCGCTGGCGCGCGCATTAGCTGCGCGGCCCAAAGTGCTGCTGTTTGATGAACCGCTGGCGGCATTGGATGCGCGCCTGCGCGATCGTCTGCGTCTGGAAATTGGCGCGCTGCTGAAGAAGCTGGCGATCACCGCAGTTTACGTGACGCACGATCAACAGGAAGCGATGGCGCTCGGCGACCGTATCGCGGTGATGGAGCAGGGACGTTTGGTGCAAATCGATACGCCGCAGAACATCTATCAGCATCCGGCATCAAAATTTGTCGCCGATTTTGTTGGCGCGATTAACTGCGTGGATGTGGATACGCGCGGCAATCCGCAGCGTTTCTGCCGTCCGGAAGATGTGCTGCTGGCCAGCGATGATCGCTATCAGCGTCAGGGTTTTATTGTCGCCAGCACCTTTTTGGGCGCGTCGCAGCGGCTGATGATCGATATCGGGCTGGCGACACCGATTCAGGTGGATCGCCACGCACGTGAAGCCTGGCATGCCGGACAAGCGGTGAGCTGGACGCTGGCGCAGGACGCTGCGCTGCAGTTCTCTTAATTGGCCCGGTCGCCATAAATGGCGACCCTACAAAAGCGTGCGGTGCCGTCGTAGGGTCGCCATTAATGGCGACCGGCCGGCGTTTCATATCTAAAGGAAAAAATTCGTGTCTGAAGCAATGACGCTAATCGCGCAAATTAGCGATTTACACATCAAGGCCAATGGCCGTTTGTCCTACAAAAAAGTCGATACGCAAGCCGCGCTGCTGCGGGTCATCGAGACGCTAAACCGCCTTACTCCGCGCCCGGACATAGTGGTGATCACCGGCGACCTGGTCGATTTCGGCACGGCAGAAGAGTATCAAACGTTGAAGCAGGCGCTGCGTCATTTGCAAATACCGTTTTTGCTGATGCCAGGCAACCACGACGATCGTAAGGCGCTGCGTGCGGCATTCCCGGATCATCACTATTTGCAGCACGGCGAAACCCTGAACTGGCAGATGCAGGTGAAAGGGCTGCAACTACTGGCTCTCGATTCCAGCGTGCCGCAGCAGCCGTGGGGCTATGTGGATGAAGCGCAATTGCACTGGCTTGATGAGCAGCTGCAGCGCCAGCCGCAGTTGCCGACGCTGGTGATGCTGCATCATCCGCCGTTTCTCTGCGGCATAGAACATATGGATAACCAACCGCTGCGCAATCCGGCGGCGCTGGCGGGGATTATCCAGCGCCATCCGCAGGTGGAACGCGTGCTGAGCGGCCATCTGCATCGCTCGGTGCAGGCGCGTTTTGCCGGTACGCTGGCCTGTGTTGCGCCGGGCGTATCGCATCAGGTGGCGTTTGATCTCGCCGAAAATGGCCCTGCCAATTTTGTGCTGGAACCGCCGGGTTTCCTGCTGCATCGCTGGCATGCGCAGCAGGGCATGAGCACGCATTTGTGTGCCATCGGCGATTATCCCGGTCCGTGGCCATTTTACGACGCCAACGGTTTGATCGATTAGCGCCAGCGCAGAGAAAGAAATCTGTGTGGCTGACAGGATGCTTCGTGCTCAATTTGCGTTGTGGGTGTACAATCGCCCGTTAGCTCACCAGGGCAAGTGCATCCAACAATAACAAGACTGTCAGGCACACATATTGATGAATCAATTCACTAAGGCCGGCGCGTTATGCTAATGCGCCTGCGGCCAAAAACTGACCTGCGAACGCTGATCGCGCTATTGGCGATCACCAGCATCGTCATCACGCTTGCCAACACCTTGTACGCCACCTGGCGCGTGCAACGTATGGTCCTGATCGAAAGCACCCTCGAAGCCAATCGCGCCTACGCTACCAAACTGGCGGCGACCACTGAGGTCTTCTTTCAGCTGGCTCAGTCGCAGCTGCACTTCAGTGCGACACAGTTGGGCAATGATTTTGATAATGCCGATCTGTCGCAGCAGGAAGTGAATCGCCTGCGTGAGCAAACCAACAGCTTCAACTCGGTGGCAGTTGTGGACAGCAACGGCATCGTGAAAGCCATTTCGCCCGAATCCCTGATGCTGAAAGGCATGCAGCTGACCAGCCAGGCTTCGCGTGAGGCGCTGGCGCAGCGTCAGCCGATGGTCAGCAAACCCAGCATCTCCGCCGCCAATAACCTGATTGTGTTTGTCTCCTGGCCGATCTGGAGCAAAGACGGACGCTACCTTGGCTACGTCGGCGGTACCATCTACCTGAAGAAGAAAAGCATCCTCAACGCGCTGCTCGGCGAGCAGTTCTATCGCGATGGCACCCACGTTTACGTGTTGGATCGCAATAATCAGGTGCTCTATCACCAGAACAGCCAGCTGATTGGTAAAAGCGTGCCGGGCATCGTCAGCGATCGCCAGCGCGAAGAGAAAACCAACGGTGAAGTGCAACTGACAGAAGAGAACGTGCCCAAGCTGGCCGGTTACGCCATCGTGCCGACCACCGGCTGGATGGTGGTGGCGCTGAAACCCACCGATGTCACGCTGGCGCCGCTCACCGGATTACTGCTGAAAGTGTTGAAAAACTCGGTGCCGTTTGCGCTGCTGACCTTGCTGGTGGCGGTGATTCTGGCGCGACTGATTGCGCTGCCGCTGTGGCAACTGGCGCGCAAAGCCAGCCAAATGGATTCACAAGGCGTATCGAGCGAGATTGGCGGTATTCGCGCCTGGTATTTCGAAGCGGCGCAGGTCAAACGTGCGCTGCTTACCGGCATTGGTTTAGTACAGGACAAAATTGGTCGCCTGAAATCGGAAGTGCAGAGCGATCCCATGACCAATCTGCTCAACCGCCGTGGCCTGAGCGCGGTGCTCGACTACTTCGCCACCATGCGTCAACCCTTCTCGGTGCTGGCGCTGGATATCGATCACTTCAAACGCGTCAACGATACCTTTGGTCATGACGTCGGTGATGAGGTAATTAAACATGTGGCGCGAACCTTACGCAGCAGCGCACGTCAAACCGATGTGGTGTGCCGTAACGGCGGGGAAGAGTTCCTGATGCTGCTGCCTGCGACCTCGGTTGAGGATGCGCGCATTCTGGCTGAACGTGTGCGCATCAGCATTGCGGAAAACTGGATCGATCAGGTCGGCAATGTCACGCTGTCAGTGGGCATTGCCGACTGGCAGCCGGAAAGTGGTTCGCAGGAGCAGAGTCTCAAGCAGGCCGATGCCGCGCTCTATCAGGCGAAAAATGCCGGACGCAACTGCGTGATGATCTCCGGCCAGGATGCGTTGGTCAGTAGCATTACACACTAAGTTTTTTGTAGGGTCGCCATTCATGGCGACCACATTTTTAGTATCAAGGATGTTTTAATGCTCGTTCTGCTTTATCAATGGTACAAACGCCGCTTCAGCGATCCGCAGGCCATCGGGCTGCTGGTGATTCTGCTGGCGGCGTTTTGCATTCTGTTCTTCCTCAGCGGTTTGCTGGCTCCGCTGTTAGTGGCGTTGGTGCTGGCTTATCTGCTGGAGTGGCCAACGGTGCGCTTGCAGCGCGTTGGCTGTAGCCGAACCTGGGCAACCAGCGCAGTGCTGGTGGTGTTTGCCGGCATCTTGCTGGTGATGGTGCTGATTGTCGCGCCGGTGGCGTGGCAGCAGGGCATCAACCTGACGCGTGACCTGCCAAACATGCTGAATAAGCTCTATGTGTTTGCTGCTGGCCTGCCGAAGCGTTATCCGGCGCTGGTCGATGCGGGCATCATCGATATCATCGTTGAGAACCTGCGCAGCCGTCTCACCGGCCTGGGCGAATCGCTGGTGAAGTATTCGCTGGCATCACTGGTCGGTTTGATGACGCTGATGATCTATCTGGTGCTGGTGCCGCTGATGGTGTTCTTCCTGCTGAAAGATAAAGAGCAGATGCTGAATGCGGTACGTCGCGTGCTGCCGCGCAATCGCGGTTTGGCGGGCGTGGTGTGGCAAGAGATGAATCAACAGATCACCAACTATATTCGCGGCAAAGTGCTGGAAATGGTGGCGGTGGGATTTGTCACCTGGCTGGCGTTCCTGCTGCTGGGCCTCAACTACTCGCTGCTGCTGGCGGTGCTGGTGGGTATTTCGGTGCTGATTCCCTATATCGGCGCAATGGTGGTGACCATTCCGGTGATTGGCGTTGGCCTGTTCCAGTGGGGATTGGGCAGCGATTTCTGGACCATGATCGCCATTTATCTGGTGATTCAGGCGCTGGATGGCAACGTGCTGGTGCCGATTCTGTTCTCTGAAGCGGTCAACCTGCATCCGTTGGTGATCATTCTTTCGGTGGTGATTTTCGGCGGGATGTGGGGATTCTGGGGCGTGTTCTTTGCGATTCCGCTGGCGACGCTGGTGAAAGCGGTGGTGCGTGCGTGGCCAGAAACCCCGGCGCTCGACGAGCCGCGCGCTGAGTAAAAGAAAACGGGTGCGACCTGCGCACCCGTTTACATCAGGCTGACTTCAGATAATCCAGCACAATGTCGTGATGGTTGGAGGTTTTGAAATCGTCGAACACTTTCTCAACTTTGCCGTTGGCATCAATCAGGAAACTGATGCGGTGAATGCCGTCATAGGTTTTGCCCATAAAGGTTTTTTCACCCCAAACGCCAAACTGCTCACACACCTGATGATCTTCATCCGATAACAGCGTGAAGTTCAGCAACTCTTTATCGGCAAAGCGCGACAGTTTCTCTGGCTTGTCGGTGCTGATACCCAGAATCTCAACGCTAATTTTTTTCAACTCATCCATGTTGTCGCGCAGTCCGCAAGCCTGCACGGTGCAACCCGGCGTCATGGCTTTCGGATAGAAATAGACCAGAACGCGCTGTCCCTGGAAGTCGGCCAAATTTACTTGTTCGCCGTCCTGATCGGGCAAGCTAAATTTCGGTGCAGTATCACCGGCTTTCAGTGGATTCATCACAACTCTCCATTTTTTCTACATGCTGTGGGTAATACACCATCAAGAGCAAAAGTGCCAGGTGGTGTTTACCGTCAGGGTTATTTCACAACACGGTTTGCCGCAGCGGCAGAGTGTGTGGCGAAATAACCCGGAGCCTGATTAAACGGTGCTGTCAGCATCGTCGGTGACACTATAAAGACGAATTGAGCCTTGTGCATGCAGTTCTTCGCACAGCTGATTGAAAGCCTGTTCGATGGGCGCACTGAACTGATTGGCCGGGCTGTGCGCCGTCATTTGAATATAGAGCGTGGGCGCAACGTCGTCCTGAGCAGGTTGAATCCGCGAGACCAGTTCGGCGATGTTCATTTGATGTTTATCGAACAGATCGGTAAAGCGTTCAATGATGTGTGGTGAATCCGGCACTTCAACCTGCACCCATACGGTGGCGGGCATCGGTGGCGTGACGCGTGCATTGGTGCGCTTCATCACAATCAGCAGTTCCAGCTCGGCCCCTTTCATCGGCAGCGTTGATTCAATCAGGGTTATCGCGTTCCAGCTACCGGAAAGCAGCATGATAAAGGTGAACTCATCGCCCAGCATCGCCAAACGGCTGTCTTCGATATTACAGCCGCAGCTGCTGACGTGGCGGGTGATGGTATTGACGATACCCGGACGATCAACGCCCAGTGCGGTGATCACCAGATGGTGAGGCTGTGACTGCGACAAAATGGCATTTCCTGTACGTTCGCTAATAACTATAAGGTAAACATAAAAAAAACTGCTGACAAGCGCGGGAATGGCGTGGCTCGCTTGCTTTTCTTTCAATGTAAAACGTAACATGAGGCACTTGTTTGTCGAGGGGATAGCCCATGTTCACCGGAAGTATTGTTGCGCTCATTACGCCAATGAATGAAAAAGGTAATGTCTGCCGCGAAAGTTTGAAAAAACTGATTGATTATCATGTTGCCAGCGGCACCGCGGCGATTGTTTCTGTTGGCACCACCGGCGAATCTGCCACGCTCAGCCATGACGAGCACGGTGATGTAGTTATGCAAACGCTGGAACTGGCGGATGGCCGTATTCCGGTTATCGCTGGCACCGGCGCAAATGCTACTGCTGAAGGCATCTCTCTGACCAAACGCTTTACCGGCAGCGGTGTCGTGGGCTGTTTGACGGTCACGCCTTATTACAACCGTCCGACGCAGGAAGGCTTGTTCCAGCACTTTAAAGCCATTGCTGAAAGTACCGATCTGCCGCAGATGCTGTATAACGTTCCTTCGCGTACCGGTTGCGACATGCTGCCGGAAACCGTCGCGCGTCTGGCCGAAATTAAAAATATTATCGGAATCAAAGAAGCCACCGGGAACTTATCACGTATCTCACAGATCCAAGAGCTGGTTAATGATGAGTTCATCATCGTCAGCGGCGATGACGCGACGGCGCTGGACTCCATGCAACTGGGCGGCAAAGGCGTAATTTCGGTCACGGCTAACATTGCAGCGCGTGAAATGGTTGAACTCTGTGCCTTGGCGCAACAGGGCAAATTCGCCGAAGCGCGTCGCCTGAATCAGCGTCTGATGCATCTGCACCAGACGCTTTTCTGTGAACCCAATCCAATCCCGGTGAAATGGGCAGCAAAACAGCTAGGATTAATCGCGGATGACACGCTGCGTTTGCCAATGACGCCACTGACCGAAGCCGGTCAGGCGAAAACGGCGCAAGCGCTGATTAAAGCGGGTCTGCGATAATTTAGGGAGAATCAATGAGTTATTCAGTTAAGCGCTCGACGCTGGCAACGGTAGTGGGCCTTTCCACCCTGATGCTGCTAACAGCGTGTTCCAACGATCAGCGTTATAAGCGCCAGGTCAGCGGTGATGAATCTTACCTGCAGGCGCCTGAGCTGCACGATTTAAAAGCCCCAGCGGGCATGATTCTGCCGTTGCAGAATGGTGATTACGATGTACCGCATAGCGTGGCGAAGGGCGCGGTTGGCAAAGAGCTGGATATTCGTCCGCCAGCCCAGCCGCTGGCGCTGTTGAACGGCACGCGTGCACAGTTCACCGGTAATACCGGCGTGCTGGCAGTAGAAAGCAGCCGTGGTTCGATCTGGTCGCAAGTGGTTGGTGTGGTTCAGTCGTACAAGTTCCCGATCGCTCAACGTGATGATGCTGGCCAACAGCTGACCACCGATTGGGTGCAGTGGAACCGTGCTGATGAAGATAACCAGTATCGCGGTCGCTATCAGATCAGCGTGCAGAATCAGAGCTATCAGCAAGTGCTGACCGTTCGTCTGCTTGAACTGCAGCAGTCTGGTCAGGCGGTGACGTCTCCGGCACAGATTCAACGCTATACCGGCCAGATGTTGAACGACATCAGCACCGGTCTGGATAAAGTGGATTCTGCCAGCCAGGATGCGGCGGCAAACCGTGCCACCGGACAGATTGATGTCCAGAGCGGCGCGGATGACACCGGTTTACCGCTGTTGATTCTGCGTGCACCGTTTAACGTCACCTGGCAGCGTTTGCCAGCGGCGCTGAAACGCGTGGGCATGGAAGTCACTGATGACAACCGTTCACAGGGCAGCCTGAAAGTGACCTACAAACAGCCGGGTAGCGGCGTGTGGGATCAGATCGGCGCCAAAGATCCAGAACTACCAAACGGCGATTACAAATTGCAGGTTGGCGATCTGGATAACCGCAGCAGTCTGCAGTTCATCGATCCGAAAGGTCACGTGCTAACCCAGGCGCAGAACGACGCGCTGGTGCAGGTGATTCAAGGCGCGCTGAAATAAATTGCCAAAGGGCCGGAGATTTCCGGCCTTTTTGTTTTGATTTGGCATATACACAAATCCTTCGAGCTGCAGATGCGTTGGTTGCTCTCATTCACCCGAATCACTTACTTGAGTAAGCTCATCGGGATTCATTCGTTTGCCGCCTTCCTGCATCTCGAATTATTTTGTGTATAATAGCGCCCGGCGAAGTAAACGATTGCGTCACGCAATCGGCGCGCGGTGAAACACCGCTGAACACGGGTTCTTTCATGTTTGGAGTTAACAAGATGCAAAAGCGAGCTGAGTTGTATCGCGGTAAAGCGAAAACCGTATACAGCACCGATAATCCGGATCTGCTGGTACTTGAATTCCGCAACGATACGTCAGCAGGAGACGGTGCACGAATCGAGCAGTTTGATCGCAAAGGAATGGTAAACAACAAGTTTAACCATTTCATCATGACCAAATTGCAGGAAGCGGGCATTCCGACCCAGATGGAAGCGCTGCTGTCGGATAACGAAGCGCTGGTAAAAAAGCTGGAGATGGTGCCGGTAGAGTGCGTGGTACGCAACCGTGCGGCAGGATCGCTGGTAAAACGTCTGGGCGTGGAAGAGGGCATTGTGCTCAATCCACCGCTGTTTGATCTCTTCCTGAAAGATGACGCCAAACACGACCCGATGGTCAACGAATCCTACTGCGAAACCTTCGGCTGGGTGAGCAAAGCGAACCTGGCACGCATGCAAGAGCTGACCTTCAAAGCCAACGAAGTGCTGAGCAAACTGTTTGATGACGCAGGTTTGATCCTGGTCGACTTCAAGCTGGAGTTTGGTCTGTTCAACGGCGAAGTGGTGCTGGGCGATGAGTTCTCCCCAGATGGCGCGCGTCTTTGGGACAAAAACACCATGGACAAAATGGATAAAGACCGTTTCCGTCAGAGCCTCGGCGGCCTGGTTGAAGCGTACGAAGAAGTTGCACACCGTTTAGGTGTCAAGCTGGACTAAGTTCGTCCACCTCTCCCGTAGGGTCGTCATTTATGACGACCTTTTTTTATGCCCGCCATTAAGGTCGTCATAAATCACGGCCCAACGGTGTTCTGCAACGACAACACTGGTGCTTCCCGCTGCCGCCAACTAAAATCATGCCAAACATGTTTAAAGGAGTTAGACCATGCGCTGGCAAGGGCGTCGTGAGAGCGACAACGTAGAAGATCGACGCAATGATTCACCTGGCCTTGGCGGCGGCGGTGGACGACAAATCCGCATTCCACGCGGCAAAGGCGGCCTTATCTTGCTGGTGGTGGTGGCCGTTGCCGGCTATTACGGCTACGACCTCACCGCGCTATTAGAAGGTGGCGGCGGTAATGTCGCGCCAACTTCGCAGCAGCGGCAGGTAAACAGCGCGCAGAGTAACGAAGATGCAAAATTCACCTCGGTAATTCTGGCGACCACCGAAGATACCTGGAGCAAGCTGTTCCAGCAGATGAACAAGCAATACGTGCCGCCGAAGCTGGTGATGTATCGCGGGGCGACGCGCACCAACTGCGGAACCGGACAATCGGCGATGGGGCCGTTTTACTGTCCTGCCGACCAAACCGTGTATATCGATTTGTCATTCTACGATGATATGAAAACCAAACTCGGTGCTGGTGGCGATTTTGCGCAAGGCTATGTGATCGCCCATGAAGTCGGCCATCACGTACAAAAACTGCTGGGCATTGAGCCGAAAGTGCGTCAGATGCAGCAAGGCGCGAGCCAGGCGCAGGCGAACCAGTTGTCGGTGAAAATGGAGCTGCAGGCGGACTGCTTTGCCGGCGTTTGGGGCCATTACATGCAGCAGCAAAACATTCTCGAAGTGGGCGATTTGCAGGAAGCGCTTAACGCCGCTGAAGCGATTGGTGACGATCGTCTGCAGCAGAAAGGTCAGGGCCGCGTGGTACCGGACAGCTTCACGCACGGCACCTCTCAGCAGCGTTACACCTGGCTGAAACGCGGTTTCGATAGCGGCGATCCTGGCCAGTGCAACACCTTCGCTAGCAAGTGATCTCCTTGAATGAACAAACGGCGGCGATGCAGCGTGCAGGCATTCGCCGCCTTTGCGTTATAGCGGGTGATGCGGATTGGGCGCAGCAGCAAGCCACAGGTTGGCACAGCGCGCTGCAAGGCGACTGGCTAACGGTGAGCGACAGCGCTGATTTCCCGCAGGCCGTCGCGCCCGCTGCTTTACGTACCTTGCTGGGACGTGAATTCCAGCACGCAATATTCGATGCGCGCAGCGGTTTTCACGCCGAAGCCTTCGCGGCGCTGGCCGGAACCTTACGCGCAGGCAGCTGGTTGTTACTGTTAACGCCTGCCTGGGAAAGCTGGCCCAACCAAACCGATGCCGACAGCCTGCGCTGGGCGGATGTCGCCGAGCCGATTGCCACGCCGCACTTTATCCACCATCTGCAATTCCTCATGCTCAACGATGCTCAGGTGATGTTGCAACGCCAGCATCAAGCGGTGCGTTATCCCGTGGAAACGCATCTGCCCGACTGGCGCTGTCAGGCACCGCAGCTGCAGGCGCAAATCCTCGAACAGCTTGAAGCGATGCCGCAAGGCGTTGCGGTGATCACCGCCGCGCGCGGTCGCGGCAAATCCGCGTTGGCCGGCATGCTGGCGCAGCGCAATCAACACTGTTTAGTCACGGCGCCAGCCAAAGTCTCCACTGATGTGCTGGCAGAGTTTGCCGGTGAGTATTTCAGTTTCATGGCGCCTGATGCCATCCTCGCGCAGGAAAATCCGCCTCAGGCGCAGTGGCTGATTGTCGACGAAGCTGCCGCCATTCCCGCGCCGATCCTGCAGCAACTGGTGCAACGTTTCCCGCGCGTGCTGCTTATTACCACTGTGCAAGGTTACGAAGGCACCGGACGCGGCTTTATGCTGCGCTTCTGCGCCACCTTGCCGGATGTGCGCCTCTTCCAGCTCGACGAGCCGTTGCGCTGGTCGCCAAACGATCCGCTGGAACAGTGGCTCAGCCAGGCATTGCTGTTTGAAGATGCGCAGGAGAGCAATGTAAGCGGTGAGATCGCGATTTATCCGGCAACGCCAGACCACAACGTAACGGCGCTGGAAGCAGGATATCGCCTGCTTGCCAGCGCGCACTATCGCACTTCGCCACTGGATTTGCGGCGCATGCTGGATGCGCCCGGCATGCGCTTTTGGTTGGCAGGTGAAGCCGACCAGGTAACTGGCGCGCTGTGGCTGGTGGAAGAGGGCGGATTGGATCAGCCATTGGCCGATGCGGTGTGGGCCGGTTATCGTCGGCCGCGCGGTAATCTGGTGGCACAATCGCTGGCGGCCCATGCCGGTTTCGCGCAGGCGGCGACGCTGCGCTCACAGCGCATTAGCCGGATTGCGGTGCAGGCATCACAACGTCAGCGTGGGATTGGCAAAGCGCTGGTGGCCACCGCACGTCAGCAGGCGCAGAGCTGTGATTATCTCTCCGTAAGTTTCGGCTACACCGAATCCTTGTGGCACTTCTGGCGCGCCTGCGGTTTTACGCTGGTGCGTATTGGCTCGCAGCGCGAAGCGAGCAGCGGTTGCTATGCGGCGATGGCGATGCTGGCAACATCTGCGGCAGGTGAAGTTCTACAACAGCAGGCAGCGCAGCGGCTGGCGCGAGATTGGCCGTGGCTGCGAGATATCATCGAACTGCCGTTAGCGCTGGCAAACGATGCAAGCCAGCAACTCAACGAAGATGACTGGGCGTTGTTAGCCGGTTTTGCCTGGGCGCAGCGCCCGTTCGAAGCCAGTTACGCGGCGCTACAGCGGCTGGTGCGCCAGTCTCCTTCACCGCTGTTGAATGCCATCCTGCTGCAAAAACAGACGCTAACCCAAGCCGCGCAACATGCCGGTCTCAGCGGGCGTAAAGCCCTGATAAACCAGCTGCGATCGGAAGCTGCCGCAGCACTGATTCACCTCAATCCCGATGCCGCGCAGCGGCTGCGTTCATTGCAATAAATCCATTATCTCATTCAAATTTTCCCGATATCTCTGTGCCAGCAGCGGCGTATAGTGATTTGAGGAGGATCTTATGGCACTACGATATGTAATTGTTCAGCAACCCAGCAGTGCAGCGCAGCTGTTTCTGCTTTATCACGGCATCAACGACAACCCGGATTCAATGGCGCAGATTGGCAGCTGGTTCGCGAAAGCGTTCCCGCAGGCGCTGGTGGTGTCGGTCGGCGCACCTTACGCAGGCAGCGTGCCGCAAGGGCGCCAATGGTTTGCCGATATTCCGCCGCACGATCGTTCGGAGCAGCAGGGCGTGGATGCGATCATGCCAGAATTCGTGGGATCGGTGCGTCACTGGCAGCAGGAGAGCGGCGTGCGTGCCGAAGCAACGGCGCTGGTGGGCTTTTCACAGGGCGGCATCATGGTGCTGGAAGGCATAAAAGCGCAGCCGGATTTAGCCGGACGCGCGATTGTGTTCAGCGGTCGCTATGCCACGCTGCCGCTGCGGGCCAGCACGCGTAACACCATTCATCTGATTCACGGTGATTACGACGAACAGATCCCGCTGCAACGCGCCGAAGAGGCGAAGCAACGTCTGATGTCCTTGGGCGGCGATGTCACGCTGGATGTGGTGGAAGATTTACCGCACGCGATTAACGATCGCAGCATGGAGCTGGCGCTGAATCATTTGCGTTATACCGTGCCGCGTCGTTACTTCGATGAGGCGCTCAGCGGTGCCAAGCCGGGCGATGATGATGTGGTGATGATGATGTAGCAGAAAGCGTAACGGCGCGATTTTCGCGCCGTTAGCGATATGGAGGTTATTTCTTTTTCGGCCAGTCGTCTTCGTCGTCCCATTTATCGTTGAAATCACGATGTGGCGGCAACGTCGGTTTGTTATCCATGAATTTTTTATGATCGATACGTTTTAGGTCTTTGTAAACGTTCATCAAAATACCAACCATCAGCAGGATCACCAGGATCCACCAGTACTCTTTAAAGAATTCCATCCCCTTTCTCCTTCTGCGCGCTTAGGCGATCAGCTGTTCCATGATGCGCTGATACATACGGCTCAGCATCTGCAAATCTGACGCTTTCACGCACTCATTGATCTTATGAATGGTGGCGTTCACCGGGCCCAGTTCCACCACCTGCGCACCCATGCGCGCGATAAAGCGCCCATCGGAGGTGCCGCCGGTCGTCAGTAACTGCGGCTTAATCTCATTATAGTGCGCCACAGCGTTTACCACGGCATCCACCAGCTTGCCGCGTGAGGTCAGGAACGGCTGACCGGAAACATTCCACTCCAGCGTGTAGCGCAGCTGATGGCGATCAAGCAGTTGCGCCACGCGATCTTTGATCATCTGATCGGTCAATTGGGTGCTGAAACGGAAGTTAAACTGCACAAAGAATTCGCCAGGAATCACGTTATTGCTGCCGGTGCCGGCCTGCACGTTGGCGATCTGCATGCTGGTCGGCGGGAAGAATTCGTTGCCTTCATCCCAAACTGTCTCCACCAGCTCATTCAGCGCAGGCATGGCGCGATGCACCGGATTATCCGCCAAATGCGGGTAGGCCACGTGGCCCTGCACGCCATGAATGGTGAGATTCGCGGTCATCGAGCCGCGGCGGCCATTCTTCACCACGTCACCTACGATCTCGGTGCTTGACGGTTCGCCGACCAGGCAATAATCCATACGTTCGTTGCGCGCCATCAGGCGTTCAACCACTTTTACCGTGCCGTTAACCGCGCTGGCTTCTTCATCGGAGGTAATCAGAAACGCCAGACGGCCTTTATGCTGCGGATTAGCGGCAACAAAGCGTTCCGCTGCCACCACCATCGCTGCCAGCGAGCCTTTCATATCTGCCGCGCCACGACCAAACAGCATGCCGTCGCGGATGCTTGGTTCAAACGGCGGGCTGATCCAGCGGTTGGCGTCACCCGGCGGCACCACATCGGTATGACCGGCAAACGCCAGCGTTTCGCCCTGGCCGCGCGTCGCCCAAAAGTTCAGCGTATCGCCAATGTGCATCGGCTCAACGGTGAAGCCGATGGCTTCCAGACGCGCAATCAGCAGCGCCTGACAACCGGCATCATCCGGGCTGAGAGACGGGCGACGGATAAGCTGCTGAGCCAGCTCAATAACCGGACAGAACATGTTATGACTTCTCCTGGATAAAGGCGGAATAAAGGGAATCGTTGAAGCCGACCAGCAGATCGCCATTCGGCGCGGCTAACACCGGACGCTTGATGATGGCAGGCTGCGCCAGCATCACCGCTTTGGCGCTGGCGGCATCGTTAACCGCGTCGCGTTCGGCTTCCGGCAGCTTGCGCCACGTGGTACCGCGCGTGTTGAGCAGCGCCTCATAACCGAGCTGATCGATAAACGATTGCAGCAGCGCGTCATCAATGCCATCCACGCGATAGTCATGAAAACAGTAGTCGATACCGGAAGACGCCAAATAGTTGCGTGCTTTTTTAATCGTGTCGCAATTTTTAATTCCGTACATCACCCACTGCGCTGTCATCGCTTATTCCCGTTTAGTAAAAAATAATGCGCGAGTTTACCACAGCGCTCTAAGGGCTGTGAGCGCTGACGGCGAAAGCCTGCCTGATTCACGTTTTTTTCATGACCATTTTGCCGTTATAAATTTTATTACTTAGGGCCGGGAAGCGCTTTCACTTACGCACTTAATAATTGCCTGTGACATCATTAAGCCACTAAGGATTATCCTAATCGCCATTTTCTGCTACGCGATTTAAGTCAGGCATTTTTCCTGACGCATTATAGAGTTGCTGAAATGTGCGTCAGTACGCAATTTCAACAGATTGCAGCTTTTCTACGCTTTTGCCGATAGTGATAACAGGTGGAAACGTATTCACCTGTAGAAAAAAACGGCGTAGAATTGCCGCTACAATAAGAGAGGATTTTTATGGTCGACACCGAAATGGGAAACTGGAAAGAATTCATCGAAGCGATGTTACGTAACAAGTAACGCGTGAAGAGAAAAGCAGGGCATTTCCCCACTTGCTGTAATTCTTACCACACACAACAATAAAGCCGCCATGACGTTCATGGCGGCTTTTTTTGTACGGTCGCCATAAATGGCGCCCCTACGGGTGAGGTATGCACGGATGTAGGGTCGCCATTCATGGCGACCGAATAAATACACGCAGCGGAATGGCATGCTTAATCGTGCGGCTTCTCTTTCAGCGGGAAGCGGCGGCGCACCACCACAAAGAACAGCGGCACAAAGAAAATCGCCAGCACGGTAGCGGAAATCATCCCGCCCATTACGCCGGTACCCACCGCGTGCTGGCTGCCGGAACCGGCACCGCTGCTGATGGCCATCGGCAGCACGCCGAAGATAAACGCCAGCGAAGTCATCAGGATCGGACGCAGACGCTGACGCGAGGCTTCCAGCGTCGACTCCATCAGTTCGCGCCCTTTGCTGTTGATCTCATTGGCGAACTCGACAATCAAAATGGCATTCTTCGCCGATAAGCCGATCACCGTGAGCAAGCCTACCTGGAAATAGACATCGTTCTCCAGCCCGCGCATCCAGGTTGCCACCAACGCACCGACCACGCCGAGCGGTACCACCAGCATCACCGAGAACGGAATTGACCAGCTCTCATACAGCGCCGCCAGACACAGGAACACCACCAGCAGCGAAATCGCATACAGCGCTGGCGCCTGCGAACCGGACAAGCGTTCCTGATAGGATGCGCCGGTCCACTGGAAGCCGACGCCGAGCGGCAGCTGCCCAACCAGTTTTTCCATCACGTCCATCGCTGTACCGCTACTGACGCCGTTCGCCGCTTCACCGACAATCTCCAGTGCGGAGTAACCGTTGTAACGCTCCAGACGCGGTGAACCGGTTTGCCAGTGGCTGGTGGCGAAGGCGGAGAAGGGCACCATGCCGCCGCTGCTGTTACGCACGTACCACTTATTCACATCTTCCGGCAGCATGCGGAACTCTGCCGCTGCCTGTACGTAGACTTTCTTCACGCGACCGCGATCGAGGAAGTCATTGACGTAAGTTGAGCCCCACGCGGTGGTTAAGGTGTCATTGATGGTATCCAGCGACACGCCCAGCGCCTGCGCTTTGCGCTGATCGACATCAATCTGCAACTGCGGGCTGTCGTCGAGGCCGTTGTGACGCACGCGTGACAGCGCCGGATTGCTGTCGGCCAGCTCGAGCAACTTATCGCGCATCGCCATTAACTGCGTATGACCGATGCCGCCGTGATCCTGCAGCTCCATATCGAAGCCCGACGAACTGCCCATGCCGGTAATCGCTGGCGGACTGCTGGCGATTACGCGCGCTTCGTTAATCTTATGGAAGGCCTTAGTTGCGCGCTCAATGATGGCGAAAGAGGTGCGATCGCTGCCCGGACGCTCTTCCCAATCTTTCAAACGAACGAACAGGCGCGCCACGTTCTGACCGTTACCGCCGGGACCCGCACCAATAGTGGAGAACACCGAGACCACATTGTCTTTCTCCTGGGTCATGTAGTAGTTCTCGACCTTCGCCACCACGTTTGAGGTTTGCTCCAGCGTTGCACCGGCGGGCAATTGCACCTGCGTCAGGAACACGCCGCGATCTTCCAGCGGCAGGAACGAGGTGGGCAGACGGATAAACAGGAACGCCATCAGGCCGATAATCGCGAGATAGAGCAGCAGCCAGCGGCCGCCTTTGCGCAGAATTTTGGCGACGCCGCGTTCATAGCGTTCCGCGCTGGCGTTGAAGGTGCGGTTAAACCAACCAAAGAAGCCACGGCGGCCGTGATGATGGCCTTGCTCCAATGGTTTCAGCAGCGTGGAACAGAGCGCGGGCGTCAGAATCATCGCCACCAATACCGACAGCACCATCGCCGAAACGATAGTGATCGAGAACTGGCGATAGATGGCGCCGACGGTGCCGCCAAAGAACGCCATCGGCACAAACACCGCCGACAGCACCAGCGCAATACCGACCAGCGCGCCCTGAATCTGCCCCATCGATTTACGCGTGGCGGCGCGCGGCGACAGACCTTCCTCGCTCATGATGCGCTCGACGTTTTCCACCACCACAATGGCGTCATCCACCAGCAGCCCGATGGCGAGCACCATGGCAAACATCGTTAGGGTGTTGATGCTGTAACCAAAGGCGTAGAGCACCGCAAAGGTGCCGAGCAGCACCACCGGCACTGCGATGGTTGGGATCAGCGTGGCGCGGAAGTTTTGCAGGAACAGGTACATCACGAGGAACACCAGCAGGATCGCTTCCAGCAGGGTTTTTACCACGTCTTTAATTGAGGCCTTAACGAACGGCGTGGTTTCGTAGGCGACTTTGGCTTCCAGCCCGTGTGGGAAGTAGTGCGATAACTCAGCAATGCGCGCACGCACCAGTTTGTCGGTGTTCATCTCATTGGCACCGGAGGCCAGCTTAATGCCGAGCCCCGAAGCCGCCTGACCATTGTAGCGGCTGAGGAAGTCATATTTTTCCGCGCCCATCGCCACATCCGCCACATCGCCGAGCGTCACTACCGAGCCGTCGCTGTTGGTTTTCAGCGTCACCGCTTTGAACTGCTCAGGCGTTTGCAGCATCGACTGCGCATTTACCGTGGCGTTGAGTGCTTGCTTGTCCACCGACGGCAATCCGCCGACCTGACCCACCGCCACCTGCGCGTTCTGCGATTCAATCGCGCTCACCACGTCTTCGGTGGTCAGCGCGTAGGCAATCAGTTTGTTGGGATCGAGCCAGATGCGCATCGCATATTGCGAGCCGTAAGCATCAACCTGGCCGACGCCATCGATACGGCTGAGCGGATCCTGAATGTTACTGGCGACATAATCTGAAATATCCTGTTTGTCCATACTTCCGTCGGTAGAGACGAAGGCAATCATCAGGATGTTGCTATCACCGGTTTTATTCACCGTCACGCCTTGTGACTGTACCGCTGCGGGCAATTTGCGTAGCGCACTCTGCAGCTGGTTTTGTACCTGCTGACGCGCTTCATCGGGATTGGTGCCGGCGGTGAAGGTAAGGGTGATTTGGGCCTGGCCGGTGTTGCTGCTGTTGGAGGACATGTACATCAAATTATCGATGCCGGTCATGTTCTGTTCGATAACTTGCGTGACGGTGTTTTCCAGCGTTTCTGCGGATGCGCCGGGATAGTTGGCGGTGATACGCACGTTGGGTGGCGCAAGGTCGGGATATTGTTCAATCGGTAGCGAGATGATCGCCAGCGTGCCGCACAGGCAGAGCAAAATAGACAGAACCCAGGCAAAAATGGGGCGGTCGATAAAAAAATTCGACATGTAACCGACACTCCTCAACTGCGTATTTTTTACTTTTATTATGATGAGCGCGATGCGCGGATGGCGTCACGCTGGCGGAGTGCAAGGTCCTCTAACGAAAACGCCTGCTGATAGTACTTTACGCTGAGCAAATTAGAGAATCGTGAGTAAATTATGGAGAAAGTGTGAATGTAGTGACGATTTTATGTGCGCGATTACACATGTCGGCTCTCCAGCCACAGCACCGTCGCAGCAACGCGCGAACGGACATCCAGCTTGCGCAGCAGGTTGCGAATGTGCACTTTTACCGTCTCTTCGGAGATGTGCAAGGTGGCGGCGATCTCCTTATTTGATAATCCGCGCGCCACTTCCTGCAGCACATCCAACTCGCGTTCCGTCAGCTGTTTGAACGGATTCGACGTTGGCTGACGCGTCGCAAGATAATCGGCCACCGCATCGCTAAACACGTTTTCACCCTTCGCACCGCGCATCACCTGCGCCAGCAGCAGTTCAGGTTCGCTGTCTTTCAGCAAATAGCCGTCGGCACCGGCATCCACCATCGCGTAGATATCATTGCGTGCATCGGAAACCGTCAGCACCAAAATGCGTGCGGCGATGCCTTCGTTACGCAGCGCTTTCAGCGTATCCAGCCCGGACATGCCTTTCATGTTGAGATCGAGCAGGATGACATCCGGCGACAAACGCCGCGCTTCGGCCAGCGCTTCAGTGCCGTTATTGGCTTCTGCCACCACTTCCAGCCGTGGCTCCAGCGCCAGCAGCTGGCGAATACCACGGCGCATCAGCGGATGATCGTCAACGATCATAATTGTCAGGGAAGGGTTAGCCATAATCTCTCCAATATTTAATTTTGTAGTGTCGCCATTCATGGCGTAATGCTGCTCTGTTAAGCACAAAGCGTCTTTCGTTCGCCTCTTGCTGAGGCAGTTGCAGCACCGTCGTGCGGCGACCGAGCAGAGAGCGCCTGGCCGCGCCCTCTGCACTCCCGGGCCCTGCGCCAGCCCAACCCGCCGCTGCGCGGTACCTTCACTCATTCACGATTCCTGACGGACCGGTGCCGATTCGCTCCTGCTCAGCGCCACCTCTCGCCGCATCCATGCGGCTCACCCTGGAATCCCTCAATCGTTCAGCGGGTTAGGATGTCGCCTCAACACCCGCGCTGCCAGAATCGCTGCAATCCTGTAGGGGCGCCATTTATGGCAACCAGGTGCGCATGAATGCGCACCTTACGAAAACCTTTCCAAACGACTGTAGGGTCGCCATTCATGGCGACCTCATGCTCATTGTTAACTTAGCCGATGCGCCGGGCGCGGCGGGAAACGCAGCGTAACGCGCGTGCCTTGTGCCTGCGGGGTAATCATCAGCGTGCCGGATAAGCGCGCGGCACGCTCCGCCATAATCGTTAATCCATAATGTCCCGGCGGTTCTTCAAGGCTGCTGATGCCGCAGCCATCGTCTTCAATCGTCAGCAGGTGGTCCTCATCAGCGACACGCTGATAATGAATCTGAATATTCTGCGCCTGCGCATGGCGAATCGCGTTGAGCAGCGCTTCGCGCGCAATCTGCAGCACATGCACTTGCTGCTGGGCATCCAGCGTCTGCAAGCCGGGCTGATAATCGAAGTCGATTGCCGCCTGCGATTGCTCCTGCAGCGGCGCAATCATCGCCTGCATCGCCTGCACCAAATCAGCCTGTTCGATGGTCAGGCGGAAAGTGGTCAGCAGTTCGCGCAATTGCTGATAGGCTTCGGCCAGCGCGCGATCAAAGTCAGCGATAATCGCCAGCGCCTGCGGTTGCGACTCATCGACATTACGCCGCAGCAGCGCCAGCTGGATGCGCAGGAAAGAGAGCGACTGCGCCAGCGAATCGTGCAATTCACGCGCAATGGTGGCGCGCTCTTCTATTAATAGCATCTGCTGATACTGTTTTTGCGTCTGCCAAATCCACAGCGCGCGCGCCAGCATGTTCGCCAGGCTCTGCATCAGTTCGTCAGCGGGCGGTGCGCGGCGGGTTTGCCAGCACAGCTCGCCGAGCCGCTGCTCTTCCTGCATTAACGGTAATCGCTGCCAGCTTAAATCATCCGCCGCCACGCCGGCCTGAAACTCAATCCCCTCGCTGACAATTTGCAGCACCGTTAATGCTTCACGCCGCTGCACCAGACGCAGCAATCCCTGAAACAGTTCGGGATTGGGTGGGCTGCTGGTGAGAATTTGTGAGCTTTCATACAGCAGGGAAAGCGTGCGATTGGCTTGCGTGAGATCTTCGGTTTTATCCCGCACCGCGCACTCCAGCAGGCGATAGTGCGAATGCAGCCGTTCCGCCATGGTGGTGAAGGCCTGCGCCAGCACGCCCAGTTCATTCGGCTGTTGCACCGGCAGCGGTGGAAAAGCGAAATTCGCCTGCTCAACATATTGGCTGGCGGTCACCAGCGCGTTGAGCGGTCGCACCACGTTGCGGCGGATAAAGCGAATCGTCCACAGCGCCAGCGCCACAATCGCCAGAAAACCAAACAGGCTGCTGGCGGCCACCAGATGCATTTTCAGTTCAGCGTAATGCTGCAATGCCAGCACGAAGCGGTCGATCTCACTGACGTAGCCCGCGACACGCTGCTGGTAGATTTGCGCCCGCTCGGGCTGCAACGTCTCTTGCAACATCGGCCAGCTGTCACGCAGATAGCGATAGCGGCTGCTCACTTCAAGCGGCACCCACGCGCGATCCAGATGTTGTAGTGCCGGGGATTCCAGCGTTTGCCGGTAGAGTTGAATGTGATGTTCCAGCTGCTGCGGATCGCGCGTGCTGTCCCACGCCAGGCGGTAAATCTGCATACGCAGCGATCCGGCGACATTAACCGCTTCGGCATCGCGCAGGCTGCTGGAGAGCGTCATCAGCGCCAGCCCGGTGGTCAACAGCGACAGCAGCACAATCACGCTGAGTGCGCGGGCAATGGTTCGAGTAACGGGACGTTTCACAATCACAGTAATAACCCTTGTAAGAGCGGGGGATTATAGGGCAGCCGTGCGGTAACGGCGAGTTCGATCTCGTCACATCAGGTTACTTTTAACAGATAAAACCCTTTCTCTTTACCTTTCCCTAAATAACCCGCGCTAAGCTGGCGAATTATTAAACGGCTTTACCGCTTGCTCAACCTGGTTTTCATTCCCTGCGTGATAATGAGTCCTGTAACCCTTAACGGAAGACAACAGGAGCATCACATGAAGAGACGTTATGCCGTTCTGACTGCTGCACTGCTTGCCACCGCAAGTTTCTCGACGCTGGCAGCCCAGCCCGTAAGCGCCACACAAGCGCAAAACCTGCAAAGCGCGGGCACCGTTTCCATCAGCGGCGTACGCGGTACGCTGGATGATGCAACGCGCCATCTGTCGCAAAAAGCGCAGGAGGAAGGAGCCAGCGGCTATCGCGTTATTGGTGTACAAACTCCAGGCGATTCCAGCCTGTGGAGCGGCACCGCAGAGATTTACCGTTAATTCCCTCCAGTAGTATCCCTGTAGTAGTAGTTATCCCTGTAGCCATCCCTTTTACCGGTCAGCCCTCTGACCGGTTTTTTTGTGCACCGCGACGGATTATTACAATTCATCTTGTGCAGCCTGGCGGTATTTTTTGCTTCGTTCTTGCAGAACGGGTAGGATTCATCGCCGTAAATTCCCACCCCGCCACGCGACATCGTTCCGCCGCGTGACACCGGGTTTTTACCCCATTTCGCACCGCCATACGCAATCGTTTGGTTCAGCGGTGATTGATGGTCAGGACAAACAGGATAGCTATGAAATCAACTAAAAAAACCGCAGCCGAACAACGCGCTGCGAAAAGACGCTGGCTCAACTCGCATGACAGCGGTTACCACAAAGCAATGGGTAATCGTCAGGTACAAATGATCGCCATCGGCGGTGCAATCGGTACCGGTCTGTTCCTCGGTGCTGGCGCGCGCCTGCAAATGGCCGGTCCTGCACTGGCGCTGGTTTATCTGGTGTGCGGTATCTTCTCCTTCTTTATCCTCCGTGCGTTGGGCGAACTGGTATTACACCGTCCTTCCAGCGGTAGCTTTGTTTCTTATGCACGTGAATTCCTTGGGGAAAAAGCGTCTTACGTTGCGGGCTGGATGTACTTCGTTAACTGGGCGATGACCGGTATCGTCGATATCACCGCCGTCGCGCTTTACATGCACTATTGGGGCGCGTTTGGCGATGTGCCGCAGTGGGTGTTTGCGCTCGGCGCGCTGGCGATTGTCGGCACCATGAACATGATTGGCGTGAAGTGGTTCGCCGAGATGGAGTTCTGGTTCGCGCTGGTGAAAGTGCTGGCGATTGTGGCGTTCCTGATTGTGGGAACGATATTCCTGGGCAGCGGTAAGCCGCTCGACGGCAACACCACAGGATTCCACTTGATCACCGATAACGGCGGCTTCTTCCCGCACGGTTTGCTGCCAGCGCTGGTGTTGGTGCAGGGCGTAGTATTCGCCTTCGCCTCGATTGAGCTGGTGGGAACTGCAGCAGGCGAATGTAAAGATCCCAAAACCATGCTGCCGAAAGCCATCAACAGCGTGATCTGGCGTATCGGCCTGTTCTACGTCGGTTCCGTGGTGCTGCTGGTGCTGCTGCTGCCGTGGAACGCCTATCAGGCGGGGCAAAGCCCGTTCGTGACCTTCTTCTCTAAACTTGGTGTGCCTTACATCGGTAGCGTGATGAACATCGTGGTGCTGAGCGCCGCGCTGTCGAGCCTCAACTCGGGGCTTTATTCTACCGGTCGTATCCTGCGTTCGATGTCGATGGGCGGTTCTGCACCGCAGTTCATGTCGAAGATGAGCAAACAGCAGGTGCCGTATGCCGGTATTTTAGTGACCATCGGTGTATACATATTTGGTGTGGTACTCAACTACTACGTGCCTTCTCAGGTATTTGAAATCGTTCTGAACTTTGCTTCGCTCGGCATCATTTCGTCGTGGGGCTTTATCGTGGTGTGTCAGATGCGTCTGCGCAAAGCGATTAAAGAAGGCAAGGCAGACGATGTCAGCTTCAAACTGCCGTGGGCGCCGTTTACTTCATGGTTGACGCTGCTATTCCTGGCGAGCGTGCTGGTGTTGATGGCGTTTGACTATCCAAACGGCACCTACACCATAGCCTCAATTCCGTTAATTGCCGTGATTCTGGTGCTGGGCTGGTTTGGCGTGCGCAAACGCGTGCATGCTGAAGCGCAGAAAGAGCATGAACATCATGCTGAGAATCACGATACGCTGGCGGAAGATTCACCGCGCTAATCACAGCGATTCTCATCTGCGGGGGCCTTTTGGCCCCCCGTTTTTATTTCAATTCCCCTTCACTTGATCCCACGTCGGGATTTACCCCTTTGGGGTGATATAGCCCTCATTAGCGTCAGGTTATTTTACGCACCATCTCTCTTTCCCCCGTTTAAGGTGAACCGATGGCGCTGTCGCGACGTGAACTCTTTACCGGGCAGCGCGTAGCGTCTGCTGACGGCATCGCTTTGCCGTGGTGGCGTGGAGAGAACGGTTGTGATGGTTGCGGTAAATGCGCGGCGGCCTGCGAAACCCACATCATCCGTCTCGCTGCCGGTGAAGTACCGCATCTCGATTTTCTGCAGGGCGAATGCACGTTCTGCGCCGCCTGCGTAGACGTTTGCCCGCAGCCGCTGTTCTACGCGCGTGAAACCGAACCGTTTCCGCAACGCATTCGCATCGACAACCGCTGCATCACCTTTCTTGGCGTGAATTGCCGCAGCTGTCAGGAGAGTTGCGAACAGCAAGCCATCCGTTTCCATTTGATGCCAAACGGCATCGCACAGCCTGAAACCCTTCCGCAGCATTGTACCGGTTGCGGCGCCTGCATCGCGCCTTGCCCGGTCTCAGCCACAGGATTACATCATGAACCATGAACACAGTTGGCACGTCTGCGGCCTGGTGATTCAGGCGCGCCCGGCGTCGATTCCCGCCGTGAAAAGTGCGCTGTTGGCCTTTGACGATTGCGATATCGCTGCTGAAGACGCCGCGCGCGGCACGCTGGCGGTGACGCTGGGTGCGGCAGATAGCGCCGCGCTGCTGCGCAATATTGAAGAGAGTCGCAACATCGCTGGCGTGTTGGCGGTATCGCTGGTGTATCACCAGCAAGACGAAATTGAAGAACCTTGTAAGGAAGCATCATGAGTATAAGTCGTCGTGATTTTATGAAGGCCAATGCGGCGGCGGCTGCTGCCACGGCTGCAGGACTCACCATTCCTACCGTGACCAAAGCCGCGACCTCGCTGGCTGCGCCGATTCGCTGGGAAAAAGCGCCGTGCCGATTCTGCGGCACCGGCTGTGGCGTGCTGGTCGGCACCCAGGATGGCCGAGTAGTGGCTTCGCAGGGCGATCCGCAGGCAGAAGTGAACCGCGGTCTGAACTGTATCAAAGGCTACTTCCTGCCGAAGATCATGTATGGAAAAGATCGTCTGACCCAGCCGCTGCTGCGCATGACCGACGGCAAATATGCCAAAGAGGGCGAGTTCACGCCGGTCAGTTGGGATCAAGCCTTCGACATCATGGAAGAGAAGTTCAAAGCGGCGCTGAAAGCCAACGGCCCGGATTCGGTCGGCATGTTCGGTTCCGGTCAGTGGACGGTCTGGGAAGGTTATGCGGCCTCCAAGCTGATGAAAGCCGGTTTCCGCACCAACAACCTCGATCCCAATGCGCGTCACTGCATGGCTTCGGCGGTGGTCGGCTTTATGCGCACCTTCGGCATGGATGAGCCGATGGGCTGCTACGATGACATCGAGCAGGCCGACGCCTTTGTGCTGTGGGGCTCGAACATGGCGGAGATGCACCCGATTCTCTGGTCACGTATCACCGCGCGTCGTCTCAGCAATGACAACGTCAAAGTGGCGGTGCTTTCCACCTATCGTCATCGCAGCTTTGAGCTGGCCGATAACGCGATAGTGTTCACGCCGCAGAGCGATTTGGTGATCCTCAACTTCATCGCCAACTACATTATTCAGAACAATAAGGTCGATAAAACCTTCCTGCAGAACCACGTGACGCTGCGTAAAGGCGTGACTGACATCGGTTACGGCTTGCGTCCCACCGATCCGCGTCAGGCTGCGGCGAAGAACCCGGACAGCGGCGAATCCACGCCAATGAGCTTCGACGAGTTTGCGAAGTTTGTTTCCGAGTACACGGTGGAAAAAACCAGCGAAATGAGCGGCGTGGAGAAAGATCAGCTGAACGCCCTCGCCGAACTGTATGCCGACCCGAAAGTGAACGTGGTGTCGTACTGGACCATGGGCTTCAACCAGCATACGCGCGGCGTGTGGGCCAATAACCTGTGCTACAACCTGCACTTGTTGACCGGCAAAATCTCGCGTCCGGGCACCGGTCCGTTCTCGCTCACCGGTCAGCCGTCGGCGTGCGGCACGGCGCGTGAAGTCGGTACTTTTGCCCACCGTTTACCGGCGGATATGGTGGTCAACAATGATAAACACCGCGCTACCGCCGAGAAGCTGTGGAAGCTGCCGCAGGGCACGGTGCCAGCCAAAATTGGTTTGCACGCCGTGGCGCAGGATCGCGCGTTGAAAGATGGCAAGCTCAACGCCTATTGGGTGATGTGTAACAATAATATGCAGGCCGGTCCGAACCTGACGCAGGAGCGTATGCCGGGCTGGCGCGATGAGCGCAACTTCATCGTGGTTTCCGATCCCTATCCCACCGTCAGCGCCTTGTCGGCTGACCTGATTCTGCCTACCGCGATGTGGGTGGAGAAAGAGGGCGCTTACGGCAACGCTGAACGTCGCACCCAGTTCTGGCATCAGCAGGTCAAAGCGCCAGGCGATGCGAAATCCGATCTGTGGCAGCTGGTGAACTTCTCCAAACGTTTCAAAGTGGCTGAAGTGTGGCCGGAAGCGCTGCTGGCGCAGAATCCTGAGCTGCGCGACAAAACGCTGTTTGATGTGCTTTATGCCAACGGCCAGGTCAATCAATTCCCGCTGAGTGAAGTGGCAGATGACCAGCTGAATGATGAAGCGCGCGAGTTTGGCTTCTACATCCAGAAAGGCTTGTTCGAGGAGTACGCCAGCTTTGGTCGCGGTCACGGCCACGATCTCGCGCCGTTCGATGTTTACCATCAGGCGCGCGGTCTGCGCTGGCCGGTTGTCGATGGCAAAGAGACGCGCTGGCGCTATCGCGAAGGTTACGACAGCTACGTTAAAGCCGGTGAAGGCGTGCGTTTCTACGGCAAGCCGGATGGCAAAGCCACCATTTTCGCGCTGCCCTACGAAGCGCCAGCGGAATCGCCGGATGAAGAGTACGACCTGTGGTTCTGTACCGGTCGCGTACTGGAACACTGGCATACCGGCACCATGACGCGTCGCGTGCCGGAACTGCACCGCGCGGTGCCGCAGGCGCTACTCTATATACATCCGCTGGATGCCAAAGAGCGCAATTTCCGTCGCGGCGAGAAAGTTCGCGTGGTATCGCGTCGTGGCGAAACCCTTGCCACCGTGGAAACGCGCGGTCGCAATCAGCCGCCTAAAGGTCTGGTATTTATGCCGTTCTTTGATGCGGGCGTGCTGGCCAACAACGTCACGCTGGACGCCACCGATCCGCTGTCGAAGCAGACCGATTACAAAAAATGCGCCGTCAAGCTGGTTAAAATTTAAGGCAGGATGCAATGAAACCCTTAATCACACTCGTTACTTTGGCCGCCCTGATGCTGGGCGGCACGGTTTACGCCAATAACGGCGTCGATCTCAACCAGTCACCGGAAGTGACGGCCACGCAGCAGGGCACTATTCATCAGCCTAAAGAGCAGAGCCGCAAGCCGTTGAACTACGTGAATCAGCCGCCGGTGATCCCGCACAGCGTGGATGGCTATCAGGTGACGAAAAACGTTAACCGTTGCCTGCAGTGTCACGGCACGCAGAGCTATCTCACCACCGGCGCGCCGCGCGTCAGCCCAACGCACTTCACCGATCGCGATGGTCTGGTGAGCAGCACCGTGTCGCCGCGCCGCTACTTCTGCCTGCAGTGTCACGTACCGCAAACCGATGCCAAACCGGTGGTGGAAAACACCTTCAAACCGGCTGACGGCTTCGGTAAGTGAGGAAATGATGAAAGAGAAACTTCTGCGCATCTGGCGCTGGTGGCGACGTCCAAGTCGTCTGGCGCTCGGCACCTTGCTGATTCTGGGCTTTGCTGGCGGGATTATTTTCTGGGGCGGATTCAACACCGCGATGGAGATGACCAACCGCGAGCAGTTCTGTATCGGCTGCCATGAAATGCGCAATAACGTCTATCAGGAATATATGCAGACGGTGCACTACAATAACCGCAGCGGCGTGCGCGCCACCTGTCCGGATTGTCACGTGCCGCACGAGTGGGGCCCGAAAATGCTGCGTAAGATCCAGGCGAGCAAAGAGGTGTATGCCAAGATTTTCGGCATCATTGATACGCCGCAAAAGTTTGAGGATCACCGCATTGAGCTGGCGCAAAACGAGTGGCGCAGGATGAAAAACAACAATTCGCAGGAGTGTCGTAACTGCCACAACTTCGATTATATGGATTTCACCGCGCAGAAAACCGTGGCCGCGAAGATGCATAGCAAAGCGATTGAGGAAGGGAAAACCTGTATCGATTGCCACAAAGGCATCGCGCACCATCTGCCGGATATGAAAGACCAGCCAAACGGCTTTTGAACCGGTTGCCATAAATGGCAACCCTACGTTCGAGCGTGTTTCCCCCGTAGGGTCGCCATTTATGGCGACCTCCTTTTTATACCTCCTCCATCCTCACAATTCAGATAGTTTTCCCCGCCGCTTCGGCCTATTATCTCAGGCTCCCTCAATTTAGCAGTGGAGCGGTTATGTCGTTAAAGATCAACATCATCAAAGACAAGTTGCTGTCAGAAAACTGGTTTGTGCTGCGCAACTTCACCTACGAACTCACCCGCAACAATGGCGAAGTCGTGCGTCACAAGCGCGAAGTTTACGATCGCGGTAACGGCGCCACCATCCTGCTGTATAACACTGAAAAAAATAGCGTTCTGCTGGTGCGTCAGTTCCGCATTGCCACTTATGTGAATGGCAACGAAAGCGGCGAGCTGATTGAGACCTGCGCGGGGCTACTGGATGACGACACGCCGGAAGAGTGCATTCGCAAAGAAGCAATTGAAGAGACCGGCTATCAGGTGGGCAAGGTGGAGAAACTCTACGAAGTCTATATGTCGCCGGGCGGCGTCACCGAATTGATCCACTTCTTCGCCGCGCAATACAGCGATGCGCAGCGCGCCAACAATGGCGGTGGTGTTGAGGATGAAGAGATTACCGTACTGGAGCTGAGTTTCCCGGAAGCGCTGGCGATGGTAAAAGATGGCCGTATTCGTGACGGTAAAGCCATTATGTTGTTGCAGCATGCCCAGATCGCCGGGTGGTTGAAGCCGTAATTTGGCCAGGTCGCCATAAATGGCGACCCTACAACACCCGTAGGGGCGGCATTCATGCCGACCTTGTCCATTACCGCACAGGATTATACCAACTCACCCAACGCTTCCGGCACGCACTCGGGATACGCCTGCAAACGCGCCAGCGCTTCGGCGTAAGAGGGCATCGAATGTGCCGCACCGGATCGCTCCACGCACAGCGAAGCATAAGCCGAAGCAAACAGCGCCGCCTGTGGCAATTCATCGCCCGAAGCCAGCCGCGCCGCCAGTGCGCCGTTAAATGCATCACCCGCGCCGGTGGTATCCAGTGGCTGAGCCGGGAACAGCGGAATACGCAGCGGCGGCTGTTCGGCTACTGAAAGCAACGCGCCGGAAACCCCCAAGGTAATAATCACCTGACGCGCGCCTTTGCGGTGCAGTTTTTCTGCCGCTTGCTGCGCGCTGGCGAAGTCGGTGACCTTCACGCCGGTCAGCT
This sequence comes from Pantoea sp. YR525, assembly GCF_900116775.1. Classification (NCBI taxonomy): domain Bacteria; kingdom Pseudomonadati; phylum Pseudomonadota; class Gammaproteobacteria; order Enterobacterales; family Erwiniaceae; genus Pantoea; species Pantoea sp. YR525. The sequence continues at coordinate 171,571 of NZ_FPBU01000004.1, forward strand.
GCATCGCTTCGGTGCTGTTCGGCGTCAACAAGTCCACTTTCGCCAGCAGCGCATCAGTGACTTTCTGCCACGGCGCGGGATTCATAATCACAAAGGTGCCGCCAGCGCGCGCGTTGTCGATCATGCGCTGAATGGCGCTGAGATTATTCTCCAGCTGCACCAGCAAAATATCGGCGGCTGCAACGGTGGGTTGGCAGCGCGTCACTTCGGCGGCAGTTACCGTGGTGTTCGCGCCGGGATAGACCGAAATCATGTTCTCGGCATCGTCACCGGCAACGTAAATCAGCGCATTGCCGGTCGGTTTCTCCTTGCAGGTGAACAAGGTAATGGCATCGAAACCGGTCTTTTCCAGATGACGACGCGCAAACATGCCGAAGTCATCATTACCAATCTTTCCGATATAGTGCACGCGCGCTCCGGCACGCAGCGCAGCCGTGGCTTGGTTGGCGCCTTTGCCGCCCGGTCCCATCATGCTGGTATGGGCGGTGAGCGATTCGCCCGGCATCGGAAAACGGTTCATCACCGCGACCACGTCGAGGTTGAACGAGCCAAACACACACACTTTTCCTTTCATCATGCACTCCTGAACAGACGTTCGGCGGCTAAACAGGCACCGCGACAACCGGTGTGATCGGTGGATTGGCTAAACACGATCTTCAAACCGTCGCGCGTGGCGGGTGGACGAAGATGCTGCTGGATCTGGCTGCGTAACGGCGCCAGCGGGAAGTCCGCCATCGCCAGCACGCCGCCGCCGAGAATCAGGTATTCCGGATCGAGAATGTTCATCTCGGTGGCAATCAACTGCGCCAGGCGCTGCACAAAAGCCTGTAGCTCCGGATGCTCGCGATGCTGGGTAAACAGCACCGACATATTGGTTTCCGGCACGTTGGCGCTCGCCCAGCGGCTCAGCCAGTGGCCGGAAGTGACGGTTTCCGCACAGCCACGATTGCCACACGGGCAGGGCAGATCGTTGCCGGCAACGGGCACATGACCAAGCTCACCTGCGCCACCGTGCTGACCATGATAAAACTGGCCGTTGATCCACAAACTGTTGCCCATGCCGGTGCCAGGATACAAACCCACCGCGCTGTCCGGCAGCTGCTCCAGCTGCAGCAAATCCCACAGCATCAGATGGTTAACATCTTTATCCATCGCTACCGGCACGCCAAGACGTTCGGTGAGCAGCGCGGCAACCGGTTGTTGATCCAGCGCCTGGATAAACGGCAGCGAAATCACCTGCTGGCGGTCGCGGCTGAGAATGCCGGGTAATCCGAGCATCACGCCGCTCACCGGCTGCTGCTCCAGCGTTTCACGGATTAACTCGCCCAACGCGCTAAGCGCATCAGGTTGCTGCGCCCAGCTGGCCGTCGGCACTTTACGGAAGCTCGACCAAACGCGGCCTGCTTCCATCAGCTGCAGACGTGTGCCGGTGCCGCCAATGTCGATACCGAGCCAGCATTTTTTCATGCGGATACCTGCGCCAATCCCTGAGCCTCATCGATGCTTTCGCGCATCATATTCCAGGCGGTTTCCAGATCGTCGTGAATATTGAATAAACCGGAGGTGCCAACAATCAGCACTTCTGCGCCCGCGCCAACCAGCGTGTTGTATGTGCGGGTGTTGCAGGAACCGTCGATCTCAATCAGGTATTTATAACCGTTGGCCTGCTTCAGCGCTTTCAGCTCCTGTACCTTCTGCACCATTTCCGGAATAAACGGTTGCCCGGCGTAGCCCGGATCCACCGTCATCACGGTGATCTTATCCACCAGATGAATGTAGTGATGGATAAAGGAGACCGGCGTCGCGGGGTTGAGCACCACGCCAACTTTCTTGCCGAAGCTGCGGATCATATTGATCACGCGGAACGCATCGCGGTTGATGGTTTCGGCGTGCGGGCAGATGTAATCCGCACCCGCTTTGGCAATCACTTCAATGAAATCGGTGGGCTGCTCGACCATCAAATGCACATCCAGCGCCACTTTGGTAAACGGGCGAATCTGCTCAATAAAGAACGGCGACAGCGTGATATTTTTCACGTAGTGACCATCCATGATATCGATATGCAGGAAGTCGGCGCGGGAGTCCAGCACGGCGAGCTGGTGCTTGATCTCCATCAGATTCATACACATCAACGACGGGGAGACTTGAATACGCATCATACTTCCTTTTTTTCGGTCAAAGGGTTAAGCGCCGCAGCCAGCTTGCTGAGTTTGACGGCACGATGTTCGTTAAAGCGGGTTTTAAATTGTTTGAAGGCCAGCACCACAATCAGCACCGCGCCCCACATCGCCAGGCTGACGTGCTGGCTGATATTCATCAGGTTGAAGCCGGTGGAGAGCACTTGCAGCGCGATCAGCGCCAGCACCACGCCAGTCACGCGACCAAAGCCGCCGTTGGGATCGGTACCGCCAAGGATGATCGCCAGCACCGTCAGCAGCAGATACGCATCGCCGTAACCCATACGCGCCGAGTTGAAGCGCGCCATCATGATCAATCCGGCCAACACGCACAGCAGGCTGGAGATGACGTACACCAGAATCACCATGCGATGGGTATTGATGCCGCTAAACCAGGTGGCGTTGATGTTGCTGCCGCCCATGTAGATGCATTTACCGGCGCGGGTTTTGCCGAGGAACAGCGCCAGCAGCGCGGCAGCAATCAGGAACACCCACAGCGGCAGCGGAACGCCAAGCAACGTGTTAGAACCGAGCGCCTGCACCACCGACGGCATGCCGCTGACCGCCGCACCTTTGGTCAGCCAGATGCCGATACCGTTGAGCGTCATCATGGTCGCCAGCGTCACCAGAATTGGGTGCGCACCGATGCGCGTCACCATCACGCCGGTTATCACGCCAATCAGCGCCGCAATCAGCATCGCGCCGATGATGGCGATGAACAGCCACAACAGTTGCATGCCGGTTCCCGCATCGGCGGGCAGGGCGCGCATCAGCGTCCAGGCGATAAACAGCGCGGTCAGATTGGCGGTGGCGATGATCGCCAGATTCAGTCCGCCGCTGAGAATGGCGATAAACATCGCCAGCGTCAGCAGACCGAGTTCGGGCAGCTGGAACGCCATGCTCATAAAGGTCGAATCAGTGAGAAAGCGGCCCGGCAACATGACGGTGAAGATCGCCAGCGCCAGCGCAATGAGCAGCATCAGGCCGATATTGGTGCCGTCCGGACGCAGAGCAGAGAGTGATTTCATGTGAATGCGCCTTCCGTTAGACGAAACTGACATCAGTTTCTTTACGTTTTTTGTAGTGAGTCACGGCGATGGCCACCATGATCACGCCGCCCACCACGATGTTCATGAAGTAGTTGGAGACGCCAATCAGGTTGAGGCCGTTCTTCAGGATGGCGATGAGGAACACGCCCATTAAGGTGCCGCTCACCGTGCCTTTGCCGCCCATCAGGCTGGCACCGCCCAGCACCGTGGCTGCCAGCACATCCAGCTCGCCGCCGACCAGCGCATTCGGCACCACTTCACCCATGCGATAGACCTGCACTAAGCCGCCAATCGCCGCCATCGCACCCAGCCAGCCGTAAGCGAAGATGTGAATCAGACCCACACGAATACCAATGCGGCGCGCTGATTCCGCATCGCCACCCACCGCATACAGCTGGCGGCCAAGATTGGTTTTGTTCAGCAGCAGCGCGGTGAGTCCGGCAATCACCAGCATGGTCACCAGCGGCAATCCAATCTGGAAGCTGTTGCCTTGCCAGCTGAATGGCAGCACGCTGCGCAGCGTGATCCACCAGTCCGGCAGCGAATAGAGGCTTTTGCCACCGGTCACCCACATCAGCAGACCGAACAGCAGCGACTGCATGCTGATGGTGATGATGATCGACACCACGCGCAGCGAGGTAATCAGCAGGGCGTTGATTACGCCAAACAGCGTGCCGCACACCACCGCCAGCAGAATACTGAGCAGGGCGTTATCAAACTGGAACTGCACAAACAGCGAGGCGATCAGGTATTGCACCACCGACGCCACCGCAGCAAAGGAGATATCGATGCCGCCTGTCACCAGCACCACAAACAGGCCGAGGGCGAAGATGCCGGTCACGGCGTAGCTTTCGGCCAGATCCAGCAGGTTTTGCACCGTCAGGAACTGGTCGCTGGCGGCAGAGAAAAACACAATGAACGCCAGCAAAACCCAGGCAAGCCAGCCCTGGCTGGAGCTCGGACGTAAACGAGAAAAATCAGGCATTGATCACCTCCGCCAGCTGCTGTTGCTCAACGGTATCGGGTTGGTATTCGGCATGAACGGTGCCATCACGGAAGTGCAGGATGCGGTCGCAGTTGTACCAAACCTCGGGCACTTCGTCGGAAATCAGGATGATCGACAAACCTTCCTTCGCCAGCAGATGAATCAGCTGATAGATGCTGGCTTTAGCGCCGACATCCACGCCAACCGTTGGCGAATCGAGGATCAGGATGCGCGGCTGGGTCAGCACCCATTTCGCCAGCACGATTTTCTGCTGGTTGCCGCCGGAAAGCGTAGAGATCGCCAGATTGGGATCGGCGACGCGCACGCCAAGCTGCTGAATCCACTGCAGGATCAGCTTGTTCTTGCGGTATTCGTCAATCAGGTGGAAACGGTTTTGCAGTTTGTCGAGGATCGGCAGCACCATGTTGTCGGCCACCGATTGCTGCTGCACCAAACCCAGCGTTAAGCGATCTTCAGAGACATATCCAATGCCCGCTTTGATCGCGTCTTCGTGTCCACGGAAGCGCACCGGTTTGCTGTCGAGCCAGATCTTGCCGCTGTCCGGTTTGGTCATGCCAAACAGCGACAGCGCCAGTTCGGTGCGGCCAGAGCCCAGCAGGCCGCACAGGCCCAGCACTTCGCCCTGATAGAGTTTGAAATTAACGTCGTGATATTGTCCGGCGCGCGTCAGTTTTTCGACTTCGAGGATCAGGCGGTCGTCATTGCGCGTCGGCGTTTTTAACTGGTAGTCGAGTTTCAGGCCGGTCATCAGTTCGGTCAGATGGTGCGGCGTCATCTCTTTGGCGGGCCAGCAGCCCATTTTGCGGCCGTCGCGAATCACCGTCACGCGATCCGAAATCTCCAGCACTTCATCCAGGCGATGGCTGACAAACACCACGCAGATGTTTTTGTCTTTCAGGTAACGCACGGTGCGCAGCAGCTGATTTACCTCGGTGCGCGTCAGCGACGCCGTTGGTTCATCCATGATCACCAGCCGCGCATCGGCGACCAGCGCACGGCAAATCGCTACCTGCTGGCGGGCGGCAATCGACAGCGCTGCCACTTTCTCATCGAGGTCGAGGTCAAATTTCAGTTCATCAATGATGCGCTGCGCCGATTCACGCAGTTTGGCTTTGCGGTGCCAGCCGAGCAGGCTACTCAGGTTGTGCTCGAAGGCGATGTTTTCCGCCACGCTGAGATTAGGGAACAGCGACAGATCCTGATAGATCACCTGGATGCCGAAGTCACGCGCCTGACGTGTGGTCAGACGCGGGAAGCTTGGGCCTTCGCCAAGCGTGATGCGGCTGCCGCTATCCGGGGCATGCACCCCGGAAATGACTTTGATTAAGGTGCTCTTGCCACAGCCGTTGGTGCCAGCGAGACAGTGCACTTCGCCAGCCAGTAAGGTCAGCGAGATATCGCTCAGTGCGCGGTTGCCACCAAATGTTTTCGACAGGTTGTCGAGCGCAATCAGCGTCTGTGGGATCACCTCTTTCATCATTACAGCCCCATTTTCACCAGTTTTGGCAGGTTCTCTTTGTCCAGGCTTTCGGTGTTGTTGCCGAGGATGGTGTGGGTCGCCTCGTCAACTTTCACTTTGCCCAAACCCTCGATGGTCATTCCGTCGGTGATTGGCTCTTTCTTCTGCATCATGTCGGCGATACGTACGAAAACTTCGCCTGCGGTCTGCGGATTCCAGATGTAGCCGCCTTTGATCGCGCCGCGCTGCACCAGCGATGCGCCCTGGCCAGGACTGAAGGCTCCAATTACGCACACCTGATCCATCTTGTTACGGTTCATCACCGCACGACCGGCGCCAATCGGACCTTGTGAACCAAAGGCCATAATCCCTTTCAAATCCGGGTACTTGGACATCAGCTCGTTGGTAGTACGGATCGAGTCATCCAGCGATTCGCCGACGCCAAACTTGTCGGTGACCATCTGCATCTTCGGATAGTGTTCTTTCTGATAATTCAGCGCCGCATCGGTCCACTGCTGATGCAATGGCACGGTCAGGCTGCCGACGTACATGGCGTATTTGCCCTCTTCATGCATGCACTTCGCCAGCGCTTTCATATGGTTGATGCCGTGCGTCGGCGCATCCACCAGTTCGAAGTCCCAGTTAGCGCCTTTCTGATCCGGCGATTCGTGGGTAATGACTTCAATGCCGGCATCACGGGCGCGTTTCAGCACCGGCTCCAGCACTTTCGGGTCATTCGGCACCACGCCAATGATGTCGACCTTCTGGGCAATCAAATCTTCGATAGCACGCACCTGCAAAGCGGGATCGGCCGCCGTTGGGCCCACCATCCACGCGTCAATGCCGCGTTTGGCCGCTTCACTCTTGATGCCCGCTTCCATGGCGCTGAACCACGGAATACCGCCAATTTTCACCACGATGCCCATGCGTAATTTGTCAGCAGCGTGCGCACCGGAGGCGGCAAACAGGGCGAGTAGAGAACAGGCGATAAGATGTTTTTTCATAAAGACTCCGATTTAATTTTTTATTAGCTGCATAGAATGGCTGCGCTGGGAGCAATCAATAATATTGACGCCGTTCCACGCTAATTCTTGTTCCAGCTCTTTGTCTTTTAATTGGTCAGTAATGAGAAAGTCCACATCGCGATAATGACAAATACGCGCGAATGAGGGCCGCAGGAATTTACTTCCGTCCAGCAGCAGATGTTTTCTTTCCGCTGCTAATAACATTTGCTGTTTTAAATGTGCGTTGTTTTCGTTACCTTCGCGTAAATAACCGTCATTGCCTAAACTGCTACAGGAAAAAAAGATCTTATTAATCTGAAATTCCCTGAGCGGTTGCTCGGCGACTACGCCGTGGAAATCTTCATAACGGTCAGAATATTCTCCCCCCAGACAGATAGTGCGGATGCTGCCGCGTGCCGCAAGGGTTTGCACAATCCTGATGGAGTTGGTTAATACCGTTAATTCAATATCTGGCAGCTGTCGCGCTAAATACCAGCAAGTGGTGCTGCTATCGAGTAATATACAATCGCCGGGGCTAATGAAATCGAGTGCGCGTTTGGCAATAGCCATCTTGGCATCAACGTGTTCATTTATTCTCTGGCGGAAAGATAATTCATACTCGTTAACGACTCTTGTATTCCCCTGAATGTTAGCGGCCTGTCGTTTTGCTGGTACCGCACCACCGTGACTGCGTTGTAACAGACCACGTTTCTCCAGCTGAGTTAAATCACGCCGAATGGTTTCTTGTGAAACCTGACATAACGTGACTAATTCAGCGACAATGACCCGACCATTTACATTTAATTCGTCAATAATTCGCTGCTGTCTTTCAATCGGCAACATACTAACCTCCGATGGTTATAAATTACTGGAATGCGCATTTAGAAAGTGTGGGCTGCGCACGAGTCCACAGTCCCCAAAACGCCTTAGCTGATTAGAGTGATCTGGATCTGTCTTTAATGTAAATGAGATGTCTGGTTATCAAAATTAAGTGATGCACTTCACATAAATGCGCCTAATGTCGCGAAATCCGCGTTCTACGCGCGTTGCATAGCCGCAACATGGATTTAACCTAGCATGACTGTTTATGACCGTTTGTGTGTATTTGACCGTTTTGTGATGCGTCAACAAGAGTGCGACGAATCCGATTGAGCAGGAATCGGTCAAAAAGGATGATGAGCCATTGCGTTATCCAATACCCGATTGCCACAAGGTGATGGCTTTTTCAGCGGTTGACCCCGCTTTTAGGGCCGGCTCACAGTTTATGCCTGCTGACAGCGTTCCCGTTGCGCTATTATTTTCTTTCCAGGAATTTGGGGACCGATTTTTTTGATGTCGTATTGGATGAAGTTACTGCTTTTATTGCCCTTTCTTTTTGTCGCGTGCGTACAGGCTCAGCCACTGCAAAAGTCATTTTCTGACTGGCAACTGACCTGTAACAATGCGGCTTTTTGCGTGGCACGCAGTTTTCCCGGTGACAACGGCTTAGTGATGACGATCTCACGTCATGCTGGCGTCAACGATCGCCCCTTGTTGCGCATTGATTACGGCAGCGGCTACAGCGGTGAGCTGCCGGGCGGCCCGCTAAAGGATAATTTGCTGCTCGATCAACGCCGTTTGACGCCGGATCTCAAACACTGGACGGTGGAGCCGCACCATCTGGCGACCAGCAATGCTATCGCCATCGACGAGTTCCTGGCGCAGACACTGGATGCGCAAAATCTGCAATTGACCTACAAAGCCAACGCCACCATTCCGCTCAGCGGCATGAAGGCAGCGTTACTGTTGATGGATGATGTGCAGGGGCGCGTTAACGGTGCCAGCGCTTGGGTGAAGCGTGGCGACCGCGTGCAGTGGGATGTGCCGCCGCAACCCGCGTTGCCGGCGTTACCCGCGCCGTTACCGCCGCCGCCGCCGCTGACGCAGGAAGAGACCAGCGGCTTAATTGATTTTGGTACTTGGCGGGTAAATACCGATAACTGCTCGCTCGATCCGTTGCGACGTGAAGTGAGCGTTTCACCGCTGACCGACAGCAAAGCGCTGCTGCTGATCAGCTGTGAAACCGGTGCTTATAACGTTATCGATCTGGCATTTGAAGTGACGCGTGATGCGCCTTACGTGTCGCGTGGTTTGAGCTTAACGCTGCCGTTTACCCCAGCATCACGCAGCGATAATCAGCTGGAGTTGGTGAACGCCGAATTCGATGCCAGCCATGGATTGCTCTACACCTTCAGTAAAGGACGGGGATTGGGTGATTGCGGCGTGGCGACGCGCTGGCAGTATGACGGCAACGAATTTGTACTGGCAGAGTATGCGGAAGAGAAGACCTGCGATGCGTGGCACAGCAGTGAAGACTGGCCAACACTCTGGGTCACTGAATCGCAAAATCCGGTGCAGTCGCGTTAATCAGTAGGGTCGCCATTAATGGCGACCTTCCCCCATATGATTAACGAATCGCTTGCACCGTCATCGGTGAACCCGACTGATTGCCCACCAGCTCGGTCAGCATATTATTCACGCCATCGCTCATCGGAGTGAAACGCGTTAACGGCGAGCGCGTCACCACCACAAACACACCAACGTTGTGCTGCGGCACCATCGCCATATAGGTAATGAAACCGCCGCCGCCGCCGGTTTTCTGAATAATCCCCGGACGACCTTCCTTCGGCCCCATATAGACCCAACCCATGCCCAGCGCATCGGCGCGGCCCGGCACATCCATGCCTTCCACTTTGGTTAGCTGGTCGCGGCGGTAGATCAGCGTTTGCAGGCGATCAATTTGCGGCGTGCGGTGATTCACCGCCGAGTTGAGGAACTGCTGCATCCAGCGGCCCATATCGTCTGGCGTTGAGTAAACGCCGCCGCTGCCGATAGCCGCCAGCGTGTTGTTGCACGGACTGGCGCCTTTCTCCGCAATCATCAGACGCTGACACTGATCCGGTGACGGCGTGAAAGTGGTGTCTTTCATGCCCAACGGACGCGTTATCAACTGCTGAAACAGCGCCGGATACGGCATGCCCGCCGCTTTGGCGAGAGCATCGCTCAGCAAATCAAAACCAAGATTGGAATAGGCGGCATTGGTGCCCGGCGCGGCTTTTAATGCGGCGCCGCTCAGCCATTGCCAGCGATCGGACTTGGTCGGCCAGACAAACACCGGACGATGCGGTTTACCGCCGGGCTGCTCGCGCGGCAGGCCGCTGGTATGCGTGGAGAGGTTAATCAGGCGAATCGGCTGGCCGTTATAGCTCGGCACGCGCGCGCCGGGCGGCGCGTATTTGCTTAGCGGATCGTCAAGACGCAGTTGACCGCGCTCGGCCATCTTCACCATCACTTCGCTGGTCATCAGCTTGCTGAGCGAGGCAATACGAATCACCGAATCAGGCTGCGGACGCACGTTGTTGCCGGGGCGCGTATCACCAAAGCTGGCGAAAACCCGCTGATTGCCATCAATTGCCACCAGCGCCATGCCGGTTGCGCCGCTGCCATAGAAAATGTGCTCGGCGTAACGATCAACAATTTGCGATGCCAACAGTGGATCGGGCGATGACTGCGCCATGCTTTTTAATGGAAGCACTGAAACCATTAAGGCCAGTAAAAAAGGAGTACGTTTTTTCAACGGGAAAGCGTCCGCTATAGGAATCGGAGGAAAGCTTATAGTAATCAGTTTGAGCGAGGCGTGAAGGGGGCAGGGCGGATTTTTTTCTGTATCAGGCTGTGATCAAAAAATGGCCCTTACGCCAAAAAGACGCAGGGCCAGATCGATTAGTGCGGCTTGAGTAATGCTTCGGTATGGCTAACGATGTTCTCGACGGTGAAACCGAATTCCGGGAACAGTTTGCCGGCCGGAGCAGACTCACCAAAGGTGGTCATACCGACAATCGCGCCGTCCAGCCCGACATACTTGTACCAGTAATCTGCAATACCGGCTTCGACCGCCACGCGCGCTTTCACGCCGGAAGGCAGCACCGATTCGCGATAAGCGGCATCCTGCTTATCAAACACGTCGGTACTCGGCAGCGACACTACGCGAATTTTGTGGCCGTTGGCGGTGAGTTTTTCCGCCGCGCCGAGCGCGATTTCAACCTCTGAACCGGTGGCGATAATGATCGCTTCCGGTGTGCCCGCGCTATCTTTCAGCACGTAACCACCGCGCGCGATATTCGCCACCTGCTCTTTGCTGCGATCCGGCTGCAACAGATTCTGACGCGAAAGAATCAGCGCGGTTGGCCCGTGATGGCGCTCAACGGCAGCTTTCCAGGCTACAGCGGTTTCTACCTGATCGCATGGACGCCACAAGCTGAGGTTTGGCGTAACGCGCAAGCCAGCGATTTGCTCAACCGGCTGGTGCGTAGGACCATCTTCGCCAAGGCCGATGGAGTCATGCGTATACACCAGCACCTGACGCGCCTTCATCAGTGCCGCCATGCGCACCGCGTTACGCGCATACTCGACGAACATCAGGAAGGTGGCGGTGTAAGGCACGAAGCCGCCGTGCGTGGCGATGCCGTTGCCAATCGCCGTCATACCAAATTCACGCACACCGTAGTGAATATAGTTACCGGCGAGATCATCTTTGATCGATTTCGAACCCGACCAAATAGTGAGGTTGCTTGGTGCTAAATCCGCCGAACCGCCGAGGAATTCCGGCAGCAGCTTGCCATACACTTCCAGCGTATTTTGTGAGGCTTTACGGCTGGCGATTTTTTGCGGATTAGCCTGCAACTGCTCAATAAATTTCTGGGTTTCCGTTTCCCAATTTACCGGCATTTCGCCACTCACGCGGCGGCTGAATTCCTCAGCCAGCTGCGGATGGGCAGCTTTGTAGGCGGCAAATTTCTCATCCCAGGATTTTTCACGCTGACTGCCGGCTTCTTTAGCATCCCATTGCTGATAAATCTCTTTGGGAATCTCAAATGCCGGGTACTTCCAGCCGAGTTTCTGTCGCGTCAGCGCCACTTCCTCTTCGCCCAGCGCTGCGCCGTGCGACTCTTCTTTACCGGCTTTATTCGGCGAACCGAAACCAATCACCGTGCGGCAGATGATCAACGAAGGCTTATCGGTAACGCTTTGCGCTTCCTTGATCGCCGCCGCAATGGCTTCTGGATCGTGGCCATCAATACCTTCTGCGCTGCCGATTACATGCCAGTTATAGGCTTCGAAGCGTTTATGGGTATCATCGGTAAACCAGCCTTCGGTTTCACCATCAATCGAGATACCGTTGTGGTCGTAGAAACCAATCAGCTTGCCAAGACCGAGCGTACCGGCCAGCGAGCTCACTTCGTGCGAGATGCCTTCCATCAAACAGCCATCGCCCATAAACACGTAGGTGTAATGGTCAACGATATCGTGATCGGGTTGGTTAAACTGCGCCGCCAGCGTGCGCTCGGCAATCGCCATGCCTACGGCATTGGCTAAACCCTGGCCGAGCGGACCGGTGGTGGTTTCGATGCCTGGCGTGTAACCGAGTTCCGGGTGACCTGGCGTTTTGGAATGCAACTGGCGGAAGTTTTTCAGCTCTTCCATCGGCAAATCGTAACCGGTGAGATGCAGCAAACTGTATTGCAGCATCGAACCGTGACCGTTGGAAAGAATAAAGCGGTCGCGATCAATCCATGCCGGATTATTGGGATTATGGTGGAGGAAATCGCGCCATAAAACTTCGGCGATATCTGCCATGCCCATCGGCATGCCGGGATGTCCGGAATTTGCTTTTTGTACCGCATCCATGCTGAGTGCACGAATCGCGTTAGCCAACTCTCTGCGTGAAGACATAAGGTTCTCCCTTGTGATTTGGCGATAGCGGATGAGCCAATGCCCATCCGCCATAAGAGTGAGTGCGGATTACAGACGAGAAGAGAGCACGTCTTCCAGCTTTTGCTGGTCGATGGCGAACTGACGGATGCCGTCTGACAGTTTTTCTACCGCCATCGGATCCTGATTGTGTTCCCAGCGGAATTCCGCTTCAGACAGTGAAGCAGGCTGATGGAAGCCTTCGGTTGATGGCTCCAGCTTACGCTCCAGTGGCGCATCACTGTTGGCCAGCTCTTCCAGCAGGTTAGGGGAAATTGTCAGTCGGTCGCAGCCGGCCAGCGCCTGAATCTGTTCCACTTTACGGAAGCTGGCACCCATGATGACGGTGCTATAACGGTGCTTCTTGTAGTAATCGTAGATACGACGCACAGATTTCACGCCCGGATCTTCATCAACCACATACGGGTCGATCGGTTTGCGTGAGTTGTACCAGTCATAAATACGACCAACAAACGGCGAGATCAGGAACACACCGGCTTCAGCACAGGCACGCGCCTGAGCGAAGGAGAACAGCAGCGTCAGGTTGCACTGAATACCGTTTTTCTCCAGCTCCTCGGCGGCTTTGATGCCTTCCCAGGTGGATGCCAGTTTGATCAGAATGCGTGAGCGGTCGATGCCGTACTCTTCGTACAGACGTACCAGCTTCTCGGCTTTGGTAACGCACATGCCACGATCGAAGGAGAGGCGCGCATCCACTTCGGTCGAAACACGGCCCGGTACGCTTTTCAGAATTTCCATACCGAGGTTGATCGCCACTTTGTCGCTGGCGTTAATGATTTGCGTCTCTTTGCTGCCGCCCTGTTTTTTTGCGTAGTCGATGGCGTCATCAATCAGATGTTTGTATGCGTCGAGACCGGCGGCTTTCAGAATCAATGATGGGTTGGTGGTAGCATCTTCCGGGTGGTAATGGCGAATGGATTCGATATCGCCGCTGTCCGCCACCACGGTGGTGTACTGTTTTAATGCATCTAGCTGGTTCATCACTTAACTCCTTGATTAGCAATAATGTGGGCAAAGGTGTTGCACCCATTCCTGTTAAGTATTGGTCCAACACAGTGCTACAGACGTTGCACGAAGAAAATGCGTTTTCTCTGATTGTGACGTCGTGGCGCTTAAGAGGTGCGATAGTGAAAGGAGGTCTAGCCTAAACGGTTCAGCTACGCTTTTTGCCATCAATAAGAATAGCAGGCTGTGCCGATCCCGCAGGCGAAGCGGTGGCAATCTGTGCCTTTCAGACTGTGCGTTCTTTGAGCGCCTTCACCCTCTTTTGTGCCGCACATTCCTATACTGAACGCTCACTTAGCTGCGCCAAAGGATGCCTAATGGACGATCAACTCAAGCAAAGCGCTCTCGATTTTCACCAATTCCCCACGCCCGGAAAAATTCAGGTTTCACCCACCAAACCTCTCGCCACACAGCGCGATTTGGCGCTGGCCTATTCGCCCGGCGTCGCCGCACCTTGTCTGGAAATTGCTGCCGATCCGCTGGCGGCGCGCAAATACACCGCGCGCGGTAATCTGGTGGCGGTAATCTCTAACGGCACGGCGGTGCTGGGGTTGGGCAATATTGGCGCGCTGGCGAGTAAGCCGGTAATGGAAGGCAAGGGGGTGCTGTTTAAAAAGTTCGCTGGCATTGACGTGTTTGATATCGAAATCGATGAGCGCGATCCCGACAAGTTGATTGAGGTGATTGCCGCGCTGGAACCCACTTTTGGCGGTATCAACCTGGAAGATATCAAAGCGCCCGAGTGCTTCTATATTGAACAAAAGCTGCGTGAGCGCATGCAGATTCCGGTGTTCCACGACGATCAGCACGGCACGGCGATCATCTGTACTGCGGCGGTGCTCAACGGCTTAACCATCGTCAAAAAAGCCATCAGCGATGTGCGGCTAGTGGTCTCCGGTGCGGGTGCTTCGGCGATTGCCTGCCTGAATCTGCTGGTGGCGCTCGGCATGCAGCAGCACAACATTGTGGTATGTGATTCTAAGGGCGTGATCTATCGCGATCGCGAGCCGAATATGACGCCGACCAAAGCAGCTTACGCAGTAGACGACAGCGGCGCACGCACGCTGGATGAGGTGATTGGCGGCGCGGATATCTTCCTCGGCTGTTCCGGCCCCAAAGCATTAACGCCGGAGATGGTGCAGAAGATGGCGCAGGATCCGCTGATTCTGGCGCTGGCCAATCCCGAACCGGAAATCATGCCGCCGCTGGCAAAACAGGTGCGGCCCGATGCGATTATCTGTACCGGCCGCTCTGATTTCCCCAATCAGGTGAACAACGTGCTGTGTTTCCCGTTTATCTTTCGTGGTGCGCTGGATGTAGGTGCCACGGCGATCAATGAAGAGATGAAGCTGGCGGCGGTACACGCGATTGCGGCGCTGGCGCAGGCGGAGCAGAGCGATGTGGTGGCATCGGCATATGACGATCAGGATCTGAGTTTCGGCCCGGAATACCTGATTCCCAAACCTTTCGATCCGCGCTTGATTGTGCAGATCGCGCCAGCGGTAGCCAAAGCGGCGATGGAATCGGGCGTCGCTACGCGACCAATTGAAGATTTTGATGCCTATCGCGAGCAGCTCACCGAGTTCGTCTACAAAACCAATCTGTTTATGAAACCGATCTTCTCGCAGGCGCGCAAAGATCCCAAACGCGTGGTGCTGGCCGAAGGCGAAGAGGTGCGCGTGCTGCACGCCACACAAGAGTTGGTGACGCTGGGCCTGGCGAAGCCGATTCTGATTGGCCGCCCGAACGTCATCGCTATGCGTCTGCAAAAGCAGGGTTTAAAGATCGAGGCAGGCAAAGACTTTGAGATCGTTAATAACGAGTCCGATCCGCGTTTCAAAGAGTACTGGAACGAGTATTACCAGATTATGAAACGGCGCGGCGTGACGCCGGAAACCGCCCAGCGCGCGGTGATCGGCAATCCTACGTTGATTGGCGCAATCATGGTGCATCGCGGCGAGGCTGACGCGCTGATCTGCGGCACCATCGGCGATTATCAGGAACATTACGACGTGGTGGAGAAAGTGTTTGGGCTGCGTGAGGACGTGAAGGTAGCGGGCGCGATGAATGCGCTGTTGTTGCCGAGCGGCAACACCTTTATTGCCGACACCTACGTTAATGAAGATCCCAGCGCGGAACAGCTGGCGGATATCACGCTGCTGGCGGCAGAAACGGTGCGACGCTTCGGCATTGAACCACGCGTGGCGCTACTGTCACACTCCAGCTTTGGCACCTCGAATGCGCCGGGCGCGCGCAAAATGCGCGAAGTGCTGGCGCTGATTCAGCAACGCGCCCCGGATCTGGAGATTGACGGCGAGATGCACGGTGACGCGGCGCTGGTCGAGAGCATTCGCCGCGAACTGATGCCAGATAGCCCGCTGAAAGGCACCGCGAATTTG
The DNA here is from genome assembly GCF_900116775.1 of Pantoea sp. YR525. Classification (NCBI taxonomy): domain Bacteria; kingdom Pseudomonadati; phylum Pseudomonadota; class Gammaproteobacteria; order Enterobacterales; family Erwiniaceae; genus Pantoea; species Pantoea sp. YR525. The sequence goes on from NZ_FPBU01000004.1 coordinate 187,481, forward strand.
CTGATTATGCCGAATGTCGAAGCGGCGCGAATCAGCTATAACCTGCTGCGCGTCTCCTGCTCCGAAGGTGTCACGGTGGGACCGGTGCTGATGGGGATCAGCAAACCGGTGCATGTGCTGACACGCATCGCATCGGTGCGACGCATTGTGAATATGGTGGCGTTAGCGGTGGTGGAGGCGCAGACAGAACCGTTATAGAACCCTCAAAAAGGTCGCCATGAATGGCGACCCTACGAGTTATTTCAGCCAATCTTTCACTGGCAGGAAATCGCGGTACAGCGCGGCTTCGGGGGAGTCGGCTGCGGGCTGATAATCGTATTCCCAGCGCACCAGCGGTGGCATCGACATCAAAATGGATTCGGTGCGACCGCCGGTTTGCAGGCCAAACAGCGTGCCGCGATCCCACACCAGATTGAACTCGACGTAGCGACCACGACGGTAAAGCTGGAACTGGCGCTCGCGATCGCCCCACGGCAGCGCTTTACGCTTCGCCACAATCGGCAGATAGGCGTTGGCGAAACCGTTGCCGACCGCCTGCATGAAATCGAAGCAGTAATCGAAATCGGGCGTGTTTAAATCGTCATAGAACAGGCCGCCGATGCCACGCTGCTCGTCGCGATGCTTGAGATAGAAGTAATCATCGCACCACTTTTTGTAGCGCGGATAAACCTCTTTACCAAACGGCTGGCACAGATCGTGTGCGGTTTGATGCCAGTGCAGCGCATCCTCTTCGAAGCCGTAGTAAGGCGTGAGATCGAAACCGCCGCCAAACCACCACACCGGATCGGCACCCGGTTTTTCCGCAATAAAGAAGCGCACGTTGGCGTGGCTGGTTGGTACATAAGGATTGGATGGGTGCACCACCAGCGACACGCCCATCGCTTCAAAGCTGCGGCCAGCCAGTTCGGGACGATGTGCGGTAGCGGAAGCCGGCATTTGATCGCCGTGCACGTGCGAGAAGTTAACGCCAGCTTGTTCAAATACCGCGCCATCACGCAAGACGCGACTGCGTCCGCCGCCGCCGCCGGGACGTTGCCACTCATCTTCGGCAAAGCTCGCCTTGCCATCTTCCGCCGCTAATTGGGCGCAAATATCATCTTGCAGCGCCAGCAAAAAGGCTTTGACGCGGGAAATATCGGGATTGCTCATCAGTCACTCGTTCCGGAAATTTGCCGCGATTCTACCACAGGATAAAGGCTATGCTTCGCGACGATCGACCTCATCAAAGTAGCGTGCGATGCCGTCGGCAATGGCGCTGGCAATTTTCTGGCGGAACGCCTGCGTGCCGAGCAATTGTTCCTCACGCGGATTGGTAATGAAGGAGGTTTCCACCAGCACCGAGGGAATCGACGGCGATTTCAGCACTGCAAACGCGGCCTGCTCGGTGTGCTGACTGTGCAGATGATGCACCGGGCGAATCTGATCGAGAACGTGCTTGCCGAGCGTCAGGCTGTTGCGGATGGTATCGGTCTGCACCAGATCGAACAAAATCTGATTGAGGTAATGATCTTTATCCTGCACCTCGGCACCGCCCACTTTGTCGGCGTCGTTTTCACGCTGCGACAGATAACGCGCCATCGCGCTGCTGGCACCGCGATTGGAAAGGGCAAATACCGATGCGCCGTTAGCATCCGGGCTGGTATAGCCGTCGGCGTGAATCGACATAAACAGGTTAGCGCCGTGCTGATGGGCAATTTCGACGCGCTGATAAAGCGGAATAAAGTGGTCGCTGTCGCGCGTCAGGCGTACTTCGATGCGCGGATGCGACTGCAGCAGCGTCTTCACGGTGTTAGCGATCGCCAGCACGATGTGTTTTTCTTCCGAACCCTCTTCGCCGACAGCGCCGGAATCGATACCGCCGTGGCCGGGATCGATCATCACGATGCGTTTGCCGTTGCTGGCGGGTTTCGGTGGCGTATGGCGCGGACTGACGCGCAAATCGCTGTTCTGTTCTTTGGCCTGCACCGCGCGCGGTGACAACACCGCCAGCGCTAAACCGGAAAGTATCAGTTGGCGACGATTGGTAAGGCGCTTTAGCAGTGAAATCTTCTTCATTTACGGGTCCATGGCAGGTAAATCCTGCCCAGTGTTATAGCGTAACAATTGCCAGGCGGCGACCTCGTAACTATTTCAAGTGTTTACTTTCTATTGCAACTGACTAACAGCGATGTCGCGCTTTTTTTGCCCCGTTGTCACGCGTGAGGGTTGCGCCTGGCAAAGAATGCGTGATAATCAGCGAATTGTGCCTAACAGCAGGGTAACGTCGATGGAAATCCGTTCTTTCCGCCAGGAAGATTTTGAAGAAGTGATCACGCTCTGGGAGCGTTGCGATTTGTTACGCCCATGGAACGATCCCGAGCTGGACATCGAACGCAAAATGAACCACGACCCGGAACTGTTTCTGGTCGCGGAAGTCGGTGGCGAAGTGGTCGGTACGGTGATGGGCGGCTACGACGGCCATCGCGGCTCTGTCTACTATCTGGCGGTGCATCCTGATTATCAGGGCCGTGGTTTTGCCAATGCGTTGATGAATCGTCTTGAGAAGAAGCTGATTGCGCGCGGTTGTCCAAAGATCAATTTGATGGTGCGTGAAGAGAACGATCAGGTGGTGGCGTTCTATGAAAAGCTTGAGTACGAGCCGGTGGATTCGCTGCTGCTGGGCAAGCGTTTGATTGAAGATCGCGAGTATTAATGGTCGCTTTGAAATACCTTCCCGAAGAGTACGATGCGAAAGGGCAGCTGCGGCTGCCGTTTCTTTTCTGGCTGATCCTGTTATTACAGGCGCGCACCTGGCTGCTGCTGGTGATGGCGGGCGCATCGCGTCAGCAGGGCAATGATTTGCTGGCGCTGTTCTATCCCGATCGCCAAAGCTTCTGGCTGGGACTGGCGTTAGGCATTCCGGCGGCGATTGGCTTGTTGCTGACCGGCTATCGTCAGCGCTGGCCGCGCCTGTGGCAAAGCTGGCGTCATGTATTGAGCGCATCGTTACTCATCAGCCTGCTGTGGCAAGGTTTCAGTCTGCTGCAAGGTGCCTTTCCCGACTCGCCGCTGCCGCTGTTATTGACGCTGTTTGACTTGCTGGCGCTGTTCTGGCTGCAAACGCAACATCGCCTGCGCGACTGCTTTCTGCCGGAACATCAGCACATCGAATAAACTTTTTGCCGGTTTGCGACTCCAACAGGCACGCCAATCGGCTTAGCAGATCAAGGAGTTTTCATGAAGGTTGTTCGTCACGCACTGCTGGTTAGCAGCATGATTCTGGCCGGCTGCGCCAGTTCGGGTTCCTCAACCAACGCGAGCGATAGCGAAAGTCATTGGTACAATCCGCTGAGCTATCACTGGTCAGCGCTCAATCCGCTCGGCTGGTTTGGTGGATCGCTGGAGGTCACCGAGCAAGGCGTTGCAGGCCTGACGAGCACCACTTCAATGTCGGAAGACGCCATCAATAAAGCCTTGAACGGCGATTACAAACTGCGTCAGGGTATGCGCACGCAGAATGGTCAGGTGGTGGATTTCTGGCAGGCGCTGGATGGCGACAAGGTTAAATTGGTGATTAACGGCAGCACCAGCGTTGAGCGCATTGAAGTGCAGGATGCCGATGCCAAAGCGGCGGACGGCAGCAAGATCGGCGATCTGTTCAGCGCGAAGTTCAGCAAAGCCTTTAATAACTGCAAAATGGTCACCGGTCTCGATGCACGTGATGTTGAATGCCGCGCGCCGGGCAGCCAGCATATCTCCTACATCTACAGTGGTGAGTGGCATGGTCCGGAAGGCTTGATGCCGTCGGACGAGACCCTGAAAAGCTGGAAAATCAGCAAGATTGTCTGGCAGCGTTAAACAAGATAAAACTTGCTTAAACACCCGCTCAAAGAGTGTGGCTTTCCGGTATGATACGGGCGAAAAAAACATCGTCTAACTTTCATGCCGGAGAGCAGTGCAATGTCTCAGTTTCAGAGCGGGATCCTGTTGGAACACCGCCGTTTCGCCATTTGGCTCGAAGCCCGCGTCACGGGCGATCTTGACGCGCTGCGCCAGGGCAGCAAATCCTTCCTGCAGCAGCTTGAAGCGCTGCAAACCAAATTCAGTGATGCCGGATTGGGCGCGGTGATCGCCTTTGGCGATGCGCTGTGGCGCGATCTGCAAGGCAACGCTTCTGCACTTGAACTCAAAGCTTTCGCCGCGCTCGGTAACGGCATTGCGCCAGCCACGCAGCGCGATTTGCTGATCCATATTCAATCTCAACGACATGACGTGAACTTCGCGCTGGCTCAGGCGGCACTCAGCGCCTTTGCCGCTGCCGTCAATATCGAAGAAGAGACACACGGCTTCCGCTGGATTGAAGATCGCGATCTGTCGGGCTTTGTCGATGGCACGGAAAACCCGCAGGGCGAAGCGCGTAAGGATGTGGCGATTATCAGCGCGGGCGCGGATGCGGGCGGAAGCTATGTGTTTACCCAACGCTGGGAGCATAACCTCAAGCTGTGGAATCGTATGGCAGTAGAGAAGCAGGAAGCGATTATTGGTCGTACCAAAGAGACGGATGAAGAGCTGCCGGGCGATCAGCGTCCTGCGACGTCGCATCTCAGCCGTGTCGATCTGAAAGAAGAGGGCAAAGGGCTGAAGATTCTGCGCCAAAGCCTGCCGTACGGCAGCGCCAGCGGTACGCATGGCCTGTACTTCATCTCTTACTGTCATCGTCTCTACAATATCGAGCAGCAGCTGCTGAGCATGTTCGGCGAGCGCGACGGCAAAATGGACGCGATGTTGCGCTTCACTAAACCGGTGAGTGGTAGCTATTTCTTTGCGCCGTCATTGGATGTGCTGACAGCGTTGTAATTAAGCGAGGTCGCCATAAATGGCGACCCTTCGGTGTGAAATTTCGTAGGGTTGCCATTTATGGCGACCTGGCCAAAACGCCGCACAATTCATTCCCACTCACCGCATAAACTCTCCCGCCGTCTTATGCCTTTTTAGACTTTGAAATCCCTAAACGATATATAAAACCGTTACAGCTTTCCCCTGAGTTATAAATACACTGACAGCATCTAATGGCATTGGCTTAACTGCCGTCTTTCAGGGTGCAGCATGACACTTCCGATTTCGAAAAAATGGCTTGGCGGTATCGCGCTGTCGTGTGCTTTAGCCAGTGCGGCGCAAGCGACCGAGTTGCTGAATAGCTCCTACGACGTTTCACGCGAACTGTTTGTTGCCCTGAATGCACCCTTTGAAAAGCAGTGGGACGCTGCGCATCCCAATGACAAGCTGACCATCAAGCAGTCACACGCCGGTTCTTCAAAGCAGGCGCTGGCGATTCTGCAAGGTCTGCGCGCCGATGTGGTCACCTACAATCAGGTTACTGATGTGCAGGTGCTGCATGACAAAGGCCAACTGATTCCCGCTGACTGGCAACAACGTCTGCCAAACAGCAGCTCACCGTTTTACTCCACCATGGCGTTTCTGGTGCGTAAAGGTAACCCGAAGCAGATTCACAGCTGGGCCGATCTGGCGCGCGATAACGTGAAGCTGATTTTCCCGAATCCTAAAACGTCCGGTAACGGCCGTTACACCTATCTTGCCGCGTGGGGCGCTGCCGATCAGGCCGATGGCAAAGATATAGCTAAAACTGAAGCCTTTATGGCAAAGTTCCTGAAGAACGTTGAAGTTTTTGATACCGGCGGTCGCGGCGCTACCACTACGTTTGCCGAGCGCGGGCTGGGCGATGTGCTGATCAGTTTTGAATCGGAAGTGAATAACATCCGTAATCAGTACGGCAAAGACCAGTACGAAGTGATCGTGCCGAAAACCAATATTCTGGCGGAGTTCCCGGTGGCGTGGGTCGACAAAAATGTCGAGCACAACGGCACCACAGACGCGGCCAAAGCCTATCTGAATTATCTCTACACGCCTGAAGCGCAGAAAATTATCACCAGTTACTACTATCGCGTGAACAATCCGCAGTTGATGGCGGAGCAGAAAGATCGCTTCCCGCAGACTGAACTGTTCAACGTCAAAGATGCCTTTGGCGGCTGGGACAATGTGATGAAAGTCCATTTCGCCAGTGACGGTGAGCTGGATAAATTACTGGCAGCGGGGCGCGGTTAATGTTTGCGCTTGCTCAAAAACGTGTTTTGCCGGGCTTTGGATTGAGTCTCGGCACCAGCTTACTCTTCACCTGCCTGATTCTGCTGCTGCCGATCAGCGCTTTGCTGATGCAGCTGTCGCAGATGACGCTGGCGCAATACTGGGCGGTGATTACCCATCCGCAGCTAATTGCCGCGTATAAAGTGACGATTCTGGCGGCGGGCGTGGCTTCGCTGTTCAACGCGGTATTCGGCATGCTGATGGCGTGGATTCTGACGCGCTATCGCTTCCCCGGACGCACGCTGCTCGATGGTTTGATGGATCTGCCGTTTGCGCTGCCAACTGCAGTGGCGGGCTTAACGCTGGCAGGCCTGTTCTCGGTCAACGGCTGGTACGGTCAGTGGCTGGCGCATTTTGATATCAAAGTCTCTTACACCTGGCTCGGCATTGCCGTGGCGATGGCCTTTACCAGCATCCCGTTTGTGGTGCGTACCGTGCAGCCGGTGCTGGAAGAGTTAGGTCCGGAATATGAAGAAGCTGCGGAAACCCTCGGAGCTACGCGCTGGCAGAGCTTCCGTCGCGTGGTGCTGCCAGAAGTGGCGCCGGCGTTGCTGGCGGGTACCGCGCTGTCGTTTACCCGCAGCATCGGTGAGTTCGGCGCAGTGATCTTTATCGCCGGTAACATTGCGTGGAAAACCGAAGTGACCTCGCTGATGATTTTCGTGCGTCTGCAGGAGTTTGATTATCCGGCGGCGAGCGCCATCGCTTCAGTGATCATGGCCGCTTCCTTGCTGCTGCTGTTCGCGATTAACACCTTGCAGAGCCGCTTTGGCCGTCGCTTAGGAGGCCATTGATGGCGGAGATTTCACACATTAATCACGCTGACCGCCAGCCAATCAACTGGGGCAAGTGGCTGCTGATTGGCATTGGCGCGCTGGTTTCCATCTTGCTGCTGGTGGTGCCGATGGTTTCCATCTTTTGGGAAGCGCTCAACCAGGGTTTGGTTGCCTCGCTGAATAACCTGAAAGATGGCGACATGCTGCACGCCATTTGGCTGACCCTGTTAGTGGCGCTGATTACCGTGCCGGTCAACATGGTGTTCGGTACGCTGCTGGCGTGGCTGGTAACGCGCTTTACTTTCCCCGGCCGCCAGCTCTTGTTGACGCTGTTTGATATCCCCTTTGCGGTGTCGCCGGTAGTTGCCGGTTTGATGTATCTGCTGTTCTGGGGCGTCAACGGTCCTGCCGGTGGCTGGCTGGATGCGCACAATATTCAGATTATGTTCTCCTGGCCGGGCATGGTGCTGGCTACCATCTTCGTTACCTGTCCGTTTGTGGTGCGTGAATTGGTGCCGGTGATGCTGAGCCAGGGCAGCCATGAAGATGAAGCAGCGGTGCTGCTGGGTGCATCTGGCTGGCAGATGTTCCGCCGCGTGACGCTGCCAAATATCCGCTGGGCGCTGATGTATGGCGTGGTGCTGACCAACGCACGTGCGATTGGTGAATTTGGTGCGGTCTCGGTGGTTTCGGGATCGATTCGCGGCGAAACCTATACTTTGCCGCTTCAGGTTGAATTACTGCATCAGGATTACAACACCGTGGGCGCCTTTACCGCCGCCGCGCTGCTGACCCTGATGGCAATTGTAACGCTGTTTCTGAAAAGCGTGGTGCAGTGGCGATTAGAGCATCAGCAGAAGCGCCTACAGGAGGAAAATCATGAGCATTGAGATTAAACAAATCAACAAATCGTTTGACCGCACGTCGGTTCTGAACGACATCTCTCTGGATATTCCTTCCGGCAAGATGGTGGGGCTGCTGGGGCCGTCTGGTTCCGGTAAAACGACGCTGCTGCGTATTATCGCCGGGCTGGAACATCAGAACAGCGGACAAATCCATTTCAATGGCAAAGACGTCAGCCGCATCCATGCGCGCGATCGTCAGGTTGGATTTGTATTCCAGCACTATGCGCTGTTCCGCCACATGACGGTGTTCGACAACATCGCCTTTGGCCTGACGGTGCTGCCACGTCGCGAACGTCCTAGTGCTGCTGAGATCAAACAGCGCGTTACGCGTCTGCTTGAGATGGTACAACTTTCCCATCTCGGCAACCGCTTCCCGGCACAGTTGTCTGGTGGACAGAAACAGCGTGTGGCGCTGGCGCGTGCGTTGGCGGTAGAACCACAAATTCTGCTGCTGGATGAGCCGTTTGGCGCGCTTGATGCGCAGGTGCGTAAAGAGCTGCGTCGCTGGTTGCGTCAGCTGCATGAAGAGTTGAAATTCACCAGCGTGTTCGTCACCCACGATCAGGAAGAAGCGATGGAAGTGGCGGATACCGTGGTGGTGATGAGCCAGGGTAATATCGAACAGGTTGGCACGCCAGATGACGTGTGGCGCGACCCGGCGACGCGCTTTGTGCTCGAATTCCTCGGTGAAGTGAATCGCTTTGCAGGCGAAGTGCACGGCTCGCAGTTCCATGTTGCCGCACATCGCTGGCCGCTGGGCTACACGCCAGCGCATCAGGGCGAAGTTGAGCTGTTCCTGCGTCCGTGGGAAATCGACATTTCACGCCAGAGCAGCCTGGAAACGCCTTTGCCGGTGCAGGTGCTGGAGATCAGCCCGCGTGGCCACTTCTGGCAATTGGTGGTGCAGCCGAGCGGTTGGCAGGGCGATGTGTTCTCGGTGGTGTTTGATGGCGACCATAACGCGCCGATTCGCGGTGAACGCCTGTTTGTTGGCCTGCAACAGGCGCGAATTTACCATGGCACTACGCCGCTGCGCCCGGTTGCCTTTGCCGAGAGCGCCTGATATTTTTGACACTCCTTCGGGCGGGATTTTCCCGCCCGTTTTATTTGCCCCTCTTTCGTCTGGAATCAAATCGTGACCACACTGGAAAATACCATCGGCAATACGCCGTTGATTAAGTTGCAGCGCCTGACGCCTGATAACGGCAGCGAGATCTGGCTAAAGCTGGAAGGCAACAATCCAGCCGGTTCCGTGAAAGATCGTGCGGCCTGGTCGATGATTCATCAGGCGGAGTTGCGCGGTGATATCAAGCCGGGTGATACCTTAATTGAAGCCACTAGCGGCAATACCGGCATTGCGCTGGCGATGATCGCCGCGATGAAAGGTTACAAGCTGCGTCTGCTGATGCCCGATAACATGAGCCAGGAGCGTCAGGACGCGATGCGTGCTTACGGCGCTGAGTTGCTGCTGGTGACGCGCGAGCAGGGCATGGAAGGGGCGCGCGATTTGGCGCAGGCGATGGCCGATCGTGGCGAAGGACGTGTGCTCGATCAGTTTAACAATCCCGATAACCCGCTGGGGCACTATCTCACCACAGGCCCGGAAATCTGGCAGCAAACCGCTGGCCGCATGACGCATTTTGTCTCCAGCATGGGCACCACCGGCACCATCACCGGCGTTGGACGTTACCTGAAAGAGTTCGCGCCTGCGGTGCAGGTGATTGGCCTGCAGCCGCAAGAGGGCAGTAGCATTCCCGGTATACGTCGCTGGCCCGAAGCCTATCTGCCCGGCATTTTCCGTCCGGAGCTGGTGGATGAGGTGATCGATATGGCGCAGCGCGAGGCGGAAGAGACCATGCGCGCGCTGGCACAGCGTGAAGGGATTTTCTGTGGCGTTAGCTCTGGCGGCGCGGTGGCTGGCGCCTTGCGTATTGCGACGGCGCAGCCAGGCAGCGTGGTGGTGGCGATTGTTTGCGATCGTGGCGATCGCTATCTCTCCACCGGTGTTTTCCATTGAGTGATTTTCCCCGCATTTAATTTGGCCTATGCGTACCTTTAAAGTATGACTGGGCCATTTTTGTCTATAGTTCCCCTAATAATCGTCTAGCGTAAGCACTGTAAGGATCGCGTAAAACCGGCTGCGCTCGCGGCGGAGTCAGGACAAAATAGCGGCAATTTTGTACGAGAGATAAAAATGAAAATCCTGCTGGTTGATGATGATGTAGAGCTTGGCACCATGCTGAGCCAATACCTGATTGCGGAAGGCTTTGAAACGCAATTGGTTTTAACCGGAAGCGCCGGTGTTGAAGGTGCGCTGTCGGGTAATTATACCGCGATGATTCTCGACATCATGCTGCCTGATATGAGCGGCATCGATGTGCTGCGTCAGGTGCGCCAGAACAGCCGTTTGCCGGTGATTATGCTGACGGCGAAAGGCGACAACATTGATCGTGTTATCGGACTTGAAATGGGCGCGGATGATTACATGCCGAAACCGTGCTATCCGCGTGAACTGGTGGCCCGTCTGCGTGCCGTGCTGCGTCGCTTTGAAGATCAAACTCCGCTGCCGGATAAGAAAGAGCTGTTGCGCTGGGGCGATCTGAGCCTCAATCCCGCGACACGTATCACCGAATGGCAGGGCAAAGCGTTCGACCTGACGGCTTCAGAGTTTAATTTGCTGGATCTGCTGCTGCGTGCACCGGACCGCGTGGTGTCGAAAGATGAGCTGTCGGAAAAAGGCCTTGGCCGTCCGCGCGAAGCATACGATCGCAGCGTTGATGTGCATATCAGCAACATCCGTCAAAAGCTGGCTGCGTTAACCGCCGACAGCGTCAACATTGAAACTGTGCGCAGTATTGGTTATCGCATTCGATGAAACACAGCTATCGCGGCCGCATGTTCTGGAAGATTTTGCTGGGCTTCTGGATTGTGTTTGTCATCATCAGCCAGCTGTTGTGGCTGGGCTTTACGCTCTCTGGTAATCGACATGAGCCGCCCGAGATTGTCGCGATTCGCCGTATTGTTAATCTGCAAATGGCTTCCGCCGTCTCAGTGCTGGAACGCGGCGGGCTGAGTTCGCTGGATGACATGATGGCGGATTGGGAGCCGAACGATCGTCAGTTCTTCTCAGTCATTCAGCACGATAAACCCGTTACCACGCCGGGCGATGCGCCACCGGAAACCTTTAGCGCACCGTTTCATGGGCCTTTTCCCAATGTGATTGTGCGTTGGGTGAAAGGACAGGATGGTAAACAGTACGAGTTGCGTTATGACGTTAAAGGCCTGCGTGAAGATAGCTCGATGGGCGGCGGCGGCCCGCGTCGCATCCTGAATATCCCAGAACCGATGTTTACTTTCGCTGGTGCATTGGGGCTGCTGTTTAGCCTGCTGCTGGCGTGGAACCTGACGCGGCCGATGCGGCAGCTGCGCGAGGGCTTTGCGCGCGTCTCCAGCGGTGATTTGTCGGTGCGGCTCTATCCGGTGATGCGTAAACGCCATGATGAGCTGTCAAACGTTGCGCAGGATTTTGATGCGATGGTGGAGCGCCTCGATACGCTGGTAAAAGCGCGCGAGGAGCTGCTGCATGATATCTCCCACGAACTGCGTTCACCGCTGGCACGCTTGCAGCTGGCGACCGGCTTAGCGCGGCAGACACCGGAATCCGTTGAGTCCTCACTCAATCGTATTGATGAAGAGGCCCGACGCCTCGACAAGATGATTGGCGAACTGCTGACGCTTTCGCGTGCTGAACACGAGAGTATGCCGGGCGAACAGTATTTCGACCTTACCGGCCTGCTGCATGCGGTGGTGACTGATGTTCGCTACGAGGCGCAAATTCCTGGCGTGAAAGTCGATTTTCAGGTTGATGAGAATGCGGATTACACCGTTCACGGCAATGCAGAGCTGATTCGCCGTGGCGTGGAGAATGTGCTGCGCAATGCGCTGCGTTTCTCGCATAAAGGTCAGCACATCAATGTGCGCCTGCAGGCGGAGAATCAGTGGCTGGCGATTAGCGTGCGCGATCAAGGGCCGGGAGTTGACGATGAGAAGCTCTCAAGTATCTTCGATCCTTTTGTCCGCGTGAATTCTCCGCTGATGGGCAAAGGCTACGGTTTGGGGCTTTCAATTGTGCGTAAGGTGATTCTGGCGCATCACGGTGAAGTGCAGGCGGTAAATCGCCCGGAAGGGGGTTTGGAGCTGACGTTAAGGTTGCCGCGCTGGAAGCAGGAATGAGGCTTGGTGTGGTCGTCCTGACCGCTCCTGGCGCATTCAGAGCTCTAATTTTTAAGTAAACAAAAACGGCACCCATTGGGTGCCGTTTTACAATTCTCACGAATCAGCCGAAGCTTACTTCTTGATGCGGATAACCGGAGTCTCGCCCACAGTTACCTGACCGGAGAGTTTGATCAGGTCTTTAATCTCGTCCATGTTCGAGATTACAACCGGCGTCAGCGTGGATTTCGCTTTCTCTTCCAGCAGTGCCAGATCAAACTCGATCACCACGTCGCCTTTCTTAACCTTCTGGCCTTCTTCAGCGATGCGTTTGAAACCTTCACCTTTGAGCTCAACCGTGTCGATACCGAAGTGAACAAACAGTTCGATGCCGTTATCAGACTCGATTGAAAATGCGTGGTTAGTTTCGAAAATCTTGCCGATAGTACCATCAACCGGTGCAACCATTTTGTTGCCGGTTGGTTTGATTGCGATACCGTCACCAACGATTTTCTCAGCGAATACCACATCAGGTACGTCTTCGATATTTACGATTTCGCCTGACAGAGGCGCAACGATATCGATAGTGCCTGACGCGCTCTCTGATTTTTCGCCAAAAAGTTTAGAAAACAAACCCATGATCTTCTCCTAAGCAGTAATTTGAGGCTAGCGTCCGTGGATCAGCAGAGCGTTTTTTCTTTAATGAACTTGTTGACCAAATTCATCAAATCATCCGCTGTTGGTTGATCCAGAGCCTGCTCCGCCAATGCCTTCGCATCTTCGAAATTAGTATTACGAATGATTTTCTTGATGCTTGGGATTGAAATGGCGCTCATGCTGAATTCGTCCAGCCCCATTCCCAGTAACAGTAGTGTAGCACGTTCATCACCAGCCAGCTCACCACACATGCCGGTCCATTTCCCTTCGGCATGTGATGCGTCGATCACTTGCTTAATGAGGCCCAGAACAGACGGCGTCATTGGGTTATAGAGGTGTGAAATCAAATCATTACCACGATCGACCGCCAGAGTATACTGCGTCAGGTCATTTGTCCCAATACTAAAGAAGTCGACTTCTTTCGCCAGATGGCGAGCAATCACTGCGGATGCTGGCGTTTCAACCATGATGCCCACTTCAATGGACTCATCAAAGGATTTGCCTTCTTCACGCAGTTGCGCTTTCAGCAGCTCCAGCTCGCCTTTCAGAATGCGAACTTCTTCTACTGAAATGATCATTGGGAACATGATGCGCAGTTTACCGAAAGAGGAGGCACGCAGAATCGCGCGCAGCTGCGCATGCAAAATCTCTTTGCGGTCCATGGCGATACGAATCGCGCGCCAGCCGAGGAATGGATTGTCTTCTTTCGGCAGATTCATGTAAGGCAGATCTTTGTCGCCGCCGATGTCCATGGTACGCACGATAACCGCCTGCGAACCCACAGCTTCAGCAACCGCTTTATAAGCCTGGAATTGCTCTTCTTCAGTTGGCAGTGAATCGCGGTCCATAAACAGGAACTCGGTACGATACAGGCCAACACCTTCTGCGCCGTTACGCTCTGCACCGGCGACATCGCGCACGGTACCGATGTTAGCGCAGACTTCAACCTGATGGCCATCCAGCGTAATCGCTGGCAGATCTTTCAGTTTCGCCAGTTCATGCTTCTCAGACAGATATTGCGTCTGGATCGCTTTCAGCTCTTCCAGTTCCTGCTCTGAAGGATTGACGTAAATCTTGTTGTTCACGCCATCAATAATCAGGAAATCACCGTTTTTCACGGTGGTGGTCACGTTACCGGTGCCAACAATGGCTGGCAGCTCGAGTGAACGCGCCATGATAGAGGTGTGAGAGGTACGTCCACCAATATCGGTGATAAAGCCCAGCACCTTTTTCAGGTTCAGCTGTGCGGTTTCTGACGGCGTTAAATCTTTCGCCACCAGAATAGATTCTTCAGCAATCGCGCTCAGATCAACAATGTGCAGACCGAGAATGTTCTGCAGCAGACGCTTACCGATATCACGTACGTCAGCCGCACGCTCTTTCAGGTATTCGTCATCCAGCTCTTCCAGGGCAACAGCCTGGCCTTCAATCACGGTGTGAGCGGCGGCGTCAGCGGTAGCGTGGTCTTTTTTGATGAGGTCGATGATTTCCTGCTCAAGCTCTTCGTCTTCGAGCAGCATGATGTGACCTTCAAAGATCGCAGCTTTCTCTTCACCGAAGGTTTCACCGGCTTTAATGCGAATGGCTTCGAGCTGTGAAGCAGCTTTGCTGCGTCCATCGAGGAAGCGCTGAACTTCCTGCTCAACCTGATCGTCAGTAATTTTTTTACGGCTAATGACGATCTCATCTTCCTTCAGCAAAAGTGCGTTGCCGAAAGCGATACCCGGTGATGCTAAAATGCCTGAAATCATAACCCTACCTTTTAATCACGATGGCTCATTGACCCGATGCGTCGCCACTGTCGCGGAGCAGTACTCTAAAGATGCAATAACGCGGACAGGTTGTCCGCGATCAAGATATTTGCACTCAATGGGGCAAAGGGGTCGGTTTAGTTGCGAACTGAGCCGGTTACTCCAGCTCAGCCATCAGCTTGACCAGGTGCTCAACCGCGTTCTGCTCGTCTTCACCTTCGGCAGACAGCGTAACAACCGTACCTTGCGTCAGACCCAAAGTCTGCAGTTTGAACAGGCTTTTCGCGCTGGCAGATTTGCCATTGGAAGTCACAGTGATTTCTGACTGGAAAGCCTTTGCTTCTTTAACGAACTGGGCTGCAGGACGAGTATGAAGGCCGTTAGGTGCGGTAATGGTAACTTCTTGCTGGAACATTCTATTTCCCCAACTTTATCAGGTTTGGTGTTATGGATCTAAAGTCTAGCCTGGAGCCGTAACTTTAGCCTGTGTAGGTGCGCTGGTATGGCTTTAAGCTCACCACAAAATGCGCTTGAATGAGTACGTCATTAACAGTGACAGATCAAAAACTGCACGAATGCGTCACTCTTCTCATTATGCCGTGATTCGCCGTTTCGCCAAATCAGTAAATCGATTCAGCTTGATCCACTTCAAAGGCAGATTAATTTCAGGCACCGAAATAATTGGAAGCTTAAATACCAGAGCCGCATCACTTAAAGCAATCTGTCTGGTGATAAAAGTGAGATCTGCACCACAAAAAAGCACCCATTCGGGTGCTTTTTTCGTCAGTTTCAGACTTTGAGCATCACTGCTGCAGCTCTTTCTCAGTGAAGAGATCGGCAAACAGTGCGGTACTCAAATAGCGTTCGCCGGAGGAGGGCAGGATCACCACGATGTTCTTGTTGGCGAAGGCTTCATCCTCTTGCAGCTTCAGCGCGGCAGCAACGGCAGCACCTGAAGAGATACCTGCCAGAATGCCTTCTTCTTCCATCAGTTGACGTGCGGTGCTAATAGCTTCTTCGTTGGTGATGGCGATTACACGGTCAATCAATTTCAGGTCAAGATTGCCAGGAATGAATCCGGCACCGATGCCCTGAATTTTATGTGGACCCGGTTTGATCTCTTCGCCCGCCAGCGCCTGCGCGATGACTGGTGAATCGGTTGGCTCAACGGCAACGGTAATCAGCTCTTTTTTACCTTTGGTGTTCTTGATGTAGCGGCTAACGCCAGTCAGCGTACCGCCGGTGCCCACGCCCGCGATGAACACGTCAACTTCGCCATCGGTATCTTCCCAGATTTCTGGGCCGGTGGTTTTCTCGTGGATTTCCGGGTTGGCTGGGTTGCTGAACTGCTGCAGCAGCACATATTTATCCGGATCGCTGGCGACAATCTCTTCCGCCTTCGCGATGGCACCTTTCATGCCTTTTGGACCTTCAGTCAGCACCAGGTTAGCACCTAACGCTTTCAGTAGCTTGCGGCGCTCAATTGACATGGTTTCTGGCATGGTCAGCGTCAGCTTGTAACCGCGCGCTGCGGCAACGTAAGCCAGCGCAATACCGGTGTTACCGCTGGTTGGTTCAACCAGCTCAACGCCTGGTTTCAAAATACCGCGTTTTTCCGCGTCCCAAATCATATTGGCACCGATACGGCATTTGATGCTGAAGCTCGGGTTGCGCGACTCGACCTTAGCCAGAATGCGGCCGTTACCGATGCGGTTCAGTCGAACCAGCGGCGTATGACCAATTGTCAGAGAGTTGTCTTCATAGATCTTACTCATAGCTCGTCCTTAACTGTATGAAATATTGGGAACCCTCAGAGCATACCTTTTCTAATGATGTGCGGAAGGAAAGAAATCGCATATCTATATAGCGCACAACCATAAGCCTTACGCAAAAATGCATAAGGCATTTTAAAGCTTTAGCGGCGCGCATGTTGTGCATGATAACGATCAACCCACATGGCCGTCGCACCGCATACCGCCACTGGCAGAATCGCCAGATTGATAATCGGGATCATGGTGAACAGGCTCACCAGCGCACCAAACTGCATATTGGCGCTCTTGTGCTGGCGCAGCGCCTGGCGCATCTGCTGAAAACTCACTTTGTGGTTATCAAAGGGGTAATCGCAATATTGCACGGACAGCATCCACGCACTGAATAAAAACCATAGAACCGGCGCCACCGTTTGTCCAAATCCAGGGATGAAGTGCAGCAACAGCAAACCAAGCGCACGCGGCAAATAGTAGCCGAGCTTCTGTAACTCTCGTTTCATGATGCGCGGTACATCTTTAACCATGGCCATCCAGCCACTATCGGGCAGTGGCGTTCCGGTCAATCGCCCTTCAAGCTGCTCGGCGAGTAAGCCACAGAAGGGCGCGGCAATCAGGTTTGCCAGCGTTGAAAAGAAGTAACTGAACACCAACACAATCGAAATCACCGATAGCGGCCACAGCAGATAACTCAGCCACTGCAACCAGTCGGGGATATGTGACATTAATGCCGGTATCCACTGCCCCAAACGCTGAAACAGCCAGATAAAGGCACCGCCAAGCAGCACGATGTTGATCAGTAGCGGCATGATGACATAGCGACGAATGCCGGGCAGGCGCACCAGTTTCCATCCTTCAGCGAAGTAGTGAACACCATTAAAAGTTGAGACCGAATTTCCTGCAGGCATAGCGAGCCTTTCTCCTAAATATAGCGGCGCGACCATCATAACCTGGCTTTTTGTCGGCTTCAGGCCTGGTTTGCGCGAAAAAACAGCAAAAAAGCGTGGGGCAGCTATCTAATTTGTCAGAAAATACTGCACAGACTTGCACTTGTTTAGCTGGGCAAATACAGTTAGAGGATAAAGTTTGCCGTGGTGGCAAGGTATTGGAACAACAGAGAATACAATGATGCAGGATTTGCGTCTGATATTAATCGTTGTTGGCGCGATCGCCATAATAGCGCTGCTACTTCATGGACTGTGGACCAGCCGTAAAGAGCGCTCCTCCGTGTTTCGTGATCGCCCGCACAAACGTCTGAAACAGCGCGAAGAAGCCGATGAAGATCTGCTGAGCGAAGAAGATGATGGCGTCGGCGAAGTCCGCGTACGTCGTCATCGTGATGCTGATGAAGAACCTGAGTTCAATGCACGCCCAGCGAGCGCGCCGCGTGCGCCTGAACCTGTGCGTCAACCGGCATCACGTCAGGCTGACCCGTTATTGGGCGATCCGTTGCTGGATGACGAACCTGAAGTGCGTAAGCCGGTGGCGCCACAAGCGCCCGTGGCGAAGCCAACGCCAGCGCCTGCCCCACAACCGATTCAGGCCGATCCGCTGCTGGATAACGATCCGCTTTCCGCAACGCAGCCTGCGCCAGAGTTCCAGGCGGCAGAAGAGCCAGAGTTCGAACCTGAAGCGCCAGTCGCACATCAACCGGAAGCGCCACAGCCAGCGGCTGCTGCGCCGGGCAGTAAAAAAGAAGCCGTATTAGTGCTGCATGTTGCTGCACACGCGGGCGGCGAACTGAATGGTGAAGCGCTGTTGCAGGGTATTCTGCAGGCCGGATTCCAGTTTGGTGAGATGAACATTTTCCATCGCCATCTTAGCCCTGCAGGCAGCGGTCCGGTGCTGTTTAGCCTGGCGAACATGGTGAAACCGGGTTCATTCGATCCGGATCAGATGGGCAATTTCTCAACGCCTGGCATCTCCATCTTCATGATGGTGCCGTCGTACGGTGATGCGAACCAAAACTTTAAGCTGATGCTGCAATCCGCACAGCGTATCGCCGATGACGTGGGCGGCGTGGTGCTGGATGATGAGCGTCGCATGATGACGCCGCAGAAGCTGGAAACCTACAAAACGCGTATTCGCGAAGTTATCGGTTAATCGCCGCTAGCTGAGTCAAAACAAATATAACCCCCGCATGTCGGGGGTTTTTTATCGGATAAGAGACTATGAAATCGGTTCAGGAGCAGATCACCGCGCTGCGCACCACGTTACGTCACCACGAATATCTCTACCACGTGATGGATACGCCGGAGATTCCGGATGCAGAGTATGACCGATTGATGGTTCAGCTGCGCGAGCTGGAAAGCGCTCATCCTGATTTGATTACACCTGATTCCCCGACACAACGCGTGGGCGCGGCACCGCTGGCCGCTTTTGAGCAAGTGCGGCATGAAGTGCCGATGTTGTCGCTGGATAACACTTTTGATGAAGCGGGCTTTCTTGCCTTCAACAAACGCGTACAGGACCGCCTTAAAAGCACTGACGAATTGACTTATTGCTGCGAACTCAAGCTGGATGGCTTAGCGGTGAGTTTGCTGTATGAAGATGGTTTGCTGGTGCGCGCGGCAACGCGTGGAGATGGCACCACCGGCGAGAACATCACGGCGAACGTGCGCACTATTCACGCCATTCCGTTGCGTCTGCATGGCGATAACATTCCCGCTCGCGTTGAAGTACGTGGCGAAGTGTTTATCACCGAAAGCGGCTTTGAAAAGCTGAATGAAGAAGCGCGTCGCACCGGCGCGAAAGTCTTTGCAAACCCACGTAACGCAGCGGCCGGTTCGCTGCGCCAGCTCGATCCGCGCATTACCGCCAAACGTCCGCTGACCTTCTTCTGCTACGGTTTTGGTCTGCTGGAAGGCGGTGAAATGCCCGCCAGCCATTGGCAACGTCTGCAACAGTTTAAGGCGTGGGGATTGCCGGTCACCGATCGTATTCGTCTGGCACACAGCGCCGATGAAGTGCTGGCGTTTTATCGTCAGGTTGAGCAGGAGCGCCCGTCGCTCGGCTTCGACATTGATGGCGTGGTTATCAAGGTCGATTCACAGGCGCTGCAGGAGCAGCTCGGCTTTGTGGCGCGTGCGCCGCG
The DNA here is from genome assembly GCF_900116775.1 of Pantoea sp. YR525. Lineage (NCBI taxonomy): Bacteria > Pseudomonadati > Pseudomonadota > Gammaproteobacteria > Enterobacterales > Erwiniaceae > Pantoea > Pantoea sp. YR525. The sequence goes on from NZ_FPBU01000004.1 coordinate 206,783, forward strand.
CTGGGCTGTGGCATTTAAATTCCCGGCGCAGGAACAGATGACGTTCGTGCGCGATGTCGAATTCCAGGTAGGCCGCACCGGCGCGATTACGCCAGTTGCGCGTCTGGAGCCGGTTCAGGTTGCGGGCGTTGTGGTGAGCAACGCTACCTTGCATAACGCTGATGAAATCGCCCGATTGGGTTTGCGCATCGGCGACAAAGTGGTGATTCGCCGCGCTGGTGACGTGATTCCGCAAGTGGTCAATGTGGTGGAATCGGAGTGCCCGCAAGAGACGCGTGAAATCGTCTTCCCGAGTCATTGCCCGGTGTGCGGTTCAGACGTTGAACGCGTGGAAGGTGAAGTGGTGACGCGCTGCACCGGCGGCCTGATTTGTGGCGCGCAGCGCAAAGAAGCACTCAAACATTTCGTTTCGCGTCGTGCGATGGATGTCGATGGCATGGGCGACAAAATCATCGATCAGCTGGTAGAGAAAGAGTACGTCTTAACGCCAGCCGATCTGTTCCGTCTTACTGCCGGTAAGCTGACCGGCCTCGATCGCATGGGGCCGAAATCGGCGCAGAACGTGGTTGATGCGCTGGAAAAGGCCAAATCCACCACGCTGGCACGTTTCCTCTATGCGCTGGGTATTCGTGAAGTCGGCGAAGCCACCGCTGCTAACCTTGCCAATCACTTTGGCGAGCTGGAAAAGGTGATGAACGCCGATCTCGATGCGCTAATTGAAGTGCAGGATGTCGGCAAAGTAGTGGCGACGCATGTGCGTAATTTTATGGATGAAGAGAGCAACCGCGTGGTTATTCGCGATCTTACCGAAGAGATTGGCGTGCATTGGCCGAAGGTTGAAGTGGTGAATGTAGAAGAGATTGATAGTCCATTTGCCGGTAAAACCGTGGTACTGACTGGTTCTTTGTCGCAGATGAATCGTGATGATGCCAAAGAACGTTTGGTGGCGCTGGGCGCTAAAGTGAGCGGCAGCGTGTCAAAGAAAACCGATTTGCTGATTGCGGGCGAAGCGGCCGGTTCCAAGCTGGCGAAAGCGCAGGAACTCGGCATTCCGGTGATCGACGAAGCGGAAATGATTCGCCTGCTCGGAGCCTAACGTGGATAAACAGCAGCTAGTTGAAATCGCCAATACCGTGATGCCGTTCGGCAAGTACAAGGGCAGAGTGCTGATTGATGTGCCGGAAGAGTATTTGCTGTGGTTCGCCCGCAAAGATGAATTTCCGGCCGGTAAGTTAGGCGAACTGATGCAGCTGACGCTGACGATTAAGATCGAAGGTCTGGAAGGTTTAATCAAACCGCTCAAGCGCAGTGAATAACCAAACGGCCCGCATTTGCGGGCCGTTTTACTTAGGACTTCTGCGCTTCTACTTGCTGCTGAGCCAGCCGTTTTTCATTCCCGGCTTTATAGCGTTGGGCAATGAAAGAACACACCATTAACTGCACCTGATGGAAGATCATCAGCGGCAATACGATAATCCCCACTGAAGCGGCCGGGAACAGGATGTTAGCCATCGGGACACCGTTCGCCAGACTCTTTTTCGAGCCGCAGAACAGCACGGTGATTTCATCGGCACGGCTAAAGCCAAACAGGCGTGATGCTCCGAGATTAATCGCCAGCGCAACAAACAGAATGAGCAGGCTGCCTGCCAGAATCCATAACAGCGTATCCAAACCGACGCGGTGCCAAATACCATTCACAACCGCTTCACTGAAGGCTGAGTAAACCACCAGCAGAATGGATGTCTGGTCAGTTTTACCAATCAGGCTGCGATTTTTTTCCACCCAACCGCCGATCCAGCGGCGTGACAGATGACCAATTACAAACGGTACCAGCAACTGCAGCATGATTTTGCCAATCTGCTCCAGCCCATTACCCGGCATTTCGCTGTGTACATTCATTACCAGATTCACCAGCAGCGGCGAGATAAATACGCCGAGCAGGCTCGAAGCCGACGCTGCACATACTGCTGCGGCAACATTACCGCCCGCCATCGAGGTAAAGGCGATGGCTGACTGCACGGTAGCTGGCAAAATGCAGAGATAGATAAAGCCGGTATAAATCTCCGGACCGACATTCACCGGATGCCACCACACCAGCAGCAATCCTAAAATTGGGAATACCACAAAGGTGCTGCACATGATCCACAAGTGCAAACGCCAGTGGCTGCTGCCGGCAATGATTTTCTCGCGCGACAGTTTGGCGCCATGCATAAAGAACAGCAGGGCGATGGCGGCGGTGGTCAAATATTCAAAGATGTCGACAAAGACGCCTTTGGCAGGAATAAAGCTGGCCAGCAGCACGGTGATGATGAGTTTAATCATCATCGGATCGAGGCGTAAAAATCCCATTGTTAAAATCCGGTTAAATTTAAAAAATTGATGGTGCTGATTGTGCGCCCGCTGGGTTTAGAAATAAAATTGATTTATTGCATCAATCTATGAGCGATATCGATGAATTACACTTTACGTCAGCTGCGAACCTTTGTGGCGGTGGCGCATCACGGCAGCTTCAGTCTGGCGGGTCAAGCGATTGGTTTGAGTCAGTCGGCGGTAAGCCATAGCATTAAAGAGCTGGAAGCGGAAATGGGCGTACGCTTACTGGATCGCACCACGCGAGAAGTGATGCTGACCGAAGCGGGGCAGCAGCTGGCCACGCGGCTTAATCGTTTATTGGAAGATCTCAATACCACGGTGTTGGATGTGCGCAGCTATGGTGAACAGCGCAGCGGCACGGTGCGTGTTGCCGCCAGTCAAACGCCTTCTGCCCACCTGATGCCGCAGTGTCTGGCCAGCAGCCAGCAGCGCTATCCCGATATCCGCGTCATCCTGCATGACCGCGTGCAGCAATGGGTGCTGCAAAGCGTACGCAATGCGGAGGTTGATTTTGGTATTGTGATTGGCCCGCTCAACGACACCGATTTCGATAGCGAAGAGATTCTCCAGGAGCCTTTTTTGCTGCTGTGTCATGAAGATGACGAGCTGGCGCAAATTGCACAGGCGCAGTGGTCGATGCTGGCCGGACGCAATATGGTATTACAGGATTATGCTTCTGGCAGTCGCGTATTGGTCGATGCCGCGCTGCAACAGCTGGCGTTAAATGTGAATGTGGTGCAGGAAATCGGCCATCCCGCCACGCTTTATCCAATGGTGGAAGCGGGGATTGGCATCAGCATTCTGCCCGCGCTGGCCTTGCCGTTGCCGTCAGGACGCAAACTCACGGTGCGACGTCTCTATCCGGAAATTAATCGCAGCCTGATGCTGATAAAGCGCAAAAACCGCTCGCTGACACCCGCCGCAGAAGCGATCTGGCAGGAAGTGCGTCAGCAGGCGGCCCTGCTGACGCAACAACGCATGCTGAAGCCGGCGTTTTAAACGTACACGTTGATCTGATTGCTATCAGTTGGACGGTTAATTCCATCGGCTTTGTTCGCCGCTGGTTGCTGAGCTTCCTGTTTCTGCTGCGCTTTCTCGGCTTGCTGCTGCTCAATCTGCGCGATTTGCGCTTCAATCATTTGAATCTGTGATTGCAGCATCTGCTCCTGTTCCGATTTTTGTTCATCGGTGAGCGTATCGTCGCTGGAAAGATCTTTCAGCTGCTTGGTGATGGATTGAATTTGTTTGTTGAGGCTGGCGATTTCTGAGGTCGATCCGCCGCCACTACTTGCGGTGCTGACACTACTAACGCTGGATATAGACATGGTTTTCTCCTTGCAATAGACCATAATCGTTATCGGTCAGAGCAGCGGGAGGCTTGAGGGCAGGGAGTGTTAAGCTTGCGAAAAGGTTTTGTTGGGATTTGGTACGCTAACGTGCCAGCGGTAGAAACGAAAAAAGCGCCTAAAAGGCGCTTTTCTCTGAATTGGTGGGTCGTGCAGGATTCGAACCTGCGACCAATTGATTAAAAGTCAACTGCTCTACCAACTGAGCTAACGACCCGAAGTGGTGGGTGATGACGGGCTCGAACCGCCGACCCCCTCCTTGTAAGGGAGATGCTCTACCAACTGAGCTAATCACCCACTTCGTACTGCTTTAACAAGAGCGTCATCTGACTAAGATATGGTGGGTGATGACGGGCTCGAACCGCCGACCCCCTCCTTGTAAGGGAGATGCTCTACCAACTGAGCTAATCACCCATATCTTATCTCTTGTTCACTGCGGGCCACCTTTAAAGCTTCTAAAGAGTGGTGGGTGATGACGGGCTCGAACCGCCGACCCCCTCCTTGTAAGGGAGATGCTCTACCAACTGAGCTAATCACCCCCGCTGTGTGGAGTCGCATTATAGGGATCCTTCAAAGTGAGTCAACGGTTTTTAAAACTTAAATGTGCGTTCGCTTTAAAAATAATCATCGTGGGGCGCTTTTCGCCAATGTGCTGGTTTTATTAGCAGAAAAGCGCACAGCAAACCGGGATGCCACCGCGACAATCATTGAGGAATCAGCCTCACCTGCTAGAATGTGCGCACTGTTTTTTCGCGTTAACCCGTTTTTTTGTCATCCAGACAATGAAACCTGCGCATTTAAGGCAATGCTGAATGAAAATCAAAACTCGCTTCGCACCCAGCCCAACCGGCTATCTGCACGTAGGCGGTGCTCGTACTGCTCTTTACTCCTGGCTTTATGCTCGCCATAACAAGGGCGAATTTGTTCTGCGTATCGAAGATACCGATCTGGAGCGTTCTACACCGGAAGCCATTGAAGCCATCATGGATGGTATGAACTGGCTGAGCCTTAACTGGGATGAAGGTCCGTATTATCAGACCAAGCGTTTTGATCGCTACAACGCGGTGATCGACGACATGCTGGAAGCGGGCACGGCCTATAAATGCTACTGCAGTAAAGAACGTCTCGATGCGCTGCGTGAAGAGCAGATGGAAAAGGGCGAAAAGCCGCGTTACGACGGCCGCTGCCGCGACAGCCATGAACATCACGCCGCTGATGAGCCGTGCGTGGTGCGCTTCCGTAACCCGCAGGATGGTTCTGTCATCTTTGACGATCAGATTCGTGGCCCGATTGAATTCAGCAACCAGGAACTGGATGACCTGATCATTCGTCGTACCGACGGTTCGCCAACCTACAACTTCTGTGTGGTGGTGGATGACTGGGATATGGGCATCACTCACGTGATTCGTGGTGAAGACCATATCAACAACACGCCACGCCAGATCAACATCCTGAAAGCGATCGGTGCAGAAGTGCCAACCTACGCGCACGTCTCGATGATCCTTGGCGATGACAGTAAGAAGCTGTCTAAGCGTCATGGCGCGGTCGGCGTGATGCAATATCGCGATGATGGATATCTGCCGGAAGCACTGCTCAACTATCTGGTGCGTCTCGGCTGGTCACATGGCGATCAGGAGATTTTCAGCGTGCCGGAAATGGCAGAGCTGTTCACTCTGGATGCGGTGAGCAAATCAGCCAGTGCTTTCAACACTGAAAAACTGCAGTGGCTGAACCATCACTACATTAATACGCTGCCGCCGGAATACGTTGCTACGCAGCTGCAATGGCACATTGAGCAGCAGAAGATTGATACCCGCACCGGTCCAGAACTGGCCAAGCTGGTTACCTTGCTGGGCGAGCGTTGCAAAACTCTGGTAGAGATCGCGGCATCTTGCCGTTACTTCTATGAAGAGTTTGAAGCCTTTGATGCTGACGCGGCGAAGAAGCATCTGCGTCCGGTCGCGCGTCAGCCGCTGGAAGTGGTGCGTGACAAACTGGCCGCGATCAGCGACAGCAACTGGAACGCTGAGAATGTGCATCATGCAATTCAGTCTGCGGCAGATGAGCTGGAGCTGGGCATGGGTAAAGTCGGTATGCCATTGCGTGTGGCGGTGACCGGTTCAGGCCAGTCACCGGCGCTGGATGTGACGGTGGAAGCGATTGGTCGCAGCCGCAGCGTTGCGCGTATTGAGAAAGCGCTGGGCTTCATCGCTGAGCGTGAAGCCAACGCATAATATGAAAAAGCCGGAAGCATCTGCTTCCGGCTTATTTATTCTTCCTGAATCCCCAGACGCTCCAGTACGCCTCGAATTCCCTCCCGCAATAACAACGCCGCAAATTGCTCTTGCTCCGCTGCCGTCATTTGCTGGACAGAATTTATTAATAACGCAGGTAACGTATTTTGTTGTGCACCGTAATTAGCCGCCGGTTCGTTCGCGTGGCGGGTGGACTGAACAAAGCTCTTTACACGCTCATCAATATGGATCAATCGCGCTTTACCGCCCTGAACACCGGGCTTTGGCGTGGTTGTCCAGTTTTCACGTTTAATCCATTTATTCACCGTTTGCCGACTGTAGCCCGTTTCCAGCGCGAGCTCCTCGGGGGTAAGCCATTCCTTTTTCACGATGCAGTCCCTGTTAAATACATTAGTTCTACATATTACAACAAAACGTAACGGGGAAAAGTAACCTGGGCAGAAAATGCCTTCTGCTCTCCAACAAAAGGCAAAATTCGGTTATTGCGCTTCGCTCACTGCGGGTTGTTCAGGACGGAAAGCGATGAAATAGGTGAGGCCAACAAAAATTGCACCACCCACGCCGTTACCAAGGAACACCGCAATTACGTTTGGCGCAAACTCCGCCCAGCTCATCTGGCCGGCAAAAATCGCTGCCGGAACAATAAACATGTTCGCGACAACGTGCTGGAAGCCAATCGCCACGAACGCCATCACTGGGAACCACATACCGAAGATTTTACCCACCACATCTTTACTGGCGAAGGCGAGCCACACCGCCAGACACACTAGCCAGTTGCAGCCTACGCCGGAAATAAAGGCGTGCAGGAAATCGGCATTCACTTTCGCGTGCGCAATCGCCACGGTTTTCTTCAGGTAATCGCCCTCTGTCATGCCTAGCATATGACCAAAAAACCATGCTACTGCAACGCTGCCAATAAAATTGGCGACGGTAACCCAAAACCAGTTACGCAGTACGCTGAAGCCACTGATGCGACGTGCGAACCAGGCGATTGGCATCGTCATCATATTGCCGGTCAGCAGCTCACCGCCCGCCAGCACCGTCATGATCAAACCAACCGGGAACACCGCAGCGCCGAGCAGCACGCCGAATGAGCCCCATTCAGCAGGCAGTTGGTTAATCACATGCAGATCGAGCAGGAAGCCGGTGGCGATAAACGCACCGGCCATGAAGCCAAGAATTAACAAGGTGGAGATAGGAAGGCGGCTTTTAGCCACGCCAGCTTGAATCGCCAGTTGAGCGATCTCTTTAGGTGTATGCAGCGACATAATTCACTTTTCTTATATGGATTAATGGGGACGTTGCTGGCCGGTCATTGAGAGAACACCCTGGCAGGATGACCGGTTAATTAGCGCGCTAAGTTTTACACGCACTTTTAACGAAAACAAGACTGCTCCTAACATCTTTAACCTTAAATTAACGCTGGGTTGAGGTTGGGTTTGGCGAGCATTGTTGGATAGCGCATATAAATAGAGGCGATTTGGGATGAAGTGTAGAAAAAAAAGCCATGCTGACGCGGGGTTGACGCCTTTTTCAGCGATCAAACACAGAACGAGAATTTGACGTTGACACTCAAGAGGCGGTTTCATATTATCCCGTCCGTCGAGTTTACTCGGCAGTTTTTCGGTTCGGGGGTATAGCTCAGCTGGGAGAGCGCTTGCATGGCATGCAAGAGGTCAGCGGTTCGATCCCGCTTATCTCCACCAAACCGCTCCCAACGGTTTGACCGAAAAATGATTTCCAGATGTGGGGGTATAGCTCAGCTGGGAGAGCGCTTGCATGGCATGCAAGAGGTCAGCGGTTCGATCCCGCTTATCTCCACCAAATCTCTGTTCGTTCTGAACACATTCAAAAAAAATTACCTTCTAAACGCAACGCAATAAATTGCGATTTTGTCGTTTGTAGGGTCGCCATTTATGGCGACCACATTACTGCATAACGCGGAATTATTGTCAGGCCGTAACAGCTTGCGGCTGCAATTGCAGCACACGGAAACCGTGCGTGCCATCGCGATCCAGCTGCGCCACTAAACCGTATTCCCAGTCTAGATACGCCTGCATCACGCCCGCCTCAATATCAGTGCCTTCATACGGGCGACGATAGCGATCGATGGCCGGTGACAGCAGATGCTGTTCTCCTTGCTCCGTCGGCAAACCCGCACCACGCCAGGCAGCGTTACCGCCTTCCAGCACAAACACCGGTTTACCGGTCAGCTCAGCTACCTGTTCCACCGCATAGCCCGCCAGCAGGCTGCTGCCACAGGTTAATACATAGCGACGCGCCTCCGGCAACAACGTTTTGCCTTGCTGTTGCAGAGTAGAGCGCAGCAACCAGGCCGCGCCCGGAATATGGCTGTTGAGATGGTTTGCGCGCGTGGTGAAATCCAGCACCTGCGTTTGCCCTTCCTGCAGCCATTCCGCTAACTGCTGCGGTGAGATGAATTCGGGTTGAGCGACGGGCGGCACCTGCGCTTTCCAGTTTCCGCTTTCACTGAAATCACTGGCCTGCAGCTCCTCCAGCACCGAAACCTGCCAGCCAAGCTGCGCCAGCCAGGATGCGGTCATATTGGCGCGCACGCCGTCATCATCAATCAGCACGATGCGTGCCCCGCGTACGCTGGCGTAATGATCGGTCTCCTGCACTAATTGTCCCCCCGGCACGTGACGGCTGCCCGGCAGATGCCCGGCGGCGTACTCGTCGGCATCACGCACATCAAACAGATAAGTGGTGCGCGTCTCCTGCTGCCAACGCTTCAGCGTGGCGAGCGGAATACGTTCCACACCCGCGCGATCGGCAATGATACGCGCACTGTTCGCCGCCTGACGCTGAGCGGTTTCACTGGTCTCGCCATAACGACGTGACTGGCCTTGATCCAGCGCATGTCCGGCCAGCGTCCAGCCGATGGTGCCATTGCGCAGCGCAAACACCGGATTGCGAATCCCGGCATTCACCAGCGATTGCGTGCCAATGATGCTGCGTGTGCGACCGGCGCAGTTGACAATCACCGTGGTCTCCGGCGATGGCGCGATATCACGCACACGCAGCACCAACTCACCGCCCGGCACGCTGGTAGCGCCTGGAATACTCATGGTTTGATATTCATCGAAACGGCGTGCATCCAGCACCACCACGTTAGCATCGCTGTTAATCAGCTGATGCACTTCGTCCGCTGACAAAGAGGGCGTGTGATTATGATGCTCAACCAGCTCGCCAAACGCTTTGCTGGGTGAATTCACGTCGATAAACAGTTCGCCGCCCGCCGCTTGCCAGCCGGCCAAATCATCCGCCAGCAGCGCAACATTGCTGTATCCCAGTGCGGCAATGCGCTCGGCAGCGGTTTGCGCCAGGCCTTCGCCACCGTCATACAGCGTAATCGCGGTGGTGTGTTGCGGAATGCGGTCCAGCAGCTCAAGCTCCAGCTTTGACAGCGGAATATTCACCGCAAACAGCGGATGCGCAGTGGCAAACAGCGCTTCATCGCGCACATCGACAATCGCCACTTCCTGCTGCTGACGTAGCGCATCAATAAGTTCCGCCGCCTGGCGTAAAGGGAAAACCGGTTTAGTCATGTGAAAGGTCCCAAATGTTAGGTAAGTAGCGGTTGCTGTAACCGGAGATAAACGTTTTTTCGATGCCGTCTTCGCGGTAGACCGCGCGTTTGACCGCGCCAATGTTGGCACCATAAACGTGAATGCTGATGGAGACGCGATCGTCATAGGCGTTGCTGACGCGATGAATATCGCCGACCGTTGGCGATACCGCTTCAACGCTGCCTGGATCGAGTCGAACGGGCGCGCCTTCCGGCTGCAATCCGTTCGGCCCCGGCTGCCAGGATTGTGAAATTTCCGCGCCGCGCAGCATGCCAATCAATCCCCATACGCGATGGTCGTGAATCGGCGTTTGCTGGCCCGGCCCCCAGACGAAACTCACCACCGAGAAGCGCTGCTGCGCATCGGCATACAACAAATATTGTTGATAGTGTTCGGGATGAGGTTGGCTAAAGGCGTCGTCCAGCCAATCGTCGTGGCGAATCAGCTCGCCAAGCCACTCGCTGCCACGCTGTAACACCGTGGCTTCCTCGGGCTTTGTATCCAGCAAATTAGCCAGATTTGCGACGAAATCGCGCAGGCGTTGGTGCTGATAATGGCTCATCAGATTCAGGCGCTCCTTTTATCTGCGGCGGAGAGCGCATCGACTTTCTCGCGCGTCAGCGGAATCAGCTCACGGCCATATTCCACCGCATCGTTAAGCGGGTCGAAGCCGCGAATCAGCACGCTATGGATGCCAAGGCGATAATATTCCAGCAGCGCATCGGAGACTTGTTCCGGCGTTCCCACCAGCGCGGTGGAGTTGTAGCCGCCCTGAACCAGTTTTGCGACGCCGGTCCACAGCACTTTATCCAGACGATCGCCTTCATTGGCGGCGGCGAGTAAACGCTGTGCGCCAACGCTCTGCGGTTTCGCCTTGCCAAAGGCAAAGCCAGTTTCGTTGAGCTGTTTCTCTGCCGTGGCGCGGATGTGTTCCGCGCGTTCCCAGGCTTCTTTTTCAGTTTTGCCAAGAATCGGGCGGAACGAGATGTTGAAGTTGATTTCTCGCCCCTGTCTGGCGGCAGCGGCGCGTACGTTGCGTACCGTCTCCTCCGCACCTTTCAGCGGTTCTCCCCACAGCGCAAACACATCGGCATGCCGTGCTGCGACATCAATTGCTTCCTGCGACGATCCGCCAAAATAGACCGGCAGTTTTTTCTGCAACGGTTTGATGGCCGAAAACGCCTGCTCGACCTGATAAAATTTACCTTGATGATCGTACGGCTGAACGGATTCGAGGCTCTGCTTCAGCACCGTAAGAAACTCATCGCTGCGCGCATAGCGCTCGGCTTTATTGAGGAAGTCACCGTCGCGGCGCTGCTCGGCATCGCTGCCGCCGCTGATAATGTGCACCGCCAAACGGCCGTCGGTTAAGTGATCCAGCGAAGCCAGTTTGCGTGCCGCCAGGGTTGGCGACACAAAGCCGGGGCGATGCGCCAGCAAAAATTTCAGCGTTGAGGTGTGCGCCGCCGCGTGCGCGGTGACCAGAAAGCCATCCGGCTGATCCGACCAATAGCCCACCAGAATGCGATCAAAACCGGCGTCTTCGTGCGCCCGCGCAAAACGCGCAATGTACTCTTTATCGAACAGCGGGCCGCTAGCCGGGATAATCTCGGAGGCGAGGCGGTGGCCAATCATGCCAAGGAATTGAATGCTCATGCGGTTCTCCTGAAGTGACGTCATGGAGAAAAACTACGGGCGCAGGCGGTGTGAACGGAAATTCAATATTGTGCAAAGGTTTTGCGTTTCACGGTGAAGCGGGTGATGGCGGGGGAAAAGCCGGGGCGAGGCGGGATAGAACCGATTGAAATAAATAAGAAGAGAAGGGCGAGCCGCAGCTCGCCCCTTTGATCAGAAGGCCAACACCAGGCCAGCGATAGCGGCTGATAGCACGCTCACCAGCGTTGAACCGTACAGCAGTTTCAGGCCGAAGCGTGAAACCACGTTACCTTGCTCTTCGTGCAGACCTTTAATCGCACCCGCCACAATCCCGATAGAGGAGAAGTTAGCAAAGGAGACGAGGAACACAGAGAGAATGCCTTCCGAATGAGGTGACAGCTGACCGGCGATTTTCTGCAGATCCATCATCGCCACGAATTCGTTGGAAACCAGTTTGGTTGCCATGATGCTGCCCACTTGCAGCGCTTCGTGTGAAGGAACGCCCATCACCCACGCAAATGGATAGAACACATAACCCAGCACGCCCTGGAAGCTGATGCCGAAAATCAGATCGAACAGCGCGTTCAGACCGGTGATTAAGGCGATAAAACCAATCAGCATCGCAGCGACAATCATCGCCACTTTAAAACCGGCGAGGATGTATTCGCCCAGCATCTCGAAGAAGCTCTGGCCTTTGTGCAAGTCCTGCAATTGCAGATCTTCTTCGCTATCAACGCGGTACGGGTTAATCAGCGACAGCACGATAAAGGTGCTGAACATGTTCAGTACCAGCGCGGCCACCACATATTTTGGCTGCAGCATGGTCATGTAGGCGCCGACAATCGACATGGAAACCGTCGACATGGCGGTCGCTGCCATGGTGTACATGCGACGCTGTGACATTTTGCCGAGGATATCTTTATAGGCGATAAAGTTTTCTGACTGTCCCAAAATCAGAGAGCTTACGGCGTTGAAAGATTCCAGTTTTCCCATACCGTTTACTTTTGACAGTACGGTACCAATACCGCGAATCACCCAAGGTAAGATGCGGAAGTGCTGCAAAATACCAATCAACGCAGAGATGAAGATGATTGGGCAAAGCACGTTGAGGAAGAAGAAGGCGAGACCTTTTTCACTCATATTGCCAAACACGAAGTTGGTGCCTTCGGCGGCATATTTGAGCAGATGATCAAAGAAGCCAGCGAAGCCCTGCACGAAGCCGAGACCGATGGAGGAGTTCAGGAAGAACCACGCCAACAACAATTCGATGACCAGAAGCTGTACGATAAAACGAAGACGGATGCTTTTACGATCGTTGCTGACCAGCAAGGCCAGCACCGCTACCACCACTAGTGCTAAAATAAAATGCAAAACATGGGACATGTCGGCTCCAAATTTGAGGAGGGTTGTATTTTGTTGCGTATTCTATGTAACGCGTTACTTAAAAACGAGATCAAAACCACATTATAAGTATTCGCTATCGCGATTTTTCTCAGATAAGTCTGACCGCTCACAACCCCATTACAAATCCATCACAAGAAATATCCACAAAAACATTGTCTATAAAATGACCCAAGCGTAGAGTCATTTGCGTTGCACGTATTTTTGGCAAGAACTGGCTTTACCACAATGTATAGCAATGGCTATACTTCATAGCACCATCTATTAATACAATAACTATAACCAAATTTCATCTGCCTTGAATGACCCTTAATCTGGTCGGGTCAACAAGCGTTAAGACAGGGTAAAACTATGCTAGAAAGCCGCACCGCTGAGCGCGCCGCTCGCGGAGCCAGAAAGATCAAACTCGCGTTGCTGGGCCCCGCTTTTATCGCGGCGATTGGCTATATCGATCCCGGCAACTTCGCGACCAACATTCAGGCCGGCGCCGCCTACGGCTATAAGCTGCTGTGGGTGGTGGTGTGGGCCAACGTCATGGCGATGCTGATCCAGCTGATGTCCGCCAAGCTCGGCATTGCCACCGGCAAAAATCTTGCAGAACACATCCGCGATCGCTTTCCGCGTCCGGCGGTGTGGTTCTATTGGGTGCAGGCGGAAATCATCGCCATGGCCACCGATCTTGCTGAATTTATTGGCGCAGCGCTCGGCTTCAAGCTGTTACTCGGCATTTCGCTGCTGCAGGGCGCGGTGTTAACCGGTATCGCAACTTACCTGATTCTGATGCTGCAAAGTCGCGGCCAGAAGCCACTGGAATTGGTGATTGGCGGCCTGCTGCTGTTCGTAGCGGCGGCGTATATTGTGGAGCTGTTTTTCTCCCAGCCAAAAGTGAGTGAGCTGGTGGTCGGTATGGCGCTGCCATCGCTGCCGACGTCAGATGCGGTCTTCCTCGCCGCAGGCGTGCTAGGCGCCACCATTATGCCGCACGTGATTTATCTGCACTCGGCGCTGACGCAGCACGGTAATAAAGGCAGTAAGGCGCAACGCTACAGCTCAACCAAGCTGGATGTGGCGATTGCCATGACCATCGCTGGCTTTGTAAATCTGGCGATGATGGCAACCGCCGCCGCAGCGTTCCACTTCAGCGGTCACTCCAGCATCGTCGATCTCGATCAGGCTTACTTAACGCTGCAACCGCTGTTGGGCGAAGCGGCGGCAATTGTATTTGGTTTGAGCCTGGTGGCCGCCGGTCTCTCATCTACCGTGGTTGGCACGCTAGCGGGACAAGTGGTGATGCAGGGCTTTATTCGTTTCCACATTCCGCTGTGGTTCCGCCGCACTATTACCATGTTGCCCTCGTTTATTGTCATCTGGGCGGGCTGGGATCCCACGCGCATTCTGGTGATGAGCCAGGTGCTGCTGAGTTTCGGTATCGCGCTGGCGCTGATTCCGCTGCTGTCATTTACCGGCAATCGTGAATTGATGGGTGATGAGATGGTGAACTCGCGCCTGATGCAGAATGCCGGTCGGTTGATTGTGGTGCTGGTCATCGCCCTCAATCTCTACTTACTGGTCGGCGAAGCGCTCGGTTGGTAACAGCTTTAGAAAAGAAAAATCCCGCTCATCAGCGGGATTTTTTTGTTTAGTGATGATGGTGATCGCGGTGATCACGACGATCATCATGGCGATGATCGTGACGCCAATGGTCACGACGTTCACGTTCATGCCAGCGACGTTCGCGCTCACGTTCATAGGCGCGATGACGTTTCCACTCTTCATGACGCCACCAGCGATGGTCATCGTAACGATAACGATCGTTCCACCAGCGCGGTTCACGCCAGCGACCGCCGTCCCAGTAATTACCGTGACGATCGCGATCGCCGAGATGCAGCGTAACGCCCGGACCCAAATTGATGGTGGCGCTGTCGGCTTGTGCTGTGCTGATAGCCAACGGGGATAAAGTTGCCAGCAAGGCGGCAAACAAAATGGCACGTTTCATAACTTCTCCTTTTCAGTAGCTTATCACTGCCACCGTTGCGCTAGTTTGCCACATCGGACCAGGTAAGCCTTGAGAATCAGTCTGAAAACGCTGAGGGAAATCTGAAATGAGAATTTTCTGCTGCGGAAAACGCCCGACAAATGCCGGGCGGGTAAACGTTTACACTAAGATATTGTGGATGGCGTCAATCTCGTCCTGACTCAGCACCGGCTGGCTCAACATCTCAACCGCATCATCAATTTGCGCAGTTTTGCTGGCGCCAATCAGCACCGAGGTGACACGCGCATCACGTAGCACCCAGCTCAGCGCCATCTGCGCCAGCTTCTGGCCACGCTGTTGGGCAATCGCCTGCAGCTGACGCACTTTTTCCATCTTCTCTTGCGTCAACTGGTTCTCATTCAGGAACTTACTGCCGCTGGCGATGCGCGAATCTTGCGGAATGCCCTGCAAATAGCGGTCGGTTAACACGCCACCCGCCAGCGGCGAGAAGGCAATGCAACCAACGCCGTTGTCGCCCAGTACATCCAGCAAACCCTGCTCTGGCGTACGTTCAAACATCGAATAACGCGGCTGGTGGATTAGGCATGGCGTGCCGAGATCGCGCAGAATCGCAATCGCTTCGGCGGCCTTGTCTGCCGGATAGTTAGAGATGGCGGCATACAGCGCTTTGCCCTGACGCACCACCTGATCCAGCGCGCGCATGGTCTCTTCCAGCGGCGTTTCAGGATCGGGACGATGGTGATAGAAGATATCAACGTACTCTAATCCCATGCGCTTCAGGCTTTGATCGAGGCTGGAAATCAGATACTTGCGTGAACCCCAATCGCCGTACGGACCGTCCCACATGGTGTAACCGGCTTTGGTTGAGATCACCAGCTCATCGCGCAGTCCCTGAAAATCCTCGCGCAGAATGCGACCAAAGTTAGATTCAGCCGATCCCGGCGGCGGACCATAATTATTGGCGAGATCGAAATGGGTGATGCCGCGATCAAAGGCGTGGCGCAGCAGTTCACGGCTGTTATCGACGCGCGTACTGTCGCCAAAGTTATGCCACAAACCCAGGGAAATTGCCGGTAACTTCAGGCCGCTACGGCCACTGCGACGGTATTGCATCTGTTGATAACGTTCGGGATGGGGAAAAGCACTCATGCAGCGTTCCTGTCTCAATAGGGGAGAAAGTGACATCAGCATAGCAGTGTATGCGTTTACACTAAGGCGAAACGCGCCGAAGATCGCAACTTACAGAATTATCTGTCGTCGTAACGAATGCTTGCCACAAATCAGCACCACACGATGGTGAATATCTCGCCAATTCAGCCACATCGCTAATACTCCTGATTATCCCCTTAACAAGGAGCTGTCGATGAAAACCCCCAACGTTGGCGATTATTTACTGCACCGATTACAGCAAAGCGGCATCCGACATCTGTTCGGCGTGCCGGGCGATTACAACCTGCAATTCCTCGACAGTGTAATTGCGCATCCCGAAATTGCCTGGGTTGGCTGCGCCAATGAACTGAATGCGGCTTATGCAGCGGATGGTTACGGCCGATGTAACGGCGCGGCGGCACTGCTGACCACGTTTGGCGTCGGCGAGCTCAGCGCGATTAACGGCATCGCCGGCAGCTATGCCGAATATGTACCGGTGATTCATATTGTGGGCGCGCCCGCGAGTCAGGCGCAGCAGCAAGGCGATTGCGTGCACCATTCGCTGGGTGATGGCGATTTTGGTCATTTCCTGCGAATGGCGCAGGAAGTGAGTGTGGCATCTGCGGTGCTGACGGCGGAGAACGCGGTAGTGGAGATCGATCGCGTTATCAGCGAGGCGCTAACGCAACATCGTCCCGGCTATTTATTGCTGGCGGTGGATGTGGCGGCGGCTGAGATTTCGCTGCCAGAGGAAAAAATTACAGCCGCAGATAACCATCAGCAGGTTGCCGCAGCCTTTGCCGATGCGGCAGAACGTTTGCTGGCACCGGCGCAGCGCGTGGCGTTGTTGGCGGATTTCCTTGCCGCGCGCTGGCAGTTGCAGCCGCAGCTTGAGGCATTGCGCCAGCTGCGCGCGATTCCTGCCGCCACCTTATTGATGGGCAAAGGCGTGCTCAACGAGCAGCAGCCGGGTTATGTCGGCACTTACGCCGCGCAAGGCAGCAGCGATGCGGTGCGCCAGGCGATCGAAGATACCGACGTCACGCTGTGCGTCGGCGTGCGGTTTACCGACACCTTAACCGCCGGCTTCACGCAAAATCTGCCCGCCGAACGTGTGATCGATCTGCAGCCGTTTCAGGCCACGGTCGCTGGTGAGGTGTTTGCGCCGTTAAGCATGCAGCAGGCGCTGGCGGCGCTGACGCCGATTTATCAGCGTCACTGTGCGCACTGGCGGCTGGCGGATGCGCCTGAGTGCGAAGAAAGTGAGCAAATTGCTGCGGCGGTAATCAGTCAGCAGGCATTCTGGCGGGCGATGCAGCGCTTCCTGCAGCCGGGTGATATTATCCTCGCCGATCAAGGCACTGCGGCCTTTGGTGCGGCGGCGCTGCGTTTACCGCAGGATGCGCAATTGCTGGTGCAACCGCTGTGGGGATCGATTGGCTATACTTTACCCGCCACCTTTGGTGCGCAAACCGCGCAGCCGGATCGTCGGGTCATCCTGATTATTGGCGATGGCTCCGCGCAGCTGACGATTCAGGAGTTGGGTTCGATGCTACGCGACGGCCAGCAGCCGATCATTTTCCTGATTAACAATGATGGCTACACGGTTGAGCGCGCGATTCACGGTGCTGAACAACGTTACAACGATATCGCGCAGTGGAACTGGACCGCGCTGCCGCAGGCGCTGAGCCAAGAGTGCGCGGCGCAGAGCTGGCGCGTCAGCGAAACGGTGCAGCTGGACGCGGTGATGGAGCAATTAATGCGGAATCGGCGTCTGTCGCTGGTGGAAGTGGTGATGGACAAACAGGACTTGCCGCCGCTGCTGCGTAAGGTCACCGCCGCACTGCATCAGCGTAACAGTGGCTAAATTTCGGAAAGTTGCCGCTGGGAAGTCGGGCAGGCGATCGGTAGGCTGTGCAGCATCTTTAAATGGATTACGCCCATCGTGCAGGTGGGCGTTGTTGTTTTATTGGCAGGCTTTTATAGTGTCCTGCAATTGTTTATGACCCAAGCGGAGCAGCAGAAGAATGACAACATACGCCCTGGTCGGCGATGTGGGCGGTACCAATGCCCGTCTCGCATTGTGTGAGGTAGAAAACGGTGCTATCTCCCAAGCCCAAACCTTCTCAACATCAGACTACGACAATCTCGAAGCGGTGATCCGTCACTATCTCGATGAGCAAAAACAGGACATTAAGCACGCCTGTATCGCCATTGCCTGTCCGATCACCGGCGATTGGGTAGAGATGACCAACCACGATTGGGCGTTCTCTACCAAAGTGATGAAAGAGAATCTGGCGCTGGAAAGCCTGGAGATCATCAATGATTTCACCGCCGTTTCAATGGCGATTCCGATGCTGAGCGAAAAGGAAGTGATTCAGTTTGGCGGCAAAGCGCCCGTTGAAGGCAAGCCCATCGCGATTTACGGTGCCGGCACCGGCCTCGGCGTCAGCCATTTAGTGCACGTGGATAAGCGCTGGATCAGCTTACCGGGCGAGGGCGGCCACGTTGACTTCGCGCCGAACAGCGAAGAAGAGGGTGAAATTCTCGAAGTGCTGCGCGCGGAGATTGGTCACGTTTCAGCTGAACGCGTACTGTCCGGTGCCGGTTTGGTCAATCTTTATCGCGCCATCGTGAAGTCTGATGAGCGTGAGCCAGAAAACCTCAAGCCAAAAGATGTTACCGAGCGCGCGTTGCAAGACAGCTGCATCGATTGCCGTCGCGCACTGTCGCTGTTCTGCGTCATTATGGGTCGTTTCGGCGGCAACCTGGCGCTGAATCTGGGCACCTTCGGCGGCGTCTATATCGCCGGTGGTATCGTGCCGCGCTTCCTCGACTTCTTTAAAGCGTCCGGTTTTCGCGCGGCGTTTGAAGATAAAGGCCGCTTCCGCGATTACCTGGTCGATATTCCGGTGTATATGATCACTCACGATCAGCCGGGCTTGCTGGGCGCCGGTGCGCACCTGCGTCAGGTGCTGGGCCGCGAACTGTAAGCACTCAGGCGAGCGGCATCCGCCGTTCGCCTTATAACCTCATCAACTGCCGAAAGGCTTTCACCTTGCTGCGACTCACCGGCACCTGCGCATCCAAATCACGCAACTTCACCAAATAGGTATTGTTAAACCACGGCTCGATTTCCCGAATCTTGCTCAGATTGACGCAGTAAGATCGATGGCAGCGGAAGAACTGCTGTTCCGGCAAACGGCTGCAAAACTCACTGATCACCATCGACATCACATAGGCTTCGCGTCGCGTATAAACAAACGTCAGCTTCTCGTGCGCCTCAACGTAATAGATCTCATTGATATCGGTGACGATGATGCGTTCATCTTTCACCAGATTAACGGTTTGTGGCGAGCTGGCCGCCGCGTTTTGCGGTTGCGACTGCTGCTGGGCGCTGGCTTCCAGTTTTTGCAGCATCGTCATGATGCGCGACTCGTGATACGGCTTGAGAATGTAGTCAAAGGCGTCCAGTTCAAACGCGTCAACCGCATGCTCTTTCCACGCGGTGATAAACACAATCAATGGCTTATGGGCAAACTGATTGATGTTTTGCGCCAGCAGCATGCCATCCAGCGACGGAATGTTGATGTCGAGGAAAATCACATCCACCCGATGGTTCTGCAGATATTTCAGCACCTCCAGCCCATCATCAAAGCAGGCCTCAACGCTGATTTGGCTGTGTTGCTGAATCATCCAGCTTAACTCTTGCTGGGCGAGAAACTCGTCTTCAACGATGATGGCTTTCACGTGGCGGTTTCCGTGGTGGGGCGCAGCGGCGCAGGTAGCGGCTGACCATTCTTGCTAAGCGTAAAGGCGATTTCAGTGCCGGGATGATGGCGGGTGATAACCAAACCCTGGCCTGAGAGCAATTTCACGCGATGATGCACATTCAGCAGACCAATCTTGTTACCGGGCATCTCATTACGCGCCACGCGGCTCATCACATCCTCGCTGATGCCGTCGCCGGTATCACGCACCGCGACGCGTACACGATCGCCCAAATCTTTCACGCTCAGCGTTACCACGCCTTTGCCGCGACAAGGCTGAATGCCGTGCACAATGGCGTTCTCCACCAGCGGTTGAATCAGCAGGCTAGGCAGCGTGAAGTGCAGATCTTCATCCACGTCATAAATCATCGACAGCTTGTCGCCGAAACGCGCCTGCTCAATCGCGATGTAGTCCTTCACCTGCCACAACTCTTTCTTGATATCGATAAGCTCGTCATCGTTGAGTTCGAGGTTGTAGCGCAGATAACGCGACAGGTTAATCACCAACTGGCGCGCCGTATCTGGATTAAGGCGAATCGATGAGGAAATAGCATTCAGCGCGTTAAACAGGAAATGCGGGTTAATTTTACTCTGCAGCGCGCGCAATTCAGCCTTGTTCGCCATCTCGCGCAGCTGCTCAGCCCGCGACACTTCCAACTGGGTGGAGATGATTTGCGACAGCCCAATCGCCATTTCTTTCAGCGAACCGGTGATGCGATGCGCACGGCGATAATAGATTTTTAGCGTGCCGGTCACTTCCCCTTTTTCCCAAAGGGGAATAACCAGCATCGAGTGAATATCTTTGGTGCGATGCGCCTCATCGTTGTTCTTGATGATGATTTTGCCGCTGGCGATCGCCTGCGCGGTGGTTGGGCTGATGGCATCATCGCCATTGTGATAGTTCTGCTCGCCGTAACCGACGTAAGCGAGGATCTGTTTGTTATTGGTGATGGCGACCGCATCGGCGTGAATGTCGCTGCGGATGATGTCACACACTTTATGCAGTGACTGGCTATCAACCTGACGAAACAGCGGCAATGTTTTGTTGGCGATCTCCAGCGCCAGCTTGGCCTGACGCGCCGCAATCGCCTCTTTCTCACCCTCAACGCTCTGCACCAGCAGCACGATTAAACCGATGCTCGATGCGCCCAGAATCATTGGCAGCGCAATCTCGGAAACAATCGCCAGGCCCAGCGTCATAGGCTTGGCCCACAATACAATTAGCAGCATGGTCAGGCTTTCGCACAACATGCCGCCGAGAATACCGGCGCGCCAGCGCTGCTCTTTACTCACCCGGCGATTAATCACGCCGGAAGCGATGCCGGCAATGATGCTGGTGATCAGGCAAGGCACCGCCGTGACGCCATCCATATCAATCAGATAGCGATGCAAACCGGCAATCACACCGGTGGCGATGCCCACCCACGGACCAAACAGAATGCCGCCGGACATCACCGCAATCACACGCACATTGAGCAGCGAACCGTCGACATTAATCCCCGACCAGGTGCTGAATAGCGCAAACAGCGAGAATATTGCCGTCACCACCACTTTTTCGCGCACCGAATGCTCATCTTTTTGCAGCAGCTGACGAAACACCCGCGTACGAGTGAGGAAGAACAGGCAAATCAGCATCAGCGCCGCGCGGTCAAAAACCGCCAGCAGCATGTCGAAGTGGGAAGGCAAGGGCATCTCTCAGGCAAGAAACGGGAGGCTATGATAAAAAATGTGATCACGATCCGCCAGCGCCACGGCAATCTGCAGACCTTTCTCGTAGCCAGGATCAATTTTTAACATGCAGGTCGCCATAAATGGCAATCGTACTCCGCCTTTGTAGGGGCGCCATTCATGGCGACCTCCCGAAAAGAGGAATACTTGACTAACAAAAAGAGGATTAACGAAAGCGTGCGCCGATCGCTGGTTGTGAATACGCCGGTTTGCTATGTTGCCGTATAAAAAAATGGGAGCTCAACCATGCAATTACTCACTCCACGTTTATACCTCAGCCGGCTTCAGCCAGAAGACTGGCAGATTTTCAAAGCGGTACACCAGGACGCCGCCACCATGACGTGGGTTAGTGAAATCCCGGATGAAAACGATATCCGTCAACGTTTTAACGAGCGTTTGGCGCCGTGGCAGGCGAGTAGTTTTCATATGTTGTGTCTGGTGGCGCGCATCCGGGAAAGCGATGAGCCGATTGGGTTGTTTGGCTGTAGCGCCGAATGGCATCCGTATCGTCAGGCCGAAGTGGGTTACATGCTACGCGCGGCCTTTACCGGCTTGGGTTATGGCAGTGAAGCGCTCGACGCGCTGTGCCAGTTTTTACTGCAGGCAGAATTTCATAAGTTAAAAGCGATGGTGATTGAGGGGAATTGGCCGTCGCGCCGCATTCTGGAGAAGAATGGTTTCGCCCTTGAGGGCACGTTACGGGATAATTATCTGCTAAATGGCCAATGGGTAAGCGATTGGGTGTTTGGCCGCCTGAATCCTGAATATTGAAAAAATTTTATTCCGCTCTCGACAATCTTGTTATCAGCGCGTTATGTTCTTGGTGCGGTCACCACAGTGACCCACGTCGCTCGGACGGTCCGGGCGCTTACGTAAACCAGAGGACATCATGGCTGATAACAGCACACCCCGTCGTTTCTCGCGTATTGAACGCCTTCCCCCGTATGTTTTTAACATCACCGCTGAATTGAAGATGGCTGCGCGTCGGCGCGGCGAAGACATCATCGATTTCTCAATGGGCAATCCGGATGGCCCTACGCCGCCGCACATCGTTGAAAAACTTTGTCAGGTAGCGCAGCGCGAAGACACGCACGGTTACTCAACCTCGAAAGGCATTCCCCGTTTGCGTCGCGCGATTTCGCGCTGGTACGCAGACCGTTATCAGGTAGAAATCGATCCGGAATCGGAAGCGATTGTCACCATCGGCTCGAAAGAGGGTTTGGCGCACTTAATGCTGGCCACGCTCGATCACGGCGACACTGTGCTGGTACCGAATCCCAGCTATCCGATTCACATTTACGGCGCGGTGATTGCCGGCGCGCAGGTGCGTTCTGTCCCGCTGGTGGCGGGCGTTGATTTCTTCAACGAGCTGGAGCGAGCGATTCGCGAAAGCTATCCCAAACCGAAGATGATGATTCTTGGCTTCCCGTCGAATCCTACGGCGCAATGCGTTGAGCTCGATTTCTTCGAACGCGTCATCGCGCTGGCGAAGCAGTACAACGTGCTGGTGATCCACGATCTCGCCTACGCTGACATCACCTACGATGGCTGGAAAGCGCCGTCGATTATGCAGGTGCCGGGTGCGCGTGATGTGGCGGTAGAATTCTTTACCCTGTCGAAAAGCTACAACATGGCCGGCTGGCGTATCGGCTTTATGGTCGGTAACAAAGAGCTGGTTTCAGCACTGGCGCGTATCAAGAGTTATCACGATTACGGCACCTTCACACCATTGCAGGTAGCGGCGATAGCGGCGCTGGAAGGCGATCAACAGTGCGTGCGTGATATCGCTGAGCAGTACAAACGCCGCCGCGATGTGCTGGTGAAAGGCCTGCACGAAGCGGGCTGGATGGTCGATCTGCCGAAGGCGTCGATGTACGTTTGGGCGAAAATCCCCGATCACTACGCGCATCTTGGCTCGCTGGAGTTCGCCAAATTACTGATGCAGGAAGCCAAAGTGTGCGTCTCGCCAGGCATCGGTTTTGGTGATTACGGTGATACCCATGTGCGTTTTGCGCTGATTGAAAACAGCGATCGTATTCGTCAGGCGGTGCGGGGGATTAAATCGATGTTCCGTGCCGATGGCATTTTGCCGGGAACGGTGAAAGCGCTGGAAGAAGAAGAGGAATAACCAGTAAGTGGGGCGACTCAGCGTCGCCCCGCCTGGCGGCTCTACAGCATCAGTACAAAGGTACCGACCCAAAGCAACAGGAAGAAAGAAATTCCCATCAAAGCGTATCTCACAAAAACAACTCCTCTGAGCGGCTACCCGGCGGGCGATCCCAAACCCGCGTAACCCGAACAGAATAAGAGAAAGGTGGAGTTCATCAGCGCTACACGCTTTCTTCTCAGGTCGCTCCAGGCAAGCCCGGAACAGGATCGAGGGCTAATTTACGCGGATTTGTCCCAAAAATAAATAGGCCGCTTCTGAGATATCGCTCACATTTTCAGCGGGTCTCAATCTCCGGTATCGCCGACATTCCCACACGCAGTTTTGCCAGATCCGGCTGGTTCTCATCGAGCACAATTTTCACCGGTAAACGCTGTACCACTTTGGTGTAATTGCCGGTGGCGTTGTCAGGTGAAATGGCGGAAAACGTCGCGCCCGTCGCCGGGGCAATACTATCCACGCGACCGGTAAATACTCTGCCCGGCAAGGCATCCACCTTCACGTTCACTTTCTGCCCTTGCTGCACATCCGCCAGCTGCGTTTCCAGATAATTTGCGGTGATATAGGTTTGCTGCAACGGCACCACCGCCAGCAAACGCGTGCCCGCGCTAACGTAGGCGCCGAGACGCACTGAACGCTGGCCGACCATGCCATCCACCGGCGCCACAATGCGCGTATAGGAAAGATTGAGCTGTGCCTGATCGACGCTGGCCTGCGCGGCAGTAACATCGGCTGCGGCCTGACGCACTGCGGCTTGCAGCACGCCAACTTGCTTGACGGCAGAAGCCAGCGCTGCTTCGCTCTGGCGCACGGTGGCTGAGGCGGAACGCTGCGTTGAGTTGGCTTTTTGCTGATCGTCTGCAGCGATGGTGCCACTTTTATACAGCTGGTTGTAACGCGCAGCGCTCTGTCCGGCGTACTGCGCTGAAGCCTGGCTCGCCGCTAACGTGGCTTTCGCCTGGTCGATAGTGGATTGCTGCTGTTCCAGCTGCGCCTGGCTACTCAAACGCTTGGCCTCGCTGACCTGCAAATTGGCCTGTGCGGTTTCTAATGCTACGCGGTAGTCGCGATCGTCGAGCGTGGCCAGCAGTTCGCCGGCCTTCACGCGCTGGTTATCCTGCACGTTGACGCTGGCGATGTAGCCGGAAACTTTTGGCGCAACCAGCGTGTAATCAGCATTCACATAGGCATCGGTGGTGCGATGATCGTTGCCGGTCATCGATGACCAGACAAAAAAGGCCATCGCCAATAACACCAGTAATAAGGCGCTCAACAGCACCGTTCTTTTCAGAGCAAAAGCTTGCATATCAATTATCTCGACGTCGTCGTAACAGGTTGAATCAGTGTTTGTGGTGGCCACACGCGTTTCGGCAGCCAGGCGGTTAACAGTAAAAGCAGGGCGGCGAAGGCAATCAGCATCTGGTAGCAATCACTCAGGCTCAGCACCATCGCCTGCTGTTTCAGCAAGGTGGCGAAGCCGCTGAGGTTTTCTGCGCTGCTGGCGCTGCCGTCTGGCAGCAACGGCAAGCTGCTGCTGGATTGCGCGCTATTCGGTGCGATCATCAGCCACGCACGGCTGGCGGCGCTATCGACCAGCACGTTGGAGTGGAATTTTTCACGGTGGCTGATAAACCACTCCACCAGCGTACTGGCGGCGATGCTGGAGAAACCGCGCACGGTGTTGAACATCGCCGAGGCGAACGGGCCTTCCGGCGGCGCGACCACGCTGGTGGCGCTCATCAGCACTGGCAAAATCACCATCGGCTGACCAAACGCCTGCAGAATCTGTATCAGCCAGAAATTCTGCCGCGCCCAATCAGTAGTGATGTGCATGCCCATCAGGCAGGACGTCACCAACAGCGCCACGCCCGCCGTCAACATCCAGCGACAATCCACCCAGCGAATATTCAGCAGCGCGGCAACAAAAGGCGCGATCAGCAACTGCGGCAAGCCGATGGTTAACGCCAGCGGGGCGAACTGCAGCGTGCGGAAACCTTGCACCTGCGCCAGATAGGCTGAAGGCAGCGCCGAACCAGACAGCGACAGAATCAGCACGCCCGCCAGCACCAGCAAGCCGTGCGCGAGATTGCGCCGTCCCAGCATCTGCAATTTGAACAGCGGCAGCGGGTGAAACCATTCATTAATAAAGAACACAGTCAGCAACGCCAGCGCGCTGAATAATAGGCCGCTGAATAACGGCGATTCGAGCCAGTCGAGCCGCTCGCCCTGCGTCAGTGCCAGAATCAGCAGCGCCATACCGGAACAACCGGTTAGCATGCCAAACAGATCGATCTGTTTGAAACGCTCAAGGCGCAGCGGATCTTGCGGTATACCCCAGCTAATCAGCAGCATGGCGATCAGCATGGCCGGCACCACTTGCCAGAAGACAAACAGCCAACTGACGTCATCGGTCCAGAATGCTGCCAGCGAAGCGGCCATATTCGGGCCGAAGGTGGCGGTCAGCGCATAACCCGCTAATCCGTATAATTTGATCGGCGGCGGCAGGAAGCGCAGCGCAACGGTCATCAGCATCGGCGGCAGCGCACCGCCAAACAATCCCTGCACCACGCGCAAGGCGATAAACAGCGTGGTATTGGGCATCAGCGGCAGCAGCAGGCCGCTCAGCATAAATCCGGCCGAGACGGTGAGCGCAAAACGGCGCAAAGAAAAGGTGACGGCGAACCAGGGCGCAATCATCATTGCCGCAACTTCAGCGGCTTGATACGCGGAGATAATCCAGCTGCCTTGATCGTAACTGATGCCGATGGCGGCGCGGATATCGGCTAGCGCGATATCGGTGACGCGATCGTTTAATCCCGATGTGAGCGCGGCAATCAGCACGCCAACCAATCCCAGCGCCAGGCGCAGAGTAAACGGATGGGGTGCCGGAGCCGCAATGGGCTGGGCGTTCATAGCAGGCTTCTCGTTATATTGTTGATGCAGTGTATTGCGATGTGATACAGATGGCATCTTACATATCGATATGCTGTATTGCAATGTGATACAGGGTGTAAAAGTGCGATCATTCGCGTTAAAGTAGGGCAGGCCAAAAAGGAACGCATCATGGTTGAACTTCCCTCAAGCCGTGAGGATGAAAAAGCGGGTGGCATTCAGGTCATCGCGCGTGCGGCAAAAATTCTGAATGCGCTGGGTGAGCATCCCGGCGGCATGAGTTTGGGTGAAATTGCGCAGGTGGTCGATCTGCCGCGCTCAACGGTGCAGCGCATTATTGGCGCACTGGACAGCGCACAGCTGGTGCGCAGCAGTGGTGCCGGCGGTTTACGTCTCGGTCCGGCGCTGCTCAAGCTGATCTCCAGCGTGCACAGCGACGTGGTGGAAATCGTGCGTCCGTTCCTCGAACAACTCTCTGCCGAAATCAATGAAACGGTATCGCTGGCGCGGGCCAGCGGCACGCAGCTGGCGATCGTGCATTATGTGGTGGCCTCGCGCGAACTGCGTGTGGTGCCGCGCATTGGTCTGAATCTGCCGCTCTACAGCACATCGGGCGGGCGCGCGTTGCTGGCGCTGGAGAGCGATGAAGATGTGCGCGTAATGGTGGGCGAAGCCTATAAAGAGTTAACCGAGATGACGGTGAAAACCCTGCCGCAATTGCTGGAGCTGATTGCCGAAGTGCGCGCCAGCGGATTAGCGATCGATCGCGGCGAGACGCTGGAGGGCATTTCGACCATGGCGGTTGCCATTGATACGCTGTTTGGCCGCTTCTCTATCTCATTGCTGGTGCCGACGGCGCGTTTTCATAAGCAGGAAGCGCACTATCGTGAGCAAATCATCAAGTGCAAAGACGCCTTGATTCGTGAAATTGGCAAAATGACCGCTGTGGAAGGATAACCAACTGATGAAAACCTTGCTGATGGCCATCGATAACTCTCCGGTGGCGGAAAAAGTGATTGCGTTGACCATTGAACAAGCGCTGGCGCATCAGGCGCAGGTCACGGTGTTGTGCTGCGTGGATCCCGCTTACTCCTCCTGCAATCAACCGATTGAGATTGATGCTGGTGAAGACCCGGATGATTTTGTGGC
Source organism: Pantoea sp. YR525 (assembly GCF_900116775.1). Lineage (NCBI taxonomy): Bacteria > Pseudomonadati > Pseudomonadota > Gammaproteobacteria > Enterobacterales > Erwiniaceae > Pantoea > Pantoea sp. YR525. The sequence continues at coordinate 234,255 of NZ_FPBU01000004.1, forward strand.
GGCGAAAGATGAGCAGAACACCGCCGAAATGGTGGTGCGTCATGCGCTGGCGCCGCTGCTGCGCGCGGGCGTGGCGGCAAAGGGATTGATTCTGGCGGGTGAAGCGGCTGAAACCATTGTGGCGCAATCCACACTTTTGCAGGCCAGCATGATCATCATGGGCCGCCGCCATCTGTCGCCATTTAATCGTCTGCTGAAAGGGTCGGTCAGCGCGGCAGTGATTGAGCGCGCCAATTGCCCCGTTTTAATCGATGTACGTAAGGATTAACCCCGTTCGATGCTCTCGCTTTTTCCGATTACGCTAGCGGCGTTCGCGCTGCTGGCGATCATTATTATTCTGCTGGTGCGCACCACTTCTTTACGACTGTGGCAAGGCGTGCTGTTGTTTATCTTGCCGCTGATTTTGGCGAATCTGCTGTGGTTTAGCTGGCTGCATCCGCGTCAGGAGCGTCAGGCGCTGGTGGAAGAGGTGGCAACCCAACTCAGCCTCGCGCCCGGTTATCGTCTGCTAAAAATTCAGGAACCGGCATTGTGGCAGTTGCTCAATCGCGAACTGCTGCATAAACGGCTTGAAGGCGTTCCCGCCGATCAGGCGCTGGGGGATATGCGCGGCTGGTTGATGGATCTGGTCAATCAACGTCTGACACGTGCCAGCGATGCGGCGATCATTGACTACATCCGCGTCTCGGTCGAGGAGATGCAGGCACTGCAGCAGCAGGAACCGCAGCGCTGCTTCCGTTTCCTCTATCCGCAGGTGAATGGCGGCGTCAATTTGCAACAGGTGCTGTCACCGGAATTGAATCAGCGCGATGCGCAGGCGCTCGAAACGTTGCTACAGCAAAGCACCGGCAATGAACAGCCGCTGGATCAGGCTGCGGCGCAGCGCGATCTGCAAAGCGTGGTGGAAAAGCTGTATGGCAAGTGGGGCGATAGGCTGCAACAGCTGAATATGCCGGCGGATACCGCGGTTGATCGCGGCGCGATGTGTGCGATGTCGATTGATCTCTATAGCGGCATTCTCGCATTGCCTGACAAACAAGCGGCCAATCTTTTACGTAAGATGGTCAGCCTTACCGGTTAGCGGGCAAAAAAAAGCCCGCTCAGCGCGGGCATGAAGGTCACTATCAGTATGTTTATTATTAACTCACCTGGTGTGGTGCAGACTTCGTTTTGTCTGGGTACATAATCGCACCGCTGAGTTGATAAGGAAAACCGTTTGGTTTTATCGATTTGATTGGCAAAAGCTTCACTAATCCCGGACATTTCGCGCTTTAATCCTATAGATAAGCGCGGCGTTGCATTTTAGACTGCGACGCTTTAGAGGAAACCCTAATGAAAAAAATGCTTATTAGCGCATTGGCGCTTTTTATGCTGGCCGGTTGTAGCGTCAGCAAACCAGGAGGATTTGAGCGTGTCGATGAAGATACCAGCTCAAATACCGTGCAGTATCGTTACGATCCGCACACGCTGAATAAAGACGCAATGGAGATCGACCTTGCGAATTATTGCAGTCAGCGTGGATTTGATAAGGTGGAATCACTGCCGTCGCAAAATAGCCATTTGCCCGGATTAAAGAAAGCCTGGTATCAATGTAATTACGCGGTAAAAAGCTAAAAAAATAGGGCGGGATAATTTCCCGCCCTTTTTATTTTCTTATTATTTGCTGTGTATATTCTTTGCCCAACTATCTGCGGTGTCCATAACCGCCGTACCCATGATGCCAGCCGCCGCCACCATGATGGCCCCAACCTGGGCCGCCGCCTCCACGATGATGATCGATAATACAGCCACTCAACATCGTCATAATGGCTACAACCGATGCAACCTTAATAACTTTCTTCATGGAGAGTCCTCCTCTGTTCCAATGACGCCAGATTACAGGGGAATAGTGGAGTGAAGATGCAGGAAATGTAGAGTTATTGCTGAATGTATTACGGAGTGTGTCAATTAAATGCTAAAAAAGTCGCGGGGTAAAATAAACCAATCGGAATAAGCTGAATGCCTGATAATAATAACGAGATTACTCCGAAAGGCAAGGCTTAATAATAGCGGTTCTCAATTGATGCTTTATTGTGGATCAATTGTGGAGAAATGGGATGCCGCAAATTGCTGCGGCATCCCAGCGAACTTAATTATGCAATAAAGGTTCTGCCACGTTTTGGCGATTTGGCAGACGGATGCTCAGCGACAACACCAGTGAAATCACCAGCAAGGTCATAATCAGGCTGAAGGTGACGGTGAAGCCACCAAAGGCGGAGGCAACCAGTGAACCCAGCACGCTGCCGATACCGAAACCAAGGTAAATCAGACCATAGTTTTTGGTCAGATTGTTCAGACCAAAGAAATCGCTGACCAGCGATGGGAACACAGTAATGGTGCCGCCGAAACTGAAGGCCACGCAGGCTAAGGAGAGGAAGAAGGTCGATTCATTCATGTGGGTGAACAGCAGAATACTCATGCCCACCAGCGAAACAATTTGCGCCAGCGTAATCACGCGGATGCGCGCCATTTTATCCGACAGCACGCCAAGAATCAGACGACCGCTGAGGTTGGCAATCGCAATCACCGTAACCGCATTGGCTGCGGTTTGTGCACTAAGATGCACCATGCCTTCACCGATATCTTTTGCCACGCCAATCACGTACAGGCCGCTCATGCAGGCAGTCAGGAACATCAGCGCCAGCATCCAGTACTGCGGTAAACGCACCGATTGCGCCAGCGTGTAATCTTTGGCTTCCAACTGCGCATTGCCGCTGCTCTTCTGCATTGGCGCATCACGCATCAGCAACGCGCCGACAATAATCATGCTCATAGCCAGCACGCCCCAGATCATAAAGGTATTCTCCAGACCTTGTGCGCTCAGCAGTGCACCGCAGATGAATTTGAAGCCGAGGCTACCCAACCCATACGCACCAATTGAGCAGGCCGAAATGAGCCCTTTGCGCTCCGGGAACCACTTCACGCAGTTAGACAGCGTCATCAGATATCCGGCACCATCGGCCAGACCCACCAGAATCCCGGCGCTGAGGTAGAGCATCATCAGATTATCGGCATGCGCGGTCAGCCAGAAACCGACAGCCATCAAAATGCCCGCGCCGATGGTGACGTTGCGCACGCCAAAACGTTCCTGCAATTTCCCGGCAAGCGAAGAAGCGATCGCCAGGCCAAGACTGAGCAGACCGAACGAGAACGCCACTTCACTGATAGGCGCATCCAGTTTATTCGCCAGCGGGCCGTTAAACAGGCTCCAGGTATAAACCGAGCCCAAAGCGAACTGCGTGATAATGGTGCCGATAAGGGTCAACGTGCGGGTACGTTGGTAATTCGCGGGGGTTGCTGTTGTCATTTTTATCTCTCACTCGAGAAAGCGGAATCTGTGGAGATAATAAGTTGCTCTCGCGCGTGCGGGGGAAACCGTGGCGTGAATGAACCCGACGGTGGCATGAAATGCAGCTAAACGGGTATGAATGACATTGTGATGACAGTAAGTGATGTCATTTAAAGCGTAGCGGTTGCTACGGGTAACCATGTGTAAGTATTTGTATCGATCGCGCCATAATGCCTGCAAAGTCGCGGATGTTTGCCAGGCTTAGAATTCATTCAAAAGGAGGAAATATGAAAGACCGAACATATGAATCCGCGTCTAATGAGGATGAGGTTTGCTGCATTATCGGTCAGGCGGTGATCGAGTTAAGCGATGAGCATCAACCAGTGAACAAATCCACGTTGTCGCTGAAATTACTGGCTATGGCCGACCGCGACAAAGATGATGAACGCGTCCTGCTTTACTGGATTGCCAGAAAAGCCATAACTAAACCTCACCAGCTCAATATCGGCGTTCAGGGCTGGCGTTAGAGGAACAAAAGAGCGGGCGCAATGCCCGCTCTCGTTATTTAGGCGGTACGTAATCGACCCATCGTCGGACAGCGTACAAACATCACCATATTCCCCGCCAGAATCATCACCAACCCGACAATTGCATTGCTATGCCAGTGATAACCTTCATAAAGCGTGGAGAGCGTCAGCGCCACCAGCGGGAACAGTAAGGTGCTGTATGCGGCCTGACTGGCACCAATGCGGCCTACCAGCGTGAAGTAGGCGCCAAATCCCAATACCGAACCAAATATTGCCAGATAACTCATCGCACCTAACCACTGCATATTCAGCGCGGGTGCCAGTGAATCGCCATTCACTAACGCCAGTGCGGCCATCACCAAAGCGCCATACAGCATTGCGTAGCTATTGGTGGTCAGAATATCGAGCTGACGACGCTGATGGCGCAGCGAAATCATATTGCCGAAGGAGAATCCCAGCGTGCCAAGCGCGCTGAGGCCCACGCCCCACAGCAACTGCGGAGCGGGATGCGCCGCCTGAATATCATTCCAGAACAGCGCGACAATGCCGCCCAGACCAAGCACCGCCGCTGGCAACAGGCGAAACGAAGGACGCTGACGGAAGAAGATCCAGCTGTTGAGCGCGTTATACAGCACGGCCATCGAGAAGATCACCGACTCCAGTCCGCTGCTGATCCACGCGGCAGCATGATAGAAGCAGACAAAGTTGAAGCCAAACACGCAGCAACCCTGTAGCAGACAAAACAGATGATCGCGCTTATCCAGCGTACGCAGCCGACGCAGCAGTTTGAGGATCGCCAGCATCACCAGCGACGCCAGTAAGAAACGCCAAAATACCGCCACCAGAACCGGCGTATCAGCCGCTTCCTGCTGCAGGAAAATGGCAATCCACGTGGTTCCCCAAATCATCACCACGGCAAGGTATAACATCACATTCATAACGCACTCTCCGACACAATCTGGCCCGCAGTGTGGCGTGAAAAGCAACGCGCGGCTTGCACGTTTTTGCGCGGCAATTGCAAAATCTTGCGCTTTTTACTTTTGCGTCCGGCTGTGACCTGTTTTCTGTCTGCGGAGATCCGTACACTAGGCGCTCATGAACTGCGAGTGATATCAACCATGGCCGATTACCAGACCTTCAACATGCTTCAGCGCCACAAAGCGCAACTGCGCGACAGCGTGCAGTTGTCGAGCGGCATCAAGCTGGCGGCCTGGTTTAACAGCGGCGACCGCGTCACCAATCTTAGCGATCATCACACGTTGAGCCTTTATACCGCCGACGGCTATGAAACCTGGCATAAAACCCAGCACGGCTGGCGCAACGGCGGCGGCCCGGATCGCTTTTGCCTGATGCCGAGCGGAGTGGAATCGGTGTGGGATATTCGTGCCGATTTATCGTTTGTGCATCTTTACTGCACCGATGAACATCTGCGCCATCTGGGCGAACAGATCTGGGACCGCAGTCCGTCGCAGCTCAATCTGCATGAAAAGATCTTCGCGGCGGACAATCGTATCACCCAACTTTATCGTCACTTCTTGCTGAGCACTGACTGGCAACAGCCGGCGAATCAATTGATGCTCAGCTGCGCCTCAACCTTGTTGATGACGCATCTGTTGCAACGCTACAGCGATGTGCATTGGCAAGCGCCGCAGGTGCGTGGTGGACTGGCGCCCGCCGTGTTGCGACGAGTGATGGCGTATATTGATGCGCAGCTTGATCAGCCATTAACGCTGGCGCAACTGGCCGCTGAAGCGGCGCTGAGCGAATACCATTTTGCACGCATGTTCCGTAGCAGCGTAGGCGAGGCACCGCACCAATATGTGATGCGCCGTCGCATGGATGCTGCGTTGCAGCTACTGAAATTCAGCCGTTTACCGCTAACAGAAATCGCGCTGCGCTGCGGTTTTCACTCCTCAAGTCACTTCAGTAACCGCTTTCGGCAGCTGCACGGCGTGACGCCATCGGCATGGCGACACGATCAGGCCTGATTACGATCTCACTCTTAAACCGATGTAATCGGCTGCAATAACCCCTGTTTTTTTCTGAACACATCTCTCAGTTAGGTACTCTCACACTCAGTGAGGCATTTTTTCCATGGATTTTGGAGTAGGATGCTTTGCAGGAATATTAAGCTATCGCATTGATTACAATGACAAGTTACGAGAGGCCGTAATTATGGAAAAGCGCGTTTCAAAGCTGGAAGCGGATATTGATGGTCTTAAAACCGATATGGCGCAAGTGAAAATGGATATTGCGGTGATCAAATCGAATTACGTCACCAAAAGTGAGTTTCATCAGGAGATCGGCAAAATTCACCAGGAGATCAGCAAACAGACGAAATGGATCGTGGCGGGCATGATGAGCACCGCAGGTATGACGTTGGGGCTGGCTCGCTGGTTGTTCTGAGTGAATTAATGATCAAGGAGTGAACATGGAAAGGCGCGTATCAAGGCTAGAAGCGGATATCGACGATATCAAAACCGATATGGCGCTGATGAAAACGGATATTGCAGTGATCAAGTCGAATTACGTCACCAAGAGCGATCTTTATCAGGAGATCGGCAAAGTGCATCAGGATATTGGGAGAATCCATCAGGAATTAAGTAAGCAGACAAAATGGATAGTCGCTGGGATGCTGAGTACTGCGGGCATGACGCTGGCACTGGCACGCTGGTTGTTTTAGGCGGGAGAACGATGAGAATCTGGTGTCCCCTGCAGGAATCGAACCTGCAACTAGCCCTTAGGAGGGGCTCGTTATATCCATTTAACTAAGGAGACGCCGGGCGCGCAGTATAGCGCACCGCGAACCTGATTTTAACTATGCAGCGGTTGTTTGCTCAATCTATCAGCAATTTAAGACCAGGCTTACGCCTGTTTTTGCTTCTCTTTCCGCTTCTGTTCCGCACGCGCTTTGGCTTTCGCCGCTTCACTCATATCGTTACGAATCTGCGCATGGCTGATCAAGGCAAATATCAGCGTACCGCCGGTGATGTTGCCAAGCAGCGTTGGCAAAGCAAATGGCCAGAAGAATTCGTACCAAGGTAGCGTGCCTGCAAACACCAGATACAGCACCTCGACCGAACCGACAACGATATGCGCTAAATCCCCTAACGCCACCAGCCAGGTCATCATCACGATCACCACAATTTTTGCTGCGCCCGCATACGGGAACATCCACACCATGGTGGCGATAATCCAGCCGGAAATCACCGCATTGGCGAACATTTCGCTGGGTGAATTGACCATCACTTTTTCACTGATGGCGGTAAACGCCTGACGCGTCGCATCATCGAATATCGGCATATGATTAAAAGCGAGCGCGCCCAATGCGGTGCCAATCAGATTGCCGAGCAGCACCACGCACCAGAGACGCAACAGCAGCGCAAAGTTGCTGCCGGTCGGTTTGTGCATCACCGGCAAAACAGCGGTAACGGTGTTCTCGGTGAACAGTTGCTGGCGCGCCATAATCACAATGACAAAGCCAAAGGTATAACCCAGATTTTCCAGTAAAAAAGCGCCCGGCACGCCTTTGAGGTGGACCTGAAAAATGCCTTTAGCCATCAGCGAAGCACTCATCGACAATCCTGCCGCTACCGCTGACCAAAGCAGCGCCATGCCATCGCGCTCGAGCTCTTTTTCACCGTCCTGACGTATCTCCTCATGAATCGCCGCAGCCTGCGAGGGCAGGGCATCTTCATCGACTTCAATCTCCTTGCCTTGCTCCTTCTCGTCACTCTCTACATCGTTGTCACTCTTTGAAATCGATGGTGATTGTTTCATGTTTCCCTCGGGTGATAATGCCATTGCGTAATAAGCGTAGCTGGTTTTGGCAAGGTCAATTTGTTACGAAGATTCAATTTAAGAGTAACGAAATCTTAACCGAGTTGGTTTTTTGAACGATTTCTTGATCTGATGCGCACGAATACCCCATTTGGGGTAAGTGGGAGCCAGCTCACAGACTTCGGCCCACAGATTCAATGTGGTATTATCGCCGCCTCATTCATTGCCGTGATTCTCCCTTCTATGCTCGAAGTCATTAATCTCTCATGCGTTCGTGATGAGCGAACCTTGTTTCATGGGTTGAGCTTCCGTGTGCAACCGGGTGACATTGTGCAAATTGAAGGGCCAAACGGAGCCGGGAAAACCTCGCTGCTGCGCCTGTTGGCGGGATTAAGCCGGGCGGAAGAGGGCGACGTGATGTGGCAGTCACAGCCGATTCGTCAGCAGCGCGAAATATGGCAACAAAATCTGCTCTATCTCGGCCATCACCCCGGCGTGAAATCGGTACTCTCACCGCTGGAGAACCTGCATTTTTGGCACGGCAGCAGCAATGAAGATGCGATTTTTGATGCGCTTGAGCAGGTCGATCTGCTGGGTTTTGAAGAGGTGCCGGTGGCGCAACTCTCTGCCGGACAGCAGCGGCGCGTGGCATTAGCCCGCCTGTGGCTCAGCCCGGCGTCGGTATGGATCCTCGATGAGCCCTTAACCGCCATCGATAAAGGCGGCGTAGAAAAATTAATGGTGCAATTCGCCACCCATGCCGATAACGGCGGAGCGGTGATTCTGACCACCCATCAGGATCTGCCCGATAACAGCGCGCGCGTGCGTAAAATTCGTCTTACTTCGGAGTGGGCTTGATGTTAGGTCGGGTCATTCAGCGCGAATTAAAAATCGCCTTTCGCAGCGGCGCGGAAGTGATCAATCCGCTGTGGTTTTTCCTGATTGTTATCACGCTGTTTCCGTTAGGTATCGGACCGGAGCCGCAGCAGCTGGCGCGCATTGCGCCGGGCGTAGCGTGGGTTGCCGCGTTACTGGCCTCATTGCTGGCGCTGGAACGGCTGTTTCGTGACGATTTTCTTGATGGTTCGCTCGAGCAACTACTTCTGTTGCCAACGCCGCTGCCGGTCACCGTGCTGGGCAAAGTGATTGCTCACTGGCTGATTACCGGGCTACCGCTGATTTTACTGTCGCCGCTGGCGGCTTTATTGCTGTCGCTGGATTTTGCCGGCTGGCGCGCGATGGCGTTAACGCTGCTACTTGGCACGCCAACTCTGAGCTTTCTCGGCGCGATTGGTACCGGTTTAACCGTTGGGCTGCGGCGCGGCGGCGTATTACTGAGTTTGCTGGTATTGCCGTTGTCGATACCGGTTCTGATATTCGCCAGCGCGGCGATTGATGCCGCCGGAATGGGATTGCCGATCGGTGGTTATCTGGCGATTCTCGGCGCGATGCTGGCCGTCAGCGCAACGTTGTCGCCGTTTGCGACAGCGGCGGCCTTACGTATCAGTCTGCATTAATTCGTGTCGCCTCAGAGCGGCCGAAACCTGAATTCTCTTTATTGTGAGCTATGCAAAATGTGGAAATGGTTACACCAGTGGGCAAAGCCTGAGCGGCTTTACCAGCTATGCGGTCGCTTAATTCCGTGGTTCGCGGTGCTGGGTGTTGGCACGCTTTTACTCGGTTGGGTTTGGGGCTTCGGCTTTGCACCGGCGGATTATCAGCAGGGCAACAGCTTCCGGATTATGTACATTCACGTGCCTGCGGCGATGTGGTCGATGGGCGTGTACGCGTCAATGGCTATCGCGGCGTTTATCGGCCTGGTGTGGCAGATGAAGATGGCCGATCTGGTCTCAGCGGCGATGGCGCCGATTGGCGCGGTGTTCACCTTTATCGCGCTGATCACCGGTTCCGCCTGGGGTAAACCAATGTGGGGAACCTGGTGGATCTGGGATGCCCGTCTGACATCCGAGCTGGTGCTGCTGTTCCTCTATATGGGCGTAATTGCGCTCTATCACTCTTTCGAAGACCGCCGCACTGCCGGGCGCGCCGCCGGCATTTTGATTCTGGTTGGCGTGGTTAATCTGCCGATCATTCACTTCTCGGTACAGTGGTGGAACACGCTGCATCAGGGCTCATCCGGTATTCTGCAGCAGGCCATCGATCCGAGCATGCGTACACCGCTGCGCTGGTCCATTCTCGGCTATCTTCTGGTGTTTGGTGCGCTGACCTTGATGCGCCTGCGTAACCTGATTCTGTTTACTGAGCGTCATCGTCCGTGGGCGATTGATGTGGCGCAGCGAGGAAGCAAATCATGACGCCAGCCTTTGCATCCTGGAGCGATTTCTTCGCCATGGGCGGCTATGCCTTTTACGTCTGGCTCGCCGTTATCCTCACCTTGATTCCATTATTCGGCCTGGTGCTGCACACTGTGCTGTTCCGCCGCCGTTTGCTGGCAGAAATTCGCCAGCGTCAGTCCAGGGAGCGCCGCATTCGCGCGGCTAAATCGAAAAAAGCTGCCAGTGAAGCAGCGGGAGAATCCGTGTGAATATCCGTCGTCGTAATCGCCTATATGTGGCGATCGCGGTGTTGATCGGGCTTGGCCTGGCGACCGCGCTGGTGATGTACGCGCTGCGTTCCAACATCGACCTGTTTTATACCCCGAGTGAAATTATCAACGGCAAGGGCGAAGATCATCAGAAGCCTGAGCCGGGCCAGCGCCTGCGCATTGGCGGCATGGTGATGCCGGGCAGCGTAAAGCGCGATCCGAAAACCCTCGCGGTCTCTTTCAAACTATATGACGCCAACGGCGTGGTCAGTGTTACTTATGAAGGCATTTTGCCGGACCTGTTCCGTGAAGGGCAGGGCGTGGTGGCGCAAGGCGTGCTCGAAGAGGGCAATCTGGTGAACGCCAAAGAAGTGCTGGCGAAACACGATGAAAAATACACGCCACCTGAAATTGAAGATGCCATGAAGAAGAATCACACGGGACCTGCGGCAGCTTATCAGCAGTCAGGTGCGCAATCATGATGCCGGAGATTGGTAGCTTTCTGCTGTGTCTGGCGCTGGGTTTAGCGCTGCTGTTGAGTGTCTATCCGCTGTGGGGCGCGGCGCGTCAGGATGCGCGTTTGATGGCGATGGCGCGCCCGCTAACCTGTGGCATGTTCATCTGCGTCGCCGCCTCCTTTGCCGTGTTGGTGCACGCCTTTGTGGTGAATGATTTCACCGTTGGCTATGTCGCCACCAACTCCAACACCTTGTTGCCGGTTTACTATCGTATCGCCGCAACCTGGGGCGCGCACGAAGGTTCACTACTGTTGTGGGTGCTGCTGCTCAGTACCTGGACGTTAGCGGTAGCGATCTTCAGTCGCGGCATGCCGCAGGATGCGCTGGCGCGCGTGCTGGCGGTGATGGGCATGATTAACCTTGGCTTCCTGCTGTTTATCATTCTGACCTCGAATCCGTTTACCCGTACGTTGCCAAACTTCCCGATTGACGGGCGCGACCTCAACCCGATGCTGCAGGATATCGGGCTGATCTTCCATCCGCCGCTGCTGTACATGGGCTATGTTGGATTCTCGGTGGCGTTTGCGTTTGCCATTGCTTCGCTGATGGCCGGACGTCTGGATACCGCATGGGCGCGCTGGTCACGTCCGTGGACCACCGCCGCGTGGGTGTTCCTGACTATCGGCATCGTGCTCGGTTCAGCGTGGGCTTATTACGAACTCGGCTGGGGCGGCTGGTGGTTCTGGGATCCGGTCGAAAACGCCTCCTTTATGCCGTGGCTGGCTGGTACCGCGCTGATGCACTCGCTGGCGGTGACGGAAAAGCGCGGCAGCTTCAAGTCGTGGACGGTCCTACTGGCGATTACCGCGTTCTCGTTAAGCCTGCTTGGCACTTTCCTCGTGCGTTCCGGCGTGCTGGTTTCCGTGCACTCGTTCGCCTCCGATCCGGCGCGCGGCATGTTTATCCTCGCCTTCCTGGTGATTGTGATTGGCAGCTCGCTGCTGCTGTATGCGCTGAAAGGCGGTCAGGTGCGCAGCCGTGTGCAGAGTGAAGCCTGGTCACGTGAATCCTTCCTGCTGGGTAACAACGTGCTGCTGATCGCCGCGATGCTGGTAGTGTTACTCGGTACGCTGCTGCCGCTGGTGCATAAACAGCTGGGTCTCGGCAGCATCTCGGTGGGCGAGCCGTTCTTCAACACCATGTTTACCTGGCTGATGGCACCGTTCGCGCTGATGCTCGGTATCGGTCCGCTGGTGCGCTGGCGTCGTGACCAGCCGCAGAAACTGTGGAAACGCCTTGGCGTTGGCCTGTTGGTGACGCTGGTTCTGTCGATCGCGCTGCCGTGGCTGCTGCAGGATCGCATTGAGGCGATGACGGTTATCGGCCTGCTGATGTCGATCTGGGTGATCATGCTGACGTTGATGGAACTGCACGAGCGCGCCACCCATCGTCACTCCTTCTTCAAAGGTTTGCGTCATCTGTCGCGCAGCCATTGGGGCATGGTGCTGGGGCATTTAGGCGTGGCGGTGACCGTGGTCGGTATCGCCTTTAGCACCCAATACAGCGTTGAGCGTGATGTACGCATGAGGGCGGGCGATAACGTCGATATCCACAATTACCACTTTACCTTCCACGGCGTGCGCAACCTGCAAGGACCGAACTACAGCGGCGGCGTGGCGGTGATTGAAGTGACGCGCAACGGTAAGCTGGAAGCGGTGATGCAGGCGGAAAAACGCTTCTATGCAGCCGCGCGCACCATGATGACCGAAGCGGCGATCAGCGGCGGTTTCACCCGCGATCTCTATGCGGCGCTGGGCGAAGAGCTGGACGACGGTTCATGGGCAGTGCGTATTTACTACAAACCGTTTGTGCGCTGGATCTGGTACGGCGGCGTGTTTATGGCGGTGGGCGGCTTGTTCTGCCTGTTCGATCCGCGCTATCGCTCACGTAAAAAAGAAGAGCGTGAGGAGCTGGCATGAACAAAAAAATCCTGTTTATCCCTTTAGTTCTCTTCCTGCTGCTGGCTGCGGCGCTGCTGTGGCAGCTGTCGCGCAACGCCAACGGCGATGATCCCACGCGTCTTGAATCGGCGCTGATCGGCAAGCCGGTTCCATTATTCAAACTGGAAGCGCTGGATCAGCCCGGCAAAATCTACGATCAGCAGGTGCTGACCGATGGCAAGCCGATTCTGCTCAACGTCTGGGCGACCTGGTGCCCAACCTGCCGCGCTGAGCATCAATACCTCAATACGCTGGCGGAAAAAGGCATTCGCGTGGTTGGCCTCAATTATAAGGACGATCGCACCAAAGCGGTGACGTGGCTGAACACGCTGGGTAATCCGTATGCGCTCAGCCTGTATGACGGCAACGGGATGCTTGGTCTTGATCTAGGCGTTTACGGCGCGCCGGAAACCTTCCTCATCGACGGTAAAGGCATCATTCGTTATCGCCATGCGGGCGACATGAACGATCGCGTCTGGCTCGAAGAAGTGAAACCGCTGTGGGACAAATACAGCAAGGAGGCGGGCGTATGAAACGGCTGCTTCTCCTTTTAGCGGGAATACTGCTCAGCACTAGCCTGTGGGCGGCGATTGATACTTATCAATTCGATTCGGTGCAGCAGGAAGAGCAATACCGCGATCTCACCGCATCGTTGCGTTGCCCGAAATGCCAGAACAACAGCATTGCCGATTCCAATGCGATGATCGCGGCGGATATGCGGCTCAAAGTCTACGAGTTGATGAAGCAGGGCGAAAATCGCCAGCAGATCATTGATTACATGGTGGCGCGTTACGGTAATTTCGTGACCTATGAGCCGCCGGTAACACCTTCCACGCTGATTTTGTGGGTGGGTCCAGCACTGTTTGTGGTGCTGGGCGCGCTGATCATTATTCTGCGCAATCGCCGCGGCAGAGCGCGTAGCGAGCTCGACGACAGTGAACAACAGCGCCTTGCGGCGTTACTTAAGCGTGACGGGAAGCCGTAATGACTGGATTCTGGATTACCCTGATTATTTTACTGCTGGCGGCTATCGCGCTGTTTCTGCGTGCCGGCTGGCGTCAGCGCGAGGCCAGCAGTGGCGATCGCGATCGTCTCAACACCGATTTTTATCAGCAGCGCCTGCGCGAGCTGGAGCGTGATGAAGAAGAGGGCGTGGTGGCTGAGCGCCCGGAAATGGTGCGTGAGCTGCAACAAACGCTGTTAACCGATGTGCCGCAGCAGGATGCAGCAACCATTCATCGCAGTAGCCGCTGGGTATTGCTGCCCGGCGTGATTGTGCTGTTGGTGGTGTCGGTTGGCATGTATCTGAAAACCGGCGGACTGGCGCAGCAAACTGCGTTTGTTAGCGTGCAACAAGAGTATCCTGCCTTACGTGCGCGCGTGATGGATCCCAAAGCGCAGCCGCTGACTATGGAAGAGCTGGCGCGTCTGCAGCTGGGTCTGCGCAGTTCGCTGCAAAATGACTCTTCAAACCTCAACGATTGGGCGATGCTGGGCCGCCTTGGCATGGTGCTGAATAACGCCACCGATGCCAGCCAGGCATTTGAACATGCGCTGCAGCTGGCGCCAGACAATATCGAACTGCAGCAGGATTACGCCGAAGTGCTGACGCGCTCCAGCGATCCGCAGGATAACCGTCAGGCCAACGTATTGTTGAAAGAACTGCTGAAACGCGATCACAGCGATGTGCGCACGCTGAGTCTGCTGGCGTTTAACGCCTTTGAACAGCAGCAGTACAACGAGGCGATTGGTGCGTGGCAGGTGATGCTGAAACTGTTACCGGCAGGCGATCGCCGCATCACCATGATCGAGCGCAGCATTGAACAAGCGAAAACTGACGCGGGACAGCAAAATAGCAATCTGGCATTGACGGTGAATTTGACGCCGCAGGCAGAAAAAATGTTACCGCAAGGCGGAGTGTTGTATATTTCTGTGTCTGACGGTGTTTCACCGGTGCCTGTGGCTGTGAAGCGTTTACCGCTGAGCCACTTCCCGTTATCGCTCACGCTGGATGACAGCAATGCCATGATGCCCGATCGCCTGCTATCGGCGCAGCATCAGGTGCAAGTCAGGGTGCGTATTTCGCGCGACGGCAGTGCCAATCCGCAGTCAGGTGACTGGTTTGGATTAAGCGCGGTCACACCCTGGAATGGTCATCAGCAACTGGCTGTGGAAATTAATCAACAGCAGCCCTGAAGCGATACCTTACTGATCCGCACAGGGAGAGAAGAATGAATAACCGCCTGACCGGTTTGGCGTTAGCCAGCTTACTGCTGGTGGGTTGTGCCAGCTCAAAACCGGCTGACAATACGGAACCTGCGCAGCGCAGCGATCCGCTGGAAGGCTTTAACCGCACGATGTTTAACTTCAACTACAACGTGCTGGATCCGTATGTTCTACGCCCGGTGGCGGTAGCCTGGCGCGATTATGTGCCGGTGCCGGCACGTAGCGGCATAAGTAATGTATTAGCTAACGTTGAAGAGCCTGCCAGCATGGTCAACGCCATTCTGGTTGGTGAGCCGCGCCAGGCAGGTATCCACTTTACCCGCTTCTTCCTGAACACCGTGTTAGGGCTGGGTGGCTTTATCGACGTGGCAGGCAAAGCCAATCCGGAGCTGGCGCGTGAAGTGCCGCATCGCTTTGGTAGCACGCTGGGACGTTATGGCGTCGGTTATGGTCCGTATGTTGAATTGCCGGCCTACGGCAGCTTCACCATCCGTGAAGATGGCGGTGACTTCGTTGATACGCTCTATCCGGTACTAAGCTGGCTGAGCTGGCCGATCTCGGTGGGCAAATGGACGCTGGAAGGGATTGAAACCCGTGCGCAGTTGCTGGATTCGGACGCCATTTTGCGTCAGCAGCAAGATCCATATGCCTTCATTCGTAATGCCTACTTCCAGCGACATGACTTTATCGCCAACGGTGGCAAGCTGAAGCCGGAAGATAATCCGAACGCCAGTGCGATTCAGGATGATCTGAAAGATATCGATTCGCAATAAAAAAAGGCGACTCATTGAGTCGCCATTTTTTTATCTCGGTAGCGTTGGCCGTGTCAGTAAAAATCCAATCATCCCTGTACACACAAGCGTGATCGCCGCTAATCCGTACAACAAAACCTGATAAGCATATTGAACATTGTGCACCAGTTCGCGAACCGTCAGTTGCGGCAGCAACTTGCTGGCTTCTGCGATATGGCTACCGGAAAGCCAGCCAGCAACGGCCTCGTGTGTGCTGGCGTCCAGCGCAGGTAATGTCTGGTGAAGTTGCCACTGATTGAACAGCGTCAGCAGCGCCATCACTACCGCCAGCGCAATACCTTCACCGGCCACACGTACCGTATTAAACAAACCGGCCGCCATGCCCGCTTGTTCTACCGATACGGCAGAAACCGCCAATCCATCCATCAAACCCCAGGGCAACGCCGCGCCTGCACCGGTAACGAACATCGCGATACTTAATCCGGTGATATCGGCAGTTGCGATGGCCTGCGCCATGCCCAGCAATCCCAATGTCGCCAGTAGCAAGCCAAATACCGCTACATTGCCAGCACGGAACCAGCGTGTTAGCCAGGCCGCGATACCCGGAAAAATCAGCATCGGCGCGGTCAGTGACAGCAAAGTGACGGCGCTTTGCGTTTCGCTCAATCCCTGTGCGCCCATCAAAAACAGTGGGATAACAATCAGCAGCACCACATAGCAGTAACAGGTGGCGACGGGCAGCAATAGCACGCCAGCAAAGTGCGGCTGGCGCAGCAGCGTCAAACTAAACACCGGCATCTCAGCCCGCTTGGTATGACGATAAAATTCCCCGCCCGTCAGCAGCGTTAATACTGCGCACAGCAGCAGCGGCCATGAAATCGCGCCGTATTGCGGCAGCAGAATTAGCGCAATGGTGAAGGCCAGCAGCGCCATGCTGAATAGCGCGGTGCCGCGCATATCCACAGGTCCGGATGCGCGCACCTGCGGTGCGGCGAGGAATAGCTGGCTGGTTAACGCGATGAGCGTGGCTATTAACGCCAGCACCAGATAAACCCAGCGCCAGCCAAATCCATCGGTAATCAATCCCATCATCAACGGACCAAATGCCAATCCGACACCAAACAGCGTACCGAGCAAACTGAACACCCGCGTATGCGCATTACCACTGTGTAGATGCGCCAGCGCGGTAGCGCCTCCCGCTAACGTCATGGCGGCGGCAATGCCTTGCAGCGCGCGATAGACGCCGAGGGCAAACGCACTTTGGGTGAGAAAAATCAAAAGAGAACTAACAGCGAACAGCGCCAGACCGGCGATAAAAATGCGTTTGTAGCTGAGCTTATCGGCGGCGACGCCTGCAGCAAGCAGACCGCTGCCGAAGGTCAGCATAAAGCCGTTGGTCAGCCAGGCCAGAGAAAGCGGTCCGCCCTGCAGTTCGTGACTGATCGCCGGTGTTGTCACAACACCGCCGGTAAAACTCAGTGGCAATAATAACGCTGCCAGCAGAATCGCCAGCGTTGCACTGCTTTTAGCGCTGATAGTAAGTGCCGTACTGATTTCCGTCATCAAAGGGTCTCGCAAAAAGTGAAGGGATGACGAAGGATGCTATTGCGGATATAAAGATGAATAAATGGGGTGGATATCCATTCTTTGCGGACAAAAGGTTTATCAGCATGGACAGTTTGACGTCGTTAACTTCCTTTGTGCGTACTGCAGAGACGCTGAGTTTTGTGCAAGCGGCGCACCTGCTTGGCATTTCCGCGTCTGCGGTGGGGAAGAATGTGGCACGTTTAGAGCAGCAGCTCGGCGTGCGCCTGTTCCATCGCAGTACGCGCAGTGTCAGCCTGACGGCTGAGGGCGCATTGTTGCTGGAGCGATCGCGGCTTATCCTCGAACAAATTCGCGATGTCGAAGCGGAGATCACTCAGGCGGTAAGCCATCCCAGTGGCAAACTGCGCATTTCGCTGCCGGTGGTTGGTTATCGGCTGATCACGCCGTTGCTGCCGCACTTCAGCCGGCTTTATCCGGATATTGAACTGGAGTTGGATTTTAGCGATCGTCTGGTGAACGTCATTGATGAAGGATTTGATGTGGCGATTCGCAGCGGTGAAATGCAGGATTCACGCCTGCAGGCGCGCACGCTGGGCGCGTTTCGCTTTGTATTGTGCGCCAGTCCTGGCTATTTGCAAAGCCATCAGCCACCAAAGCGCAGCGATGAGTTAGCCCGACATCACTGCATTCTGTTTCGCTTCCCGGCAACCGGCTTACTTCAAAGCTGGGAGCTGGCGGATTTGCGTGTGACTGGCGAATTCCAGCCGCTAAAATTATTAACCGTCAACAACATCGAAGCGATGGTGCATAGCACTCTGGCAGGAATGGGCATCAGCTATGTGCCGGATTTTGTCGTGGGTGAGCTGCTGAAAAGAGGCGAGTTACAGGAAGTGTTGCCGGGCAGTTGCGTGCGGGAGAGCCGTTTTTCTGCTATCTGGCCCGCCAGCCGTTATCTGTCGCCGCGCGTGCGCTGCTTTGTGGATTTTCTCGCGGCTCACTGGCCGGTACTAAATCGCATGCAGGATCAATAATAAAAAAACGGCGACATCACTGTCGCCGTTTTCATTGCTATCTGCACATCAGAACTTGTAGTTAAAGTTCGCGCCGTATAGCCAGGCTTTACCTTCAGAGTTAAAGGTATACGGGCCTTCTTTGACGGTGACTTTCTGACCGTGCATGTAAGAAATACCCAAGTCGACGGAAGCATCTTCATTGAACGCGTATGACGCACCGGCGCTCAGCCACAGACGATCCTGATCCGGGATGGAGATAGAGCGCTTATCGGCCGGAACCGGGCTGTCATCAAAGGCGATACCGGTACGGAAGGTCCAGTTGTCGTCATAGAAGTACGAGGTACCTAACGCGATGCGGTAGGCATCGTGGAAGCCTTCATCCTTATAGAACAGCGTCTGGCCATTGCTGCCGGTGGCTTTCAGCTCCTGGAATTGGCTCCAGCTGGTATACGTGAGGCTATAGTGAACCGCCCATTGTGGTGCGACTTTATGGTAGCCGGACAATTCCCACATCTCAGGCAGATTCAGCGTCAGAGAACCCGGAATGGTTGAGCCGCCGGTACCGTAAGGCAGGCCTAACAGCTGCGCCTGTGGCAGGGAGTTCACGTAACCCGGCAGACTGCTTTTGTAATCGCCGTCAAAGTCGATTTTAACTTCTGAGCGATAAGTGAAACCGAAGCGGTTGTTCTTATCCACTTCATACAAAATACCGGCGTTCCAGCCGTAGCCCCACTCATCGCCCTTTAAATGGGCAATTTGGGTATCGGCAGGAATGCCTAGCGCTGCGCCAGATTCACCGGCATAACGCTCAATTTTCGCCTTGGCATAAACTGCATCAAAGCCGATACCGAAGCTGAAATTCTCATTCAGTCGATAAGCGGTGCTGATATTAAAGTTGCCGGTCATCAGGTCGGTTTTGCCGCCATAACCACCTGCGGTATAGCCATTATTAAATTCTGTTGCCAGACCATAGTTGGAGGTTGCAGACGCACCAATCCACCACTGATCGTTAATCGGATGCACGTAGTGAAGATTAGGGATCCACTGATTTGGCGCAATATTCTTGGCATCAAGGCTGCGACCAGACGGACTCTGACCGCTAATATCGACTTCAGGATCAATATAAACCGCACCAATCGAGAAAGAAGGGCGATCCATTAACGCCATGGTTGCCGGGTTACGGCTGGCAGAGGCGGCGGTATCACCCATCGCACCTTCACCGGAATACGCACGACCTAAACCAATTGCTGAGAATTCATTCAGTTGAAAGCCCGCGGCGTAAACATGAGAACAGACGAGCGTTACTGCAGCTGCCACAGCTGACTTTGCAAACAGGTTTTTATGGTTCATGACCACAACCTCATCTAGATTTATTATTTAACGTTGTTACGTCGCGTAACAAAGAGCGGCGAATTGTAGGGACTGACGTCAAAACCACATATCAGACCAGTGCGACGAGTATAGGTCCGACCTGTGTATTTGTTGCAATATTGTTTTTTAAATATTTCTGATTTGATCGATAAAATCAGATCTGCTTAACAAAATCTTAGCGGTTCGCCTTCAACATAGCTTTCAATTTTGTTCTGGATCAATTTTTAGTGTGATATTCGTCACTTAGCGGCTTGATCGTGGATGTGAAAACCCAGCAGGCGTACACTTTGCGGCAGAAAATGATCCGATTGTGTTGAATTTATCGTCAGGAGAAAACCATGACTGATGCCATTAAAAAATGTAGTGCGAACGAAACGGCCGCCTGCTGCTGCGTAGATGTGGGAACCGTGATGGACAATACCGATTGCACCGCGAGTTGGTCTGGCGTGTTTGCCGATCGTCATGCAGCGGATGCGATGCTAGCGCATTTGACGGAGCGCGCGCGTCAGGTGGAATCCGAACCCTGCGATATTCGTGCAGAATTTGCCAACGAAGGCGACGCGGTGCGCCTGTCTATCGACTTCACCTTTGCCTGCCAGGCGGAAACCCTGATTTTCCAACTCGGCCTACGCTAATCCCGCCGCTGCCGAAACCCCTTCGGCAGCCTTAACTCATTTTCGTGTATTCCCTCGCACTTTTTTCCTCTGCTTATTGGCTACTTAGCAACACTTAGTTAACACTGATGATCAGGTCAGACCTGTTTGGCAATGATGCCCCGGTCGAAAATTACAGGTGATTGCAATGAGCAAAGCGCAGCCGCTGCTGACGCGTCAGGGCGAACGTATCGCCATAACCCACGGATTACGCACCCCTTTTGCCCGTCAGGCGACCGATTTTCACGGCATTCCCGCGCTGGAGCTGGGGCGTATGGTGATCAGCGAACTGATGGCGCGCAGTGAATTACCGGTCGAGGTTATCGATCAACTGGTGTTTGGCCAGGTGGTGCAGATGCCTGAAGCGCCTAATATTGCGCGTGAAATTGTTCTGAGCAGCGGATTAAGCGTGCATACCGATGCGTATAGCGTCAGTCGCGCCTGCGCCACCAGTTTTCAGGCGGTGGCAAACGTGACGGAAAGTTTGATGGCGGGCACCATTGATGTCGGCATTGCCGGTGGCGCGGATTCATCCTCGGTGCTGCCGATTGGCGTCAGTAAGACGCTGGCGCGTGCGCTGGTGGATCTCAACAAAGCGCGCAGTTTCAGCCAAAAACTCAGCATCCTGCGTCGTTTGCGTCCGCGCGATTTGTTGCCAGTGCCACCGGCGGTGGCGGAGTATTCAACCGGATTACGCATGGGCGATACCGCCGAGCAGATGGCGAAAAGCCACGGCATAACGCGTGAACAGCAGGATGCGTTAGCGCTGCGTTCGCACCAGCATGCGGCGCGCGCCTGGCAATCGGGCGTGCTAAGCCAGGAAGTGATGCCGGCGTTTGTACCGCCGTGGAAAGCGCCCATTGAGCAGGACAACAACATTCGCTTCAACGCCAGCGCTGCCGATTACGCCAAACTGCGTCCGGCATTTGATCGTCGCCACGGTTCAGTGACCGCCGCCAACAGCACGCCGCTGACCGATGGCGCGGCGGCAGTGATCCTGATGCGCGAAGGGCGCGCACGCGAACTCGGCATTCAGCCGCTCGGCTATCTGCGCAGCTACGCCTTCACGGCGATTGATGTCTGGCAGGACATGCTGCTCGGACCAGCCTACGCCTCGCCGCTGGCGCTGGACCGCGCTGGCATTACGCTCAACGATCTGACGCTGATTGATATGCATGAAGCCTTTGCCGCACAAACCTTAGCGAACCTGAAAATGTTCCGTGATGAACGCTTTGCGCGTGAGGTGTTGAATCGTCCGCATGCGCTGGGCGAAGTGAATGAAGAACGCTTTAACGTGCTCGGCGGATCGATTGCTTATGGTCACCCGTTTGCCGCCACCGGCGCGCGCATGATCACGCAAACGCTACACGAACTGCGGCGGCGCGGCGGCGGTTTAGGATTGGTCACCGCCTGCGCGGCGGGCGGCCTGGGCACGGCAATGGTTCTGGAGGCCGAATAATGAGCGAATCTGCCTTTCATTTACATATGCGCCTCGACCACGTTGGTGTGATTACCATCGATGTGCCAGGCGAGAAGATGAACACGCTGAAGGACGAGTTTGTGCCGCAGATCAAAGCGGTGCTGGATGAAGCGCGCAGCCATCAGGATTTAGCCGGATTAGTGTTGATCTCCGGCAAGCCAGACAACTTTGTTGCCGGTGCAGATATCAGCATGATCGCCAGCTGCAAAACAGCTGAAGAAGCTGAAGCGCTGGCAAAGCAGGGACAAGATGTGATGGCGATGATTGCCGCTCTGCCGTTTCCGGTGGTGGCGGCGATTCACGGTGCCTGCCTTGGCGGCGGCCTCGAGCTGGCGCTGGCCTGCGATGCGCGCATCTGTTCGCTGGATGACAAAACGCGCCTCGGTTTGCCGGAAGTACAGCTCGGTTTGCTGCCGGGTTCTGGCGGTACGCAACGTTTGCCGCGCCTGATTGGCTTGCAGCAGGCGCTGCCACTGATTCTCACTGGCAAACAGCTGCGCGCCAAACAGGCGCTCAAACTCGGGATTGTGGATGACGCGGTGCCGCAATCGATTCTGCTGGAAACGGCGATTGCGCGCGTACATAAAGGAAAAGGCGCTCGCCGTGAACTTTCGCGCCGCGATCGTTTGCTGCAGGGGCCGATTGCGCGTCAGGTGCTTTTTTCACTGGCACAGCGTCAAACCCACAGCAAAACCCAGGGCAACTATCCTGCGGCTGACCGTATTCTTGAAGTGGTGCGCATCGGTCTGGAGCAGGGCAGCAGCGCCGGGCACGAAGCGGAAGCGCGCGCTTTTGGTCAACTGGCGATGACGCCAGAATCGGCCGCGCTGCGCAGCCTGTTCTTCGCCTCTACCGCCTTAAAGAAAGAGTCGATGGCGAGTGTTGAACCGCAAGCGCTGAAGCAGATTGGCGTGCTTGGCGGCGGATTGATGGGCGGCGGCATCGCCAGCGTCACGGCGCTGAAAGCCGGTTTGCCGGTGCGCATTAAAGACATCAATCTCAATGGCGTGAATCATGCGCTGCAATACAGCTGGGACTTGTTGAGCAACAAGGTGAAGCGGCGTCAGCTGAAAGCGGCTGAACGTCAGCAGCAGATGGCGCGCATCAGCGGCGGCATCGATTATCAAGGGTTCAGCCAGCGCGATCTGGTGATCGAAGCGGTATTTGAGGATCTGGCGCTCAAGCAGCAGATGGTCAGCGAAATCGAAAGTCATTGCCAGCCGCACACCATATTCGCCTCCAATACCTCGTCGCTACCGATTGCCGACATTGCCGCCCATGCGCAGCGACCGGAAAATATTATCGGCCTGCATTACTTCAGCCCGGTGGACAAAATGCCGCTGGTGGAGGTGATTCCGCACGCCAATACCTCGGCGCAAACGCTGGCGAACACGGTGCAGCTGGCGCGTCAGCAGGGCAAAACAGCGGTGGTGGTAGCAGATCGTCCTGGCTTTTATGTAAACCGCATTCTCGCGCCCTATATAAATGAAGCGATGCACTGTTTGCAGGAAGGTGAGCCGATTGAGCATATCGATCGTGCTTTAGTGAAATTCGGTTTTCCGGTTGGGCCGCTGCAGCTGCTGGACGAAGTGGGCATTGATGTCGGCAGCAAAATCAGCCCGATTCTCGAGCAGGCTTACGGTTCTCGCTTCAGCGCACCCAACGCCGCGAATGCCATTCTGGCTGACGGCCGCAAAGGGCGTAAGAACCACAAAGGGTTCTACCTCTACCAACGTTCGCGCTGGCCGGGCAAGCGCAAAGCTGATGCGTCAATCTACACGCTGTTGAACATCAAACCGCAGGCGAAGCAGAGCGAAGCGCAGATCGCCGAGCGCTGCGTATTGATGATGCTGAACGAAGCGGCACGTTGTCTGGATGCAGCGGTGATTCGCAACGCGCGCGATGGCGATATTGCAGCGGTATTTGGCATCGGTTTCCCGCCGTTCCTCGGCGGTCCGTTCCGCTATATGGATCAGCGCGGCATTGGCGATATCGTTAAAGCATTAAGCTCATTAATGCAGCAACACGGCGAACGTTTTACGCCGAGTGAGGCGCTGATCGCAATGTCAGAACAGCAAACGAATTTTTACACTTCTGCACAATCGTGAATAGGCGCACAGATTCAGCGGGTTAGTCAGAGGGCTGCGCAGCGGTAAGCGCAGCACCATTCTGAGATATGCTTATTTAATAAACAACCGGTTGACTATACTGAAGCCATTGGGGTAAAACACACCGTTCATTCGCAGAATGAAGCGTCTGGTGCTGTGGTACCGGGCGATATCGACAAACAACAGCGGTGCTTTATGCAAGTTTTTATCATGCGTCATGGCGACGCAGCTCTGGAAGCAGCGAGTGATTCAGTTCGACCTCTCACCCTCTGTGGCTGTGATGAATCGAGAGCGATGGCGAGTTGGCTCAACAGTAAAACGCCAGCAATCGATCGGGTATTAGTGAGTCCGTATCTGCGCGCCGAGCAAACGCTGGCAACGGTACGTGAAACGCTGAATTTGCCGGAAGGGCAGGATGTGTTGCCGGAACTGACGCCAGGCGGCGATCCCGCGATGGTAGCCAGCTATTTGCAGGTGCTGGCGCAGAAAGGGGTTAAATCGGCGCTGGTGATTTCGCATCTGCCGCTGGTGGGTTATTTAGTGTCTGAACTCTGCCCGCAGGAAGCGCCGCCGATGTTCGCCACCTCCGCGATAGCCTGTGTGGACTTTGATGCAGATGCCTGCGAAGGCAAGCTGGAGTGGCAGGTCAGCCCGTCAAAACTGGCTAAAGCAATCTAATTCTCTGAAGTTACACACTTCTCTGTGGGCCGCATTCGCGGCCCTATCCTTTTGTAGTGCGGCACGTCACGGCAATTCAGGCGGCTGCCACTCTTCTACTTCTATCAGTACCAGCAGCGCGGCGTCGCCGCCGAACATTTTCGGTGCCTGATGAAACGCCATCACATGCGGATGTTGTGCCAGCCACAGCGGTGTTTGCTGCTTGAGGATGTGTTTACCGTGCCCGGTCATGACGCTGGCGCAGAACAGATGCTCACGACGACAGGCAGCGATCAGCGCGCCGAGCTCCTGCTTGGCCTGCATCTGCGTTAAGCCATGCAGATCGAGAAAAATTTCCGGCGTGTAATCGCCACGACGTAACTTTTTCTGCTCGTAATGGCTGACATCAGTGCGCACGTAGCGTACCGGACCTTCGCTGGAAAGCAGCGGCTGAAACTCGTCAGAGAAATAATGACTATTATCGGCTTGCTCTGATATCAGGCGTTTCAACGGCAGTTCGCGCGTTTTCACCACCGGTTTGTGCACGATGGTGTCCTGTTTCAGCTTGCGCGTTCCGGTCATCAACTGGCGGAACATCTGCTGATCGTCCTGGCTTAACGGCGTTTTTTTACTCATGGCTCTGTGCTGGGGTCAGAAAAGGCTGATAAACATTGAGGCGCATACCTTAACCGTTAGCGTTAACAAATGTCAGCTTTTTCACCTCGCTGCGCTGAATTCTGCCCGGCTTCGTGGCACACTATCGGCCGATTGATTTTATGGCCTGCGGAGGGCTACGTGGACAAGATATTCGTCGATGAGGCAGTGAATGAACTGCACACCATTCAGGACATGCTGCGCTGGGCTGTCAGCCGTTTTTCGGCGGCAGGCATTTGGTACGGCCACGGCACGGATAATCCCTGGGACGAAGCAGTCCAACTGGTTCTGCCCACGCTGTGGCTGCCGCTGGATATTCCAGAAGATATGCGCAATGCGCGCCTGACCGCCAGCGAGCGTCATCGTATTGTTGAGCGCGTGATTCGCCGCGTCAACGAGCGTATTCCGGTGGCGTATCTCACCAACAAAGCCTGGTTCTGCGGCCACGAATTTTACGTTGATGAGCGCGTATTAGTGCCGCGTTCACCGATTGGTGAACTGATTGAGAACCGTTTTGCCGGTTTGATCAGCGATTCGCCTAATCACATTCTCGATATGTGTACCGGCAGCGGCTGCATCGCCATTGCCTGCGCTTACGCCTTCCCGGAAGCGGAAGTGGATGCGGTGGATATCTCCACCGATGCGCTGGCGGTTGCCGAGCAGAACATCGAAGAGCACGGCCTGCTGAACCACGTTACGCCAATCCGCGCCGATCTGTTCCGCAACTTGCCGCCGGTGAAATACGATCTGATCGTCACCAATCCACCTTACGTGGATGCGGAAGATATGGACGATCTGCCGAACGAATATCGCCACGAGCCGGAACTCGGTCTGGCGGCGGGCAGCGACGGCCTGAAACTGGTGCGCCGTATTCTGGCCTGTGCGCCGGATTACCTCACCGAACAAGGCGTGCTGATTTGCGAAGTGGGTAACAGCATGGTGCACATGATCGATCAGTATCCAGACGTGCCGTTTACCTGGCTGGAGTTTGATAACGGCGGTGACGGCGTGTTTATGCTGACGCGCGAGCAAATCGTCGCGGCACAGCATCACTTCTCATTCTACAAAGACTAAATAAGAGGGCGAGCGCTCGCCCGCAACATCGCAACAAGGAACCAGCATGGCCGGAAACAGCATCGGACAAGTTTTTCGCGTAACCACTTTTGGCGAGTCGCATGGTATTGCGCTGGGCTGCATCGTTGACGGTGTGCCGCCCGGCATTCCGCTGACGGAAGCCGACATTCAGCACGATCTCGATCGTCGTCGTCCTGGCACGTCGCGCTACACCACGCAGCGCCGTGAGCCGGATCAGGTGAAAATTTTGTCCGGCGTGTTTGAGGGCGTGACGACGGGGACTTCAATCGGTCTGCTGATTGAGAACACCGACCAGCGTTCACAGGATTACGGCGCAATCAAAGATCTGTTCCGTCCTGGCCATGCCGATTATACCTACGAGCAGAAATACGGCCTGCGCGACTATCGTGGCGGCGGACGCTCTTCGGCGCGTGAAACCGCGATGCGCGTAGCGGCCGGTGCGATTGCGAAGAAGTATTTGCAGATGAAGCACGGCATCGTGGTGCGCGGCTATCTGGCGCAGATTGGCGATGTGGCCTGTGAGCTGAAAGACTGGAGCATCGTGGAAGAGAACCCATTCTTCTGCCCGGATGCCTCCAAGCTGGAAGCGCTGGATGAACTGATGCGCGGCCTGAAGAAAGAGGGCGACTCCATCGGCGCCAAAGTCACGGTGCTGGCAGAAAACGTGCCGCCGGGCTTGGGCGAGCCGGTATTTGATCGTCTGGATGCGGATTTGGCGCATGCGCTGATGAGCATCAACGCGGTGAAAGGCGTGGAGATTGGCGACGGTTTCGCGGTGATCAACCAGCGTGGCAGCCAGCATCGCGATGAAATTCGCGCCAACGGTTTCCAGAGTAATCACGCGGGCGGCATTTTGGGTGGCATCAGCAGCGGCCAAACCATCAGCGCCAATCTGGCGATGAAACCGACCTCCAGCATTACCGTGCCGGGCAACACCATCACCCGTGACGGCGAAGAAGTTGAGATGATCACCAAAGGTCGTCACGATCCGTGCGTTGGTATTCGCGCGGTGCCAATTGCCGAAGCGATGATGGCGATTGTGTTGATGGATCACCTGCTGCGCCAGCGCGCGCAAAACGGTGACGTCAACAGCAGCGTGCCGCGCTGGTAAGCCCGATGATGCGCCGTCTGCTCATCACCTGTGCCGCGCTGTTATGCAGTGCGGCCGCGGTTGCCGCCACGCCGTGGCAGCAAATTCATCAGCCGATCGCCGGCAGCCCGCAGTCGATTGGCGGTTTCGCCAACGGCTGTATTGTTGGTGCGCAACAGCTGCCGCTCAATTCACCCAATTATCAGGTGATGCGTCAGGATCAGCGTCGTTATTACGGCCATCCCGATTTGATCGCCTTTATTCAGCGTCTCAGCACTCAGGTTCATCAGCTTCAGCTGGGGCAAGTGCTGATTGGCGATATGGGCATGGCGGCGGGCGGTCGTTTTAGCAGCGGCCACGCCAGCCATCAAACCGGTCTGGATGTTGATATCTGGCTGCAACTGCCGAAAACCCGCTGGACGGCGCAGCAATTGCTCAAGCCGCTGCCGCTCGATTTGGTTTCTGCCGATGATAAGCAGGTGATTTCACGTCACTGGCAACCACAAATTGATAGCCTGATTAAACTGGCAGCGAAAGACGACGAAGTCACGCGTATCTTCGTCAATCCAGCCATTAAACGGCAGCTTTGTGCCGATGCCGGTAGCGATCGCGCGTGGCTAAATAAAGTACGTCCGTGGTTTGCCCATCGCGCGCACATGCATGTGCGTTTGCGTTGCCCGGCGGGCAGTCTGGAGTGTGAAGATCAGGCGCATCAACCGGCAGGCGATGGCTGTGGCGCTGAGCTGGATAGCTGGTTCCTGCCGAAAAAACCAGGCAGCACGCCGCCGGTGAAGAAAACGCCGCCGCCGTTGCCGCCTTCTTGCCAGGCATTATTAGACCGTCATTTATTATAACCGTGAGAATTTGAGTTGCGGCAAGGCGGCAAGTTCGTTCATCTCCAGGAGCTTACTTAAGTAAGTGACTGGAGTGGGCGAGCGCAGCCAACGCAGCCGCAGCTCAAAAGATCGCGGTTATTTGAGGATTAAAATGGATTGGTTCGTTGTCAGCCCGCTAGTCGTTGGCGTGCTTTTTTTTGTGGCCATGCTGGCGGCATTTATCGACTCCATTGCCGGTGGTGGCGGATTGCTTACCGTGCCGTCATTACTGGCGGCCGGGCTGTCGCCTGCACAGGCGTTAGCCACCAATAAGTTGCAATCGGTCGGTGGTTCGTTCTCTGCCAGCCTCTATTTTATCCGTCGCGGTGCGGTGAAGCTGAACGAGCAGTGGCTGAATATCGCCATGACCTTTCTTGGCGCGATTGCCGGCACCATTCTGATTCAGCATCTACAAGCGGATGTGCTGCGCCAAATCTTGCCGCTGCTGCTGATCTGCATCGGTTTGTGGTTCCTGCTGATGCCGCGTTTGGGTGAAGCAGATCGCGAACGTCGTCTGCACGGTTTGCCTTATGCGCTGGTGGGCGGCGGCTGTGTCGGTTTCTACGACGGCTTCTTTGGTCCAGGCGCCGGTTCGTTCTATGCGCTGGCCTTCGTTACGCTGTGTGGTTTCAATCTGGCAAAAGCTACCGCCCACGCCAAAATCCTAAATTTCACCTCGAATTTTGGCAGTCTGCTGTTCTTTATGTTCGGCGGCAAAGTGGTGTGGGGCACCGGCGCGATTATGCTGCTCGGCGCCGTTATCGGCGCGCGTCTCGGCGCCAGGCTGGTGTTGAGCCGCGGTCAGAAACTGATTCGCCCCATGGTGGTGATCGTTTCTGCAGTGATGAGCGCCAAATTGTTATGGGACAGTCACGGCGGAGAATTGATGGCCTGGCTGGCCACGCTGTAATCCAACACTCGTCAAGACCGGCTGCCAATGCGACAATGGCGCCGGTTTTTTTTAAAGATTAAAAATTATGAGTACAACACACCATTACGATCAGCTGATTGCCATCTTTGATGGCTGCTTCGTTGACGATTTTCAGACCCGTCTAATTAAAGGCGACGACGAACCTATTTATCTTCCAGCGGATGAAACCTCACCGTGGAATCGCGTGGTGTTCGCACACGGCTACTACGCCAGCGGACTGCATGAAATTTCCCACTGGTGCATTGCCGGTGAAGCGCGCCGCAAGCTGGTGGATTTTGGTTATTGGTATTGCCCGGACGGACGCGATGCGCAAACGCAGAGCCAGTTCGAATCGGTTGAGGTGAAACCGCAGGCGCTGGAGTGGTTGTTCTGCGTGGCGGCGGGCTTTCCCTTCAACGTCAGTTGTGACAATCTCGAAGGCGATTGTGAGCCAGATCGCATCGCGTTTCAGCGCAAGGTTCATGCGCAGGTGATGACGTATCTGGAGCAGGGCATTCCGCTGCGACCGGCCCGTTTCATTGATGCACTGACGAATTATTACGGCACGCCGGCACTGACGGCGGCACAATTCCCCTGGCCGGAAGATCTGTAATCCGCGAAGGTTATAAGAAGAGAGGAAGAGATGATCGTAGAATTTGAAACCCGAATTCTGGCCCTGATTGACGATATGGTCGATCACGCCAGCGATGACGAGTTGTTTGCGGGCGGCTATCTGCGTGGTCATCTGACCCTGGCAGTGGCGGAGATTGAGCTGAGCGGTGAACACACGCCGGAAGCGCTGCAAACTCACGTTACCAACAGCCTGCAAAAAGCCATTGCTGCCGGTGAACTGTCGCCACGCGATCAGGCGCTGGTCACCGGCATGTGGGACAATCTGTTCCTGCAGGCACGTCAAACCGCTTAACGTCTCGGGGCGATCGCTCGCCCCGCAGATTATCGACCCGCTTTTTTACCCTTCAGCAGTTTTCGTACCCAGTAGCGATTTGGATTCATCGCCGCCAGCGTGGCAGCATCCAGCGGCTGCGGTTCGCCGCTCATCTGCGCTGCCAGCACTTCGGCCGCCAGCGGTGCGCTGCACAAGCCACGCGAACCTAATGCTCCCAACACAAACAAACCGTTATGCACTGGCGCATCAGCTACATTTGCAGCGCGCGTGCGCTGTTCTGGCAAGTCGGCATACTGCGCCAGGGTGGCGTCATAATCCGGCGCGCTGCCGCTCATCGGCAGATGATCGCGCGTGGCACAGCGCACGCCGTTGCGCGCCTGGTTATCTGACACATCAACCTGCTGCGGCCATTGGCTTTCCGGCAAACAGTTGATCAGCCGCTGGCGATTCTCCTGCTGATCGTCGGCGCGGAAATCCGTCGCGGTTTCGCCGCGATGATAGCTAGCGCCGATGCAATGGGTGGCGAAGTTCGGGCTGACCGGCGTGAGATAGCCGTCGTAGCACAGCACGGTGCGCAGCGCGCCTAATGACGGATTGGTCGGCGCGTGGCTCACCTGTCCCGCCACCGCGTAGACCGGCAGCATTTTGCTTTGATCGAGTTCCAGCAACGCGTGACCATTCGCCAGTACCACTTGGGGATGCTGCACTGGCGGCTGCTGGCTAAAGTGCAACGTCCAGTGATCTTCATCGTGCGTTAACTGCGTGACGCGATGCAGCCAGTGAAGGCGTAATCCCAGCGATTGCGCGTATTCCAGCAAATTGCTGGTTAGCTGAGAAGGCGACAGCCAGCCGCCCTGTGGATAGAAAATCCCGCCAACGCCGAGCTCGACGCCCGCCAGCTGTTGCGCTTCTTCTTTATTAACGCCGTACGCGATGTCATGCGGCAGCTCCATGTTGAGCATTTGCGCAATTTTCTCCGCGCTTTTTTCATCCCAGCCCAGCTGCAACACACCGCTCCAGTCATGCTCAAACTCCACTGGCAGCCGATCGTACAGGCGACGGGCAAAACCAAAAGCCGCCGGGAAGAAGGTGGCCAGCGCGGGATCGTGCTGGTTCAGCAGCGGATAGAGCGCGCCCTGACGATTGCCGGATGCGCCCAGCGCGGGCGCATCATCCGCGCAATAGAGCGTCACGCGCCAACCGCGTCGCAACAGTGCCAGCGCCAATACTGCACTGGCGACGCCGCCGCCGATCAGCGCCACTTCCTGGCTGCTAGCCTGCGGGCGCGCATACCACGGCTGGCTGTGCGGCAATTCTGCAGCCTGTTCCATTACGCCGACCAGCATTTCACGCTTGTGACCAAAGCCTTTGCGCTTCTGCATGCTGAAACCGGCGTCCTGCAACCCGCGACGCACAAAACCCGACGCGGTGAAGGTCGCCAGCGTGCCGCCCGGACGGGCGAGGCGCGCCATCGCGGCAAACAGCTCTGGCGTCCACATCTCCGGATTTTTGGCCGGTGCGAAGCCATCAAGGAACCATGCATCCACCTGACGATTGAGACTGTCATCAAAGGTGTGAATTAGCGCGTTAATATCACCAAGCCAGAGATCCAGCGTGACTTCGCCGCCGTTAAACAGCAGGCGCTGACAGCCCGGCAACGCCTGCGGCCACTGCTGTTGCAGCTGTTCGGCCCACGGCTGCAGCTCTGGCCAATGGGCATGTGCGGCAGCAAGATCGGCGTGCGTCAGCGGAAATTTCTCGCAGCTGATAAAGTGCAGACGCTGCAAAGTGGCGTTGGGTTGCTCATTACGGAAGCGATCGAAGGCTTGCCACAGGGTGACAAAGTTCAGACCAGTCCCAAAACCGCTCTCGGCGACAATAAATAAATCGCGCGCATGTGCGGCAAAACGGTGTGGAATGTGGTTGCCATCGAGGAACACATAGCGCGTTTCCTCCAGTCCATTATCGTTGGAGAAATAGACGTCGCCGAACGCTCGGGACACAGGTGTACCCTGTTCATTCCAGTTTATTTGGGCGTGTTCAACCGGGGTTAATTTCACGGGGAAAGGCTCATATTTCAGGCAGTGGCGCGAGTTTAGCGATAGACGTCACATGACGCAAATTTACAAAAGGAAATGGCTGATCGGACTTGTTCGGCTTACAACTGTACGCTAGAGTGCACGTCATCCAAATATGTGGAACGAGGATTATTGAATGAAACGTGCAGTGATTACTGGCCTGGGTATTGTTTCCAGCATTGGTAATAACCAGCAAGAAGTGCTGGCTTCTCTGCGTGAAGGCCGTTCCGGTATTACTTTCTCTGAAGAGATGAGAGATGCCGGTATGCGCAGCCACGTATGGGGCAACGTCAAACTGGATACCAACGGGCTCATCGATCGCAAAATCGTGCGTTTTATGAGTGATGCCTCTATTTATGCTTACCTTTCCATGGCTGAAGCGATCAAAGATTCTGGCCTGACTGAAGAGCAGTATCAGCAAAATCCACGTGTCGGTTTGATTGCCGGTTCTGGCGGCGGTTCTCCGCGTTATCAGGTATTTGGTGCTGACGCGATGCGTAGCCCACGCGGCCTGAAAGCAGTCGGTCCTTATGTGGTGACCAAGGCGATGGGTTCAGGTGTTTCTGCTTGCCTGGCAACCCCATTCAAAATTCACGGCGTGAACTACTCAATCAGTTCAGCCTGTGCCACTTCTGCACACTGCATCGGTAACGCGGTTGAGCAGATTCAGCTGGGCAAACAGGACATCGTTTTTGCTGGCGGCGGCGAAGAGCTGAGCTGGGAAATGGCCTGTGAGTTCGATGCGATGGGCGCACTGTCGACCAAGTACAACGAAACCCCAGAAAAAGCCTCACGTACTTACGATGCCAACCGTGACGGTTTCGTCATCGCTGGCGGCGGCGGTATGGTGGTGGTTGAAGAGCTGGAACACGCTCTGGCTCGCGGCGCGCACATCTACGCTGAGATCGTTGGCTACGGCGCAACCTCAGATGGCGCAGATATGGTGGCTCCTTCAGGCGAAGGCGCAGTGCGCTGCATGAAGATGGCGATGCAAGGTCTCGATACCCCAATCGATTACCTCAACACCCACGGCACTTCTACGCCGGTTGGTGATGTTAAAGAGCTGGGTGCGATTCGTGAAGTGTTCGGCGATAACTGCCCATCACTGTCTGCTACCAAAGCTATGACCGGTCACTCACTGGGTGCGGCGGGCGTGCAGGAAGCGATCTACACCTTGCTGATGCTGGAGCACGGTTTCATCGCGCCAAGCATCAACGTGGAAGAGCTGGATGAAGCGGGTAAAGGTCTGAACATCGTGACCAAGCCAACTGAAAAAGCGCTGACCACCGTGATGTCGAACAGCTTTGGTTTTGGCGGCACTAACGCAACTCTTACCATGCGTAAGTTGCCAGCATAATCCCGTAGGGTCGCCATTCATGGCGACCTAATTATGCTCGCACTATCTCAAGGGCCGGTTATCCGGCCCTTGTTGTTTTTGACAATCCACCTCCTGCTTGCCTACACTCTCACTCCATCCGAAATAAAATTATCACTTCACACTAACGTGAACCAAATATCCCGTTTCTGTTTTGGCAGCAAGCGCGTGTCTGGTTAGTACAAGGAGTTCGACCCATCATGACCACGACTGCTGACGCGCAGACGCAATCCGTTATGCCGCTGGCCTGCACCTCATTTGCAGTGTTCCTCACTTATCTGACCGCTGGCCTCGCGCTGCCGGTGATCCCGCTGTATGTCCATCATGAACTCGGCATGAGCAATTTGATGGTTGGCGTGGCGGTGGGGATTCAGTTCTTTGCCACGCTGTTAACGCGCAGCTTTGCCGGACGTCGTGCCGATCAGCACGGTGCGAAACTCACCACGCAGCACGGCATGCTGGCCATCGCGCTGGTGGGCGTGGCGTATCTGGCGGCGGCGTTGTTACCGGTTTCTCCGTGGACGAAGTTTGGTTTGCTGGCGATAGGGCGCTTGATGCTGGGATTCGGCGAAAGCCTGCTGCTGACCGGCAATCTGACCTGGGGCATGGGATTGGTGGGCAGCAAGCGTTCCGGATTAGTGATGTCGTGGAACGGCATGGCGATTTACGGATCGCTGGCGGCTGGCGCACCACTCGGCTTGCTGATTAATCAGCAGGGCGGCTTTGCTGCGTTGGGCGCTGTCGCGCTGGTTCTGCCGTTGTTGGCGCTGGGGATCAACAGCTGGATTGGTAAAGTGCCGGTCGCCGGTGGCGAGCGGCCATCGCTGTTCAGCGTGGTGAAGATTATCTTTCAGCCGGGATTGGCGCTTGCGCTTCAGGGCACCGGCTTTGCGGTAATCGGCACCTTTACGTCACTCTATTTTGCTGCGGAAAACTGGGGCAATGCCGGTTTCGCGCTGACCGCCTTTGGATGTGCGTTTGTGCTGGTGCGCGTGTTCTTTGGCGGCTTGCCGGATCGACACGGTGGCGTAAAAGTGGCGATGGTCTCTTTGCTGGTGGAAACCGCCGGCCTGCTATTGCTGGCGTTCGCCAGTTCCGGCTGGATGGCGCTGATTGGCGCGGCCCTGACCGGCTGCGGCTGCTCGCTGATCTTCCCGGCGCTGGGCGTCGAAGTGATCAAGCGCGTATCGCCACAGATTCGCGGCACCGCGCTCGGCGGTTTCTCGGCATTTCAGGATATCGCCTACGGTGCCAGCGGCCCGTTGACCGGCTTGCTGGCGACGGCGTTGGGTTACGGCTCGGTCTATGTCGCGGGTGCCTGTTGTGCGGCGCTGGGCATTCTGGTCACCTGGACGTTTGCGCGGAGTGCGACAACAGCGTAACCAGCTTATCGCAGGCGCTGACAATCTCACCGGGCGTCAGCGCTGCAAAGCCCAGCAGCCAGCCCGCTTGCTGCACTTCACCGGCATAAAGCGGTGACAGGCGCGGCAGCAGCAATCCGACTTCGCTGGCTTGTTGCGTGAGTCGCGCTTCATCTCCTTGCAACAGCTGTACCGTCAACTGTAAGCCGCCCGCCGCTGGCAGCGGTTTGAGCCACAGTTGTAGGCGCGTTTCAATTTGCGCCAGCAAGCAGTCACGCCGGCTGCGATAAAGCTGGCGCATCAGGCGCAAATGGCTGGCGAAATGGCCTTGCTGCAGAAACTCTGCGCAAATCGCCTGCGGCAGCAACGCGCTGTGACCATCCATCACGCTGCGCGCGCGGCCCAACGGTTCTACCAGTTGCGGCGGCACTACCATCCACGCCAGTCGCAGCGATGGGAACAGCGTTTTGGAAAAGGTACCAAGGCAAATTACCCGACCATCCGCTGCTAACCCTTGCAGTGCCAGAGCGGGGCGATCGTCGTAGTGAAATTCGCTGTCGTAATCGTCCTCTATCAGCCAGCTATCCTGCTGTTGCGCCCACGCCAGCCACTGCAAGCGCCGCGCCAGGCTCATCGCTGTGCCGGTGGGATAGTGATGCGCCGGTGTCAGATAGACCAATTTCGCGCTGCCGCTCAGCGGCACTGCACCTTCCGCATCCAGCGGCATCGCTCGACAGCGCGCCCCGGCGGCAAGAAACGCATTGCGTGCGCCGGGATAACCCGGCTCTTCCAGCCACACTTCGTCACCCGCATCGAGGAACATCAGCGCCAGCAACTGTAGCGCCTGCTGCGAGCTGGTAAGGATCACCACTTGTTCCGCCGTGCAGCGCACGCCGCGCGACAGCGCCAGATAATCTGCCACCGCTTGCCGCAGCGATGGTAATCCAAGCGGATCGCCGTAACCCATCACTTTGCTGCCCAGCGAGCGCTGAACCTGATTGCTGATACGACGCCACTGCGCGTGCGGGAAAGCGCGTAACTCGGGTGAACCGGCGGCAAAGGCGTGAGGAAAGGGCGGATCCTGACAGCCGCCGGTTGCCAAAACCTGCTGGCCGCGCTGGGAAAAGTGCGGTGATCGCTCGATGCGAGGTTTCTGCATGGGCGATGCCATGCGAATCGAAACAAACGTCCCGCGCCCAGCGTGACGCTGCAGATAACCTTCGCTCTCTAACTGTGCGTAAGCCGCCTCCACCGTGACGCGCGACAGCGATAAATCGCTGGCTAATTGGCGGCTGGATGGCAACTTCTGCGCATGCCGCAGATGCCCGTTGGCGATGGCCTGACGCAAGGTATTGCACAGTCGCTCACGTAAACCGCCCTGAGTTTGATGGCTAAACAGCGCGAGAAATGAAGTGGTCACAATGGTCTTATCGCTATGCTGGAAGTGGTATCAATATGCAGACCACTTTGCCGTAAACTGAGGGAAAATCACAACAGGAGAATGCGATGTCAGCGGTCTTAAAAATTGCTCCAGCCAGCGCCAGTGAAAGCGTGGCGTATCTGCAACATAAACTGGCGTACTACACCGATGCGTGGGATTTAGCGGATGATCTGGCGCAGGGCATCACGGAAATCGTGGTGATTGATGCGCGTTCTGACGAGGTGTATCAGGCCGGCCATATTTGCGGAGCTATTTCGTTTCCGCATCGCACCATGAATGCGGAATCCACTGCGCATCTTGATCGCAGCAAAGTTTACATCACCTATTGCGACGGCATCGGTTGTAACGGTTCAACCAAAGCTGCGCTCAAGCTGGCGTGGCTGGGTTTTCAGGTCAAGGAGTTAATTGGCGGGCTGGATTTCTGGAAACGCGATGGTCATCCAATGGCGTGGGGCGCGGCAGCGGGTGAATGGCCGCACGCCACGCCCGCTGCCAACTGCGGCTGCTAGATAAACAGCCACAGCAGGAAGATAAACAGGAAGATACCGGCAATCAGCGTGAGTGCCGGGCGCTGGGCCAGCGGCTGCGGCAGCATCTGGATAAACGGCGACCAGATTGGCTGCGGACGAATTTGGCTATCGGCCAGCGGCTGCTCATGCAGTTTCTCGGCGCGGCGGCTAAACAGCAGATTCAGCAGATCCTGCGTCTGCGCTGGCGTCAGCACGGTGGTCGGCAGCGCCTGGAAGCGTTGCTGGCTGTAATCTTCCAGCAGTCGCTGCTCATCATGGGTTAGCGGCTGGCGCAGCGAAGTTTCCAGCATCTGCAAGGTTGGCGCACTGTGCTGAGCCAGCGTCTGACGCACCTGCAAATATTGCGTTAGCAGTGGGAAGTGGCGTGATGGAATCGGATCGCCACTTTTCAGATGCACCAGCTTCAGCGTATCGGCCAGCAATTTCACCGGCGACTCACCGGTTTTAGCTGCAAGACGCGTAACCTGCTGATTCAGCGATTGCTGTTCTGCCGGCAACAAGCTGCGATCGGACACGCGCGTTTGCTGCGGCTGCGGGATCGCCATCTGACCGTTTTGCAACATGGTCAGCACCTGACGCAGCTGATCCTGCGACAACGCGCTCAACACCGTTTGATTAAACTGCTGACGAATAAATTCGCTCACCGCCTGGCGATTATTACCCTGCGGCAATTTCTCCAGCAGCTGTTGCAGCAGCTGGCGCGTAGCGAGGCTGTTTTGCACTTGCGTCAAGCGACCATTGAGATGCTGTTCCGCCGCCGGGAAGTGGCGCGATTGCAGCTCCGCTTCACTCTTCACCCCGACTTCATGCCGCACGCCAGCCCAGAGTTCCGGCGCTTTCAGCGTACTCAAAGACATGATGCGCACAATCAGGCGTTCCAGCGTGGTGCGCTGGGCAGGAGAAAGCGGCTGTTCACCGGCTGGACCGCCAGGACGCGTCGGGCCAGTGGCCTGAGATAAAGGGGAACGATCGCCCGCGGGCACACCGGGACCGCTGAGAGGTTGCATGGCGGAATCCTTGAAAACGGGTCAGATCCGGGTGCGCCGGAAAAAAGAGGCCACATGATAGCAAAAGCCCCCAGGAAATCCACGGGGGCTGCGGCCTTTCCGGATAATAAAATCAGGCGGCGGGATCGGCAAGGGTCGCGCTACGTGGCTTACGCAGCGGGGTTTTCAGACGTTGCGCCAGAATTACGCCGACTAACGTCATGCCGCCGCCAATCCAGTGATAGGCGTGCAGCTGCTCATGCAGTAACATCACGGCAATAATGGCAGTAAACGCCGGTACGAAATTCATAAAAATGCTGGTGGTGCTGGCACCCAGACGCTGCACGCCAAGGATCCACAGGAACGGTGCGATGATCGACGCAAACAATCCGGCATAGAGCACCAGCGGCAAATTGTGCATGTTGAGCGTGACATCCGGCGCATGCAGGAAGCCAGGCAGCAACAGCAACACGCCAAAGAAAATCTGCACATACAGGCTTTGCCAGGTTGGCAGCGGAATCGCCCAGCGTTTGGTCAGCACGCCGTACAAGGCGTAGGAAGTGGACGCTGCCAGCATCATCAATTCACCATTGCCGAGCCGTTGATTCAGCAACTGCGCCGGATTGCCTTCGCTCACCAGCCACACCAAACCGGCGAAAGACAGCAAGCCGCCAATCAAAATGCCGCGCGTCGGCGCAAGGCACAGCACAACCAGGCTGAGCAGAATAGTCAGCAGCGGAATGGTTGCGCCGAGAATCCCCATCATCACCGCAGAAACGCTGTGCGCTGCGTAATAGGCGAGGCTTTGATACAGCACCATGCCGAGCAGGCCGAGGATCAGCAATCGCCAGCCGTTGGCTTTGATGGTGTGACGATGGCGCCACACGCCCGGCAGGCAAAACGGTGCCAGCACCACCAGCGCCAGCAGCCAGCGATAGAAGGAGATCGCCGCAGGATCGATACTTCCCGCCGAGAGTTTGCTGACGATAGTGTTGATCGACCAGATCAGCACCGCGATCAGCGGAAACAGTAAATTCATGATACAGCTCCTCAGATAATCGCGAATAGTTTACGTTTGACCGGTTTAAAGTAGATAGTTAACATCGGACAATATTTGTTAGTGACCGGACAGAATGAATCTACAAGTCGAATACCAGCCGCCGATTGATGCGCCCTTGCTGCGCTTCTTCATGCGTTACGACGAGGTCAACGCCAAAACCGAATACCTCACGCATGCGCATGATTGGGGCCAGGTTATTTTTGTCACCAGCCACGTACTGGAGATGGAAGTCGAGGGCGAACGTCTGCTGACGCCCGCCGATATTCCGATCTGGATCCCGGCCGGCCATCGTCACAGCAGCTACAACCACAACGATGCGCGTTTTCGTACCTTTAATCTCGCCGCCGATCTTTGCGCGGGCCTGCCGGATAAAGCCTGCTTATTGCATGTCGATGCCATTGGGCACGCCATCATGAATGATTTTGCCCGCCGTGAACTGGAGCAGCCGCAAACGCAAGCCGACTGGCGCATGTGTGAAGTGTTGATTGATCGCCTGCGTCTGGCGCCGGTGCACAACAGCTATTTACCGATGTCAGATGACAAATTCCTCGCGCCGATTCTGCGCGCGCTTGAAGCGCATCCCGGCGATAACACCACGCTGGCACAATGGGCGAAGCGCGTGTTCACCACCGAGCGTACGCTAGCGCGACGCTGTCAGCAGCAGTTAAACATGTCGTTCAGCGAGTGGCGGCAGCGCTTACGCTTTTTGCGGGCTATCGCGCTGCTGGAGCAGGGCTGCAGCGTGCAGGGCATCGCCCATGAGCTGGGTTACAGCTCGGCCTCGGCGCTGATTGTGATGTTCCAGCAGCAGGCCGGTACCACGCCCGATCGCTATCGCAGTCGGTTAGGTTAATCCCCGGCTTTATGGCAAAATACGCGCCTTAAATTCTTGCAGACAGGACCGCCGCAGTGAAAATTCTCGTCGATGAAAATATGCCTTATGCCCGTGAACTGTTCAGCCGCACCGGCGATGTTGTGGCGGTGCCGGGACGTCCGTTGCCGGAAGCAGAGTTGCAAGATGCCGATGGCCTGATGGTGCGTTCCGTCACCAAAGTGAATGCGGCGCTGCTGGCCGGTACGCCGGTGAAGTTTGTCGGCACCGCGACGGCGGGCACCGATCATATTGATGAGGCATCGCTGGCGGCGGCAGGCATCAGCTTCTCTGCGGCGCCAGGCTGTAACGCCATTGCGGTGGTGGAATATGTTTTCTCCTCGCTACTGCTGCTGGCGGAGCGCGATGGTTTTGAACTGCGCGATCGTACGGTGGGCATTGTTGGCGTGGGTAATGTCGGCGGCCGCCTGCAGAAGCGTCTGCAAGCCTGGGGCGTGAAAACACTGCTGTGTGATCCACCGCGCGCCGATCGTGGCGATCAGGAAACCTTCCATTCGCTGGATGATCTGGTGGCGCAGGCCGACATCCTGACTTTCCACACGCCGCTGTTTAAAGATGGCCCGTATAAAAGCTGGCATCTGGCCGATGCGGCGTTGCTGATGGCGCTTAAACCCAACACCATTCTGATCAATGCCTGTCGCGGCCCGGTGGTGGATAACGCGGCGCTGCTGGAAGTGCTGAAGATGCGCCACGATCTCAGCGTGGTGCTGGATGTGTGGGAGCCGGAGCCGGATCTGTCGCTTGATCTGCTGGATAAAGTTGATATCGCCACCGCACATATCGCCGGCTACACGCTGGAAGGTAAAGCGCGCGGCACCACGCAAGTGTTTGAAGCCTGGTGCGACTTTATCGGCCAGCCGCAGCAGGTCGCGCTGGAAAGCCTGCTGCCCGCACCGGAATTTGGTTCTATCACCCTGCGCGGCAAGCTCGATCAGCCAACGCTAAAACGCTTAGTGCATCTGGTGTATGATGTGCGCCGCGACGATGCGCCACTGCGTAAAGTGGCGGCAAAGCCAGGCGAGTTTGATCGCCTGCGCAAGCAATATGAAGAGCGTCGTGAATGGTCATCGCTGCAGGTGCATTGCGATGATGCGGAGACGGCGGCGATGCTCAATCAACTTGGCTTCCGCGCCAGTTTGTAAAGAAATTTCAATCACCTGCAATATTGCGGGGGATAATTCCTAAATCTCGGGCGATGTTTTCATCGCCTTCTGTTTTTGTGTCAATCTCTGGAGTAACCAACATGTCTGACGGCTGGAATATCGCGCTTTTGGGCGCAACAGGCGCAGTAGGGAACGCTGTACTGGAACTGCTGGCTGAACGCCAGTTCCCGGTTGGTGAGTTGTATCTGCTGGCGAGTGAAAACGGTGCCGGTGAGAACAAACGTTTTGAGGGACGTACCGTGCTGGTGCAGGACGTGGCCGAATTTGACTGGACACAAGTGCAGCTGGCGTTCTTCACTGCAGGTCGTGAAGCCTCGGCGCGCTATGCCGAAGAAGCCGCCAGCCAGGGTTGTCTGGTGATCGATAGCAGCGACCTGTTCGCGCTCGAACCGGATGTGCCGCTGGTGGTGCCAGATGTGAATCCACAAGTGCTGGCGGACTACCGCAATCGCAACATCATTACCGTTGCCGACAGCCTGGTGAGCCAGCTGCTGTGCGCAATCAAACCGCTGGTGGATCTCGCCGGTCTGAGCCGTTTGCAGGTTACCAACCTGATTGCGGCTTCCAGTCACGGCAAAGCGGCGGTTGATGGCCTGGCCGGTGAAAGTGCGCGTTTGCTGAACGGCGTACCTGCGGAGCAGCACTACTTTGGCCGCCAGCTGGCGTTCAACATTCTGCCGCTGCTGGCTGACAGCAATGGCAGCGTGGAGAGTGAGCGTCGCGTGGTTGAGCAGGTGCGTAAAGTGCTGCAAGACGAAGGTTTGCCGATCGCGGTAAGCAGCGTGCAGGCGCCAGTGTTCTACGGCAACGCGCAGATCGTGCACGTGGAGAATCTGCGTCCGCTTTCTGCAGAAGAAGCGCGCGATGAACTGGGCCGCTCCGGGGATATCAACCTTAGCGAAGAGAGCGATTACCCAACGCAGGTGGGTGATGCATCTGGCAGCGACGTGCTGAGCATTGGCTGCGTGCGCAATGATTACGGCATCCCAGAGCTGCTGCAGTTCTGGTCTGTGGCAGACAACATCCGTTTCGGCGGTGCACTGATGGCGGTGAAAACGGCTGAGAAACTGGTGCAGGAGTATTTCTATTAATGTTGCCTGAAGGTAAGACGCTTAAGCTGGCGTTGGGTATTGAATACGATGGCAGCCGTTATTACGGCTGGCAGCGGCAAAATGAAGTGCGCAGCGTGCAGGAAAAGCTGGAAAAGGCGCTGTCGAAAGTGGCGGATCATCCGGTGGTAGTGTTCTGCGCTGGCCGCACCGATGCTGGCGTGCACGGCACCGGACAAGTGGTGCATTTCGAAACCACTTCGCCGCGTGCTGACGCGGCCTGGACGTTGGGCGTGAACGCCAATCTGCCCGATGACATCGCGGTGCGTTGGGTGAAAGCGGTGCCGGAGGAGTTCCATGCCCGTTTTAGCGCGACGGCACGCCGCTATCGCTACGTGATTTACAACCATCGGCTGCGTCCGGCGATTCTGGGCAATGGCATTACCCATTATTACCATCCGCTGGATGCAGAGAAGATGCAGCGCGCCGGGCAGGCGCTGATTGGCGAGAATGACTTCACCTCATTCCGCGCGGTGCAGTGCCAGTCACGCACGCCGTGGCGCAATGTGATGCATCTTAACGTCACGCGTCATGGACCGTATGTGGTGGTGGATATCAAAGCCAATGCTTTTGTGCATCACATGGTGCGTAACATTGTCGGCAGCCTGATGGAAATCGGCACCGGTAATCAGCCGGAAGAGTGGATGGCGACGCTGCTGGCGGCCAAAGATCGTAAGCTGGCGGCGGCGACCGCCAAAGCCGAGGGGCTTTATCTGGTGGCGGTGGATTATCCATCCCACTTTGCATTACCTCAGCCTGCGTTGGGACCCTTGTTCCTCGCGGATTAACCATTACTTTAATATGTATACCCTAAATAATTCGAGCTGCGGCAAGGCGGCAAGTGAGTGAATCCTCGGGAGCTTACATCAGTAAGTGACCGAGGTGAGCGCACGCAGCCAACGCAGCTGCAGCTTGAAGTATGACGGGTATCGGGGAGTCGTTGTTATATGGAGTTCATCCACTTTCTGGTCGATTTTATTCTGCATATTGATGTGCATTTGGCTGAGCTGGTGGCGCAGTACGGCATCTGGATTT
The DNA here is from genome assembly GCF_900116775.1 of Pantoea sp. YR525. Taxonomy (NCBI): domain Bacteria; kingdom Pseudomonadati; phylum Pseudomonadota; class Gammaproteobacteria; order Enterobacterales; family Erwiniaceae; genus Pantoea; species Pantoea sp. YR525. Next base: position 277,262 of record NZ_FPBU01000004.1, read on the forward strand.
ACGCCATTCTGTTCCTGATTCTGTTCTGTGAAACCGGTTTAGTGGTTACACCGTTCCTGCCAGGCGATTCCCTGCTGTTTGTTGCCGGTGCGCTGGCGGCACTGCCGGGTAACGATCTCAACGTGCATCTGATGGTGACGCTGTTGGTGATCGCCGCCATCCTCGGTGATGCGGTGAACTACACTATTGGGCGTCTGTTCGGTGAGAAGCTGTTCAGTAACCCGAACTCGAAAATTTTCCGTCGCAGTTACCTGGATAAAACCCACGCGTTCTACGATCGCCACGGTGGCAAAACCATTATACTTGCGCGCTTTGTACCAATCGTGCGAACCTTTGCCCCCTTTGTGGCAGGGATGGGACACATGTCTTATCGCCACTTCGCGCTCTACAATGTTACGGGCGCACTGCTGTGGGTGCTGCTGTTCTCTTACGCCGGTTACCTGTTTGGCGACCTGCCGATTGTGCAGGAGAACCTGAAGCTGCTGATCGTCGGCATCATCGTGGTTTCCATACTGCCAGGCGTAATTGAAGTGTGGCGTCACCGCCGTCAGCAGAAGTCACAGTAAGCTCGTAACCAGATTTTTATCCACAGCGTGAACGGGTTGTGGTTTAATGAGCGACATTTACGGCCTGCTGAAGGTGATTTCAGCAGCAATGAGAAGACTGGACCAGGTCAGCATTAAATAGAAAGGTCATCAATGAGCTGGATTGAACGCATACTGAATAAAAGCACTGCCACGCCAACGCGCAAAGCCAGCATCCCGGAAGGGGTGTGGACCAAGTGCGATAGCTGTGGACAGGTGCTGTACCGCGCCGAGCTGGAGCGTAACCTCGAGGTCTGCCCGAAGTGCGACCATCACATGCGCATGCACGCCCGTGAGCGTCTGCATAGCATGCTGGATGAAGGTTCGCTGGTTGAGCTGGGTAGCGAGCTGGAACCGAAGGATCTGCTGAAGTTCCGCGACTCGAAGAAGTATAAAGACCGTTTGGTCGCTGCACAGAAAGATACCGGCGAGAAAGATGCGCTGGTGGCGATGAAAGGCACGCTGCACGGCATGCCGATTGTTGCTGTGGCCTTTGAGTTCTCCTTTATGGGCGGCTCAATGGGTTCTGTGGTTGGCGCGCGCTTTGTGCGTGGCGTTGAGCAGGCGTTGGAAGACAACTGCCCACTGATCTGCTTCTCCGCGTCAGGCGGTGCTCGTATGCAGGAAGCGCTGCAGTCGCTGATGCAGATGGCGAAAACCAGTGCTGCACTGGCGAAAATGCAGGAGCGCGGCTTGCCGTACATCTCCGTGCTGACCGACCCAACCATGGGCGGCGTTTCAGCCAGCTTCGCGATGTTGGGCGATCTCAACGTGGCGGAACCGAAAGCGCTGATCGGCTTTGCCGGTCCACGCGTTATCGAGCAGACCGTGCGTGAAAAACTGCCGCCGGGCTTCCAGCGCAGTGAGTTCCTGATTGAGAAAGGCGCGATCGACATGATCATCCGTCGTCCGGAAATGCGCTTTAAGCTGGCAAGCCTGCTGGCGAAAATGATGAACCTGCCAGCGCCGCAGCTGGATGGTGATCAGCCTAATGTGGCTGAGCCGGAGAGCAACGAAGCCTGACAGGCAACGGAAAGGCACTTAACGTCCTTTCCTCCAATGCACCGTCTACATTGAATACTTAAGGTTGCATCCGACATGGCCCGCGACCTTAAGTTATTTAATGTATTGATTTTTAACGGGACACATGGATAATTCTCTTCCTCAAGCCACGTCGCCTTTGGCCACGTGGCTTCATTATCTTGAGCATCTGCACTCGCAGGCCATTGAACTGGGTCTGGATCGTATTCAACGCGTCGCAGAACGCCTCGACCTGCTTAAACCCGCTCCTTTTGTCTTCACCGTCGCCGGTACTAATGGCAAAGGCACCACCTGTCGCACACTGGAAACGCTATTGATGGCTGCGGGCTACCGCGTGGGCGTTTACAGCTCGCCACATCTGGTGCGTTACACCGAACGTGTACGTGTGCAGGGCGCTGAACTGGATGAAGCGCAGCACAGCGCCAGTTTTGCCGCGATTGAAGCCGGACGCGGTGACATTTCACTGACCTACTTTGAGTTCGGCACCTTGTCGGCCTTCAATCTGTTCCGCGCAGCGAATCTCGACGTGGTGATCCTTGAAGTCGGCCTGGGCGGACGTCTTGATGCCACCAATATTGTCGATGCCGATGTGGCGGTGATCGCCAGCATCGCGCTGGATCACACCGATTGGCTCGGCCCGGACCGTGAAAGTATCGGCCGGGAAAAAGCCGGCGTGTTCCGTGCAGGTAAACCGGCAATTGTCGGTGAAGCCGATATGCCGGGCACCATCGCGGATGTTGCGGCAGAGAAGGGCGCGGTGTTGCTGCAGCGCAATCGCGACTGGCAGTGGCAGCAAACCGGCGCCAGCTGGATGTTGCAGGATGCGCACGGCGAGCTGCGCGATTTACCGCTGCCGCAGGTGCCGTTACCCAATGCCGCCACCGCGCTGACCGCGCTGCGTGCGTCGGGCTTAACGGTGAGCGAAGCGATTATTCGTCAGCATCTGCCGCTCGCGATTCTGCCGGGGCGTTTTCAGACCGTCAGCGAAGCGCCGCGCGTCATTCTCGATGTGGCGCACAATCCGCATGCCGCTTATTATCTGGCTTCACGCCTGGCTGAAGAGCCGCACAGCGGTGAAGTGCATGCGGTGGTCGGTATGTTGCACGATAAAGATATCGCGGGGACTTTGGCGGCGCTGGCGCCTCAGGTTGACCGCTGGTACTGCGCGCCGCTCGACGGCCCGCGCGGTGCCTCCGCCGATGAGCTCCTCGCTCATCTGGATGGCGGCGTGGCCTACAGCAACGTTGATGCGGCCTGGCAAGCGGCGCGTCAGCAGGCGCGTCCCGAAGATGTGATTCTGGTGTGTGGCTCTTTCCACACCGTAGCGCAGGTTATGGAATCGATGGCAGCGGAGAACGGCAGTGGCAAGTAAGTTCCAAAATCGCTTAGTCGGTACGGTCATTCTGGTGGCGATTGGTGTCATCGTATTGCCCGGCCTGCTGGACGGTAAGAAGAAGCACTATAAAGAAGAGTTCGCCGCCATTCCGCTGGTGCCAAAACCGGACGATCAGCAGGATAGCGAAATGGTGCCGCCGGTGACGCAACCCTTACCGGCGCAGCCGCCGGAAGGGGCGGGCGCGGCACAAAATCAGAACGGCGGTAAGACCGCCACCAACGGCAGCGAGCAGCCAACGCAGAATAGCGAGCCAAGCGTGGTGACGCCGCCGCCGGTGCATCAGCAAGTGCAGCCGAAACCGGTTGAACAGCCGAAGCCAAAACCGGTCGAGCAGCCGAAACCGAAGCCGGTTGAACAGCCGAAGCCAAAACCGGTTGAGCAACCGAAGCCGAAACCGGTCGAGCAGCCGAAGCCGGTTGAACAGCCAAAACCGGTGGAAACGCCGAAGCAGAGTGAACCTGCAGCGCCAGCTGGTCAGGCGTTTGTGGTACAGCTCGGTGCGCTGAAGAATGCGGCGAAAGTGAGTGAGATTGTGGCGCAACTGCGGCTTTCCGGTTATCGCGCCTTCACTGTGCCGTCGACGCCGGTGCAGGGACAAATCACCCGTATTTATGTTGGTCCGGATGCGAACAAAGCCAAGCTGCAAGGCTCGCTGAGTGAGCTGCAAAGCATTTCCGGCCTTGGTGGTGTGGTGAAACCCTATAGCGCCAGATAAAGTGCTGATAAGCCGCGCCGATAGCAGAAAAAGGCGCGGCTTTACAAAAAATTTGTAGCGAAGCGCGGCAATAAAATCATTGAATATCAGGGGATTAAATCCCTGATAATACACAGGGCGAGGAAAGTTTTTTTCATCGCCCTTTTTGCGGAAACAGAACCGGAAAACCCTACGCAAACGTTTTCTTTTTCTGTTAGAATGCGCCCCGAACTGGATGCAGGGGTGCGATAGCACTGGGCTGGAAGAGTTCATGATCTGGATTGATTACGTCATTATTGCGGTAGTTGGTTTTTCGGCTCTGGTCAGCCTGATTCGTGGGTTTGTCCGGGAAGCCTTATCTCTCGTTACCTGGGGATGCGCGTTTTTTGTCGCCAGTCATTATTACGCCTACCTTGCAGTCTGGTTTACCGGTTTTAGCGACGAACTGGTGCGCAACGGCATCGCCATCGCGGTGTTATTCGTTGCTACCCTCATTGTGGGTGCCATCGTCAACTATGTCATCGGCTCGCTGGTTGAAAAAACTGGCCTGTCGGGAACCGACAGGGTGTTGGGAGTCTGTTTCGGGGCGTTGCGTGGCGTGCTGATCGTATCTGCTATGCTGTTCTTCCTCGATACATTCACCGGCTTTTCGAAAAGTCCGGACTGGCAACAGTCGCAACTTATCCCCGAATTCAGTTACATCATCAGGTGGTTTTTCGATTACCTGAAAAGTACGTCGAGTTTTTTACCCCGGTGACACCATCGGGCGTGCGGCTAATGAGGAAAAGACAATATGTGCGGTATTGTTGGTATCACCGGTTTTATGCCAGTAAACCAGTCAATCTATGACGCGTTAACGGTGCTTCAGCACCGCGGGCAGGATGCCGCCGGCATTTGTACCATCGATGCTATTAACTGCTTCCGTTTGCGTAAGGCTAACGGCCTGGTCAGCGATGTGTTCGAAGCGCGCCACATGCAGCGTTTGCAGGGCAACATCGGCATTGGCCATGTGCGCTACCCTACCGCAGGCAGCTCCAGCGCCTCTGAAGCGCAGCCTTTCTACGTGAACTCCCCTTACGGCATCACGTTGGCGCATAACGGCAACCTGACCAACGCCCATGAATTGCGTAAACAGCTGTTCGAAACGGGTCGCCGTCACGTCAATACCACCTCAGATTCCGAAATCCTGCTGAATATCTTTGCGCAGGAGCTGGACCGTTTTCAGCACTATCCGCTGGAAGCTGACAACATTTTTGCTGCGGTGGCGGCGGTGCATCAGCAGGTGCGCGGCGCTTACGCAGTGGTTTCAATGATTATCGGACACGGCATGGTCGCATTCCGCGATCCAAACGGTATTCGTCCGCTGGTGCTGGGCAAGCGCGTTATCGCCGATGGCCGCACCGAATACATGGTGGCGTCAGAAAGCGTCGCGCTGGATACGCTGGGCTTCGAGTTCATTCGTGACGTAGCACCAGGCGAAGCGGTGTACATCACCGAGCAGGGCCAGCTCTCTACACGTCAGTGCGCCGAGAACCCGAAAACCAATCCATGCTTGTTCGAGTACGTCTATTTTGCCCGCCCGGATTCGTTCCTCGACAAAATCTCGGTGTACAGTGCGCGCGTGCGCATGGGCACCAAGCTGGGCAACAAAATTGCCCGCGAGTGGGAAGATCTGGATATCGACGTGGTGATTCCGATTCCGGAAACCTCCACCGATATCGCGCTGGAAATCGCGCGCATCCTCGACAAGCCGTATCGTCAGGGCTTCGTGAAAAACCGCTACGTTGGCCGCACCTTTATCATGCCTGGCCAGCAGCAGCGTCGCAGCGCGGTACGCCGTAAGCTGAACGCTAACCGTGCTGAGTTCCGTGATAAGAACGTGTTGCTGGTGGATGACTCCATCGTACGCGGCACCACGTCTGAGCAAATTATTGAGATGGCACGTGAAGCCGGCGCGAAAAAAGTGTATCTCGCCTCGGCGGCACCGGAAATCCGTTTCCCGAACGTGTACGGCATCGACATGCCAAGCGCGACCGAACTGATTGCGCACGGCCGTGAAGTGGATGAGATTTGCCAGCTGATCAAAGCCGATGCGCTGATTTTCCAGGATCTCAACGATCTGATCGAAGCGGTTCGTGAAGAGAACCCGGATATCGCCAACTTTGAGTGCTCGGTATTTAACGGCATCTACGTCACCAAAGATGTCGATCAACAGTACCTTGAGTATCTACAGTCGCTGCGTAATGACGATTCCAAAGCCATTGCGCGTCAGACCGAAGTGGAAGGGCTGGAGCTGCACAACGAAGGCTAAGCCGGAGGTTGTGGCAGAATAAAAGCAGGGCGGGCGCAATCCCGCCCTGTTTGTTTTTGTATTTTTGTTCAGCGAGCCGCTATCATTGCCGCAATCTGAACCTGCAAGGCTGAATTATGAAACGACTGATCATTGGCATTTCCGGCGCCAGCGGCGCAATCTACGGCGTACGCATGTTGCAAGTGCTGCAATCGCTGGCAGAAGTGGAAACCCATTTGGTGATCAGCCCCGCCGCGCGGCAAACGCTGGCGCTGGAGACCGATTTCAGCCTGCGCGAGGTGCAAGCGATGGCCGATGTGGTGCATGACGTGCGCGATATCGCTGCCAGCATTTCATCCGGATCCTACAAAACTCTCGGCATGGCGATTGCGCCGTGCTCAATGAAAACGCTGTCGGGCATTGTGCACAGCTACAGCGACAGCCTGCTGACCCGCGCCGCTGACGTGGTACTGAAAGAGCAGCGTAAGCTGGTGCTGTGCGTGCGTGAAACGCCGCTGCATCTGGGACATCTGCGCATGATGACCACTGCAGCAGAGTTGGGCGCGCTGATAATGCCACCGGTGCCAGCGTTCTATCACCGTCCGCAATCGATCGGCGATTTAGTCGATCAAACGGTGAATCGCGTGCTCGATCAGTTCGATATTGAGCTGCCGGAAGATCTTTTCACTCGCTGGAGTGGCGCATAATGGTGCATTAATGCACTGCTCGTGTGCAAATTCGCGTGTGCGATCACTCTTCGTGCATCTTGTGCACCAAAAGTTAACAATGTCGCTTTTTCTTCCTCACACCGCTGTTATATTTCCCTCACAAACTAAGTGCTTGCGCCGCTAACCGGCGCAGTATTTAGCGCGCTTGCGCAGCGTTTAGCCAATTCGCACAACTGGCATGAAACGTGCACAGCTTACAGCGCAAACCAACACATCACGCACCACATAACAATAAGCACTTCACTTGAGGGTTACCTATGAAAAAGCGAGTTCTGGCTCTTTCTCTGATGCTGACAATGGTAAGTAGCGCGAGTGTCTTCGCCGCTGTACCGCAGTCGCTGCGCATCGGAACTGACCCGACTTATCCGCCATTCGAATCCAAGAACGCGCAAGGTCAGCTGGTTGGCTTTGATATCGATCTGGCGAACGAAATTTGTAAGCGTATCAAGACTAAATGTACTTATGTGGAAAGTGATTTCGATGCGCTGATCCCGTCGCTGAAAGCGAAGAAGATCGACGCCATCATCTCTTCTCTCTCAATCACCGAAAAGCGTCAGGAAGAGATTAACTTCTCTGAAAAACTGTACGCCGCGAACGCGCGCTTAGTGGCACCGAAAGGTTCTACGCTGCAACCGACCATTGAATCGCTGAAAGGCAAAAATATCGGTCTGCTGCAGGGCACCACCCAGGAAACCTATGCAAAAGAGTACTGGCAGCCAAAAGGTGTCACCGTTACGCCTTACGCTAACCAGGATCTGGTGTATCAGGATCTGAATGCCGGTCGTATTGATGCCGCGTTCCAGGACGAAGTGCAGGCGAGCGAAGGCTTCCTGAAACAGCCTGTTGGCGCTAAATATGCGTTTGCGGGTCCAGCGGTGAAAGATGAAAAAGTCTTTGGCGTGGGTACCGGTATGGGCTTGCGTAAAGATGACGCAGACCTGAAAGCGGCGATCGATAAAGCCTTTAACGAGATGCGTAAAGACGGCACTTACGACAAAATTGCCAAGAAGTACTTTGATTTCAACGTGTACGGCGATTAATTATCCTGTTTCCTAATCCTGGTCTGTGAAATGCAGGAAGGTTGCACATAAGTATTCACTCCGGGCGCTTACATATGTAAACTGCCCGGCTTCATACGCTTGCCGCCATCCATCCTGCGATTCAAATTTCCTGGTTAGGACTGTCCGTCAGTTGGGCAGCGTTTGTAATTTACCCTCACGACAGGATTGAACCCATGTTGTATGGCTATTCCGAAGTAATCCTCAAGGGCACCCTTGTGACGCTGGAGCTGGCACTCAGTTCCGTGTTGCTGGCGGTTGTGCTCGGCTTAATTGGCGCTGGCGCCAAACTTTCCCGCAGTCGCCCGCTGGCGATGCTGTTTGAAGGCTACACCACCTTAATCCGCGGTGTGCCTGATTTGGTGTTGATGCTGCTGATCTTCTACGGTCTGCAGATCGCGCTGAATACTCTCACCGATGCGCTGGGACTGGCGCAGTTTGATATCGATCCGATGGTCGCCGGTATCATCACGCTCGGCTTTATTTACGGCGCTTACTTCACCGAAACCTTCCGTGGTGCATTTCTGGCGGTGCCTAAAGGGCAGATCGAAGCGGCAACCGCGTTTGGTTTCACCGGCTCGCAAACCTTCCGCCGCATTCTGTTCCCGGCGATGATGCGTTTTGCGCTGCCGGGCATCGGCAACAACTGGCAGGTTATTCTCAAAGCCACGGCGCTGGTTTCGCTACTGGGGCTGGAAGATGTGGTGAAAGCCACGCAGTTGGCTGGCAAAAGTACCTGGCAGCCGTTCTACTTCGCCATTGTGGCGGGTGTGATTTATCTGGTGTTTACCACGCTGTCGAACGGCGTGCTGTGGTGGCTTGAACGTCGCTACACGGTGGGTGTGAAAAGGGCAGAGCTATGATTGAGATTATTCAGGAGTATTGGAAACAGCTGCTCTGGACCGATGGTTACCGTTTCACCGGCATCGCGATTACGCTGTGGTTATTGATCATCTCGGTGGTGATCGGCGGTTCGCTCGCGGTGCTGCTGGCGATTGCGCGCGTCTCCTCCAACCGCTTTATCTCCACGCCGGTTTGGCTGTTCACCTATGTGTTTCGCGGCACGCCGCTGTATGTGCAGCTGCTGGTGTTCTACTCAGGCATGTACACGCTGGAAGTGGTGAAAGGCACTGAGCTGCTGAACGCTTTCTTCCGCAGTGGACTTAACTGTACGCTGCTGGCGTTCACGCTGAATACCTGCGCCTATACCACCGAAATCTTTGCCGGTGCGATTCGTTCGGTGCCGCACGGGGAAATCGAAGCGGCGCGTGCCTATGGCTTCTCGCCGTTTAAATTGTATCGCTGCATCATTCTGCCTTCGGCGCTGCGCACTGCGCTGCCGGCGTACAGCAATGAAGTGATCCTGATGCTGCACTCCACCGCGCTGGCGTTTACCGCGACGGTGCCGGATCTGTTAAAAATCGCGCGCGATATCAACTCGGCCACCTATCAGCCGTTTACCGCGTTTGGCATCGCTGCGGTGCTGTATCTGATTATCTCTTACGGGCTGATTAGCTTGTTCCGCAAAGCTGAACAACGCTTCCTGGCGCACGTAAAACCTTCTTCATCGCATTGAGTATCACTATGGCTGACAATAAATTAAGCGTTACCGAACTGCACAAACGTTACGGTGAACATGAAGTTCTGAAAGGCGTATCGCTGCAGGCGAATGCCGGCGATGTGATCAGCATTATTGGCTCGTCCGGTTCCGGGAAAAGTACCTTCTTACGCTGCATTAACTTCCTCGAGAAACCGAGCGAAGGCACCATTGTCGTCAACAACCAGCAGATCAATCTGGTGCGCGACACCGATGGCCAACTGAAAGTCGCGAACAAAGAGCAGCTGCGTATGCTGCGTACGCGCCTGACGATGGTGTTTCAGCACTTCAACCTGTGGAGCCACATGACGGTGCTGGATAACGTCACCGAAGCACCGATTCAGGTGCTGGGGCTGAGCAAAGCGGAAGCGCGTGAGCGGGCGATTAAGTATCTGGATAAAGTCGGCATTGATGCGCGTGCGCGGGCCAAATATCCGGTGCATCTCTCTGGTGGTCAGCAGCAGCGTGTATCGATTGCGCGTGCGTTGGCGATGGAGCCCGAAGTGTTGCTGTTTGACGAACCCACTTCGGCGCTTGATCCGGAGCTGGTCGGCGAAGTGCTGCGCATCATGCAGAAGCTGGCGGAAGAGGGCAAAACCATGGTGGTGGTGACGCACGAGATGGAGTTTGCTCGCCACGTCTCTAATCACGTGATCTTCCTGCATCAGGGCAAGATTGAGGAACAAGGTTCACCAGATGAGCTGTTCGGTAACCCGAAAAGCCCACGCTTGCAGCAGTTTTTAAAGGGATCGTTGAAGTAGTTCCAGGTCGCCATAAATGGCGACCCTACGGCCTAAGGTGCGCATTTATGCGCACTCTTTTATTCCCGCAACAACCTCAGCGCTGTATCCTCATCGGTCACCAGACCTGACACCCAGCCGCCCTGCAGCGCGGCGCGGATCGCTGGATATTTACGTTCGCTGCCGGCAAAGCCAATAATCTGGCGTTGCGTCTTACTCTCCAGTAACACGCTGGTGAGCAGCTCATCGGTTTCACCCAACACGCGTTCACCTTGCTGATTGAAAAAGTGCCCAAGCATTTCGCCCACCACGCCGCGCGCGTTGAGCGCTGATACTTGCGCATCGGTGATAAAGCCTTCGGCATGCAGCGGGCAGCCGGGTTGCACTTCACCAATGCCGACGAAGGCGACATCCGCCTGCAATGCGCGCTGTGTAACGCGTTGGTAAACCTGATGCTGAATCCACATCTCTTTATCTTCGGGCGTATCCGCATACAGCGGCGCAGGAATGAAGAAATATTTGCCCTGCACCTTCTCCGCCATCTTCAGCGGCACGTCGTAGCGTGTACCTGAATCGTCCCGCGCAATCGCGCCAATCATCGACACGCACTGATGCTGGGGTCGCTCAACCCAGGGAAGCACATCGATCATCGAGCGCAGCGTCTTACCGGAACCAATGCCAAACACCTGCGGCTGCTCCTCGCTGATGTATTGCGCCATCACCGCCGCGCCTTCAACTGCCAGCATCTGCTGAATAGCGTCGTCATCCAGATTGGCGGAAGGCACCACGCGACACAGTTGCAGGCCAAACTTCTCCTGAACCTCACGCGCCAGATGCAAACAGTGGGTGACGGGATGATCGATCTTTACGCTGACCATGCCCATTTCACGCGCGCTGGAGACCAAACGCTGCGCCACCTGACGCGACAATCCTAATGCGCGCGCAATCTCCTGCTGCGTGACGCCCGCCACGTAATACATCCAGGCCGCACGTGCTGCCAGTTCTTGTTTTTTCTCTTCTCTGCTCATCGCATTGTTCCGTCAAAACCGGTGCGCCATGTTAACGCGAGATGCCGGTTAAGTGTTAACTGAGCAAAAGCCCTAAAAAAGAGCAAAAGTATTAATTGTGATTTAGCTCGCAGAACATGGCTGCGGGCTCGCACTATGCTACGCGTCATCGGGCAAATGCCCTTAATCGTGGCAAATGTTTATTTTGAGGCAGCTATGACCAATCAATCAGTGTGGATGCATATCGGCGCAGGTTCTTTTCACCGTGCTCATCAGGCGTGGTATCTGCATAAATTACGTGAGCAGGGCGATGACAGCTGGAGCATCGCTCTTGGCAATATCCGCAATGATGCCGCGCCATTGCTGCAGCAACTTGCTGCGCAAGATGGCGAGTATGTGCTGGAAACTGTGACGCCAGACGGCGAACGGGCCTACGAAACCATCACTTCATTGCGCAAAATCCTGCCGTGGGATAACAACATCAGCGCGCTGGTTGAGCAGGGATCGAAAAGTGAAACCCGTGTGATCGGTTTTACCGTCACTGAAGCCGGTTACTATTTGACGCCGGAATTCGAACTGGACCTGACGCAGCCGGATGTGCAGGCCGATGTAAAAGGCGACATCCGCACGATTTATGGCGCGCTGGCGCGCATCCTCACGCAGCGTGTGACAAACGGTGGCGCGCCGGTCACGCTGCTCAACTGCGATAACCTGCGCCACAACGGCGAACGTTTCCGTCATGGCTTCCTCGCGTTTCTTACGGCTAAAGGTGACAACGCCTTAGCGAGTTGGGTGCGCGAAAATACCACCTCGCCCAATACCATGGTGGATCGCATTACGCCGCGCCCGACGCCGGATGTGGCTGAGCGCGTCAAGGCCGCCACCGGTAAAGACGATGGCGCGGCGGTGATGGCCGAATCCTTTATTCAATGGGTAATTGAAGATGACTTCATTGCCGGTCGCCCGGCGCTGGAGAAGGTTGGCGTTGAGCTGGTGGAATCGGTATTGCCTTGGGAAGAGGCGAAAATCCGTATCCTCAACGCCACGCATGCGGCGATTGCCTGGGCAGGCACGCTGATTGGCCTCAATTACATCGATGACAGCACGCGTCAGCCAACGATTTATCAGTTGGCGTATGACTACGTGACGCAGGATGTGATGCCATCGCTGTCGCCCAGCCCGCTGGATTTAGCCGAGTACCGCGATGTGGTTCTGGCGCGCTTTAGTAATCCCTACATCAAAGACACCAACCAGCGTGTAGGTGCAGATGGTTTGTCGAAAATCCCCGGCATGGTGACGCCAACACTGCGCGAATGCTATCAGCGCGGTGCAGAACCGGCGGCCACTGCCGTGCTCCCAGCGTTGTTCTTCCTGTTTCTGCAACGCTGGGCCAGTGATGATTTGCCATACACCTATCAGGATGGCGTGCTGCAAGCCGATGCGCTGCGCCAGCAGTTTAGCCGCTCCGATGCACTGAATGCTTTCCTCAGCGATAGCGCGCTGTTTGGCGAGCTGGCACAGGATAAGGCGTTTCATGCGCTGGTGACGCGCAGCGTGGCGGATCTGCAGCTGTGGCTGAAACAGCCAGAACGCGCGCTGGCCGCAGTGTAAGGAGCGCAGCATGTATCTGGGAATTGATATTGGTACCTCGGAGCTCAAAGCGCTGATCATCAATGCGCAGGGCGAGATCATCGCCTCGAATCACGCCACGCTCAATGTGCAGCGTCCGCATGCGCATTGGGCGGAGCAAGATCCAGAACGCTGGTGGCAAGCGTGCGGTGAAGTGCTTGCTGGATTACGCCAGCAGGCTGCACAGGCATGGAGCGAGATTCGCGCCATTGGCTTGTCGGGACAAATGCACGGCGCTGTGCTGCTGGATGCGCAGGGCGAGGTGCTGCGTCCGTGCATTCTGTGGAATGACACGCGCAGCGCGCCGCAGTGTGAAGCGTTGAGCAGGCAACATCCAGAGATGATGCAAATTAGCGGCAACATGATCATGCCGGGCTTTACCGCACCCAAACTGCGCTGGGTGGCAGAACATGAGCCAGAGATTTTCCGTCGCATCGACAAAGTGCTACTGCCGAAAGATTATCTGCGCTGGCGTTTGACTGGACGCTTTATCAGTGAACCTTCAGATGCGGCGGGCACGCTGTGGCTTGACGTAGCAAAGCGCGACTGGTCAGACGAACTGCTGGCCATCACCGGACTCACGCGCACCAACATGCCGGAGTTAGTGGAAGGCAGCGCAGTCAGCGCCACTTTGAAAGCCGATCTGGCAAGTGAATGGGGCTTGTCGGCTGCGGTCTGCGTGGCGGGCGGCGCTGGCGACAATGCAGCTTCGGCAGTCGGCGTTGGCGCGGTCAATCCGGGCGATGCCTTTATCTCGCTGGGAACCTCCGGCGTGATCTTTGTGGTCAACGATCGCTTACTGGCCGATCCGCAATCGGGCGTGCACGCTTTCTGCCACGCCTTGCCCGGACGCTGGCACCAGATGAGCGTGATGCTCAGTGCCGCCAGTTGCCTGCGCTGGCTGTGCAATCTTCTGTCAGTGAACGAAAGCCAACTAATGGAAGAGATGGCACAGCTCAGCGAAGAACAGCGGCGGCATGCGCCGGTTTTCCTGCCCTATCTCTCTGGTGAACGCACACCGCACAACGATCCTGACGCTTCTGGTTCTTTCTTCAATCTGCGCCATGAAACGCCACGCGCGCTGCTCGGCTACGCGGTGATTGAAGGCGTGGCATTTGGTCTGGCCGACGGTTTCGCGGTGCTCGGTGATGCGCAGCGCCAGATTCAGCAGTGCAGCCTGACCGGCGGCGGGGCGCGCAGCACGCTGTGGGCACAGTTGATCGCCGATGTGCTGCAACTGCCGATCGTCACGCATCCCGCCAGCGCATCGGGCGCTTTGGGGGCTGCGCGTCTGGCGTGGCTGGCGGATGGTGGTGTGGAGAGCGACGTTTGCCTCAAACCGCCAGTGCAGGCGCGGTATCTACCAGATGCTGTTCGCGGCAAGGTGCTGCAGCAGCGATTGCAGCTGTTCCGCACGCTTTATGCCCAACAGCAGCAGGCGCGAGCCTTGCTACCTGAATAACTCCAGACAGAGGATGAATGAGATGCAATCGAATGATTACTGGTTTGGCTTACCGAAAAAGATGTTCTGGGGCTTCCTCGCCATCGCTATTTTTATGGCGGGTGACGGCTTTGAAATGGCGTTCCTGTCGCGCCATATCACCGATATGGGCTTCACGCCGGCGCAGTCGGCGGTAGTGTTTACCTTCTACGGATTGGCGGCAGCATTGGCAGCCTGGGCATCGGGCGTGGTGGCGGAACTGATTACGCCCCAGCGTGCCATGATGATTGGCTTCGTGCTGTGGATTGTGATGCACACGCTGTTTATGTCACTCGGCCTTGGCATGCGTAACTATCCGTTGATGGTGCTGTTCTACGGCATTCGCGGCCTGGCGTATCCGCTATTTATCTACTCATTCATGATGATGCTGGTGCAGGTGCTGCCGCGTGAAAAACTGGCGGCCGCCACCGGTTGGTTCTGGGCGATGTATTCAGTCGGCATCGGTGTGGTCGGCAGCTATTTGCCGAGTCTGACCATCCCGATGCTGGGCGAAACCGGTACGCTGTGGCTGGCGATCATTTGGGTAGCGTGCGGTGGCGTGCTGGCTTACTTCAGCTTGCGTCATGTGCCGGTTGACCGTTCACGCGTCAATTTGCCGATGCGTGACAAAATGACCGAAATGTCGCGCGCGGTAACCATTCTGTTTACCAACCAGCACGTGTTTTATGCCTGCCTGATTCGCATCATTAACACGCTGTCGTTATTTGGTTTCGCTATTATCATGCCGCTGCTGTTCGTCGATCGCCTTGGTTTTACCATTTCCGAGTGGCTGCAAATCTGGGCGGTATTCTTCTTCGTCACCATTTTTACCAACATCTTCTGGGGCATTACCGGCGAGAAACTGGGTTGGATCCGTCAGGTGCGCTGGTTTGGCTGCCTCGGTATGGCGATCTCCAGTCTGGCGTTTTACTACTTGCCGCTTTATGCCGGACATAACTTCTGGGTGGCGTTAATCCCGGCGGTGATGTTAGGGATTTTTGTTGCCGCCTTTGTGCCGATGACTGCGGTGTTTCCAACGCTGGAGCCGCATCATAAAGGTGCTGCGGTATCGATTTACAATCTGTCGGCTGGACTGAGTAACTTTGTTGCGCCTGCGATCGCCTCGGTGATGTTGCCGTTTTTCGATATCGTTGGCGTGGTGTGGGCGTATACCGCGCTGTATGTGTTTGCTGGTGTGCTGACATTTATTATTCGTGTGCCGCAGCCGGGACATACGCGCGAACCGGCTGCGTTGAAATCACGTGTTGTGCAGCAGCGGAGTTAGTTTAACCAGGGCGCCATTAATGGCGCCCCTACACGACATCCCGCAATGCTTCCTCCAGGTCGTACCAGCGAAAACCAAAGCCAGACTCTTCTAAGCGCTTCGGCAACACATGTTGTCCGCCGAGCACCAGCACCGCCGATTCGCCCATCATCAGCTTGATGGCGCTGGCTGGCGTGCGCATAAAGGCCGGACGATGCATCACATGGCCGAGCGTGGCGGCGAACTGCTCATTGCGCACCGCATAGGGCGCAACCATGTTGAAGGGGCCGCGCAGTTCAGCATGATCGATCAACCACAGTATCGCGTTAACCAAATCGTCGATGTGAATCCACGGCAGATACTGTTTGCCGCTGCCAATCGGGCCGCCGACGCCAAGCTTAAACGGCAGCTTCATCTTCGATAACGCGCCCCCTTCTTTCGCCAGCACCACGCCAGTTCGCATTAGGCAGACGCGGGTGCGATCGCTCTGCGCAGTGAGCGCCAATTGCTCCCAACGGGCGCACAGCGCATGGGTAAACTCGTCGTGCCCCGGATCCTCTTCGGTCAGCACCAGATCGCCGGTATCGCCATAAAAACCGGTAGCCGAACCGGAAATCAAAAATTGCGGGGGATTGCTGCTGGCGTGAATCAGCGAAACCAGCTGCTCGGTAATTTGCCAGCGGCTTTCGCATAGCCGCTGCTTCTGCTGTTCGGTCCAGCGTTTATCGGCGATCGGTTCGCCCGCGAGATTGATAACACCATCAATGCCATTTAAATCAGTTTGCTGATTAATGCCGGACCACAGCGCTACGCTGGCATCGAGTTTTTCGCGTGCGGCGGCCACATCGCGCGTAACAACGCTCACCTGATGGCCAAGCTGCAACAGACGCGGAATCAGGTGGCGGCCAATCAGGCCGGTGCCGCCGGTGATCAGTAAATGCATGTTGAGCCTCCTTGTCATTTTTTATCTGCTCAGATTGAGCATAGAAGAGAAGCGTGCGCGCGGCGTGACTCGGCTTACGCTTATGAAGAAAAAGGAAAAGTCAGCGCTGGTCTTAGCAGCTAAAGATCCGACCAGCGCACCATTGCCTTAACAAATAAAAATCGGTAAACATGATGCACACCTGACGCTTTCCTGAGGCAGCCAATGAATTATCCAACCATTACCTTGTGGTCAGATTCCTGCTTTTTCAGTCCTTACGCCATGTCGGTTTATGTTGCGCTAACCGAGAAGGGCATTCCCTTCACCCTGAAGCGCGTCGATTTATCGCAGAATGCGCAGTGGGATGAGGAATACCGCGCGCTGTCGCTGACCTGCCGCGTGCCTACGCTGCAAATCGATGATGTGCTGTTGACGGAATCTTCAGCGATTGCCGAGTATCTGGAAGAGCGCTTTCCGGCGCCAGAGTTCGAGCGCCTTTATCCGCGCGATCGCGAGAAACGCGCGCATGCGCGCGAAGTGCAGGCGTGGCTGCGCAGCGATTTGATGGCGCTGCGCTCCGAGCGTCCCACCGAAGTGCTGTTCGCCGGCGAACGTTTTGCGCCGCTTACGCCAGCGGGTGAGCAAGCCGCTAATAAACTCATTGCTGCGGTGCAGCGCCTTTTGCCTGACGGACAGCAAAATCTGTTTGGCGAATGGTCGATTGCGGATACCGATTTAGCCGTGATGATTAATCGTCTGGCGCTGCACGGCGATGCGCTGCCGGTGAAGCTGCAACACTATGCTGAGTTCCAGTGGCAGCGTGCTTCGGTGCAACTTTGGTTAGCGGAATCCGGTAAAACACGCTGAGCACGATGCGCCTTGCGATGGCGAAAAGAACGCTTTACCTTACCGCCTATTCTAATAAAGCATGGCAAACAGGCGCGTGCTGGGCACGCCGAAAACAGAAAAGGGTTACGGATGGTGGATCAAACGGCAGGTGACGGTATCGAGTGGGTTGATATCGTTAACGAAGAGAACGAAGTCATTGCGCAGGCCAGCCGTGCGCAGATGCGTGCGCAGTGTCTGCGTCATCGTGCGACCTATATTGTGGTGCACGATGGCATGGGCAAAATTCTGGTGCAGCGTCGCACTGAAATCAAAGACTTCATGCCGGGTATGCTGGATGCCACTGCCGGTGGCGTGGTGCAGAGCGGGGAAGACCTGCTGGAATCGGCGCGTCGTGAAGCGGAAGAGGAGTTGGGTATTGCGGCCGTTCCGTTCGCCGAGCATGGACAGTTCTACTTTGAAGATCAGCATTGCCGCGTATGGGGCGGGCTGTTCAGCTGCGTTTCCCATGGTCCGTTTGCTATGCAGGAAGAGGAAGTAGACGAGATCTTCTGGATGACGCCGGAAGAGATCACCGCGCGCTGTGACGAGTTCACCGATGATTCGCTTAAGGCGTTGTCATTGTGGCTGAGCCGTAACAGCGATGCTGCGCGCCGTAAGCAGAGCAGCGAAGCATAATCATGCCGTAAGGTCGCCATTTATGGCGACCTGATTTAATGTTCCCGCAGAATGCCCGTCAACAGCGTCAAAGCATCCTCGAACTGCGCATCCGGAATGGTCAGCGGATAGAGGAAGCGAATCACGTTGCCGTACACGCCGCAGGTTAGCAGAATCAAACCTTGCTCCAGCGCCTGCTGCTGAATAGCTCTGGCAATCTCCGCCGACGGCTTACCCGCCGCATCATTGAATTCCGCCGCTATCATCGAGCCGTATCCGCGTATCTCCGCCAGCGCTTTACAATCCGCACGCTGTAACACCTGTTTTAATCGGCTGCCTAATTGATTGGCGCGGCGGCACAGTGCTTCCTCTTCGATGATCTCTAACACCGCCAGCGCCGCCGCAATCGCCGGTGGACTGCCAGCATAGGTTCCGCCCAGGCCGCCAGGCTCAGGCGCGTCCATGACTTCCGCGCGTCCCGACACCGCCGAGAGCGGGAAGCCGCCGGCCAGACTTTTCGCCATGGTAACAAGATCGGGCTGCACGGTGTAATAGTCGCTGGCGAACAGCTTGCCGGTGCGCGCAAAACCGCTCTGAATCTCATCGGCGATCAACAGAATTCCGTGACGATCGCATAACTCACGCAGCGCAACGACAAACTCTGGCGGCGCACTGTAGAAACCGCCTTCACCCTGCACCGGTTCAAAGATAATGGCCGCCACCTGCTGCGGGCTGATATCGCTGCGGAAAATCGCTTCCAGGCTATCGATCGCATCACTAACTGTGACGTTGTGCAGCGCGTTGGGATAGCGCGCGTGAAATACCGGGCTGGCGAAGGGGCCGAAGCCGGTTTTATACGGCACCACTTTACCGGTTAGCGACATTGTCATATTGGTGCGGCCGTGAAACGCGCCGCTGAAGGCGATGATGCCGGGACGAACGGTGGCCGCGCGCGCAATTTTCACCGCGTTTTCGACCGCTTCTGCACCGGTTGAGAAAAAGGTGGTTTTCACCGCGCCATTAATCGGCACTAACGCATTAAGCCGCTCAGCGAGGTGAATGTAGTTCTCATAAGGAATGATTTGAAATGCGGTGTGGGTAAAACATTCAAGCTGCTGTTGCACCGCCGCCATCACTTTCGGGTGACGATGCCCGGTGTTAAGCACCGCGATGCCTGCGGCAAAATCGGTGTATTCGCGGCCATGCTGATCCCACACCGTGGCATTCTCGGCTTTCACCGCATAGAAATCACACATCACGCCTACGCCGCGCGGCGTGGCTTGTAAACGACGGCTGTGCACATCACTGTTGCTCATTATTAACCTCGCAATTAGCGGCAGACTTCAATCAGTGTTAGCGCAGCGCAGGGTTTATGCCAGTGAAGTGCGGGGCAAAAAAAAGCACGCACCGAAGTGCATGCTTTTTTGCCGGGCGGGGAAGGGATTAGCCTTCGGCCTGCTGGGATTGAATCGCCGTCAATGCGATGGTGTAGACGATGTCATCCACCAGTGCGCCGCGTGACAGATCGTTCACCGGCTTACGCATGCCTTGCAGCATCGGCCCGATGGAGATCAGATCAGCAGAGCGCTGTACCGCTTTGTAAGTGGTGTTACCGGTGTTCAGATCCGGGAAGATGAACACGGTAGCGCGACCGGCAACCGCAGAGTTTGGCGCTTTGGATTTGGCGACGTCTTCCATAATCGCGGCGTCATACTGCAGCGGACCATCGATCACCAGGTCCGGACGTTTTTCCTGCGCGATGCGCGTGGCTTCACGCACTTTCTCAACGTCGCTACCGGCACCGGAGTTACCGGTTGAGTAGGAGATCATCGCGACGCGTGGATCGATACCGAAGGCTTTGGCTGAATCGGCAGACTGAATCGCGATTTCTGCCAGCTGTTCTGGATTGGGATCCGGGTTGATGGCGCAGTCGCCATACACCAGCACCTGCTCCGGCAGCAGCATGAAGAACACCGACGACACCAGCGAGCTGTTTGGCGCGGTTTTGATCAGCTGCAGCGGTGGACGAATGGTGTTCGCCGTGGTGTGAACCGCGCCGGATACCAGACCATCAACTTCGCCGCTTTCCAGCATCATGGTGCCGAGCACCACGTTGTCTTCCAACTGCTCCTGCGCCACCACTTCGGTCATGCCTTTGCTCTTACGCAGCTCAACCAGACGCGGCACATAGTTTTCGCGTACCACTTCTGGATCCACGATCACGATGCCTTTGCCGAGTTCAACACCTTGCGCCGCCGCAACACGCTGAATCTCTTCCGGATTGCCGAGCAGCACACAGGTAGCGATGCCGCGTTCGGCGCAAATCGCTGCCGCTTTGACGGTACGTGGCTCGTCGCCTTCTGGCAGCACAATGCGTTTGCCGGCTTTACGCGCCAACTCGGTGAGCTGGTAGCGGAATGCTGGTGGAGACAGGCGACGGCTGCGTTCTGACGTTGCGGTCAGTGATTCCACCCAATCTTCATTGATGAAGCTGGCCACGTACTCCTGCACTTTTTCGATGCGTTGCGTATCGTCAGTCGGCACTTCAAGGTTGAAGCTCTGCAGGCTGAGTGACGTCTGCCAGGTGTTGGTTTTCACCATAAATACTGGCAGGCCGGTCTGGAACGCACGTTCGCACAGGCGTGCGATTGGCGCTTCAATCTGATATCCACCGGTCAACAGCACCGCACCGATTTCAACGCCATTCATCGCGGCCAAACAGGCAGCAACCAGCACATCAGGACGATCTGCGGAAGTCACCAGCAGTGAACCCGGACGGAAGTGCTCCAGCATGTGCGGAATGCTACGTGCACAGAAGGTCACGGATTTCACGCGGCGCGTCTGGATTTCACCTTCGTTGATGATATCGGCGTTCAGGTGACGGCACATATCGATGGCGCGAGTAGCAATCAGGTCAAAGCTCCACGGCACACAACCCAGCACCGGCAGCGGGCTGTTGGCAAACAGCTGCTTGGGATCGATGTTGGCGATGCTGGCTTTGGTGGAATCATCGAAAATCTCTGACAGATCCGGGCGCGTACGACCTTGCTCATCCACCGGCGCATTCAGTTTGTTGATGATCACGCCAGTGATGTTTTTGTTCTTGCTGCCGCCAAAGCTGCTTTGCGTCAGCTCGATACGCTCTTTCAGCTGCGCCGGAGAATCGTTGCCCAGCGACATCACGAAGACGATTTCTGCATTCAGGGTTTTGGCGATTTCATAGTTCAGCGCAGAGGCGAACTGATGTTTACGCGTAGGAACCAGGCCTTCTACCAGCACCACTTCCGCGTCTTTGGCGTTCGCGTGGTAGTTGGCAATGATCTCTTCCATCAGCACGTCTTGCTGGTTAGAACCGAGCAGCGACTCAACGCGTGACATCTGCAGCGGTTCAGCGGCAGGAATCGCGGAGCTTTTACGGATAATGCTGGTGGTTTGGTCTGGCGCATCGCCGCCCGCACGTGGCTGGGCAATGGGCTTGAATACGCTCAGGCGCACGCCTTTGCGCTCCATGGCACGGATCACGCCGAGGCTGACGCTGGTCAGACCGACGCTGGTGCCGGTAGGAATGAGCATAATTGTACGTGACACGATAGAAACCTCTCAGGTGTTGCAGACTGTCTAAAACAACTCCGTCAGCCTAAGCTGACGGAGAGAAGTGTTTTTAAGCGGTGAGACGCGCGGCGTCTTGAGCAATCACCAACTCTTCGTTGGTTGGGATCACCACGGCCGGGCGCGTGCCTTCTTTGTTGATGAAGCCAGATTTGCCGAAGCGTGCCGCCAGGTTGCGCTCGTGATCGACTTCGAAGCCGAGTAGGCCCAGTTTCTGCAGCGCCAGCTCGCGTACCATCGCAGCGTTTTCACCGATGCCACCGGTGAAGACCACGGCGTCCAGACGGCCTTCCATCAGCGCGGTGTAGCTGCCGATGTACTTCGCCAGACGGTGGCAGAACACATCCATCGCACGCTTGGCATCTTCTTTGGTGGCGTAGTTGTCTTCCACATAGCGGCAGTCGCTGGTGACTTCGGTCAGACCCAGCAGACCAGACTCTTTGGTCAGCAACTTGTTGATGGAATCAACGCTCATGCCCAGGGAATCATGCAGGAAGAAGATAATGGCCGGATCAATGTCACCGCTGCGGGTGCCCATCACCAAACCTTCCAGTGGTGTCAGGCCCATTGAGGTATCAACACACTGGCCGTTGCGAATAGCAGAAACAGAACCGCCATTGCCGAGGTGGCAAGTGATGATGTTCAGTTCGCTAACCGGTTTGTTCAGCATTTTCGCGGCTTCCTGCGTCACATAGTAGTGGCTGGTGCCGTGTGCGCCGTAGCGACGAACGCCGTGCTCTTTATACAATTTATACGGCAGAGCATAGAGATAGGACTCTTCCGGCATTGTCTGATGGAATGCGGTGTCGAAAACCGCCACATTTTTATCGGAAAGATGCGGGAAGTTTTTCAGCGCTTCATCTATACCGATTAGATGCGCAGGGTTATGCAGTGGCGCAAAAGAAGAGGCGTCTTTGATGCCCTGAATAACAGATTCGTCGATGATGACCGATTTGGTCAGCTGCTCGCCGCCGTGAACAATACGATGGCCGATTGCAGCGATTTGTGCCGAAAGCTCTGGTTTTTGTGCCAGAATAGTTTTAACCATGAAGTTCAGTGCTTCGCTGTGTGCCGCACCCGCGCCAAGCTGAGCTTCTTGTTTGCTGCCGTCCAGTTTCCACTTAATGCGTGCTTCCGGTAAGTGGAAGCATTCAGCCAGACCGGACAGATATTCGTCGCCGGTAACAGGGTTAAGGATGGCAAACTTAAGTGAAGAACTGCCGCAGTTCAGAACCAGAACTAACTTCGTCGACATGGAAGTACCTATTTTGTTAAATAGTGGCTAAAAAAAACGCAATCAGACTAACAGCGTAGCCCATGAAAGCTGGTAGGTTAATGATAAACATCATGTGCTAGTCAAAATTTCACTGACATGCAAAAAATTTTGGTGATTTTACGCTTATTTTTGATAAGCACTTAGCGAAACATGGCTCTGGCCGCTCTTTTATTGAGCTAAAGCTTCCGGTAATGTTACTGAAACGGCGTCAGAATACTCACTGTCACCCGCAAAGACAAAAACTTTTGAAGGATGTCACGTAAAGTTGTGTAGTTATCGGTTTATTTTAAATATTGCAGATTTAGTTGAGGTCTATCATGGCGAATGAGACAGACAATCCCGGCTGGTTCGGCTTGTTCCAGCGCGGACAGCGATACATGAAGACCTGGCCTACAGACAAGCGCCTGGCGCCGGTGTTTCCTGAAAATCGCGTGGTCAATGCAACCCGCTTTGCCATTCGTTTTATGCCGCCGCTGGCGATTTTCACTCTTACGTGGCAAATCGCGATGGGTGGACAACTCGGCCCTGCGATTGCGACTGCGCTGTTTGCCTGCAGCCTGCCGATGCAAGGATTGTGGTGGTTGGGGAAACGTTCTGTGACGCCGTTGCCGCCGACGTTGCTGCAGTGGTTTCATGAAGTGCGCACCAAACTGGAAGAAGCGGGGCAGGCGATTGCACCGGTTGATGGTAAGCCGACATATCAGTCACTCGCCGAAGTGTTGAAACGTGCCTTTAAGCAGCTTGATCGCACTTTCCTTGACGATCTTTGATCTGCTGACGCTTTTACCTGCCGGAGAATTTGAGCCAAATCCCGGTTCAAATCAAAGAAAAGTGGTGCGGACATACACGCATCACTCTCCTTGTGTAATCATTTCTTCATTGTTTAAATCTTAAGCGGCCTGCTGGCCCGGGAGCAAACCATGGAAATGACCCACGCACAACGACTGATCCTCTCCAATCAATACAAAATGATGGCCATGCTGGAGCCTGATAACGCTGAGCGTTATCGTCGTTATCAAACCATTATTGAACGCGGCTATGGCTTGCAGTTACGCGAGCTCGATAAAGAGTTCGGCGAGCTAACGGAAGCGACCTGTCGCCTGCTGATCGATATTATGGAAATGCACCATGCGCTGCATGTTTCCTGGTCGAACCTCAAAGATGGCAGCGCGATTGACGAGCGTCGCCTGGCGTTTCTTGGTTTTGATGCGGCCACCGAAGCGCGTTATCTCGGCTACGTGCGCTTTATGGTGAATGTTGAAGGACGCTATACCCACTTTGATTCCGGCACCCACGGCTTCAATGCTCAAACGCCGATGTGGGAAAAATACCAACGCATGTTAACGGTGTGGCACACTTGTCCGCGTCAATATCATCTCAGCGCGAATGAGATCGCGCAGATTATCAATGCCTGAATAAGGAGCGACGCGTGAAGTACAGGGGTTTTCTGTTTGATTTAGACGGTACGCTGGTGGATTCATTGCCTGCAGTGATTCGCGCATGGTCACTGTGGGGCGAGCGCCATGGTTTGTCGGCGGAAGAGGTCCTGAGCTATATACACGGGAAGCCTGCCATCAATTCGTTGCGCCATTT
Organism: Pantoea sp. YR525; assembly: GCF_900116775.1. Classification (NCBI taxonomy): domain Bacteria; kingdom Pseudomonadati; phylum Pseudomonadota; class Gammaproteobacteria; order Enterobacterales; family Erwiniaceae; genus Pantoea; species Pantoea sp. YR525. Next base: position 301,673 of record NZ_FPBU01000004.1, read on the forward strand.
CATGGCAGGGCAATCTGAAGAGGCGATTCAGGCGGAATTTCTCTGGCTTGAACGTCTCGAAGCGGAAGACACGCAAGGCGTACAGGCGATTCCGGGCGCGTTAGCGTTACTGTCAACGTTGAATGAGTTGCAGATCCCGTGGGCGATTGTGACCTCGGGTTCGATTCCAGTCGCCCACGCGCGCCATAAAGCTGCAAATTTACCGATGCCAAAAGTGTTTATTACCGCTGAGAATATCAAGCACGGTAAGCCTAATCCCGAACCTTACCTGCTGGGTGCTGAGCGTTTGGGGCTTTCAGCGACGCATTGCGTGGTAGTTGAGGATGCGCCGGCGGGCATTATTTCTGGTTTGGATGCGGGCAGTGCGGTGATCGCCATGAATGCGCCAGCAGATGCACCGCGCATCAATGAAGTTACCTTCCGCGTCGCAACGCTTGAACCGGTAAACGTCATCAAAGAAGATAGCGGCGAGTTTACACTTTCTATCGTCGCATAAAGTAACGGGCCGATGCGGCCCGTTTTTTTTACAGCGGCGTGTCTTGTGATATTTCATCCAGCGACAGGCTAAAGCTGGGAATAAACACCTCAACAAAATAATCCATTTCCGGTGAACGGCGCTGCGTGAGGGTTTTTTCCAGGCGTGCTTTGGCCAGCAGAAACTCGTTATTACCTGCCGACAACTCTTCCAGACACTTCACGTAGGCGCAAAGTGCATCCGCTTGCTTCACCACGGATTGCTCACTTTCGGTATGCAAGTGTTCATCAATCAGCGGGCGATAAGCGTCCTGCAGTTCAGGCGGCAGCATATCGATGAGCTTCTGCTGAGCAATTTTCTCGATCTTTTTGTATTCGTGCGCAATCTGCGCGTTGTAGTACTTCACCGGCGTCGGTAAATCCCCGGTCAGCACTTCGCTGGCATCGTGATAGAGCGCCAGCATGGCAATGCGCTCGGCATTGAGGTTGCCGTTAAATTTTTTGTTTTTGATGATGGCGAGCGCGTGAGCAACCATCGCCACCTGCAAGCTATGCTCGGAGACGTTTTCAGTGCGCACATTACGCATCAATGGCCAGCGATTGATCAGTTTGAGACGGGAAAGGTGGGCGAAAAAATGGCTACGAGTCATGGACGGTTCCTGTTCGCACGGCGGGAAAGATATTTTTTCCCCGAAATGCGAACAGTATACGCGTCACAATTTACTGGCGATACCCTTGTAAGAAACGACCAAACTTGCTGACGGCCATTTCCAAATCGTCCACGCGCGGCAGCGTAACAATGCGCACGTGATCTGGCCACGGCCAGTTGAACGCGGTGCCCTGAACCAACAGCACTTTCTCTTGCAGCAGGAAATCCAGCACCATCTTCTGATCGTCAAAGATGTTGAATTTCTTGGCATCAATACGCGGGAACATGTACAGCGCACCTTGCGGCTTCACACAACTGACGCCAGGAATATCATTAATTAATTCCCACGCACGCTGGCGTTGTTCATACAAACGCCCGCCAGGCGCGATAAATTCGCTAATACTTTGATATCCACCCAGTGCGGTCTGAATTGCATGTTGTGCCGGAACGTTGGCACACAGGCGCATCGATGCCAGCATCTCCAGCCCTTCAATGTAACCTTTTGCATGTTTCTTCGGACCGTTCAAAACCATCCAGCCCTGACGGAAGCCCGCCACGCGATAGGTTTTCGACAAGCCGTTAAAGGTCACGGTCAGCAGATCGGGAGCCAGCGCAGCAATTGAATGATGTTGTGCTTCGTCGTAAAGAATCTTGTCGTAGATTTCATCGGCGAAAATAATCAGATTGTGCTGGCGCGCAATTTCAACAATCTCAAGTAACAACTCTTTGCTGTAAACCGCGCCGGTCGGGTTATTCGGGTTAATAATGACAATGCCACGCGTACGCGGGGTGATCTTGCTACGAATGTCATCCAGGTCAGGGAACCAACCCGCTGATTCATCACACAGATAATGCACTGCTTTGCCGCTCGACAGCGAAACCGCAGCGGTCCACAGCGGATAATCCGGCGCAGGCACCAGCATTTCATCGCCGCTGTTGAGCAATGCCTGCATCGCTTGCACAATCAGTTCAGATACGCCGTTACCAATATAGATGTCTTCGACGGTGACATCGCGCATGTCACGCGCCTGGTAATGCTGCATGATCGCTTTACGCGCTGAATACAGCCCTTTCGAGTCGCAATAACCTTGCGAGCTCGGCAGATTGCGAATGACATCCACCAGGATTTCATCAGGTGCTTCAAAACCGAATGGGGCAGGGTTGCCGATGTTCAGCTTGAGAACTTTGTTGCCTTCTTCTTCGAGACGTTTAGCTTCTTTCAGTACCGGCCCACGGATGTCATAACAGACATTTTCCAGCTTGCCGGATTTATCAATTTGAAAATTCATTTTTACCGCCTTTACGGGCAGAGTCCTTTAACCTGCCACCAAAAATCAAACTTGCCCAATTTACTCTTCTCACCTTAACAAAAGAAGGGTAGCGCTTGGTTTTGGCGCGTTTGCCATTTTTTCTCTCGCCATATGGCGTAAAAGTCATTGAAAATCGATTAATCTGGTTCATTAATCCACTAATGCGAAAAAAAGTGAGATTAAAAACTGGGAAGGTGGAGTTGACGTGTAAATGCCTTCTTCCATCGCCACAGAAGACTATTCAGAAATTTTTCAGTCACTATTGGCGCAAAAAAAGAATAGCGACCTAACGAAATAGTTAAGTGATTCTTGTTAGATGGCGAAAAAATGTCTGGCAATGATTAAGCTCTGGCTGGCGTCTTAAAATGAAGTGCATTCTTATTCACTTATCAAGGGCGAGATTAAGCGTCAGTAACGGACCTAATATCGTGTAAAACAGTCTTAAAATAGCATTTGCACTGTCACTTTAACGCTGGTGCTGAAGATTCAGAACCTGGGGGGCTTAAAAAAAGAGCAGCGTTATGGCAGGATCTGTGCGGAAAGGCTTTTGGTCAAAAATTGCGATGTTTTGAACAAAAACATTTCCATTTATAACGTAAAAATGATTAAGTATAATTTATTATTTGATGCACTTTATCGCTTCGCATCTACATAACATGATGTTATTTCTTTTTAACCCGCAGGGACTTTACGCGGGATACATAGACAACTACGCAGCTTCCAGCACCTGTACGACATACGTTTTCGGCCCAGAAGTTCTGCTGTCTATAATGACGACGCTGCTCTGATCTCAGAGTGGTGCGATCGTCGGCATCCGCCTGACAAAATTTTTTCATGGCAGCTCCACACAGGGCTGTCATTAAGCACCATTGCCTCTTATCTCTTTGATAAGTCGGGTAATACACCAGGGTAGTAGTTTTAAAAAATCTTATAAGTGAAGAAAAAACATGACTAATGCAAATCGTCCGATACTGAATCTCGACCTCGATCTGCTGCGTACATTTGTTGCCGTTGCCGATCTGAACACTTTTGCAGCAGCCGCTGCCGCCGTGTGCAGAACGCAGTCAGCAGTGAGCCAGCAGATGCAACGTCTGGAACAATTGGTAGGTAAAGAGCTGTTTGCCAGACATGGACGTAATAAATTGCTGACGGAGCATGGCATTCAACTGCTGGGTTACGCCAGGAAAATCCTTCGTTTTAATGACGAAGCTTGCACCTCTTTAATGTACAGCAACATCCAGGGCGTTCTGACCATTGGCGCTTCAGATGATACCTCAGATACCATTCTGCCGTTCCTGCTTAACCGCGTAACGTCGGTCTATCCGAAGCTGGCCATTGATGTGCGTGTTAAGCGCAACCCGTTCATGATGGAAATGCTTAATCAAGGTGAAGTCGATCTGGTTGTGACGACGTCCAGCCCAGGAAACTTTACTCATCAGGTACTGCGTACTTCGCCAACGTTGTGGTACTGCGCGGCAGATTATATCTTCCAGCGCGGGGAAGCCATTCCTTTGGTCCTGCTGGATGAGCCAAGCCCGTATCGCGATATGGCGATTGATCACCTCAACGAAGCTGGCATTCCGTGGCGCATCTCGTATGTTGCTTCTACGCTGGCTGCCGTTCGTGCGGCGGTTAAAGCGGGCTTGGGTGTGACAGCGCGTCCAGTCGAGATGATGAGCCCAGAATTGCGGGTGATGGGCGCTGCAGAAGGTTTGCCAGTGCTGCCGGATACCCAATATCTGCTGTGCCGTAATCCAGACAGCGATAACGAACTGGCGTTGGCCATCTTCAATGCCATGCAGTCTACCAATGATCCTTACAATCTGAGCGCTAATCCAGACGGTACTTTGCTGCTGGATGACGAAGAGTAGGGGTTACAGTTGCTGGTAATTCCTCGCAAATGGAATACCGGTTAATTGTTAAAACGTATAAAAATGGGCCTTAGCGTGGTAATTACCGGCTAAGGCTTTTTTTATTCCATTTTACTTGCCACTTTAAATGTAATTCCCTCGACTTTATTTCAATCTCATTCTTAAAAATGAAACGCGTTCCATTTTTATCCATTTTGGAATGGTTTTATCAATTCGTGCCAATTTTACCAGGGCATTTTTTCGTCCACTCCGCTGTTTTTTGCAGCATAAAACCCAGTTATGTGCTTTAGATCAAAAAAATACCCCTGATAAGGGGGGGGAATCTCGGGCGAGACCTGTCAAAATATGATTGTTAAATGCACGATCCACGCATGTGAATACCCGCTACACTAAAATTAACCTCACAAACTGAAGCGATTTAGCTGGCGCTTCGAGGGTTGAATGTTAATAATATGATGCAGCTGTAAAATAATGTTTGGATACTTTTGTCAAAGTTGACAAAAGGTTATAGAAAGGAGTAAAAACCCCTATAAAATTGCTGCTTTATTGCTAATGACAGCAAAATTTATAAGGTTTTTTATCCTTCCCTTGAATCGATGTGGTGTGTTTGCTGCAACAGAGCAGGATGCCATCACCACTTTTGATGAGTAAGCAAAGAGTATGTCGACAACTACAGAAGTGATCGCTCATCACTGGGCATTTATTGTTTTTATCGTTATCGCATTCGGCCTGTGTGCCTTTATGTTGACCGGTGGCTGGTTGTTAGGTGGTCGTGCGCGTGCGCGACACAAGGACACCCCGTTCGAATCGGGTATTGAGTCGGTCGGTGACACTCATATTCGCCTCTCTGCAAAATTCTATCTGGTTGCGATGTTCTTCGTCATATTCGACGTCGAAGCCCTCTATTTATACGCATGGTCGACGTCCATTCGCGAAAGCGGTTGGGTCGGCTTTGTCGAAGCCGCAATTTTCATTTTGGTGCTCTTGGCAGGCCTGGTTTATCTGGTGCGCATCGGTGCGCTGGATTGGGCTCCTGCGCGTCGTCGCGTAGTGGTCAAATCTGTCCCGGTCAGTCACAGCCACACCAACCCTCATAAGCAGTAAAAGCGAGGCAATAAGATGGACTACACGCTGACACGCGTAGACCCGAACGGGGGCGGCGATAACGATCGTTATCCTCTGCAGAAACAGGAAACGGTTACCGATCCGCTGGAACAACACGTTCACCGCAGCGTCTACATGGGCAAGCTCGAGCATGCCCTGCATGACATGGTGAACTGGGGGCGTAAAAACTCTCTCTGGCCGTATAACTTCGGCCTTTCCTGTTGCTACGTGGAAATGACCACATCCTTCACCGCAGTGCATGACGTGGCACGTTTTGGTGCCGAAGTAATGCGCGCCTCGCCACGTCAGGCTGACTTCATGGTGATCGCCGGTACGCCATTTACCAAAATGGCGCCGGTTATTCAGCGTTTATATGACCAAATGCTGGAGCCGAAATGGGTGATTTCCATGGGCGCTTGCGCTAACTCGGGTGGCATGTACGACATCTACTCGGTGGTGCAGGGCGTGGATAAATTCCTGCCGGTTGACGTTTACATTCCTGGCTGCCCGCCGCGTCCAGAAGCGTATATGCAGGCGTTGCTGCTGCTGCGTGAGTCGATTGGCAAAGAGCGCCGTCCACTGTCGTGGGTGGTGGGTGACCAGGGTGTTTATCGCGCCAACATGCAGCCAGAGCGTGAAAGAAAGCGTGGCGAGCGTATTGCCGTCACCAACCTGAGATCGCCAGACGAAGTTTAAGCTTCCCGTACACGGATGGAGCCACGGCCACAGCAGAACATCACAATTTAATGTGCGCCGCCATCCTGACGCCTTCTTTTGAGCGCCTGATTACAGGCCGGAATGGTGAGTAACGTATGACTGATTTAACCACGCAAGATCTCGCACAGCCTTCATGGCAAACCCGCGATCACCTGGATGACCCAGTGGTCGGCGAGCTGCGTAACCGTTTTGGGCCGGATGCCTTTACCGTTCAGGCTACCCGCACCGGGATTCCGGTTGTCTGGGTAAAGCGTGAACAGCTATTAGAAATCGTTGAATTCCTGCGCAAGCTGCCAAAGCCTTATGTCATGCTTTATGACTTGCACGGTTTTGATGAGCGCTTACGCACTAACCGCGCCGGTTTGCCCGCCGCGGATTTTTCCGTTTTCTATCATCTGCTTTCAATTGAACGCAACCGCGACATCATGCTCAAGGTCGCTTTATCTGAAAACGATCTGAATGTGCCAACCATCACCAAAATTTTCGCCAACGCCAACTGGTATGAGCGCGAAACCTGGGAGATGTTTGGCATCACTTTCAATGGTCACCCGCACCTGACGCGCATCATGATGCCGCAGACGTGGGAAGGACATCCGCTGCGTAAAGATTATCCGGCGCGCGCCACCGAGTTCGATCCCTTCGAGCTGACCAAGCAGAAAGAAGATCTGGAGATGGAGGCGCTGACCTTCAAGCCTGAAGATTGGGGCATGAAGCGCAGCACTACCAATGAGGACTTCATGTTCCTCAACCTCGGTCCAAACCATCCCTCTGCGCACGGTGCGTTTCGTATCATTCTGCAGTTGGATGGTGAAGAGATCGTCGATTGCGTTCCCGATGTCGGCTACCACCATCGTGGTGCTGAGAAGATGGGCGAGCGCCAATCCTGGCACAGCTACATTCCGTACACCGACCGTATCGAGTACCTCGGCGGCTGCGTAAATGAAATGCCGTACGTGCTGGCGGTGGAAAAACTGGCTGGCATCACCGTGCCGGATCGCGTCAATGTGATCCGTGTGATGCTGTCCGAGCTGTTCCGCATCAACAGCCATCTGCTCTATATCTCTACCTTTATTCAGGACGTCGGTGCGATGACGCCGGTGTTCTTCGCCTTTACCGACCGTCAGAAAATCTATGACGTGGTGGAAGCGATTACCGGTTTCCGTATGCACCCGGCGTGGTTCCGCATCGGCGGCGTAGCGCATGACCTGCCGAAAGGCTGGGAACGTCTGCTGCGCGACTTCCTCGACTGGATGCCGAAGCGTCTGAAAGAGTATGACAAAGCCGCACTGCGCAATACCGTGTTGATGGGCCGTTCGCAAGGCGTTGCGGCGTATAACATGGATGAAGCACTGGCGTGGGGCACCACCGGCGCTGGTTTGCGTGCCACCGGTTTAGATTTTGACGTGCGTAAATGGCGCCCGTATTCAGGCTACGAAAACTTCGATTTCGAGATTCCGGTTGGCGCTGGCATCAGTGATGCGTACACCCGCGTGCAGCTGAAAATGGAAGAGATGTGGCAGTCACTGCGCATTCTGGAACAGTGCCTGAACAACATGCCTGAAGGCCCGTTCAAAGCGGATCATCCGCTGACAACGCCGCCGCCGAAAGAGCGCACGCTGCAGCACATTGAAACCCTGATCACTCACTTCCTGCAGGTTTCGTGGGGCCCAATTATGCCGGCCAACGAATCCTTCCAGATGATTGAGGCGACCAAAGGGATCAACAGTTACTACCTGACCAGCGATGGCAGCACCATGAGCTATCGCACCCGCGTGCGTACGCCGAGCTTCCCGCACCTGCAGCAGATCCCATCGGTGATCCGCGGCAGCCTGGTATCCGACTTGATCGTTTACCTCGGTAGTATCGATTTTGTTATGTCAGACGTGGACCGCTAATTATGCACGATCAAAAAATTGCTATTCACACCATCGACCCTACAGAGGTCTTCGTGCTGAGCGAGGCCGAGCACCACGCTATCGAGCACGAGAAACACCATTACGAAGATGCACGCGCCGCTTCGATCGAAGCGTTGAAGATCGTGCAGAAACAGCGCGGCTGGGTGCCAGATGGCGCGATTAACGCCATCGCCGACGTTCTGGGTATTCCTGCCAGTGATGTTGAAGGTGTGGCGACTTTCTATAGCCAAATCTACCGCACGCCGGTTGGCCGTCACGTCATTCGCTACTGTGACAGCGTGGTGTGCCACATCACGGGTTATCAGGGGATTCAGGATGCGCTGGAGCAGAAGCTGAACATCAAGCCGGGCCAAACCACGGCGGATGGACGCTTTACGCTGCTGCCCACTTGCTGCCTCGGTAACTGCGATAAAGGGCCAACCATGATGGTGGATGAAGATACCCACGTTCATCTGACGCCTGAAGGCATCGCCAACTTGCTGGAGCAGTATCAATGACCATTAAACAGATCATTCGTACTGCCGAAACGCATCCGCTGACCTGGCGTCTTCGTGACGACAAGCAGCCGATCTGGATCGATGAATATCGCAGTAAAAACGGTTACGTCGGCGCAGAAAAAGCGCTGAAAGATTTTAGCCAGGACGAAATCGTCGCGGCGGTCAAAGACTCCGGCCTGAAAGGTCGCGGTGGCGCAGGCTTTAACACCGGTCTGAAGTGGAGCCTGATGCCGAAAGACGAATCCATGAACATCCGTTACCTGCTGTGTAATGCCGATGAAATGGAGCCGGGCACGTATAAAGACCGCTTGCTTATGGAGCAACTGCCTCACCAGTTGGTAGAAGGCATGCTGATCAGTGCGTTCGCGCTGAAAGCTTATCGTGGCTACATCTTCTTACGTGGTGAGTACATCGAAGCGGCCGTCAATCTGCGTCGCGCGATTGCGGAAGCTACTGAAGCGGGCTACCTCGGCAAGAATATTCTCGGCACCGGTTTTGATTTCGAGCTGATCGTCCACACCGGCGCAGGTCGTTATATCTGCGGCGAAGAGACCGCGCTGATCAACTCGCTGGAAGGGCGTCGTGCGAACCCACGTTCTAAGCCGCCATTCCCGGCCAGTGCCGGCGTATGGGGTAAGCCGACCTGCGTTAACAACGTGGAAACGCTGTCGAACGTGCCTGCCATCTTCCTTAACGGCGTTGACTGGTACAAAAACATCTCTACCAGCGAAGACACCGGCACCAAAATGATGGGCTTTTCCGGCCGCGTGAAAAATCCTGGCGTCTGGGAATTGCCGTTCGGTACCACCGCGCGTGAAATCCTCGAAGATTACGCTGGCGGCATGCGCGATGGCTTGAAATTCAAAGCCTGGCAGCCAGGTGGCGCAGGAACTGACTTCCTCACCGATCAGCACCTCGATCTGCCGATGGAGTTTGCCAGCATTGGTAAAGCCGGTAGCCGTTTAGGTACGGCGCTGGCGATGGCGGTCGATCACGAAATCAACATGGTTTCGCTGGTACGTAACCTGGAAGAGTTCTTTGCGCGCGAGTCCTGCGGCTGGTGTACGCCGTGCCGCGATGGCTTGCCATGGAGCGTGAAGATCCTGCGTGCGCTGGAGCAGAAGAAAGGTCAGCCGGGTGATATCGAAACCCTGCAGCAACTCTGCCGCCAGCTTGGTCCAGGGAAAACCTTCTGTGCCCACGCACCGGGCGCCGTCGAGCCATTGCAGAGCGCGATTAAATATTTCCGTGAAGAGTTTGAAGCTGGCATTGCGCCGCAGGTGTTTGGCAATACCCGCACCATCGGCGGTATTCAGCCGAACCTGCTGAAAGCGCGCTGGTAATCAGCCGCCGTACACGGAACTCACCTCACGCCGAAATGGCGTGGGGAAAGAATTAGATGTTTAACGCTCGTCTTAGGGCGAGCCTTACGGAAGCATGTTCACTATGGCTACAATCCATGTAGACGGTAAAGAATATGATGTGAACGGAGCGGACAACCTGCTACAGGCGTGTCTCTCTCTGGGCCTTGATATTCCTTATTTTTGCTGGCATCCGGCGCTGGGAAGCGTAGGGGCCTGCCGCCAGTGCGCGGTGAAGCAATTCCAGAATGCCGAAGATACCCGCGGTCGCCTTGTCATGTCCTGCATGACTCCAGCGTCAGACGGCACCTTTATCTCCATCGACGATGGCGAAGCCAAAGAGTTTCGTGAAAGCGTGGTGGAATGGCTGATGACCAACCATCCGCACGACTGCCCGGTGTGTGAAGAGGGCGGTAACTGCCATCTGCAAGATATGACGGTAATGACCGGACACAGTTTCCGTCGTTATCGCTTCACCAAGCGCACCCACCAGAATCAGGATCTCGGTCCGTTCATTTCGCATGAAATGAACCGCTGTATCGCCTGCTATCGCTGCGTGCGCTACTACAAAGATTATGCCGACGGCAAAGATCTCGGCGTTTATGGCGCTCACGACAACGTCTACTTTGGTCGTCCGGAAGATGGCACGCTAGAAAGCGAATTCTCCGGTAATCTGGTGGAAATTTGTCCGACCGGCGTATTTACCGATAAAACGCACTCCGAACGCTATAACCGTAAATGGGATATGCAGTTCGCGCCAAGCATCTGCCAGCAGTGCAGCGTGGGTTGTAATACCAGCCCAGGCGAACGCTATGGTGAATTGCGTCGTATCGAAAACCGTTACAACGGCACCGTAAACCACTACTTCCTGTGCGATCGCGGTCGTTTCGGTTACGGCTACGTCAACCGCAAAGATCGTCCACGTCATCCAGTCCAGCAACGCGGCAACGATTGGGTCAGCCTGAATGCTGAACAAGCGGTGAATGCAGCGGCGGATGTGCTGCGTCGGGCGAAAAAAGTGATCGGTATCGGTTCGCCGCGCGCCAGCATTGAAAGCAACTTCGCGTTGCGTGAGCTGGTTGGTGCAGCGAACTTCTCAACCGGTATGCCAGCAGGTGAGCAGGCTCGCGTTGAGCTGATGCTCAAAGTCCTGCAGGACGGCGGCATCTACACGCCATCACTGCGTGAAATTGAAAGCTACGATGCGGTGCTGGTGCTGGGTGAAGATTTGACTCAGGTCGGCGCGCGCGTAGCGTTGTCGGTGCGTCAGGCAGTAAAAGGCAAAGCACGTGAGATGGCAGCGGCGCAGAAAGTGGCTGACTGGCAGATCGCGGCAATACTTAATATCGGCCAGCATGCCAAACATCCGCTGTTCGTCACCAACGTCGACGAAACCCGCCTGGATGATATCGCTGCGTGGAGCTATCGCGCACCGGTGGAAGATCAGGCGCGTCTTGGCTTCGCGATTGCCAATGCGCTGGATGAAAGCGCGCCGGCAGTCAGCGGCTTCGACAGCAAACTCAACGGCAAAGTTGATGTGGTGGTTCAGGCGTTAGCAGGTGCGAAAAAACCGCTGATTATCTCCGGAACCCATTCCGGTAGCATCGCGATGATTGAAGCCGCAGCTAACGTGGCGAAAGCGCTGAAAGCGCGTGGTGCCGATGTCGGTATTACCTTCCTCGCGGGTGCGGCGAACAGCTTTGGCCTCGGCCTAATGGGCGGCCAATCGCTGGATAGCGCGCTGGAACAGCTGAGCAAAGGCGAAGCTGATGCGCTGGTGGTGCTGGAAAACGATCTCTATCGTCATGCACCTAAAGCCAAAGTCGATGCGGCTCTGGATACTACCGCTAACGTGATTGTGGTCGATCATCAACGTACCGCCACGCTGGAAAAAGCCGGTCTGGTGCTTTCCACCGCCAGCTTCGCAGAGAGCGATGGCACATCTATCAACCACGAAGGTCGCGCGCAGCGCTTCTTCCAGGTTTACGATCCTGCTTATTACGATGACAGCGTAGTGATGCTGGAAAGCTGGCGCTGGTTGCGTTCGCTGCACAGCGCAGTTGAAAGTCGTCACATCGACTGGACTCAGCTGGATCACGTGATTGATGCCACCGTTGCGGCGCTGCCGCAGCTGAAAGGCATTAAGGATGCTGCGCCAGATGCCAGCTTCCGTATCCGCGGTCAAAAACTGGCACGTTCACCGCACCGTAACAGTGGCCGTACTGCGATGCGCGCCAACATCAGCGTGCATGAACCGCGTCAGCCGCAAGATAAAGACACCATGTTTGCCTTCTCCATGGAAGGTAACAACCAACCAAGCGCACCGCGTTCGCAGATTCCATTTGCCTGGGCGCCAGGCTGGAACTCACCTCAAGCATGGAACAAGTTCCAGGCTGAAGTGGGCGGCAAACTGCGTCATGGCGATCCAGGCGTGCGTCTGTTTGAAGCCAGCGACCGTTCACTGCCGTGGTTTACCGCGATTCCGGAAAGTTTTGTTGAAGGCAGCCAGTGGCGCGTCGCACCTTACTATCAGCTGTTTGGTAGCGAGGAGATGACTCAGCGTTCAACCACCTTCCAGAAACGCATGTCGCCAGCCACGCTGGTGATTAACCCGGCTGATGCTGAGAAACTGGGCGTCAATAACGGTGCTTCCGTTGAGCTGGTCTGTGCGGGCGAAACACTGCGCTTGCCGGTACGTTTCTCTGCGTCGCTGCAAGCAGGGCAGGTTGGTTTACCGCTCGGTATGCCGGGCGTGCCGCCGTTCCTCTCAGGTGCGCAAATTGACAAACTGCAGGAGGCCGCGCAATGAGTTGGCTGACACCGGACGTTATTGAAATCCTGATCAACATCGGCAAAGCGCTGGTCATCTTGTTGGTGGTTGTCGGTTGCGGTGCTTTCATGAGTTTCGCCGAGCGTCGTCTGCTCGGCCTGTGGCAGAACCGTTACGGACCGAACCGTGTTGGCTGGGGCGGCTCGCTGCAGCTGGCTGCCGACATTATCAAAATGTTCTTTAAAGAGGACTGGGTTCCACCGTTTACCGACCGCTTCATCTTTACGCTGGCACCGGTTATCGCCTTCGTATCACTGCTGCTGGCCTTCGCCATTGTGCCGGTTTCGCCAACCTGGATGGTCACCGACCTGAACATTGGTCTGCTGTTCTTCCTGATGATGGCGGGTCTGGCGGTGTATGCGGTGCTGTTCGCGGGCTGGTCGAGTAACAACAAATACTCACTGTTGGGTGCGATGCGTGCATCGGCGCAGACGCTGAGCTACGAAGTGTTCCTTGGTTTGTCACTGATGGGCGTGGTGGCGCAAGCCGGCTCGTTCAACATGAATGCCATCGTCGAAAGCCAGGCGCATCTGTGGAACATCATTCCTCAGTTCTTTGGCTTCCTTACCTTCTGCATCGCGGGCGTAGCGGTATGTCACCGTCATCCATTTGACCAACCCGAAGCAGAGCAGGAGCTGGCGGACGGCTACCACATCGAATACGCCGGTATGAAGTTCGGCCTGTTCTTCGTGGGTGAATACGTAGCGATCACCACCGTATCAGCGCTGATCGTGACGCTGTTCTTCGGTGGCTGGCACGGTCCGTTCTTGCCGCCATTCATCTGGTTCGCTCTGAAAACAGCGTTCTTTATGGTGATGTTTATCCTGATTCGTGCTGCGCTGCCGCGTCCACGCTATGACCAGGTGCTGTCGTTCGGCTGGAAAGTGTGTCTGCCGTTGACGCTGTTGAACCTGCTGGCGACCGCCGCAGTGATTCTGTACACCGCGCAGTAAGGGACATTGAGATGACTTTAAAAGATATTGTCGTTGGCTTCGGCACGACAGTGCGCAGTATCTGGATGATAGGCATGCATGCCTTCGCCAAGCGCGAAACCCAAATGTATCCGGAAGAGCCGGTTTACCTGCCGCCACGTTATCGTGGCCGTATCGTGCTGACGCGCGATCCGGACGGCGCAGAGCGTTGCGTTGCCTGTAACTTATGTGCGGTAGCTTGTCCTGTCGGCTGTATCTCACTGCAGAAAGCCGAGACGCAAGATGGACGCTGGTATCCGGAATTCTTCCGCATCAACTTCTCACGCTGCATCTTCTGCGGCCTGTGTGAAGAGGCTTGCCCAACCACCGCGATCCAGCTGACACCCGATTTTGAACTGGGTGAGTTTAAGCGTCAGGATCTGGTGTATGAGAAAGAAGACCTGCTGATTTCCGGTCCGGGTAAATATCCGGAGTACAACTTCTATCGTATGGCTGGTATGGCGATCGACGGAAAAGAGAAGGGCGAAGCGGAAAACGAAGCCAAGCCGATCGACGTCAAAGGGTTGTTACCTTAAGGAGCCAGGTATGGAATTTGCGTTTTATCTTTGCGGACTGGTGGCGGTGTTGACGACGCTGCGCGTCATCACCCACACCAATCCGGTACATGCGCTGCTGTACCTGATCGTTTCGCTGCTGTCCATTGCAGGCGTGTTCTTCTCGATGGGCGCCTACTTCGCCGGTGCGCTGGAAATCATCGTCTACGCGGGCGCCATTATGGTGCTGTTCGTCTTCGTGGTAATGATGTTGAACCTGGGCAAAACCCAGCAGGATCAGGAGCGCGAGTGGCTGAAGCCTTCGCTGTGGATTGGTCCGGGCATCGTCTCTTTACTGCTGCTGGCGGTAATGATTTACGCGATTAGCACAGCAACCGATCAAGGCATTGATGGCACCGTCATCGACGCTAAAGCAGTTGGTATCAGCTTGTTTGGTCCCTATGTTCTGGCGGTTGAGCTGGCATCAATGCTGCTGCTCGCCGGTCTGGTCGTGGCCTTCCATATTGGACGTGAAGAGCGTCATGGCGAAGTGCTGAGCAATCGTCAAGCTGATGCGCAAGCGAATAAGGAGGATCACGCATGATCCCGTTACAACACGGCCTGATGCTGGCCGCTGTGCTGTTTGTTCTCGGCCTGACCTCCGTGGTGCTGCGTCGTAACATCCTGTTTATGCTGATTGGTCTGGAAATCATGATCAATGCCTCCGCGTTAGCGCTGGTGGTAGCTGGCAGCTATTGGGGACAAGCTGATGGTCAGGTGATGTACATCCTGGCGATCAGCCTTGCGGCGGCGGAAGCGAGTATTGGTCTGGCGCTGTTGCTCCAGCTCTATCGTCGTCGTCAGACGCTGAACATTGACACAGTGAGCGAGATGCGCGGATGAATCTTCTCTATTTAACCGTATTATTTCCGCTAATTGGCTTTCTGCTATTGGCGTTTTCACGCGGTCGCTGGTCGGAGAACCTGTCGGCAGCAATCGGTATGGGTTCTGTTGGTCTGGCAGCATTAACCACTATTTATGCCGGTTTCGACTTCTTCAACCAGGGTCAGCAGCCGTTCACGCAGGCGCTGTGGACCTGGATTCACGTCGGCAGCTTCGACATTAAAGTGAATCTGGTGCTGGACGGTCTTTCTCTGACCATGCTGTCCGTCGTCACCGGCGTTGGCTTCTTCATCCACATGTTTGCTTCATGGTACATGCGTGGTGAAGAGGGTTATTCGCGCTTCTTCGCTTACACCAACCTGTTCATCGCGAGCATGGTGGTGTTGGTGCTGGCCGATAACCTGATGCTGATGTATCTCGGCTGGGAAGGCGTGGGCCTGTGCTCATATCTGCTGATTGGCTTCTACTACAGCAATCCAGAGAACGGCAAGGCTGCGATGAAAGCCTTTATTATCACCCGCGTAGGTGATGTGTTCCTCGCTTTCGCCTTGTTCATCCTTTACAACGAGCTGGGCACGCTGAACTTCCGTGAACTGGTTGAACTGGCTCCAGCTCACTTCGCCGCAGACAACCATATGCTGCAGTGGGCAACTCTGATGCTGTTGGGTGGCGCGGTCGGTAAATCTGCACAGCTGCCATTACAAACCTGGCTGGCGGATGCGATGGCCGGTCCTACTCCGGTTTCGGCACTGATTCACGCCGCGACCATGGTGACCGCCGGTGTTTACCTGATTGCACGTACGCACGGCTTGTTCCTGTTAACGCCGGAAGTGCTGCATCTGGTGGGTATCATTGGTGCGATTACCCTGGTGCTGGCAGGTTTTGCGGCGCTGGTGCAAACCGACATCAAACGCGTGCTGGCTTACTCCACCATGAGTCAGATCGGCTACATGTTCCTCGCGCTGGGCGTGCAGGCATGGGACGCGGCGATTTTCCACCTGATGACGCATGCATTCTTTAAAGCTTTGCTGTTCCTCTCTTCAGGCTCGGTCATTCTGGCCTGCCATCACGAGCAGAACATTTTCAAGATGGGCGGCCTGCGTAAAAGCATCCCGCTGGTGTATGTCTGCTTCCTGGTGGGTGGCGCCGCGCTGGCTGCGCTGCCGCTGATCACCGCAGGTTTCTACAGTAAAGATGAAATCCTGTTTGGTGCGATGGCGAATGGTCACATCAATCTGATGGTGGCGGGTCTGGTGGGTGCATTCCTCACCTCGATCTACACCTTCCGCATGATCTTTATCGTGTTCCACGGTGAAGAGAAAATTCATGCTCACGCCGGTAAAGGCATTACTCATCACCTGCCGCTGATTGTTCTGATGGTGCTCTCCACCTTTATTGGTGCGCTGATTACGCCTCCTCTGGCGGGCGTGCTGCCGCAGAACGAGTTTGGTGAAGGCGGCAAAGTGATGCTGGAAATCACCTCAGGCGTAGTGGCTATCGTCGGTATCCTGATCGCTGCAGCGCTGTGGCTGGGTAAACGTCAACTGGTGACCAGCATTGCTAACAGCGCGCCGGGTCGTTTCTTCGGCACCTGGTGGTTCGCGGCCTGGGGCTTCGACTGGCTGTATGACAAGGTGTTTGTAAAACCTTATCTCGGCATTGCCTGGTTACTGAAAAGCGATCCGCTGAATTCACTGATGAACCTGCCTGCGCTGCTGTCGCGCATTGGTAACAAAGGTTTGGTGGTGAGTGAAAACGGTTATCTGCGCTGGTACGTGGCTTCAATGAGTGTCGGTGCCGTTTTGGTACTGGCGCTGCTGCTGGTGATTTAAAGATTGATGAGCGGGGCGGGTTCGCTCGCCCAATTAGAATGTCAAAAATTGCCTGAAGTAAGGCAATAAAAAGGGAAGTTCGCCGTGTTATTACCTTGGCTAATAATTATCCCCTTCGTTGGGGGCTTACTCTGCTGGTTGGCAGAGCGCCTCGGCGCAAAGGTACCGCGCTGGATTGCCATGATCACCATGGGCCTGACGCTAGCGCTTGGCCTGCAGCTGTGGTTGCAGGGAGGCTATTCACTGACGCAGGCTGCGGGCATTCCGCAATGGCAATCGACTTTCTCAGTACCGTGGATTCCGCGCTTTGGCATCAACTTCCATCTGGCGATTGATGGTCTGTCGCTGCTGATGGTGGTGCTGACCGGACTGCTCGGTTTGATGGCGGTGCTGTGCTCCTGGAACGAAATTGAGAAATATCAGGGCTTCTTCCACCTCAACCTGATGTGGATTCTCGGTGGTGTGATTGGCGTGTTCCTCTCCATCGACATGTTCCTGTTCTTCTTCTTCTGGGAAATGATGCTGGTGCCGATGTACTTCCTCATCGCACTTTGGGGCCATAAAGCATCCGACGGTAAAACGCGTATTAGCGCCGCGACCAAGTTCTTCATCTACACCCAGGCATCTGGTCTGATCATGTTGGTGTCGATTCTGGCGCTGGTGTTTGTGCACTACAACGCTACTGGCGTATGGACTTTCAGCTACGAAGAGTTGCTGAAAACGCCGATGTCACACACCGTTGAGTATCTGCTGATGCTCGGCTTCTTCATCGCCTTTGCGGTGAAAATGCCGGTGGTGCCATTACACGGTTGGCTGCCAGATGCGCATAGCCAGGCACCAACCGCTGGTTCGGTTGACCTCGCTGGTATCTTGCTGAAAACTGCGGCCTACGGCTTGCTGCGCTTCAGCCTGCCGCTGTTCCCGAATGCGTCTGCAGAGTTCGCACCGATTGCCATGTGGCTCGGTATCATCGGCATCTTCTACGGTGCATGGATGGCGTTCTCGCAGTTCGATATCAAACGTTTGATTGCTTACACCTCTATTTCGCACATGGGCTTCGTGTTGATCGCCATCTACACCGGCAGCCAACTGGCCTTCCAGGGCGCAGTAATTCAGATGATTGCGCACGGTCTTTCTGCTGCGGCACTGTTCATCTTGTGCGGTCAGCTGTATGAGCGTCTGCATACCCGCGACCTTCGTCAGATGGGCGGTTTGTGGTCACGTATCAAATGGATTCCGGGCCTGTCACTGTTCTTTGCGGTTGCGAACCTCGGTATGCCGGGCACCGGTAACTTTGTTGGCGAATTCATGATTCTGACCGGCAGTTTCCAGGTGGTGCCGGTGATTATCGTCATCGCAACCTTTGGTCTGGTGTTTGCTTCGGTTTACTCCCTGATCATGATGCAGCGCGCTTACTTCGGCGAAGCCAAGTCGAAAGATCCGCTGCCAGGCATGTCACCGCGTGAGTTCCTGACTATCGGCGTATTGGTGGTGTTGCTGGTGCTGCTGGGGATTTATCCACAGCCAATCCTCGACACATCCCATGCTGCGATGAGCAATATTCAGCAGTGGTTTACCGCTTCAATTTCAACTACAAGGCCGTAATTCGCCATGACAATAACTCCTCAACATCTGATCGCGTTACTGCCGCTGTTGATCGTCGGATTGACGGTGGTGGTGGTGATGCTGTCCATTGCGTGGCGACGCAATCACTTTGTTAATGCCACGTTGACGGTGATCGGACTTAACATTGCGCTGTTTTCTCTGTGGTTTGTTGGCCAGGCGGGAGCGATGGACGTCACGCCGCTGCTGCGCGTTGATGGCTATTCGATGTTCTACACCGCGTTGGTGGTGCTGGCGAGTTTAGCCACCTGCACCTTTGCTTATCCGTGGCTGGCCGGTTTCCCGGACAACAAAGATGAGTTCTATCTGCTGGTGCTGATTGCGGCACTCGGCGGGATTGTGCTGGCGAGCGCCAACCATCTGGCGGCGCTGTTCATCGGCATCGAACTGCTGTCACTGCCGCTGTTTGGTTTGATTGGTTATGCTTTCCGCCAAAAACGTTCACTGGAAGCGTCACTGAAATACACCATCCTGTCGGCGGCGGCCTCATCGTTCCTGCTGTTCGGTATCGCGCTGATTTATGCTGATTCTGGCAGCCTGAGCTTTGTGCAGCTGGGCAAAAGTCTGAGCGATAGCATGATTCAGGAGCCGCTGTTGCTGCTGGGTCTGGGCATGATGATTATCGGTCTGGGCTTCAAACTGTCGCTGGTACCGTTCCACCTGTGGACGCCGGACGTTTATCAGGGTGCGCCTGCGCCGGTTTCAACCTTCCTCGCCACCGCCAGCAAGATCGCCATCTTTGGCGTGATTATGCGCCTGTTCATGTACGCACCAGTTACAGACAGCGAAGCCGTTCGCACCGTGCTGGGCATCATTGCCTTCGCGTCTATTCTGTTCGGTAACCTGATGGCGATTTCCCAGAGCAACATCAAGCGTCTGCTTGGTTACTCCTCAATCGCGCACCTTGGTTATCTGTTGGTGGCGCTGATCGCGGTGAAAACCCATCAGCTGTCGCTGGAAACTGCAGGCGTATATCTGGCCGGTTACCTGTTCAGCAGCCTGGGCGCGTTCGGCGTAGTAAGCCTGATGTCGAGCCCGTATCGCGGTCCGGATGCCGACACGCTGTATTCCTATCGCGGTCTGTTCTGGCATCGTCCGATTCTGTCTGCGGTCATGACGGTAATGATGTTGTCACTGGCCGGTATCCCAATGACGCTCGGCTTCATCGGTAAGTTCTACGTTATCGCCTCGAGTGTGAACGCACACCTGTGGTGGTTGAGTGGTGCGGTGGTTGCAGGTAGTGCGATTGGTCTTTACTACTATCTGCGCGTAACGGTAAGTCTGTATCTCAGCCCGCCGGAACTGCACAACCGCGACACGCAAGCCAACTGGGCGTTTACTGCGGGCGGTGTTGTGGTGCTGATCTCTGCGATTCTGGTATTGCTGCTCGGTGTTTATCCGCAGCCGCTGATTACACTGGTGCAGATGGCTCAGCCGCTGATGTAATAAAGACTCGCATCATGACTGAATCAGGCCTTCGGGCCTGATTTTTTTTGCCTGCAATTCACGGTGTAGTGAGAGATTGAGCACAGAGTCACCACGAGGTTTTCAGCTGCCGCTGCTGCTCACTGCGTTTGGCGTAGCCGGTGTGATATTCTCAACGGATCACTTTTTTTGCTCAGACAAGGAAGCACCATGGAAATGCTTTGGCTTGATTGCCACCACAGTGAACTGACGACGCAGCAACTCTACACGCTGCTGGCGCTGCGCAATCATGTCTTCATCGTGGAACAAAACTGTCCGTATCAGGATATTGATGGTCAGGATTTAGCCGCTGATAACCGCCACATTTTGGGATTCCTCGACGGTAAGCTGCTGGCCTATGCACGGGTGTTAACGCCCGCGCTAGACTCTGCGCCTGTGCTGATTGGCCGTGTCATCGTTTCTGAAGAGGCGCGCGGTTTGAAGCTGGGATATCGCTTGATGGAGAAGGCGCTGGAGAGCTGCGAGAAGCATTGGTCGCAGCGCGCTATCTATCTCTCAGCGCAGGCACATCTGGAAGGTTTCTACGGTCGTCTGGGCTTTAAAGCAGTAACCGAAGTGTATATGGAAGATGACATTCCCCACATCGGTATGCAGAAAGCATAACGGCGAGGATTGCTCCTCGCCGTTAATCATCAGCCCGGCGTCATCTGCCGGTCATCAACATATTTGCGTTGATCCGGCGGCGGCGGGAAGTACTGATAGAGCCAGGTTTCACTCAGCGTCTCATCCTTAGTACGCAGGAACAGGCGCATATCAACCGGTTTGGTCGAGTCGCTATTCGGATACCAGTCAAACAGAATGCGGTAACCGTTCAGCGGCTCGACGTAGAGAATCTCAACCTGCTTGAATGTGCCTTCTGAAACGGTAATCACCGGCTCAATGCCTTTCGGCGCTGCGGCTTTCAGATCGCCACCGACAAAATCAATGGCAAAGCGACGAGACCAGGTTTCCGGGAAGTGTTCGCCTGGCGCCCAACCTTCCGGGAAGCCACCGATACCGGTGCGAGTGGCATCGACACGCGCCAAACCACTGCGCACTGGCGGCAACTGACTCCAGTAGAGCTTGTACTGGAAGTTGAACTCGCTGCCGGCTTTCACCGGTTCTGACGGCTGCCAGAAGCACACCACGTTATCCAGCGTTTCACCGGTGGTTGGAATCTCCATTACGTTAATGGCGCCTTTGCCCCATTTACCAATCGGTTCCACCCACAGGCTTGGACGTTTGTCGTACCAGCCAATCACATCCTGATAATTTTTGAAGTCATGATCCAGCTGCAACAGGCCAAAACCACGCGGGTTTTCGTCCTGATAGGCGTTGAACTGCAAACGCTGCGGGTTGTTCAGTGGACGCGCAATCCATTCGCCTTCACCGGTCCACATCGCCAGGCGATCGGAGTCGTGAATTTGCGGATGGTAAGTGTTGCACATGCGGCGCTCGTTGGTGCCACAGCTGAACATGCTGGTCATCGGCGCGATGCCGAGCTGGCGGATGTCGTTACGTGCAAACAGGTGGTTTTCTACCTCCATCACCACGCGTTTTTCTTCGCAGTGAATGGTGAACTTATACGCACCGGTAACGCTCGCGCCATCCAGCAGGGCATAAACTACAAAAGTGGTGTCATCCGCTTTTGGTGTTTCAAACCAGAATGCGGTGAAGTCCGGGAACTCTTCTTTGCCGTTGCTAAACGTGTTGACCGCCACGCCGCGTGCGGAGAGCCCGTACTGGAAGGTCTCATCCACCGCGCGGAAATAGCTGGCACCGAGGAATGAGACGATATCGCGGCGCGCCAGTTCTGGCTTCTTGAACGCGCGGAAACCGGCAAAGCCGAGATCGGTTTTACCCACCAGCTGTTTGGTATCAACGTTGGCGTTGTGATAATTGAACAGCTCCGGGCGGAAGTGGATCTCACGTGCTTCGCGGCTGTCGGCATCGACTGAGAACATGCGGATGCGGCGCTTGAAGCCCATACCGACGTGGAAGAATTGCACGTCCAGCTCACGATCGGCGATGTTGTTCCACAGCGAGTGATTAGCGTCGTACTGAATTTCGTTATAGGCCTGCGGAGTTAGATTGGCCAGGGTGTCGGGCAAGGGGCCGGGTGCGCCGCCCCAGGGCTGTTTTGCCAGTGCGGAGGCTTTCTTTTTCAGTGAGTCGAAATCGAAGCGCACTGCGGTACCGTCGGCGATACCATCATCAGCCCAGGCGGATTGTGCAAACAGCGTGGAGAGACCCGTCATGCCGCTAACAGCGGAGAGGGCCATGGACGCTTTCATAAATTTTCTACGATTCATGCCGGAAATCTAATCCTTAGCTGCTCGGGTGTATTTTGACTCTCGTAAGACGAGAAACGTCTGACTACAGGGGGTTACGACAGTCGTGGAAATAAAAAATTCAGTCTGCGGAAAATTTATCAGATTAATCAAATAAGCGAAGCAGAATTCGCGCCACTCGGCCGTGCATGACACAACTTTGCATTGAGATGGACGAAACTCGGTTAAATCCTGGCAGTCGCCGTCCAGCAAAGCTGGAATTTAAGACTATAGTTAAACCACAACGAGTTAGGAACATGGAGGAACTACATAGTGTCATCTTCAGACCAATTTGAAACGCACCTTGACGACGACCTGGCGCTGCTGACGGAAACGCTGGAAGAAGTGTTACGCGCATCTGGCGATCCGGCCGATCAGAAATACATCGAACTGAAACTCAAAGCTGAACAAGCGCTGGAAGACGTTAAATCGCGCGTTAGCCAGGCGTCAGACAGCTATTACTATCGTGCCAAAAACGCGGCTTACCGCGCCGATGATTATGTGCACGAAAAACCGTGGCAGGGGATTGGCATCGGTGCCGCCGCTGGCCTGTTTGTCGGTTTACTGCTGGCTCGACGTTAAGTTCCAACGGGCGCGACCCGCTTCGCGCCCGCTTCCTGATTATCCCGCCGCTTATTCCCGCTAAATCCCTGTTTCGCATCATCCGCGATTGTGTTTCGCCTGCGCGCTTCCTACAGTAAAGCGACAGGGAAAAGGAGAACGCAACGTGATACGTGTAGAAATGCTCTCAACGGGCGATGAAGTGTTACATGGGCAGATTGTCGATACCAAC
Organism: Pantoea sp. YR525; assembly: GCF_900116775.1. Classification (NCBI taxonomy): domain Bacteria; kingdom Pseudomonadati; phylum Pseudomonadota; class Gammaproteobacteria; order Enterobacterales; family Erwiniaceae; genus Pantoea; species Pantoea sp. YR525. The sequence continues at coordinate 324,812 of NZ_FPBU01000004.1, forward strand.
GCCGCCTGGCTGGCCGATGTGCTGTTCCAGCACGGTTTGCCGATGACCAGCCGCAGCACCGTCGGTGATGCGATGAGCTCGCTGGTGGAGGCGCTGCAGAGCCGCAGCCAGATTGCAGACGTGCTGATCGTTAACGGCGGTTTAGGACCGACCAGTGACGATCTCAGCGCGCAGGCCGCAGCCATTGCCAGCGGCAGCGAGTTAGTCATTCAGCAAGAGTGGCTGGAAAAAATGGAAGCCTGGTTCGCCAGTCGCGGACGCGTGATGGCGCCGAGCAATCGCAAGCAGGCAGAAATCCCCGCCATCGCCGAGATGCTGGATAACCCGGTCGGCACCGCGTGCGGTTTTGCCATGCAGCTCAATCGCTGCTGGATTTTTTTCACGCCCGGCGTGCCGTCGGAATTTAAAGTGATGGTCGAGCAGGAGATCATTCCGCGCCTTAAAGCACGCTTTGAATTGCCGGAGCCACCGTTGTGTCTACGCCTCACCACCTTTGGCCGTGGCGAGAGTGATATTGCCGCCGAGCTGGAGCCGCTACCGCTGCCGGAAGGCGTGGTAATGGGCTATCGCTCATCGATGCCGATTATTGAAATCAAACTCACCGGACCCGCCAGCCAGCGCGTGGCGATTGAGCAAGTGTGGCAGCAGGTAAAACTGTTGCTGGCTGAGTGCACCATCTTTGAAGGCACCGAAGGTTTACCGGCGCTGCTGGCGCGCGAGTTGCAGCAGCGCGGCTTCCAGTTGGCGCTGAGCGAGCAGTTCACCGCCGGTTTGCTTAACTGGCAGCTGGCCGCTGCAGACGTTGCGCTCAGCAAAGCAGAGATTCTGCCGCCGCAGGATGAAGATCTGGTAACTCAGGTTGCGCGCACGCGTGATTGGGCGAAACAGCAGGGCGCGGAGCTGGCATTGTCGGTAGGAAATTTAGTCGAAGGCGAAGTGTCGATTGCGCTGCATACACCCGAAGCGAGCTGGGGCCAACGCGTGAAGTTCACCCATGGACGTCATAACGTGGAAACGCGGCAGAGAGTGGTGGCGATGATGGCGATGAACATGTTGCGTCGCTGGCTGCACGGCAGCGAAGTCAGCACCGGGCACGGTTGGATTGATATTCTAGAAACAGTCAAAAACTAACGCGCTGTAGGGTCGCCATTCATGGCGACCCTACCAAAATCACAACTCGATCTCAATCTCCCCTTTGGCGCGACAGCAGCACGGCAAAATCTCGCCTTGCTGCACAAACGCCAACGGGGTTTCCGCATAATCCACTTCGCCTTTCAGCAAGCGCATACGGCAAGAGCCGCAGTAGCCTTCGCGACACTGAAACTCAACGCACAGATTATTGGCTTCCAGCGTCGTCAGCAGATTGGGATGATCTTCTGCGCACTCCAGCCGGGAGCCGGAGCTACGCAGAATAACAACAGAGCGGCTCATGCTTACAGCTGGAAGCCGTCGAAATCGTCTTCGCCCACTTCAGAATCAATCTGACCGACCAAATACGAGCTCACTTCAACTTCCTGCGGTGCAACCTGCACGTTGTCCGACACCAGCCACGAGTTGATCCATGGAATCGGGTTCGAACGCGTCTGGAACGGCAGATCAAGACCGACCGCCTGCATACGGATGTTGGTGATGTACTCAATGTACTGGCACAGAATGTCTTTGTTCAGGCCAATCATTGAACCGCCACTGAACAGATATTCTGCCCACTCTTTTTCCTGCTCGGCTGCCTTCTTGAACAGGTCGTAGCATTCGTCGCGGCACTCTGCGGCGATGGCTTTCATCTCTGGATCGTCTTCACCAGTGCGCAGCAGGTTCAGCATGTGCTGGGTGCCGGTCAGATGCAGCGCTTCATCGCGTGCAATCAGCTTGATGATTTTGGCGTTACCTTCCATCAGCTCGCGCTCGGCGAAAGCAAATGAACAGGCGAAGCTGACGTAGAAGCGAATCGCTTCCAGCGCGTTGACGCTCATCAGGCAGATATAGAGCTGCTTTTTCAGATCGCGCAGGTTAACGGTAACGGTTTTACCATTCACCTGATGCGTACCTTCGCCCAGCAGATGCCAGTAGCTGGTCATCTCGATCAGATCATCGTAGTACTTCGAGATATCTTCGGCGCGCGCCAGAATCTGCTCGTTGGTGACGATATCGTCAAACACCACCGCCGGATCGTTAACGATGTTACGGATGATGTGGGTGTAAGAGCGCGAGTGAATGGTCTCGGAGAACGCCCAGGTTTCAATCCAGGTTTCCAGCTCAGGGATGGAAATCAGCGGCAGCAGCGCCACGTTCGGGCTACGGCCCTGAATCGAGTCCAGCAGCGTTTGATACTTCAGGTTGCTAATGAAGATGTGCTTTTCATGCTCCGGCAGCGCCTGGTAATCGATACGATCGCGCGAGACGTCGACTTCTTCCGGACGCCAGAAGAAGGAGAGTTGCTTTTCGATCAGCTTTTCAAAGATGTCATATTTCTGCTGATCGAAACGGGCAACGTTGACTGACTGGCCGAAGAACATCGGTTCTAACAGCTGGTTATTCTTGTTCTGCGAGAATGTGGAGTAAGCCATTTTGAGTCCAAATGTGAAGAGGGCCGACCAATGCCGGCCCTGACAAGATGAGATTAGATCTTACAAGCGCCGCTTTCGCAGCCATCATCCTGAATGGAAGGCGCCATATCGTCCTGTGCATCTTCCGCACCGTCGCGGGTGTTTTGATAGTACAGGGTTTTCACGCCGAACTTGTACGCGGTCAGCAGGTCTTTCAGCAACTGTTTCATCGGCACTTTGCCATTAGCAAAACGGCTCGGATCGTAGTTGGTGTTCGACGAAATCGCCTGATCGATGAACTTCTGCATTACGCCAACCAGCTGCAGATAACCGTCGTTAGACGGCATTTCCCACAGCAGTTCGTACTGATCTTTCAGACGCTCATACTCAGGCACCACCTGACGCAGAATGCCGTCTTTCGAAGCTTTGATGCTGATGTGTCCGCGCGGCGGCTCAATACCGTTAGTGGCGTTTGAAATCTGCGAAGAGGTTTCAGACGGCATCAGCGCGGAGAGCGTTGAGTTGCGCAGACCGTGCGTGGTGATGGACTCACGCAGACCTTCCCAATCCAGATGCAGCGGCTCGTTGCACACCGCGTCGAGATCCTTTTTATAGGTATCGATCGGCAGAATGCCCTGCGAGTAAGTGGTCTCTTTGAACCACGGGCAGGCACCTTGCTCTTTTGCCAATTCGTTCGAGGCTTTCAACAGATAGAACTGAATCGCTTCGAAGGTTTTGTGCGTCAGGTTGTTCGCGCTGCCATCGGAGTAGCGCACGCCGTTTTTCGCCAGATAATACGCGTAGTTGATCACGCCAATACCCAACGTACGACGGCCCATAGCGCCACGTTGTGCTGCCGGGATTGGGTAATCCTGATAATCCAGCAGCGCATCCAGTGCACGCACCGCAAGGGTGGCCAGCTCATCCAGATCGTCAAGGCTGTTAATCGCGCCAAGGTTAAAGGCAGACAGCGTACACAGGGCGATTTCGCCGCTTTCGTCATTGACGTCGTTCAGCGGTTTGGTCGGCAGTGCGATCTCGAGGCACAGGTTCGACTGGCGAACTGGCGCGATGCTTGGATCGAACGGGCTGTGCGTGTTGCAGTGATCGACGTTCTGGATGTAGATACGGCCAGTTGAAGCACGTTCCTGCATCATCAGTGAGAACAGCTCAACGGCTTTCACGCGCTGCTTGCGGATGCTGTCGTCTTTCTCGTATTTGGTGTACAGACGCTCGAACTCGTCCTGATCGGCGAAGAACGCATCGTACAGGCCAGGCACGTCAGACGGGCTGAACAGCGTGATGTCTTCACCTTTCAGCAGGCGGGTGTACATCAGTTTGTTGATCTGTACGCCGTAATCCATGTGACGCACGCGGTTGCCTTCAACACCACGGTTGTTTTTCAGCACCAGCAGGCTTTCAACTTCCAGATGCCACATTGGGTAGAACAGCGTCGCTGCACCACCGCGCACGCCGCCTTGAGAGCAGGACTTCACGGCGGTCTGGAAATGTTTGTAGAACGGAATACAACCGGTGTGGAATGCTTCGCCACCGCGAATCGGGCTGCCCAGCGCACGAATGCGGCCAGCGTTGATGCCGATACCGGCGCGCTGGGAAACGTATTTCACAATGGCGCTAGAGGTGGCATTGATGGAGTCGAGGCTGTCGCCGCACTCAATCAGTACGCAAGAGCTGAACTGGCGCGTAGGGGTACGCACGCCGGACATGATTGGCGTTGGCAGTGAGATCTTAAAGGTTGAGATCGCATCGTAGAAGCGCTTCACATAGTCCATACGGGTTTCGCGCGGGTAGCCAGAGAACAGGCACGCCGCCACCAGGATGTAGAGGAACTGGGCGCTTTCGTAGATTTCGCCGCTGACGCGGTTCTGCACCAGATATTTCCCTTCCAGCTGCTTAACCGCTGCGTAGGAGAAATTCATGTCGCGCCAATGGTCGATAAACTCGTCCATCTGCTCGAACTCTTCGGTGCTGTAATCTTCCAGCAGATGACGGTCGTATTTGCCCATCTCCACCATCTTCACCACCTGATCGTACAGCTTCGGCGGCTCAAACTGACCGTAAGCTTTTTTACGCAGGTGGAAGATAGCCAGACGCGCGGCCAGGTATTGGTAATCCGGCGCATCACGAGAGATCAGGTCTGCGGCAGCCTTGATGATGGTCTCATGAATATCAGAGGTTCTGATGCCATCGTAGAACTGAATGTGTGAGCGCAGTTCAACCTGTGAAACGGAAACGTTGTTCAGCCCTTCGGCTGCCCAATCCAGTACACGGTGAATTTTGTCGAGATCAATGCGCTCCTGGCGGCCATCGCGTTTAGTAACGAGCAGACTTTGGTTCATGTCGCGTTTTTACCTGTCCATGCATGAATGACGTATTTATCCCCCATCTATGCACAAGGTTTATGCACAAGCCGCTCGTTGTGAGTAAGCCTGTGGATAAACACTATATATAGGGGGTGCGGGAAGTTTGAACAACAATATGGTGAGTATTCTAGTCAGCAATCTCTTCTTAACAAGAGTTGATTTTCACTAAAAAATCGTCCTTAGCGGCTGGCTAAAATCCTGGATCCGCATGCCGCAAGGCCTGCACTTAGTGTCAACCGCTCAGCACTTTTTTTTCACTTTATGATCGGACGCGTGTTTCTTGCTCAACCATCGTGCTTACGGAATTTTCTTAGATGAAAAAAGCCCCGACAAGGCCGCCAGCAGCGAACTTATCTAAAATTGCTTATGAATTTTTTGTGACTTGCTTAGCCTATAAAAAAGAGTGGTACGCGTCTAAAAGGAAATTGATCTGGATAAGGCCAACATCGGGTGAGAAGAGGTCGCCATGAATGGCGACCCTACGAAACCCGTGCGACTTTTCGTAGGGTGCGCATTCATGCGCACCAGGAAGACATCACTCCTGACGATGCGTATGAATCATATAGTTAACATCGACACCGCGCCCCAAACGGAACTGGTTGGTCAACGGATTGTAGTGCAGGCCAATCATGTTTCTTTCACGCAGCGGGGTTTCATCGACCCAGTTCAGCAACTCGGCAGGACGGATGAACTTCTTCACGTCGTGCGTCCCGCGCGGCACCATGCGCAGCACATACTCGGCACCAAACACTGCCAGCAGCCAGGCTTTTGGATTGCGGTTGATGGTGGAGAAGAACACTTCGCCGCCGGGCTTCACCAGCTGCGCGCAGGCCAATACCACCGAGCGCGGATCCGGCACATGCTCGAGCATCTCCATGCAGGTCACCACATCATATTGCCCGGCGTGGCTTGCGGCGTGATCTTCCACGGTTTGCTGCACGTAGTTAACACTAACGCCGCTCTCCAGCGCGTGCAGACGCGCCACTTCCAGCGGATCCGCGCCCATATCCAGGCCAGTAACCTCAGCGCCTTCACGCGCCATGCTCTCCGCCAGAATGCCGCCGCCGCAGCCGACATCGAGCACTTTCTTACCGAACAGGCCATTGCTGTGCTGCGCTATCCAGCCGAGTCGCAGGGGATTGATACGGTGCAACGGCTTAAATTCACCCTCTAAATCCCACCAGCGGGATGCCACGGCCTCAAACTTAGCAATCTCGGCGTGGTCAACGTTCTGGCGGCTTTCCTGCGGTTGTTCACTCATTGAATCATCACTCCAGACAAAATATTCCCTCAGTATAAACGCTTAAGTCACGCGAACGCATCTCTCACGCTAAAGGAAAAGCGGGATTAAGGCCTGGTTAACGTTCACCGAAGGGAAGCGATGTGATATACTTTCGCACCTTTAAATCCGGGATTATGTAGAGGGATAGCGGCTCCATGAGCGACCTTGCGAGAGAAATTACACCGGTCAATATCGAAGAAGAGTTAAAAAACTCCTACCTCGATTACGCCATGTCGGTCATTGTTGGCCGAGCCTTACCCGATGTGCGTGATGGTCTGAAGCCGGTACACCGCCGTGTGCTTTTTGCCATGAGCGAACTGGGCAACGACTGGAATAAACCCTATAAAAAATCCGCCCGTGTGGTCGGTGACGTCATCGGTAAATATCACCCGCACGGCGATTCCGCGGTATACGAAAGTATCGTGCGTATGGCCCAGCCATTCTCCCTGCGCTACATGCTGGTTGACGGTCAGGGTAACTTTGGTTCGGTCGACGGCGACTCCGCCGCAGCGATGCGTTATACCGAAGTGCGCATGGCAAAGATCTCTTCGGAGCTGCTGGCTGACCTGGAAAAGGAAACCGTCGATTTCGTGCCGAACTATGACGGCACCGAGCAGATCCCTGAAGTCCTGCCAACTAAAATTCCTAACCTGCTGGTAAACGGTTCTTCCGGTATCGCGGTAGGTATGGCAACCAACATTCCACCGCACAACCTCACGGAAGTGATCAACGGCTGTCTGGCCTTCATCGAAGATGAAGACATCACCGTTGAAGGTTTGATGGAGCACATCACCGGGCCAGATTTCCCGACCGCTGCGTTCATCAATGGTCGTCGCGGTATCGAAGAAGCCTATCGCACCGGGCGCGGTAAAATTTACATCCGCGCACGTGGCGAAGTGGAAACCGATGCCAAGACCGGCCGTGAAACCATCATCGTGCACGAACTGCCGTATCAGGTGAACAAAGCGCGCCTGATCGAGAAGATCGCCGAGCTGGTGAAAGAGAAGCGCGTGGAAGGCATCAGCGCACTGCGTGACGAATCTGACAAAGACGGCATGCGTGTTGTCATTGAGATCAAACGCGATGCGGTCGGTGAAGTGGTTCTCAACAACCTCTACTCGCTGACCCAGCTGCAGGTCTCATTCGGCATCAACATGGTGGCGCTGCATCAGGGCCAGCCGAAGATCATGACGCTGAAAGGCATCATCGAAGCCTTCGTACGTCACCGTCGCGAAGTGGTTACGCGTCGTACCATTTTCGAACTGCGTAAAGCGCGCGATCGTGCTCACATCCTTGAAGGCCTGGCGATTGCGCTGGCGAACATCGATCCGATCATCGAACTGATTCGTCGTGCACCAACGCCAGCCGAAGCGAAACTGGGCCTGCTGGCACAGTCGTGGGATCTGGGTAACGTTGCCGCGATGCTGGAACGTGCCGGCAACGATGCCGCGCGTCCGGAGTGGCTGGAAGCCGAGTTTGGTATTCGCGATGGTCAATATTATCTGACCGAACAGCAAGCGCAGGCGATTCTGGATCTGCGTCTGCAGAAACTGACCGGCCTTGAGCACGAAAAACTGCTCGACGAATACAAAGAGCTGCTGGATCAGATCGCTGAGCTGCTGCACATCCTGCAGAGCGCAGAGCGCCTGATGGAAGTGATCCGTGAAGAGCTGGAGCTGATGCGCGATCAGTTCGGCGATGCACGTCGTACTGAAATCACCGCGAACAGTGCAGACATCAACATCGAAGACCTGATTAATCAGGAAGACGTTGTGGTGACGCTGTCGCATCAGGGTTATGTCAAATACCAACCGCTGACGGACTATGAAGCCCAGCGTCGCGGTGGTAAAGGCAAATCCGCCGCACGTATTAAAGAAGAAGACTTTATCGATCGTCTGCTGGTGGCCAACACCCACGACACTATTCTGTGCTTCTCCAGCCGTGGCCGTCTCTATTGGATGAAGGTCTATCAGCTGCCGGAAGCCAGCCGTGGTGCGCGCGGTCGTCCAATCGTCAACCTGTTGCCGCTGGAAGCCAACGAACGTATCACCGCCATTCTGCCGGTGCGTGAATATACCGAAGGCTTCAACATCTTCATGGCCACCGCGAGCGGTACCGTGAAGAAAACCGCCTTGCAAGAGTTCAGCCGTCCGCGTAGCGCGGGCATCATCGCCATCAACCTGCGTGAGGATGATGAGCTGATTGGTGTAGCGCTGACCAACGGTAGCGACGAAGCGATGCTGTTCTCTGCCGCCGGTAAAGTGGTGCGCTTCGCTGAGACTGCGGTACGTGCGATGGGCCGTTCGGCTTCGGGCGTGCGCGGTATCAAGCTGGCTGAAAGCGACAAAGTGGTGTCGCTGATTGTGCCACGCGAAGAGGGCGCGATCCTCACCGTGACGCAGAATGGTTACGGTAAACGTACCGCCAATACTGAGTATCCAACCAAGTCGCGTGCGACGCAGGGCGTGATCTCGATTAAAGTCACCGATCGTAACGGGCCGGTTATCGGTGCGGTACAGGTGGTGGATGGCGATCAGATCATGATGATCACCGATGCTGGTACGCTGGTGCGTACTCGCGTGTCGGAAGTCAGCGTGGTTGGCCGTAACACCCAAGGCGTGATTCTGATCCGTACTGCGGAAGATGAAAACGTGGTGGGTCTGCAACGCGTTGCTGAGCCGGTGGAAGAGGAAGAACTCGACGCCATCGACGGTAGCGTAGCGGAAGGCGAGGATGATATCGCGCCGGAAGTGGACAGCGACGACGAAGCACCAGAAGCTGACGACGAAGAGTAATTCGTAACGGCTTTATGAAACGGCAGGTCAGGAACTGACCTGCCGTTTTTTTATCTGAGTTTTCCGCTAAAGGCGCGGGCTAGCTGGCTTTTTAGGGCCGATAAAGCTAGTGTATGAAAGCTTTTCAACATCCTGATAACTCTTACCGCCAGTGAGCCTCTTTTGAAATATCTTGTCTCCTTTCGCACTACGCTTCGAATTTCGCGCTATCTATTTCGTGCGCTGGCGTTGTTGCTCTGGGCGCTGGGTGCGCTGCTGACCACTTTCTACATCATCAACGTGCTGCACGAGAAAGAGAACGCGGTGCGTCAGGAGTTTGCTACCAATTACGGTCAGGCTGAGTGGTACGTCCGCCACTCGGCGGATGTGATGCGCGAGCTGAAATACATCACCGAAAATCGCCTGAGCAGCAGCGCTAATGGTCTGGATGTGCTTAACGGTTTGCCGCCAGGCAAAGGCGCGCTGCCGCAGTTCACGCCGCTGTTTTCCGATGGCGACTGCACCTCAATGAGCAACACCTGGCGCAACTCGCTGGATTCGCTCAGCTACTACATCAATTACTGGAAAAGCAATTTTGCTTCGGCGTATGAATTGAACCGCGTGTTCTTCATCGGTGGCGAAAACCAGTGTCTGGCCGATTTCACCATCGGCAGCAACAATTCAGTCGATCGTGAACGTAGCCTGAAAGCGCTGCGTGAACGCGTGTTGCACTATCGCAACGGCAATGAAGAAGAGCGCCGCCAGCCGATGTACTGGATCACCAGCAGCGCGCAGCCGGGCGTCGGCAACTTCTATATGGTGATGCCGGTGTATGTGGCGAACAAGCTGCAGGCGCTGCTGGGCGTGGAGCAGAATATCCGCCTTGATGAGTTCATTCAGCCGGGCGGTTTGCCGCTGGTGGCCACCATCACCGATGAAAACTACCGTCCGCTGCTCAGTTCACGTCGTGGCGGGCCGGGCTACTCGCTTGACGATCTGCCGGACAACAGCACCTGGTTCGGCTATCTCGACAGCTATCGCCAACTGGTGCTGAAGAAGCCGCTGCCGCCGTCAAACCTCAATGTGGTGTGGTCGCTTTCCACCGACGTGTTGATGGATCAGCTCAAGCTGATGCTGATTAACGCGCTGCTGCTCAACATCTTTACGGCGGTGATTCTGTTTACGCTGGCGTGGATTTTTGAGCGCCGCATGTTCCTGCCGGCCGAAGAGAATGCGCATCGGCTGGAGGAGCACGAACAGTTCAACCGCAAGATTGTCGCCTCGGCGCCGGTCGGCATCTGTATTCTGCGCACCAGCGACGGCACCAACATTCTGAGTAACGAGCTGGCACATAACTATCTGACGCTGCTGACGCAGGAAGATCGCCAGCGTCTGAATGAAATCATTGGCGGTCAGCAGGTCAACTTTGTCGATGTGCTGACTGGCAGCAATACCAACCTGCAAATCAGCTTTGTGCATTCGCGTTATCGCAATGAAAACGTGGCGATTTGCGTGCTGGTCGATGTCTCGGCGCGCGTGCGCATGGAGCAGTCGCTGCAGGAGATGGCGCACTCAGCCGAGCAGGCCAGCCAGTCGAAATCGATGTTCCTTGCCACCGTCAGCCATGAACTGCGCACGCCGCTGTACGGCATTATCGGTAACCTCGATCTGCTGCAAACCAAAGTGCTGCCGAAAGGCGTCGATTCACTGGTGACGGCGATGAACAACTCGTCGAGCCTGCTGCTGAAGATCATCAGCGACATCCTCGACTTCTCGAAGATTGAATCCGAACAGCTGAAAATTGAGCCACATCCTTTCTCGCCGCGTGAAGTGGTCAATCACATTGCCAGCAACTATCTCTCGCTGGTGGTGCGTAAACGCCTGACGCTGTATGTGTTTATCGAAAACGATGTGCCGCTGACCATGGATGGCGATGCCATGCGTCTGCAACAGGTGATATCCAACCTGCTGAACAACGCCATCAAATTCACCCATACCGGCTGCATCATCCTGCATGCTTACGTCAAAGAGGGATATCTGGCGTTCCGCGTGCGTGATACCGGCGTCGGTATTCCGGCCAAAGAGGTGACGCGCCTGTTTGACCCGTTCTTCCAGGTAGGTTCGGGCGTGCAGCGTAACTTCCAGGGAACCGGCTTAGGGCTGGCGATCTGTGAAAAGCTGATCAACATGATGGACGGCGATATCGAAGTCGATTCCGAACCGGGCATGGGCAGCCAGTTTATCGTGCGCATTCCGATCTATTCCGGTCAGATGGCGGCACCACCGCTGCTGGACGGCTTGCAGGAAAAAGCCATCTGGCTGGATATGCGCAATGAATATCTCGCCAGCTTCCTGCTGCGTCTGCTGCAACAGCAGGGTATTCAGGTGGCGTATTATCACGGCCAGGCGGCAGCGGATGATGTGATCATCAGCGATCACGATGAGCCCGCTGCGCAAAGCGGACGCGCGCATATTCGTATCTGTGGTCAGCACATCGATATGCCGCACGAAACCGCGCCGGGTCAATGGATCCAGAGCAGCGCGATGCTGCACGATCTGCCGCAGCTGTTGGGCCGCATCTATCGCATCAACATCAATAGCGAAACCGCCACGCCGCTGCCGTTAACCGCGCCAAAAGCGGCCGCGACTTTCGAAGATATCATCGTGCTGATTGTTGATGACCATCCGATCAACCGCATGCTGCTGTCGGAACAGTTGGGCACCGTGGGTTATCAGACCAAAACCGCGCAGGACGGCGTGGATGCGCTGAACGTGCTGAGCCGCAACCATATCGATATCGTACTGAGCGATGTGAACATGCCGAACATGGATGGTTATCGCCTGACACAACGTCTGCGTCAGTTAGGACATACTTTCCCGGTAATTGGCGTCACGGCTAATGCGTTAGCGGAAGAGAAGCAGCGCTGCATGGATGCGGGCATGGATAACTGTTTGTCGAAGCCGGTTACGTTGGATGTACTGAAAAGTACGCTGGCGGTGTATGCGGAACGCGTTCGAAAGGGCAGGGAAGAGACGTAACACGCGAGCAAAAAAACGGGCGGTGTCAGAAGACGCCGCCCATTGAGGATTACTCTTTGTCGACCTGAGTGGCGCTAACAGAAGAGAGATAGTTCAGCAGCGCGATATCGTTTTCCACGCCCAGTTTCATCATGGCTGATTTCTTCTGGCTACTGATGGTTTTGATACTGCGGTTCAGTTTCTTAGCGATCTCAGTCACCAGGAAACCTTCTGCGAACAGACGCAGTACTTCACTCTCTTTCGGCGACAGACGTTTGTCACCGTAACCGCCAGCGCTGATGCGCTCCAGCAGTTTTGCCACGCTTTCCGGCGTATATTTTTTGCCTTTCTGCAGAGCAGCCAGTGCTTTTGGCAGATCGGTTGGCGCGCCTTGCTTCAGTACGATCCCTTCAATATCCAGATCCAACACCGCGCTCAGGATCGCTGGGTTATTGTTCATGGTAAGAACGATAATCGAGAGATCCGGATAGTGACGTTTGATGTATTTAATCAGGGTGATACCGTCACCGTACTTCTCGCCTGGCATGGAGAGGTCGGTAATCAGGACATTGGCGTCCAGTTTAGGCAAGCTGTTTACTAATGCTGTTGAGTCTTCAAACTCACCTACAACGTTAACCCATTCAATCTGTTCCAGTGACTTACGGATACCGAACAGAACGATCGGATGGTCATCGGCAATAATTACGTTCAAGTTATTCATCTTATTGGTTACCTTGCTGCAGCAGTTGGCTGACGTACGCGTCAATTTCACTGGTGGTATTTTTAATGGTTAAATCGTCACATACTTTAATGTGTTGTTCTAACGCTTCACAAAGCAGTTTACCTGACCCCAGATTGAGCATGGCAAACACGCCTTTCAGGCGATGTGCTGTCTGAGCAAGCGAGGGATAATCCTTTTCCGCCGCTTCAGTATACAGTCTCTTCACATCTGGCGGTACTGTCTCGGTAAACAGCTGGAAATAGCCTCCGCTCATCAGCGGCGTGGCTTCTTCATCTTCGCGACTCTCCTCTAACAAATCATGAGAAAGCTGCTTTTCAATCAGGGCCAGCAGCGCATCAAGCAGTGCATTACTGAGATTGAAGTTGACCCGGAATTGTTGATCGTTCAACGCGTGATGACCCATTTCGTCACCGGCCAGTAACAGCGCCCAACCGTTCAGACGGGCGGGATCGTCGGTCACCAGCACATCATGATCCTGACCGGTTAAACGCTCATCCGACGTCAGGCATTTCGCGCCCCAGTTTTCGAGGTGGCGGCAAACGATCTTGTGTACATCTTCGACGGCGATATCCACCAACGCGGTCACGCCTTCCAGCAGTTTCTCTTCCTGCTCGCCTTGCTGCTCTAACGCCAGCGGCAATTGGATGTTGTAGCGTGTGCCGATATCGGGTTTAGCGATGATTTCCAGCTGGCCGCCCATCTGTTTGCACAGTTGCTTACAGAGGAAAAATGCCATGCCGGACGCCTGGCCAAAACGATCCTGCGTGGTTTCACCAAGATAGGGGAAATCGACATTCGCCAGTTCATCGACGCTCAAGCCAGCGCCGGTATCCACCAGCTGCAGCAAGACCTGATTAGGCTTGTCTTCAGTGGTTTTAATCTCCAGCGAAATCTTGCCCCAGCGCGTGGTAGTCAGCGAATAGTGCATCAACGTGGTCAGCACTTTACGCAGCGCACGACGATCGCCAAAGCGCATCTCGTCATTGGCTAAATGGTTGTTCACCACCAGCGCTAAACCTTTACGGCGCAGCAGCGGCAGGCTTTCCAGCGCGATTTCATCCAGCATATCCTGCAGGTTGAACACGCTGGCATCTGGAGACCAGTCATGCGCTTCAAGGCGATTGAGCAGCACGATGTCATCCACCAGGCGCGCCAATCCCTGGCTCTCGTCGAGCAGATCGAGCACGCTTTCATCATCGTCGCGCTGGCTAAGTTGCACCAACTGCTTAACCATGCTTTGCAGCGGACGATTAAGCGCATGGCCGAGATTGTGCATCAGTTGCTGACGCATCTGGTGATTGCGATCCAGCACCTGTTGCGCTTTCTGCAGCTTCTTATTCACCAGCAATTCACGGTCCTGATCGCGCATCATAAACAGCTGGGTATGCGGCGACAGCACGCTGCGCGCGTGGCGAATCTCATACACTTCGTTATTGATGGTCGCCTGCAATACACCCTGATGCTGATCCGACATATTGATGATTTTCTGCAAATTCAGGTGCGGCAACAGGTGTTCAGCAATTTTATTGCTGAGTAGCGTGCGGTTGGTGGCGAAGTCATACACCAGCAAACCAACCGGCAAGCTGGCCACGATCTCTTCATTCAGCATACGCAGTGAATCCAGCTCGGCGCTCTGGTTTTCGTTCGGGCGCAGCGACTGCTGACGCAGCAGTGTAATACCGGCAATTGAAAGCAAAAACAGCACAAGGTTAATCAGCAGCGGCCACATCAGGTTATGCAGTGTATCCAGCGCCAGACTGGTGAGCGGTACGCGATATACAAGCTGCAGCGACGTACTTGGCAGCGATGCGGCGATCTCCAGATTCGGGTTTACCAGCGCCACGTGGGTGCTTTCGCTGCTGGTATCGTCGCTGGTGGTGGCGGTGGTGGAAGTTTGCGCGGCGTCCTGACGCAGCTGGAAATTCTCCAGCGGCATATTGCGCGGGATCAGATCGTTAACCGGCAAATCGAACGCCACCACGGTGGCTAAATGGCCTGGCTGATTGAAGGTGGTGCGCAGCGTAAAGTAGTGATCGTTCTGCCAGGCGAAATGACGCAGCGGCGAGAAGCTTTCACGCTCATCCAGCGCATTGGCCTGCTGCAACATTTCGGCGCGGCGGCTATCAACCAGCGTATTAATCGCGCTCTCTTTATAACGCGTCGCCATGTCTTTCAGCGGCAGCGTGGAGATCATAATCAGGCTGTTATCCTGACCATTAAGGAAGTACATCGACCAGGTCGGATTTTCCGCGCCCCACAGCGTATCGAGATAGTTGGACATGCGCATGGTCATATCCAGCGTGCTGCTATCGTGCGAACCAAAAATCAGCGCTTCGGTTTTGCGGCGGGTTTTTTCCAGATAATAGACATCCGGGCGCAGGCGGGTTTCCTGAAGATTGCTGTTCGGCGACGATCCGGCGGCGCTGGTGGCAAGGTTTTCATAGATCTGCCACGTAGCGAAGCGCGACGCATCGATACGTTTCTGCATCGCGCGCGCCAAATCGGTCATCGCATAGCGCTTCTCTGTAATCCAGGCATTGACGCTATTGTGCACCATCGCGCCCAGCGCCAGAAAAAGCACCAGGTTAAACACCACGAAAAAGCGCGTTACATTGCCGGATGTCAGAGGAAATTTATAAGGCAGCATAGTGTCTCAGGATCATGGAATTAGCGCGCAACCCGTCGGGCACTGGCAGCGACGGCCAGCAGCAGCAGAGCGATAAGCAAAAATGCACCACTCAGGCTGATCCACTGGGAAATTAATCCGATTAAAGCCGGACCTGAAAGAATACCTGCATAGCCTAACGTTGTCATGGCCGAAATCGCCAGATTCGACGGCATATCGTGTTGATTCCCGGCAGCATTGAACAACATCGGTACCGTATTGGCGAGACCAAAACCCACCAGCAGGAAAGCCAGCAGCGCAATTTGCGGCCAGGGTAACAACACCGCCAGCGTCATGCCCGCTGCAGCGGCTAACGCACCGGTCAACATCACCGGATAACGGCCAAAGCGTTGAATCACTTTATCGCCGGTCAGACGACCAATGGTCATCGCCACCGAGAACACCGCATAACCCAAACCGGCGTGCGCCGGGCTCATCTCCGGGCTTTGCAGCAGCAACAGCGCGCCCCAATCCAGCACCGCGCCTTCGGCAAGAAACAGAATAAAGCAGAGCAAACCGAGGAAAGCCACCCAGCCGCGCGGGATTACCAGCCACGGCTGATCGGGCTGATGCAGGCGCTCGGTCATCAGCGTCGGCAGGCTCCATACCAATAGCAACACAATCAGCACCATCACCGCGCCAACCGCTTGCAACGGTGTCAGGCCGCTGCCGAGCAGCAGGCTGACGGAACCCGCGCCGATAATGCCGCCGAGGCTAAAGAAACCGTGGAAACCGGACATCATCGGCTTGCGCGCGGCTTTTTCTACTTCCACCGCCTGCACGTTCATCGCCACGTCCAGCATGCCGAGTCCGGCACCAAACACCATCAAGGTGGCGGCCATCAGCCACATCACATCGAGTGTTGCCAGCAGCGGTAACACCGCCAGCACCACCAGCGTGGAGCACAACATCACCCGACGACCACCGAAACGCGCGATTAAACCGCCGGTAATCGGCATCGCCGCCAGCGATCCAATGCCTAAACACAGCAGTAAACCGCCCAATGACGCGCCGCTCAACGTCAGACGCTGGCTGGCGAATGGCACCAGCGGTGCCCATGCGGACATACCCAACCCGGCGATAAGGAAAACGATGCGTGTCCCAAGGTTGACACGGTGATGCAATTTATTGTGCGGCGCGGCGTCCAGTGCTGTCATAAAGAGTATTTTTCAGTAGCGGTTGAAGCGACGAAGTTTAGCATCAAAGCGGGCGTCACACCGCGCATCAGACAATTCGGATGGCAGCGATTAAACGCCAGAAACAGGCATATTACCGATTTTTCATGCATCGCTACGCTTTTCCAGAACTTTCCTGGCAAGTGCCAACCAAAACTGGAGTGACTTAAGTAAAATTTTTTCTGCTGAATGATGCAGTATACTGATGAAAGATTCCGCGCCACACGCGGCTTACACGTCAATTTTTTGGCGCTGTCGCAAAGCACGCATTTCCGGATTTTCGCCAATAGGCAGCGACCACCTAAAACCGATATGTTAGTCATCCCATCGGTTCCCGATGCGGAATATAGCGAGATCGAGATTATTTCTCCCGATTGGGAGAGTTTTGCTGTGTCTTATTTTAATCCTTGTTACCTGCAGGTAACCCGTTTTCATCAGGCGAAGCGGACCGTTTATTAACGGCCTGTATGGCGCACCGGTACGCTTAAATCATTAATAAGCTTAATGGCCGCTGCAATACATTCCCTGTAACGAGGTTACCTATGTCTTCACGTCAATCAGAACAACAATTAGCGGCGATTCTGCAATCCGCGGTCAGCCTTTATCCGGTGGCAGACGACGCTTCAACTTTGCAAACGCGCAGCGTGGATACCACGCCGCCCGCGCCGCTACGTCCGTATGAACCCATAGCGATGGATGGTGTGATCGCCGCCTGGGAATCCGGCAGGAACATTCACCTGCGCGGTCGCGCCGAATCCGAACCGGGCGCCACCGTAACGCTGA
Organism: Pantoea sp. YR525; assembly: GCF_900116775.1. NCBI lineage: Bacteria > Pseudomonadati > Pseudomonadota > Gammaproteobacteria > Enterobacterales > Erwiniaceae > Pantoea > Pantoea sp. YR525. The sequence continues at coordinate 342,178 of NZ_FPBU01000004.1, forward strand.
GCTTTAACGGTGAAAGCTGGCACAGCACGGTGAATAAATGGGGTTACTGGAATGCCTCAATGCCGCCTTCGGTGCTCAACGGATTAGCCGATGGCGCCTATTCGTTGACGCTAACCATCACCGACAAAGCTGGCAACAGCACCGATACGCAGGTGGGCTTCGGGGTTTACGTGGATAAAACCATCAAGCCCACGCTGACGATGGATCCAATCAGCGGGGATAACGCGGTCAACGTGGCAGAAGGGATTTACGGCGTGGAGGTGCACGGTAGCGTCACGCATATGCCGGCGAACAGCCATATCACGGTGATCTTAGCCGGCAATAAATATATTGGCGGCGTTAATGACAAAGGCGAATGGACCGCCGCCATTCCCTCACAAGATCTTCAGGCATTACAGGATGGCGTCTATAGCCTGAAAGTCAGCGCCACCGATCCCAACGGCAAAACCACCGCTTATCAGCAGGATGTCACCTTAATTACCCACGTCAGCAGTTTGCCGCACATCAGCTTCGATAAGGTCACGGCGGACAACGTGATCAATAAAGAAGAGAGCCAAAACGATCTCACCTTTAGCGGCGACCTCTCGGTGATGGTGCCGGGCCAGCAACTGTTGCTGTGCAGTGGTGATGCGGTCTATCACGCGCAGATTGGCAGCGATGGTCACTGGCAGGTAACGATTCCGTCCACTGAAGTGGCGAGTTTCATTTCCCTGGGCGAAGTGCGTGTATATGCGCAGGATGGCGCCGGCAACAGTACCGACGCATTGCTGGAACTCAACGTGGTCACCAAATTGCCAGACATCTATTACGAAATTGATATTGGCGGCGATACCACGCTGAGTCAGCAGGAAGCACAGCACGATCTCAGTTTCTATCTTGAAGGCGTAAAGGAGCTGACGCTCAACGGCAAAAACTACACGCCGGTCAATGGCATGGTGACCATCAGCGCCGACGATCTGCAGGCGCTGCCGGATGGTGAAGTGTCGCCGCTGGCCACGCGCTGGGATGAGTACGGTAACCACGACACGCAAATCATCGAAAACCTGTTCAACGTCGCTACGCATCAGGTGCCGACCGTTACGCTGAATCAGCCGTCAGGCGACAGCGCCGCCGCTCAGCACAGCGATGCGCGCGCCACGGAGAGCCACTATAACGCCAGCGATAGCAGCTACACCCTCGCCGATCATCTGCAGCAACATCAGGTTCAGAACCTTGCTTAATCCGCACATCAACCGCTAGCGACCTCGGCTAGCGGTTGCCAGCTCACTCTCATTTCTCACGGGACAACAAGGATGACTGCACAACCCTTCAACAGCGACAACGGCATCGCGGCGATGCTGCGCGTGGCGGCACGCTTCGGTAAACCAGCAGACGCCAGCACGCTGCGTCAGCAGATGCGCTGGTTTCAACATCTGGCGCCGACGCAACAATTAGAACGTTTAGCCGGGCTGTTAGGCCTGCATTTCATGCTGGTGCCGCATAGCAAACTGCGCTGGCGGCAGGAAATCGTGCCGGTATTGCTGCTGTTGGAAAACGGCAGCGTGGCGTTGATAGAAGAGGTGGATAGCAAAGGTGGTGTGCGTTACTGGCTGAGTGAAAGTGGCGATGTGGTGCGCGCAGGTCAGCTGCAGGATTTGTTACTGCAGGCCGACATGCAGGTTGGCGTAATTGGCGTGGCGGCACGGGCGCGCGATGCGCGCATCGACGAGTTTGTGCAGCCGTATCAGCCGCACTGGTTCTGGCATAATTTTCACGGCATGAAGCGGCGCATCGCGGAGATCAGCCTGGCATCGCTGGTTGGCAACGTGCTGGCGCTGGCGGGCATTTTGTTTTCCATGCAGGTCTACGATCGGGTGATTCCGGCGCAGTCGCAGCCGACGTTGTGGGTGCTGTTTGCCGGTGTGGTGCTGGCTGCGGCGATCGAGTATCTGATTCGCCTGATGCGCACCCAGGTTTCCGATCTGATGGGCAAACGCATCGACCTGAAAATATCCGCCATGCTGTTTGCGCGGGCGATGAATATCCGCAACGAAGCGCGCCCGCGTTCTACTGGCTCCTTTATTGCCCAACTGCGTGAAATTGATCAGGTACGCGAGCTGCTGACTTCCACCACGGTGAATGCCGCCGCCGACCTGCCGTTTGTGCTGCTGTTTCTGCTGATCATGGCGTCGATTGGCGGCTGGCTGGTGCTGATTCCGTTACTGGCGATTCCGCTGATTGTCATTCCCGGCTTGCTGGTGCAGATCCCAATGGCGCGGCTGGCGCAGGAAGGGTTGCGTGAAAGCGCGCTGCGCCAGGCGGTGCTGGTGGAAACCCTTGAAGGCGTCGAAGACATCAAAGCGCTGCAAGCGGAACCCTATTTTCAGCGGCAATGGGAGCAAACGCACGAAGTCAGCGCGGCCATCAGCAATCAACAACGTTTGTGGGGTGCGCGCCTCACCGGTTGGTCGGCCAGCGTGCAGCAGCTCACCTATGCCGGGATGTTGGTGTTCGGTGTCTATCTGGTGCTCGACAATCAGATCACCACCGGCACGCTAGTGGCGTGCAGCTTGCTCTCGTCACGCACCATCGCGCCGCTGATGCAGCTCACCATGGTGTTCTCGCGCTGGCAGCATGCTAAATCGGCAATGAAAGGGCTGGATGAGCTGCTGAAAAAGCCGCTCGACCAACCCGATCACGCCACGCTGGCGCACTGTCCGGTGCTTACCGGCAGCTATCAACTGCAAAACGTGCATTACCGCTATGAAGAGGAGAGCGGTAATAGCGTGCTTAACATTCCGCAGCTGCAGATCACGCCCGGTGAACGTGTGGCGATCCTCGGTAAAGTCGGATCGGGTAAATCGACGCTGCTGAAAATGCTGGCCGGTCAGGCGCGCGCCAGCCAGGGAAAAGTGCTGGTGGACGGCGTCGATCTCACCTGCATCGATCCGGTCGATCTGCGGCGTCAGCTTGGCTGGCTGTCGCAGGATGCGCGGCTGTTTTTCGGTACGCTGCGCCAGAACCTGCTGCTCGGCAATCCTCACGCTAGCGAGCAGGAGATGCTGCAGGCGCTGCACATCAGCAGCGCGTTAGCGCTGGTGCAGCAGGACGCTGCCAGCCTCGATCGCATTATTCATGAAGGCGGACGCGGCTTGTCTGGCGGCCAGCGGCAAATGGTGCTGCTCAGCCGGCTGATTCTGCGCCAGCCGCAGGTGGTTTTGCTGGATGAACCGACGGCGGCGATGGATGAACAGCTGGAAGCGCAGGTGATTCGTCAGCTGGCGCAATGGGTAACCGGGCGCACGCTGGTGCTGGTGACGCATCGTCCCGCGCTGCTGCACATGGTCGATCGCATTATCGTGATGGATAACGGTCGCATTGTGGCCGATGGCGCGCGCGACGAGATTCTGCGTCATGCAGCCAGTAAAAAAGGAGATGCGGCATGAGCGTGGTGTTGCTGGATAAAGAACTGGCGCGGCGTGAACGTCGCACCTCGGCCATCATCTGGCTGTGCGTGGTGGCGCTGCTGCTGTTTCTGCTGTGGGCGTACTTTGCGGTGCTGGATGAAGTGACGGTGGGCATCGGCAAAGTCACGCCTTCCAGCCGCGCGCAGATCATCGATAGCCTTGATGGCGGCATCGTCAAACAGCTCGATGTGTACGAAGGCAATATCGTGCAGCGCGGCGAGGTGCTGGCAACGCTCGATCCCACGCGCTTTCAAACCAATTTTGGTGAAGCGATTGCGCGGGTGCGCACGTTGCGAGCCTCCTCTGAACGTTTACAGGCCGAGCTCAGCGATACGCCGCTGAAATTCAGTACCGATATCCTGCAACATCCCGAGCTGGTGGCGCGTGAAACGCAGCTCTATCAGGCACGGCGGCAGAACTTTATCGAGACCATCGGTAATTTGCAGCAATCGCTGACGTTGGTGCAGGCAGAGCTCAACGTGACGGAACCGCTGATGCTGCGCGGTGCGGCGGGCAAGGTTGATGTGATTCGTCTGCGTCGCCAGGTGAGCGATCTGCGCGGCAAAATCGACGAAGCACGCAACGATTATTATGTGCGCGCTCATGAAGAGCAGGTGAAGAACAACGGTGAACTGGATGCGCAATTGCAGGTGGCGGCGGGCAAGCAGGATCTGCTGACGCGCACCACGCTGATTTCGCCGGTGCGCGGCATTGTGAAAGATGTGCGCGTGACCACCGTGGGCGGCGTGCTGGAGCCGGGTGGCAAGCTGATGGAGATTGTGCCGCTGGAGGATCAGCTGCTGATTGAGACGCGCATCAATCCGCGCGATATCGGCTACATTCGGCCGGGTTTACCTGCGGTGGTGAAGATCACCGCCTACGACGCTTCCATCTATGGCGATCTGCGCGGAGAAGTCGAAACCGTTTCACCCGATACGTTGCAGGACGACGTGCGCCACGACGAATTTTACTATCGCGTCTATGTGCGCACGCAAAAAGCCGAGCTGACTAATAAAAGCGGACGCAAATTCGCCATCATGCCCGGCATGGTGGCCAATGTTGAAATTAAAACCGGTCAGAAAACCGTCATGGATTATTTACTTAAGCCGCTGAATAAAGCGAAGGAATCACTGCGCGAGCGTTGATAATCTGCGCCGACTATTATTGCAGCGATCTTTGTTACGTGCCGAAATTAACATTGCCATTTTAAGGCTATGAATTGAACAAAATGTGCGGAAAGAGGCAAATAATGCGCGGCGATTATTATGGTTAATTTAACCCGCATAATTAACTTTACGCAATATAAGGTGATGCCTGAATTTCGGGCAAAAAAATGCCGGGCAATCTAGCCCGGCGGGAAATTAGGGTAAATCAAATCATTCGGGGTGAATGAAGGTAATAATGAAATAAATGATGATAGCGGGGATAATTGTATGCTCTGGATGGGTTAGAGTTTTGTCATTCAGTGCGGAAATGTAACTCATGTAATTTTATGTTTTTAAACGATTAAATTATATATTTGCAAAAAGTGCTATATTTTTTACCTATCTGTGCTGGTTATTAGTTCCCCGATATTTACATCCTGAAATAACTATTAAATAGAATGAAACAGTTTTGGAAATTTAGTAGCATTTTCGTGATAGATTATTGCCCAACATAAAATAACAATGGCTTGCCGGCTGAATTTTTAATCGTTCAGCTCGCAGTGGCAAAAATAAAGGCACATTAAAGAGGGTAATAAAATGAAACGTCGCGTTCTCTCCCTGATGATTCCTGCATTGCTGGTTGCAGGATCAGCAAGCGCAGCTGAAATTTACAACAAAGATGGCAACAAATTAGACCTCTACGGCAAAGTGGATGGTCTGCATTATTTCTCTGATAACTCTAGCTCAGACGGTGACCAGTCTTACCTGCGTTTTGGCTTCAAAGGTGAAACTCAGGTGACCGATCAGCTGACCGGTTACGGCCAGTGGGAATACCAGGCAGCACTGAACACCGCAGAAAGCGAAGGCACCGCTAACAGCTTTACGCGTGTTGGTTTTGCCGGTTTGAAATTTGGTGATGCAGGTTCATTCGATTACGGCCGTAACTACGGCGTGATGTACGATCTCGGCGCATGGACTGACGTTCTGCCAGAGTTCGGTGGCGATACCTACGGCGCGGACAACTTCCTGTTCCAGCGCAGCAACGGCCTCGCAACCTATCGTAATACCAACTTCTTCGGTTTAGTCGATGGCTGGAACTTCGCGGTTCAGTATCAAGGCAAAAACGATAACCCAACCGAATCTACTGGCTCTGGTCGTGATGTACTGGGCGAGAACGGTGATGGCTACGGTCTGAGCACCACTTATGATCTGGGTTCAGGTTTCGGTATTGGTGCAGCGATGTTCCAGTCTGACCGTACCAATAACCAGAATGGTAATAATCCGCGCACTGCTAACATTCTTGGTCGCGGTGATAAAGCCGAAGCTTACAGCGGCGCGCTGAAGTATGACGCTAACAACGTTTACCTGGCCGCAATGTACAGCCGTTCATATAACGCGACGCGTTTCGGTGCGAGCGATAGCGGCACCGTTTACGGTTACGCTAACAAAGCAGATAACTGGGAATTGGTGGCACAGTACCAGTTCGACTTCGGCCTGCGTCCATCTCTGGCATTCGTCTCTTCTCGCGGGACTGACATCGAAGGTTATGGCAGCCAGAACCTGAAGAAATACATTGATGTAGGCGCAACTTACTACTTCAATAAAAACATGTCGACCTACGTTGATTACCAGATCAACCTGCTGGACGACAACAACTTCACCGACGCAGCCGGTATCAATACCGATGACGTCGTAGCGCTGGGCTTGGTTTACCAGTTCTAAGGGTGATGGAGCGTGACTTGCCGGTCACGCTCCCGTTTCCAGCAGCGCATTCAGCGCGGCACGCAGCACCTCAACCACCTGTTCCGCATCCTCGCCAATCTGTACCTGCACAATCGCGCCCTCAACCAGCAACACCATTTGCGCCGTTTTTACCTGCTGCTCGGGCATCAACTTGTCGCTTATCGCCTGCGCCATCTCACGTTTATGCTGACGAATAATTTCGCTGGCTTCCGGTAACGTGCTGCCCAGTTCCGCCGCGGTATTAATAAACGCGCAGCCGCGATAATCATCATCCCTGAACCAGCTCAGTAATGCTGCGGGCAGGGCATCGATCAACGCCGCGTGCTGATTCAGCGCATGACGAAACGCCAGCATCCAGCGCTGATGACGCTGCTGCAAAAACGCCAGCACCAGCGCATTTTTCGCCGGAAAGTGACGATAGAAAGTCACTTTAGTCACGCCCGCTTCTGCAATCACCTTATCCACGCCGGTGGCACGAATGCCCTGTTGGTAAAACAACTGCTGCGCGCACAGCAAGATACGATCGCGCGCGGATGCGCTGGCATCAAAGATCAGAGGCTCAAGCATAAAAAATTCCTTGTGTGCATGTAGACAGAATTGTCTACATACTGCAGGATGAATCAAGTAGACAGATCTGTCTACTTAATCGGGAGAAATAACATGCTGGTGCCACCATTTAATCAACAAACCGCGTTACAGAAAGTCCGCATGGCTGAAGACGCCTGGAACAGCTGCGATGCGCAGCGTGTTTCGCTGGTGTACAGCGAAGACACGCGCTGGCGCAATCGCAGTGAGTTCGTTAATGGGCGCGCAGAAGTCGTGACCTTCCTGCAGCGCAAGTGGGTCAAAGAGTTGGATTATCGACTGATCAAAGAGTTATGGGCGTGGCACGAAGATAAGCTGGCGGTGCGCTTTGCCTATGAATGGCATGATGACAGCGGTAACTGGTTCCGCAGCTATGGCAATGAGAACTGGCACTTTGGCGCCGATGGTTTGATGATTCAGCGATTCGCCTGCATCAACGATCTGCCGATCCACGCAGACCAACGTCTGTTCCACTGGCCAGCTGGCACGCGCCCGGACGATCATCCGGGCCTGAGTGAGTTGGGGTTGTAGCGATTATTGGATACCGCGCCATTTTTTGGCTTTGGGCGCCGGTTGCGGCGGCGGGTTGGTGATGGCGGTCAGGCTGCCTTCCATCGCGACACCCGCCAGTGTAAAGGCGGAGAAGCTAAGCCAGTGCTGCCATTTACTGTTTTGTGTTTTAGTATTTTCCATTCTGCACCTCGCTGAAGTTCAACTCATCTTCAACAATGCAGCATTCATGCCAGCGAACCGCTCTCAGCGCCACGCGCCTTGCAGCGACTTTGCTACACTGCGCCAGCGCTGAAGCGGTGCAGAAGGGTGATTTTCTGGTGCAATAATTTAACGTCGGCGTGCAGGATAGTGCTGAATCAGGCGATGGCGGTAAGTCTGCCAACATTTGAAGCTGCCATAAATAAACAGCGCGGCGGTAATTGCGACAATCATATAAACCATCTGATGCTCCTGTAGGCATAACGTTGCAGGAACCGGTTATCCTGTGTCAGCGTTTATCGAACATCAAGCAGCTTTAGACTGCTTTACAAGCGAGTTATGCTTTGTAATTGGCTGTAGTAATGCGTTACAGATGAGGAATTGATGCGTTTTCAGAATATTCTGCTATTTAGCCTGCTGGCATTGGGACTCAGCGGTTGCGAAAAAAACAGCAGCCAACCCGCGCTGGTGCTGGATGGCAAAACCATGGGCACCGTGTGGCGCGTCAGCGTTGCCGGGGTTGATCCGCAGCGCAAAGCGGTGTTACAGCAGCTGATTCAGCAACAGCTGGATCGTGATGACGGCGAACTCTCGACATGGAAAAGCGATTCGGTGCTGTCGCGCTTTAATCAGTATCAAGGTAATACTCCGCAGCCGGTGAGCGCCGATATGGCGGATATTGTCACTGAAGCGCTGCGAATTGGGCACAAAACCTCGGGTGCGATGGATATTACCGTCGGCCCGCTGGTCAATCTATGGGGCTTTGGCCCGACGAAGCAGCCGGCGCACACGCCCAGCGAGGCGGAAATCGCCGCAGCTCAAGCGCTGACCGGTTTGCAGCATCTGCGCGTCATTCAGGGCGTTGACGGCCAATGGCTGCAGAAAGATCTGCCCGGCTTGTATGTCGATCTCTCGACCATGGGCGAAGGTTATGCCACCGATCATCTGGCGCGCCTGATGGAGCAGCAAGGTATCACCAATTATCTGGTTTCGGTGGGCGGCGCGGTTTTGAGCCGAGGCGTTAATGCCAATCAGCAGCCGTGGCGCGTGGCGATCCAGAAACCCACCGATCGCGAAAACGCGGTGGAAGCGCGTGTTGATTTGCAAGGGCACGGCATCAGCACTTCCGGCAGCTATCGCAACTATTATGAACTGGACGGCAAACGCATTTCGCACGTCATCGATCCCCCCACGGGCAGACCGATTGAGCATAAGCTGGTATCGGCGACGGTGATTGCCACCACCGCGCTGGAAGCGGATGGCTGGGATACCGGTTTAATGGTGCTCGGCAGCGAACGCGCTAAAGCGTTGGCGTTAAAAGAGCATCTGGCGGTTTATTTGATCAGCAAGCAGGGTGACGGCTTTACTCACTGGATGTCGCCGCAGTTTAAAACCTTCCTCATCGATCAGACATCTCAATAAAGGAGGCGCACATGCTGGATTTATTTAGTGACGAAGCGCCGTGGCAGGAACCGCTGGCGGATGGCGCGGTGATTCTGCGACGTCGTGCCCGCGAGCAGGGCGATGCGCTGCTGGCGGCGATTCACGACGTCGCCGCTAAAAATCCCTTTGCCCATCGCATCACGCCCGGCGGCCATCGCATGTCGGTGGCGATGACTAACTGCGGCGATTTTGGTTGGTCCACCGATTCTCGCGGTTATCAATATACCGAGCAGGACAGCAACAGCGGACACCATTGGCCGCCGATGCCCGCGCTATTCCGCGAACTGGCGCAGCACACCGCACGCGAAGCGGGCTTTGCCGGTTTTAATCCTGATGCCTGCCTGATTAACCGCTACGAACCCGGCGCAAAACTGACGCTGCATCAGGATAAAGATGAGAAGGATCTGCGCCAGCCGATTGTGTCGGTTTCATTAGGATTGCCTGCAGTATTCCAGTTCGGTGGTTTCGAACGCGGTGATGCCACCCAGCGCGTGCTGCTGGAACATGGCGATATTGTGGTGTGGGGCGGGCCATCGCGCCTGCGTTATCACGGCATTTTGCCGCTCAAACCCGGCATTCATCCGCAGGCAGGCGCGTTCCGTTTCAACCTGACTTTCCGCCGTGCTTTTTAGGCACTTTCGGCGTTTATATGCTGGTGCGCATGAATGCGCACCCTACGAAACCCCGCCATATATCCGTAGGGTCGCCATTCATGGCGACCAATTCATTCAGGCAACTAAGAGATGAGAATTATTCTTGCTATCAGCCAAGGCGACATTAAACTGCAGGCTGCTTTATTGACCGCTGGAACCCTTTGATGGCATTGCTGCAAGTCGTTTTTCGCCAGTACCGCTGGCCTTTTATTGGCGTTATTCTTCTCACGTTGTTAAGTGCCGTGCTCGGTATCGGCCTGATTGCCTATATCAATAATGAGCTGATCGTCGCGGTGAATACCTCGATTTCGGTGCTGCCAAGTTTCCTTGGCCAACTGTTCCTGCTGATGGCGGTGACGCTCGGCTCACAGCTGGCGTTGACCATGCTCGGCCACCACTTTGTCTGGCGGCTGCGCGGCGAATTCATCAAACGGATCCTCGACACGCGCGTGGAGCGCATCGAACAGATCGGCAATGCTCAGTTGCTGGCCGGCCTCACCAGCGATGTGCGCGCCATCACCATCGCCTTCGTGCGTTTACCCGAGCTGATTCAGGGCATCATTATTACGCTGGGTTCGGCGCTTTATCTCGCCTGGCTTTCACCGAAAATGCTGCTGATCACCTGCCTGTGGCTGGTGGTGACGCTGGTTGGCGGTTGGTTGCTGGTATCACGGGTTTATCAGCACATGGCTAAGTTGCGGGAGATCGAAGATGACCTGTATCGCGATTTCCAGACCATTATTGAAGGGCGCAAAGAGCTGCAGCTCAACCGCGAACGTGCGCAGCTGATTTACGACAGCGTTTATCAGGAAAATGCCAAAAGCTATCGCCACCATATTGTGCGTGCCGATACCTTCCATCTCAGCGCGGTGAACTGGTCGAATATCATGATGCTGGGCGCAATTGGCATCGTGTTCTTTATGGCGAACGGATTGGGCTGGGCCAACACGGCAGTGGCGGCAACCTATTCGCTGACGCTGCTGTTCCTGCGCACGCCGCTGCTGGCGGCGGTTGGCGCCTTGCCGACGCTGCTCAGTGCGCAGGTTGCCTTCCGCAAACTCAACACCTTCGAACTGGCACCGTATGAAGAAACCTTCAAGGCGCTGCCAAAAGTCAGCGAATGGCAAACGCTGGAACTGCGCGACGTCTGCTTCCACTACGGCGAGCACGGATTCCAGGTTGGGCCTATCAATTTGACGCTGCGTCGCGGCGAGTTGGTATTCCTGATTGGCGGCAACGGCAGCGGAAAATCGACGCTGGCGATGTTGCTTACCGGCCTGTATCAACCGCAATCGGGCAGCTTACTGCTGGACGGCAAAGTGGTTGACTGGCAAAACCTCGATGCGTATCGCAAACATTTCTCGGCGGTGTTTACTGACGTACATCTGTTTGATCGCTTGATCGGCGACCAGGGGCAACCGGCCAATCCTGCGCTGGTGCAGCAGTGGCTGGAGCGTCTGAAGATGCAGGACAAGCTCAAGCTGGAAGGCAACAAGGTGCTCAATCTGCAACTGTCGAAAGGGCAGAGCAAGCGACTGGCGCTGCTGCTGGCGGCTGCCGAAGAGCGCGACATCCTGCTGCTCGACGAATGGGCAGCGGATCAGGATCCGCATTTCCGTCGCATCTTCTATCGTGAGCTACTGCCGTGGTTACAGGAATCGGGCAAAACGGTGTTCGCCATCAGCCACGACGATCACTACTTTATTCATGCCGATCGCTTGCTGGAGATGCGCGAAGGTCAGCTGAGTGAGTTGACCGGCAACGAACGCGATATGGCAACGCTGGATGCGGTGCAACGTACCGATACCGGCCATTAACGCCAGCCGGGAAAGCTTAGCGAAAACCCTTATTGGGCAAGAGGTTGCGGAGTGAGTAAAGTGACTTCCAGCAGAAATCCTCGTTTCTGCGTCCCTGGAACACTTTTCTGTCGTCTTGTGTTGTCACCGGCTCGGGTTTATTTCTGAGCTGGTTTTTTATTTTGGTAGCGGATGCGTCAGCAGCGTAATCACGCGGTTTCCAGCCAGCCAGAAACGCGCCTGCAGCAATACTTTCGTGGTGAAATGCCCATCAAAATCCCGACACAAGCGCAGCGTTGCGCGGCCTTGCTGCACGTCCAGCTCTACGACTTCCGCCTGAAGAAAATCCATCGGCTGATGCAACTGCGGCCACAGCGCTTTGTAAATACTCTCTTTCAGTGAAAACAGTAGCGTAGCGGCTTGGGCAAAGGGCAAAGGTTGCGCGAGCAGACGCTGTTTTTCCGCCATGTTCATCAACATTTCAGCAGTTTCATCAGCGGTTTCCTCCGCCATTATCTGCTCAACGTCCACGCCAATGCACAATGGCTCGCGTGTCGCAGCCATTACTGCAACGCTGTGCGTGTGCGACAGCGACGCCTGAATGCCGGCGGGCCACATCGGAGAACGATCAGGTGCATTACACAATACAAATTGCGGTAAGCCGAAGTGCGCAAGGTTTTGCTGCACCAGCCAACGACTCGCCAGATGCTCGGCTTTGCGCTTGATCACCGCGCTCTGTAGCGACGCGGGCAGCGGCAATTGCCACGCCTGATGCAGCTCGGCATGCCAATGTTGTTGATCAAATTCACACCAGGCGATCGGTAAGACATCCAGCGACATGCCAGCAGCACGGATAAACGGGGAAGAGGGCAGAACAAGCGGCGTTTGAGAGGCGAACATAAAAAATCACGGCTGACGGAAAACGTAGTTTTACCAGCCAGCCGGATGGAGAGCAAGCCAAAGGGGCTCACCTACTTTTAGTTGTTTGGCGGAATAGCCATTCCTTTAATCTGCACCACGAAGTGCTGATGGCCTTTGGTGATGCGCGCACCGCGATCGCACCAACGCGAGGCGAGACGGAAGAAATCGTCGCTGCCGATATCGTAAGCCAGTTCAACTTTATTGATACCCGAGTGCAGGAGTTCTTCCGCATCCTGCAGGTTTTTTGCTTTGATGACCATAATGGTTTCCATCGAAAAAACAAGAGACCTAAGAGTAAGAGAATTCTGTGACAGTTTTGTTTCAGTTTGATGAAGTGCTGTCATATTTATCCAGAAATGTGATCTGGCTCGGGTTGGGTTGCTTTCGGTAAGTTACTGATTAAAAGTCATTTATAACCTTCAGATTGGCGATAATCTGATATTTCTTCTGATTTCTAAAGAGATGGGGGCGTGGCGGAAAAATTTAATCTTCCAGATCGGGAACACAAATAAACTGTGTGTTTCTATATAAGAGACGTTTGAGGGTGACGTAGGTCAAATTTAAAAACAATAAGAAGTGTATAAATACGTCAACTTAATTCGAATCGGAAATTAACAAGTGAAATCTACCTTTGTTGCTTTATTCATTAGCATGGCTGCTTTTAACCTGAATGCTATGGATTTTTCACAGGCTCAGGAAGGCGTTAGCCATTCAAGTCGTATGGCATCCGCTGCACAAGCTCGTATTAATGATGCCCAAAGCCGAGCTTACGAAAGTGGCACTTTGCACGATAGTAATGATGCTCAAATGATGAATAGCGCAAGCGAAGCAAGAGCAAATGCAATAGCTGAGGAACGTGGATATGCCGCTGCACTGGCCAATGCTGTCAATACTCAATCACAACAAGATGCTAACTATGGCATTAAAGGCAATGCAAACCTGACAAACCAGGTTAAAGGTATGCAGCAAGCTGTTTCCTATTCAGGTGTGTCGCCGCGTCAGGGATATGGGGCAACTATTAATGTTGCTGTAAGCAGTTTGAAACCAGATACAAAAGTCAGTGTGACAGTGAACGGAGTTACCAAAGTGACTACGGCCGCTGCTATTACCGCGGTTAATCCAGAAGCACAAATTGCCGTCTCACATGTTTCCGCCTTTCAGGCTAATCCGGGCAAAGGTTCCAAAAATGATCAAGGCTCATCACATTCTGTTGGTGGCAGCGGCAATGGTGCTAATAATGCTGCTAACACTCATAGCGCGCATGGCTTAGGTGGTGGTGATCATATTGGTGGCGGTTCAGCAATGGGCGGTGGATTCCACGGTAGCTGGTAGGCGAGACTATTGAGATATGAAAAAAGGGACTATCCCGAAAGATAATCCCTTTTTCGCAGTGATTTGGTCGGCACGAGAGGATTTGAACCTCCGACCCCGGACACCCCATGACCGTGCGCTACCAGGCTGCGCTACGTGCCGAACGTGGAAGAATATTACTGTTTCCGCGCACGATTGCAATATGAGCAGCATTTAACTGCCTCATAATTAATCAGTTTGCGACGAATCGCTTCTCTTCCGTTAATACCTGCAGCAGCAGCGCCAACTGCGGTTTATGATCTTTTAGCTTGTTACCCTGCGCATCATAAGCGCTGTAGCTGCCGTTGTTATTCAGCACCAGCGTCACGGTTGGCGTGGTCACCACCAGTTTGCCATCTTCGCTGCTCGCCACCCAATCGTGGCTGCGTTGCGCGGCAAACAGATCTTCACCCTGCGAGAAGTTGGCGGGGTTGGTGCGCACGTGCAGCAGACGCTGCATCAGCGTGGTCATCACATCCTGCTGATCGGTCAGGCGATCGATGGTTTGCGCGGGCGTATTCGGCCAATGCACCACCAGCGGCACCTGCAAGGTCGCACGATTACCTGGATTATCATCGTTGCTATCAAGATTAACCGCACGCTGCGCCGTAATCACCACCACGGTGTTTTTCAGCAAATCGCGATCCTGCAAGGTTTGCAGCACCGCATTAATTTGCTCATCGACACCGCTTGCCTGACGCGTATAGCTGCGCTGGCGCGCCTTCAGGTTGTCGCCATTAACCGTGACACCGTTCAGGGCAATCCACGAGAACCATGGTGCGCTGTTTGCTCTCTGGCCGTTGAGCCAGTTTTGCCACTGCGTCACCGTGGTGCTATTCGGCTGGGTATCGGCCTGCGGCAGCGAATAGTCTGCTAATAAAGCCTGACGATACAGCGGTTGGCTAAAGCCGTCCGATGAGAACAAGCCAAACTGATACCCTTGCGCATTCAGCGCATTGAGCAGGGCGGAAGGCGTGCGCGATGCTAAGACGCCATCCATATAGCTGGAAGAGATGCCGTAGAACAGGCCAAACAACCCTTTTTCCGGCTGCAGTCCCGCGCTGTAGTGCTGGGTGAAGCGCACATTTTCGCTGGCGAAATGATTAAGCGATGGCAGGGCTTTATCGACGGTGGCGTTATTCAGGCCATCAACGGTCAGCACCAGCAGATTGTGGCGCGTACCGCCATCGCGGAAGGTAATGTCACTCAGCGGATACTGCACTGACAACGCTTCTGGATCGCCCTGTTGCACCAAACGGCGCTGATACTCTTGCGCATCCAGCAAACCGTGACGCTCAAGGAAGCGACGCGCGGTCATTGGATAGGAGAGCGGCAGATTGGCGCGCTGCATGGTAATCGGGCGATAGAAGTTGGCATCGGCCCAGATATACAGCAGATGGCTAGCGAAGAAGGCGCTGATAAACAGGGCGGCCAGCGGCTTACCGAACGAACGCCGATTAAGGCTACGCAGCTTTTGCCAGCTCCAGGTCGCAAACAGCATTTCGACGAGGAAAATCAGTGGCACGCTAATAAACATCAGCTGCCAGTCACGCGCCATCTCGCTTTGATCGGGGTTAATCACCAGCTCCCACACCACCGGATTGAGGTGCAAGTGGAAGCGGCTGAATACCGCGCTATCGACCATAATCAGCGTCAGCCCGGCGGTGGCGATAATCGCCGACAGCACCCTCAGCAATCGCTGTGACATCACCACAAAGGTGAGCGGGAAAATGATCAGCAGATAGCCCGCGAAGACAATGAAACTGAAATGACCGATCCAGCTGGTAAAGGCATAGATACGTCCCGCGAGCGACGCGGGCCAGTCGGCGACCAACAGGTAGCGGCTGCCTAATATAAACGCGAAGATAATATTAAACAGGGCAAACCAATGCCCCCAGCTGATCATCTGGGAGACTTTTTCGCGGTAGCGCTGCCGGTTGGTTACCATATTATGAGGTCAAATCTGCATATTAATGAGCGTTATCGTCGCGTACGGATGACTGCAACGCATCCGCGAAAGATCGTGCCAGAGTGCGGCGTTGAGCCGGTGAAACGCTGGTATTGATCAAGTTAGTTACCATGTTACCCAATACCATCAGGGAAAGGTCGGTTGGCGCTTTGTCTTTTTCAAGAATCTGCGCCATCTCTGCGAGGAGCTTTTCCACGCGTTCGTCACTGTAACGGGATGATTGTGGCATATCGTCGTCTAATCAAGGGTGAAAAGGCGGTATATTACCGTAACAACGCACTTTTTTCCGCAATTTTATCGCAAGCAGAGCGATCAGTTTGTGCTGATAGTTGAAAGCGGCTGCGGGCGGTGTTTGAATACGCGCCTGAGCTAAAAGGAGAGTCTACCATGAGTCTGGATATCGACCAGATTGCCCTGCATCAGTTAGTTAAACGTGATGAAAACCAGCTGGAACTGGTACTGCGCGACACTTTGCTGCCCGCGACCCACGCGGTTGAAGAGATGGCAGAAGAGCTGCATCGGGTTTACAGCGCCAAAAGCAAAGCTTACGGCCTGTTTAACGAGGACAGCGAACTGGCCGACGCGTTGCGTAACTGCCGCAAAGGGGATGATGACTTTCTGGCATTTAGCCGTGCGGCAACCGGACGTCTGCGCGATGAGCTGGGTAAATATCCGTTTGCGGAAGGCGGCGTGGTGTTGTTCCTGCACTATCGCTATCTGGCCGTCGAATATTTGCTGATTGCGGTTCTCAACAGCCAGTCGAGCATGCGCGTGAATGAACAGCTGGATATCAGCAGCACGCATTATCTCGATATCAATCATGCGGATATCGTGGCACGCATCGATCTCACCGAGTGGGAAACCAACCCGGAATCCACCCGTTATCTCACCTTCCTGCGCGGTCGCGTCGGCCGTAAAGTGGCAGATTTCTTTATGGATTTCCTCGGTGCCAGCGTCGGTCTGGACACCAAGGCGCAAAACCGTGGCTTGCTGCAAGCGGTGGATGATTATTGCGCCGAATCGGATCTCGATAAAAACGAGCGCCAGAACTATCGTCAGCAGGTTTACACTTACTGCAACGATCAGCTGCAGGCCGGCGAAGAGATTGCGCTGCACGATCTCTCCAGCGAATTACCGCCGCTGGGCGAAAAAACCTTCCAGGCGTTTACTCAGGAGCAGGGGTACGAGCTGGAAGAGACCTTCCCGGCGGATCGAAGCACCTTGCGTCAGTTGACCAAGTTCGCTGGTAGCGGCGGTGGCTTAACCCTGAACTTTGACGCCATGCTGCTTGGCGAGCGCATCTTCTGGGATCCCACCACCGACACGCTGACCATCAAAGGCACGCCACCGAATCTGCGCGATCAGCTGCAACGTCGTACCAGCAGTAAATAAATTTCAGCCATAAAAAAACGCCGCATATGCGGCGTTTTTTTTCAACTCATTCAGCGATTAAGCGCGAACGAAGTCGATGTGGAACAGTTTTGGCTTGAACGGATGACGCTGTACCGCCTGAGCTTTAACTTTGATTTCTTTACCATCAACAGCGATGGTCAGCACTTCGCTGTAGAACTCAGCTTTAACTTGCACGTTCATCACAGCGTCGTGGTCCAGTTCGATAGCAACTGGTGCTTCATTTCCGCCATAGATGATGGCTGGGAATTTGTTTGCTACACGCAGGCGGCGGCTCGCACCCTTACCCTGGTCTTTACGTACTTCAGCGTTAATAGTGAACATTTGATGTCTCTTCAATAGTTCCTGCTACAGGCGACCCAGCAACAGGACGGTTATTCAAACTGCTTTTACGGATGCAAAAGCGGGCGGCATTATAGCCCCAATGATGCCGCAGGGGCAAATGATTCTGCCGCTTATCGCAGCTCATTGGCGCGGCGATAACGGCCCTGATAATCAAACATTTTTTCGCGGATCTGCCAGAAATGGCCTTTTGCACGTGCCACCACGAAATCTGGATGGCGTAATAAAGGCTGTAAGGCGATCACATCTGCTGCGGTTTGCCAGCCAAGTTCAACGCCTGGCGCGCGCTGATGCGGACGCATAAACAGCTGCTCAAAGGCTTTACGTTGCGCTGGGGTTTGCAGGCGAAAACGTTCGCTGACGCTGGTGCCATCTTCATCGAAATAAGTAGCTTTCAGCCATTCACCTTTGTCATCGCGTCCTTGCTCCAGCGTCATGCCAGAACAGCGCAATACGCGCGCATCTTTCAGTTTCAGCGCGGCTTTCAGCATGTCATCCGGGTCGACCAGAATTTTGTCGCATTGATTGCAGCGCCGCGCGGCGATGTCATTCTCGGCTCCGCAATCCGGGCAGCTTTTAAAGCGGAAGCGGTAATCACACTGTTCGCGCTCGCCTTCATCATCTTCCAGCACGCCCTGACAGCGGCGGCCAAAATGCTCGATGATGTGACCATCTTCAGTGGTTTTGCCCCAAAAGGTATTGGCGAAACCGCAGGCGGGACAGAACACCTGCACCGGCTGATTGTCGCTGGCGCCTTTCGGTGCGCCGACTTCGGGGGTGAAAAGATCGTGTGGATTTCCAGCGTAATCCAGCACCAGACAATCGGTTTTGCCGGGCGACAGGCGCAAACCGCGACCGACAATCTGCTGATAGAGGCTGACGGATTCGGTAGGGCGCAGAATGGCGATCAAATCAACGTGGGGCGCGTCAAAGCCGGTGGTCAGAACGGCAACGTTGACCAGGAACTTCAGCTGCTGCGCTTTAAATTCACCAATTAAGCGGTCGCGATCTTTCACTGCCGTTTCCGCCGATACCAGCGCGCTGTTTTCAGGCAGTAGCGTGAGAATTTCACGGGCGTGTTCCACGGTAGAAGCAAACACCATCACGCCGCGTCGATCTTCAGCAAACTCAACAATCTGCCGGATAATATGCGGCGTCACGCGATGCTGTTGTTTCAGCTCGCGGTTGAGATCGGCTTCGCTAAACAGCCCATTATTCTGCGGGATCAGCCGGCTGAAATCGTACTGCACCACCGGCATATCTAAGCGCTCCGGCGGCACCAGAAAGCCGTGTTTGATCATATAGCGCAGCGGCAGCTCATAAATGCAGTCGCGGAACAGTGCTTTCTCATCACCGCGCACCATGCCGTGATAGTGGAACTGGTAAATCCAGCCTTTGCCGAGACGGAAGGGCGTGGCGGTCAAACCCAACAGGCGCAGCTGCGGATTATGTTGCCGCAGGTGAGTGAACAGCAGCTGATACTGACTCTCTTCGTTATCGCTGATGCGGTGACACTCATCGACGATCACCAGCGAAAAGGCGCTGTCGAAGCGATCAAGATTGCGCGCCACCGACTGCACGCTGCCAAACACCACTTTGCTTTCGCTCTGTTTGCGCTGCAAACCGGCGGCGAAGATGTCGGCTTGCAGGCCATACGCCTGATATTTACTGTGATTCTGCTCCACCAGCTCTTTCACGTGGGCCAGCACCAATACTCGTCCGCGCGCTAACCGCGCCAGTTCAGCAATCACCAGACTCTTTCCCGCGCCGGTCGGCAGCACAATCACCGCCGGCGTAGCATGGCGACGAAAGTGGTTGAGCGTGGCGTCAACCGCCTCTTGTTGGTATGGGCGCAGGGTGAATGACATCGGGGCAAACTTTTTTCTGGAACGGACGCGCATTATGGCATGAAAGCCAGTTAAACGCAGGTTCACTACTGTTAGCAGTCTAAGGATCAAGCTATACTGCCCACACTTTCTTAACGGACAAAACACCGTTTCAGTTTCCCCCGCAGTAACAGGCAAAGCGAATTCATGCGACTCGAAAAATTCATATCTCAGCAACTGGAAGTTAGCCGTGCTATCGCTGGACGCGAAATCCGCGCCAAAAAAGTCACCATTAACGGCGAAGTCGTGCGCGATGCGGCTTACAAAGTACTGCCAGACGATGACGTCGAATACGACGGCAATCCACTGGTGGTGCAGCAAGGTCCGCGCTACTTCATGCTGAACAAGCCGCAAGGTTACGTCTGCTCAACCGACGATCCCGATCATCCCACCGTGCTGTTCTTTATCGAAGAACCTGCGGCGTTCAAGTTGCATGCGGCGGGACGTCTCGATATCGACACCACCGGTTTGGTGCTGCTGACCGACGATGGCCAATGGTCACACCGCATTACCTCACCGAAGCATCACCTGGAAAAAACCTATCTGGTGGAAGTCGAAGAGCCGATCGATCCAGAACTGGTTGAGAAGTTTGCTGCAGGTGTACAGCTGCACAATGAGAAAGAGCTCACCAAACCTGCGGTGCTGGAGATCCTTGATGAGAAAGCGGCACGCTTGACCATCAGTGAAGGGCGCTACCATCAGGTCAAACGCATGTTTGCGGCGATGGGTAACCATGTATCGGCGCTGCATCGCGAACGTATTGGTGACATCGAGCTCGATGAAGATCTCGGTGAAGGTGAATATCGTGAATTGACCCAGCAAGAGGTCGACAGCATCGGCCTGCCAGAAGAACTCAAACAACGCAAATAGCGGGAGAACGCGGTGCGCAAGGAAAAGAATTCACCGGTTGGTTTAGTGGTCATCCTCGGATTGCTGGCGATGTTGATGCCACTTTCGATTGATATGTATCTGCCGGCCATGCCGCAAATCGCCCATGAGTTCGCGGTTTCGGCGGGCAGCGTGCAGATGACGCTCAACCTCTACATCCTCGGTTTCGCCATTGGCCAGTTGGTGTATGGACCTCTGGCGGACAGCTACGGACGTAAACCGGTGATTGTGCTGGGCACGCTGATCTTTGCCTGCGCCGCTGCGGCTTGTGCGCTGTCACAAACCATCGATCAGCTGATCTTTATGCGCTTCCTGCACGGCTTATCGGCCGCTGCTGCCAGCGTGGTGATCAACGCCTTGATGCGCGATACCTACTCGAAAGAGGACTTCTCGCGCATGATGTCGTTCGTGATGCTGGTGACCACCATCGCGCCGCTGCTGGCACCGATTATCGGTGGCTGGCTGCTGTTGCTGTGGAACTGGCACGCCATCTTCTGGACGCTGGCGGGTGCCGCGCTGATCACCACGGTGCTGGTGGTGACGCAAATCCGTGAAACGCTTAAGCCTGAACAGCGGCAGCGCTTTCATCTGCGTACCACATTAGGCAACTTCGTGGCGCTGGTGCGCCATAAACGCGCCTTCAGTTATATGCTGGCGAGCGGTTTCTCCTTTGCCGGATTATTCACCTTCCTCAACGCCGGTCCGTTTGTGTACATCGAAGTGAACCACGTTTCACCGCAGAACTTCGGCTATTACTTTGGCCTCAACGTGGTGTTTCTGTTCGTGATGACGCTAATCAATAGCCGCGCCGTGCGCCGCTTTGGTCCGGTGAAAATGTTCCGCCTGGGATTGGTGATTCAGTTCGCGATGGGCGTTTGGCTGCTGATTTCCAGCGCGCTGGATTTAGGTTTCCTGTCGCTGGTATTTGGCGTGGCGATGTTTATTGGCTGCGTCTCGACGGTGTCGTCGAATGCGATGGCGGTGATTCTGGATGAGTTCCCGCACATGGCGGGCACGGCTTCCTCGCTGGCGGGCACGCTGCGCTTTGGTGTCGGTGCGTTAGTCGGCGCGCTGCTCTCATTAGTCAGCATTAACAGCGCATGGCCGATGGTGGCTACGATTGCGCTGTGCGCCACCATCTCGATTTTGCTGTTCACCTATGCTTCACGGCCTCAACGGGCAGCGTGACATCCTCAAGGTCGCCATGAATGGCGACCTTACATATCCTGAATCTTTCCGTAGGGTCGCCATTTATGGCGACCTGGCCTAACTTAAATCTCTCCCCTCACTCGCTAATCCCCATTCATTCGTTATGCTTAATGTTTCCATTATGTGAAAATTTAGAGATAAAAAAGTAACGATAATGCGTCTAAAATGATTGTTAACCGCAGCCGAACACGGTAAACATAGGCATAAATGTGAGAAGCCTCGCAAATTATAAATTGGCTACACGCTTTGTGCTTAAAACGAGAAGGCAGACTGAGTTCGTATTCTGAGCTAACCAGGTTGGGATTCACCACGTTATGCCGTCGTCGTGAATAAAGTTAACGTCTCTGGGGGCCGTATAACTATGCTGCAACTTTCCGTTGTGCATCGCTTGCCACAACATTATCGCTGGTCGCTTGAACATGCGGGTGAAATTGAGCGTCAGGAAGCGGCGAATGGCGTACATGCCGAAGATTTAGTGGTGCTGCGCCTGCTGAGCCACGATGGTCATCCGGCGCTGGAAATTCTGCACCAGCTGAAAGAAACGCTGGCGCAGATTCAGGTCGAGTGCAAAATTGCCCAGTGTGAAGGGCAGCCTTGTCTGTTGATTCAACGTGATGACGAAAGCGCGACCAACTGCTGCCTGAAAAATCAGGGTGTTGCTATCGCCGAAACCTTCGATGGTCACTGACTCAGATCTTTTCCCTGCGCTGACGCCAGTAGCTGCCGCGTGTAATCGGCTGCTGGTGCGTTAAAAAGTGTTTCGCAATCACCTTGTTCCACCACTTCACCCTGACGCAGCACAATCAGCTGATGACAGAGCGCGCGTACCACCTGCAAATCATGACTGATAAACAGATAGGCGAGCTGATGCTGCTGCTGCAAACGACGCAGTAAGGTCAGAATTTGCTTCTGCACTGAGCGGTCCAGCGACGAGGTGGGTTCATCCAGCACAATCAGCTGCGGCTCAAGGATCAACGCGCGGGCGATAGCGATGCGCTGGCGCTGACCGCCGGAAAACTCCGCCGGATAACGTGAACGGCTGTCGGCATCAAGTCCCACTTCCTGCATCACCGCAATCACTTTGGCTTCCTGCTCGGCAGCACTGAGTTCCGGACGATGCACCGCTAAGCCTTCTGCAATCACCTGTTGCACCGTCATGCGCGGATTGAGCGACGAATTGGGATCCTGAAACACCACCTGAATGCGCTGGCGCAGCGGCAACAACTGCTTTGGCGACAGCTGATGCAGCGGCTGATCGTCAAACCAGATCTCCCCGCGCGCGGTGATTAAGCGCAGCAGCGCCAGGCCCGTAGTACTTTTACCTGAACCCGATTCGCCGACCAATCCCAGGCTTTCGCCACGACGCAGCGTAAAGCTGAGATCCTTGAGCGCCAGCTTCTCTGCCACGGTGCGACGCAGCAATCCACGCCGGATCGGGAAACCAACCTGCAGATTCTTCACCTGCAACAGCGGCTTAGCATCCAGCAGCGGCACCGGTTGACCATCCGGCTCGGCGGCGATCAGCTCACGCGTGTAGGGCTGCTGCGGTTGGCTAAACAGCAAATCGCAGCGGTTGTGTTCCACACCGCGGCCATTACGCATCACCGTGACGCTGTGCGCCAGCTGACGCACAATATTCAGGTTATGGGTGATGAACAGCATGCCCATGTTGAGTTCACGCTGCAGTTCGCGCAGCAGTTGCAGAATCTGCGCCTGAACCGTGACATCCAGCGCGGTGGTCGGTTCATCGGCGATCAGCAGCTTCGGCTGCGTCAGCAGCGCCATGGCGATCATCACGCGCTGCCGCTCGCCACCGGAAAGCTGATGCGGAAAATCCTGCAAACGAGACGCCGCGTTACGAATGCCGACGCGATCCAGGCAACTGAGCATTTCGCCACGCGCGGCTTCGCGCCGCATCCCGCGATGCACCGACAGCACTTCATACAGCTGCTTTTCCACATTGTGCAGCGGATTGAGCGACACCATCGGCTCCTGAAAAATCATCGCCATCTGGTTGCCACGCAGCCCGCGCAGGGTACGTTCGCTGGCCTGCAAAATATCCTGGCCGTTAAATAGGATTTCGCCTTGCGGATAGTTGACCGGCGGCTGCGGCAATAAGCGCATGATTGACAGCGCGGTCACGCTTTTACCGGAACCGGATTCGCCCACCAGCGCCAGCGTTTCGCCAGCATCAATGTGCAGCGAAATGTCTTCCACCACGCGGCGATCCTGAAAGGCCACCGCCAGATGATTCACCGTTAACAGGCTCATTTAGCGTCCTCGGCTCGGGTCAAAGGCATCGCGAACCGCTTCGCCGATAAAGATCAGTAATGACAGCAGCAGGGCGAGGGCAAAGAAGCCCGCCAGCCCCAGCCACGGCGCCTGTAAATTGTTTTTGCCCTGTAACAGCAGCTCGCCGAGCGATGGCGATCCGACTGGCAAACCAAAACCAAGGAAGTCGAGCGAGGTTAACGTGGTGATTGAGCCGCACAGGATAAACGGTAGAAACGTTAATGTGGCGACCATGGCGTTTGGCAGCATGTGGCGCAGCATAATACGGCTGTCGCTGACGCCGAGCGCGCGCGCCGCACGTATATAATCGTAGTTACGCGCACGCAGGAATTCGGCACGCACTACGCTCACCAGGCTCATCCAGCCAAACACCACGGTAACCAGCAGCAGCCACCAAAAGCCGGGCTGAATTACGCTGGAGAGCAGAATCAGCAGGAACAGCGAAGGCATGCCGGACCACACTTCAATCAGGCGTTGGCCGACCAAATCGATGCGGCCACCAAAGTAGCCTTGCACCGCGCCGACCACGATGCCAATCACGCTGGAGAATAGCGTCAACATAATGCCGAACAGCAATGAGATGCGCGTGCCATACAGCAAGCGTGCCAGCACATCGCCGCCGTTAGCATCGGTGCCGAGCCAGTTTTGCGCCGAAGGCGGAGAAGGGAAGGGCACATCGGTGGCGAAGTTGATGGTGCTGTCGCTAAAGCGAATCGGTGCCCAAATCGCCCAACCTTGCTGATCGATGCGCTGCTTCAACCACGGATCCTGATAATCAGCGGGCGTAGAGAAATCACCGCCGTAATCACTTTCGCTGTAGTTGAACAGCAGCGGCATGTACCAGCGCTGCTGATAATGCACCAGCAGCGGTTTGTCGTTGGCCAGCAACTCAGCGCCCAACGACAGGACAAAAATGATCAGGAAAATCCACAGCGACCAGTAACCGCGACGGTTATGGCGAAAACGCTGCCAGCGCTGCTGGTTAACAGGAGATAAGCGCATCAGCGTCCCTCAAAATCAATGCGCGGATCGACCAGCGTGTAGGTCAGATCGCTGAGAATGTTCATCAGCAGGCCAATTAACGTGAAGATGTAAAGCGTGCCAAACATCACCGGATAATCGCGCTGGATGGTGGCGTCGTAGCCGAGCAGGCCCAAACCATTAAGCGAGAACATCACCTCAATTAACACCGAGCTGGTGAAAAACATGCTGATAAAGGTGGCAGGAAAACCAGCGATCACCAGCAGCATGGCATTGCGGAACACGTGGCCGTACAGCACGCGCTTCTCATCCAGCCCTTTGGCGCGCGCGGTGACCACGTATTGTTTGCGGATCTCATCGAGGAAGGAGTTTTTGGTCAGCATGGTCAGCGTGGCAAAACCGCCAATCACCGTCGCCAGCACCGGCAGCGTGATGTGCCACAGGTAATCGGTGATTTTGCTGTACCACGGCAGCGCATCAAACTGCGGTGACGTCAGGCCGCGCAGCGGGAACCAGTCAAAGTAGCTGCCGCCGGCAAACAGCACAATCAGCATGATGCCGAACAGGAACGCCGGAATCGAATAGCCAATGATGATAAAGGTGCTACTCCAGATATCGAAGGCGCTGCCGTTACGCACCGCTTTTTTGATGCCCAGCGGAATCGACACCAGATAAATGATCAAGGTGCTCCACAATCCCAAACTGACCGAGACCGGCAAACTCTCTTTGATTAACTGCAGCACCGATGCGCTGCGGAACAGGCTGTCGCCGAAATCAAAACGGATGTAGTTCCACAGCATTTCGCCGTAACGCTGCAGCAGCGGCTTATCGAAGCCGTAACGATGCTTAATTTCCGCGATCACTTCCGGATCCAGGCCGCGTGCGCCGCGATATTGGCTGTCGCCGGGATTGTCGCGCACCAGCGATCCGCGCGTGCTGCTGTCGCCACCGCCTGAGCCGGGAATACCGGTGCTATGACCAAACTGCACGTTGGCTAACGCCTGATCCACCGGGCCGCCGGGTGCTATCTGCACAATAAAGAAGTTCAGGGTGATGATCGCCCACAGCGTGGGGATGATCAGCAGTAACCTGCGAAGAAAATAGGCTGCCAAACCGTGCTCCTCAGCGTCGATCGGCCGGCAATCGCCCGGCTTTGTTCACATCGTACCACCAGTTTTCCAGACCGGTAGCAAACGCGGGTTTAATCTCGGGATGGGAAAACTTGTCCCAATACGCCATGCGATCTTCCGCGCTGTACCACATCGGAATCATGTAGGCATTCCACAGCAGGATGCGATCCAGTGCCTGACCAAGCGGCAGCAGCGCTTTCTCATCGCCCTGATGCTCAACGATCTGCTGGACAAAATGGTCGACGATGGGATCTTTCACGCGCGGCGTATTCCATGAGGAGTTGATGAACTCAGACTGCCAGATGGTGCGCAAGCTGGTGGAGGGCCATGGCATCGCGTAATAGAGTGACGGAATCATGTCGTAGTCACCTTCGCGTAAACGCCGTAAATATTGCGAGCTGTCAATCTGGCGCAATGTGATTTGGATGCCAAGCCGTTGCAGGCTGTGCTGGAACGGCAGCGCCCAGTCGTTTTGCGTGCCGCTGCGCATCAGTAATTCGAAACGGAACGGCTGGCCGGTTTTCACGTTCACCAGCTGCTGGTTTTTAATCTCCCAGCCCGCTTCTTTTAGCAGCTTCATGGCTTGCAACAGGTTGCCGCGATCGAAACCGCTGCCGTCGGAACGGGGCGGGGCATACTCATTGTTGAACACTTCCGCTGGCAGCTGCGCCTTGTACGGCGCCAGCAGAATCAACTGCTCGGCTTTGGGATAGCCAAGTGCAGCATATTCGGTGTTCTGGAAATAGCTGCGCGTGCGTTTATAAGCGCCGTAGAACAACGCTTTATTCATCCACTCAAAATCGAACGCTAGCGTGATGGCTTCGCGTACGCGACGATCGGCGAACAGCGGCTTTTCGTTGTTAAAGGCCAGCCAACGCGTGTCGGTGGAAACGGTGTTGGGAATGGTTGATTTGACGATGGCGTGACTATCAAAGTTGCGCCCGCGATATTGCGTGGCCCATTTCTTGGCTGAACTCTCTTCACGCAAATCGTAAGCGCCGGCTTTGAAGGCCTCGAACGCCACGTTGTCATCGAGATAATAGTCGTAGCGCAGGGTGTCGAAGTTAAAGCGTCCGCGATTGACCGGCAGATTGGCCGCCCAGTAATCTTTCACCCGGCTGTACTGGATAAACTGACCCGACTTATACGAGGTGACGCGATAAGGTCCGCTGGCCAGCGGCGGATAACCAATCGGCTCATTAAACTTTTTGTTTTGCCAGAATTTTTCTGGGATGACCGGCAGCGTTAACCAGCTAAGAACGCGATCTTTGTCCGGCTTCGGCATGTCGATACGCACGGTGAGGCGGTTAAGCGCTTTAACTTGCACGTCGCGAAACGCCACGCGGAATTGCGGCACACCTTCCGTCATGAATTTCTGAAAGGTAAAAGCCACATCCTGCGCGGTAATCGGTGTTCCGTCCTGAAACTGCGCATGCGGATTGATCGACACTTCCATCCAGCGATAGTCGTCAGGATAGCGCGCCGATTCAGCGATCAGCGGATAGTAGCTGCCAGGTTCATCATCGGAGGTGGTAAACAGGCCGTCATACAGCGTATCGGTGCCAATGCCGGGATTGCCGCGCGAGGCGAAGCGATTGAAGTTGTCGTAGGTACCGACTACCGCCAGCGTGATTTTGCCGCCTTTGGGCGCGGCGGGATTGGCGTAATCGTAGTGCGTGAAATTGACCGCATATTTCGGCTCGCCCAGTTTAGCAAAGGCATAGCTTTCGTTGATGGTTGCGGCATGCAGCGGCGCAATGGCGCTACAAAACAATAACGCTGTGACAAGACGCAGCAGCATAAGTGAGGCGATCTCCTGTGGTGTTCCGCACTTTATGGTAGCAGTTTCATGGGGTTCGCGTGATGCTAACTCAGCACGCGCTGGCGTTGGAAATAACTGGCGAGTTTTTCAGGTCGTAGCGGGCGGCTAAACAGATAGCCCTGTAAATGCGTCACGCCGCGATTCACCAGCCATGCAGCCTGATCGCCGGTTTCAACGCCTTCCGCCACGGTTTTCAGGTTGAGTTTTTTCGCCAGCAGCAGCACCGCATCAAGAACCGGCGAGGTGACGGTTTCCGTGCCAATGCTTTGCACAAACCCACGATCGATCTTCAGATAATCGAACGGATATTTTTCCAGATAGATCAGCGCACTGTGTCCGGTGCCAAAATCATCAATCGCAATTTTGAAATTGTTTTCATGAAGCCAGGCGAAGATTTCACCGGCATTTTTTTCCCCGACCATAGTGCGTTCGGTAATCTCAAACACATAGTTGAAATGATCAGGCGGCATGGCATTAATCCATACCTGCACATCATGACGGAAACTCTCTGAGGCGAGATGCAGCGGCGAGAGATTGAGGCTCAGACGTGTGCCACGCGGCAGTTGTTTACAGAGAAACTGTGCATCGCGTGCCACCAGGGTAAACAGATGCTGGGTGAGCGGAATAATCAGGTTTTGCGCTTCGGCGTAGCTTATAAAGGCATCAGGCGGAATCATGCCTTCAGTGGGATGCGTCCAGCGCAGCAGCGCTTCCACGCCGTAAGGTTGTCCATCATGTGCGGTAACCAGCGGCTGGTATTCAACGTGAAACTGGCCACGTTTGATTCCCTGCATGATCTCTTTGCCCGGACGCTGATGTCGAGTCAGCAATAGCCAACTCAAAGCGGAAACCAGTAAGGAAAATAGTATCCCAGTGAGCAACGTCAGTGAGTAATCGCGTGGCGCTAGGGTGCTGCCAAAGAGCACAAAGCGCAGGTCGCTATTGTTAAAGGCTATTTCATGCAGCGATGCAGGCAAATCACTGGCGTGCACCACCTTATTGCTGCCGCTGAGTAGCGCCTTATTACCGATCACCAACGCCATACCGGTGATTTCAGGATGATAGGAAGCCAGCAGCTGGTAAGGCGTCAGGCTGATGTTCATGGTGGCGAGAATGCCGGTCTCTGCCGAACCTGGATTTTTCAGCCAAAGCGCCAGCGCCGGTTTTGTTGGCAGCAATGGCGTGCCTTCCAGTAAGCGCATATCGTGATCGCGTTCCAGTTCAGATTCAGGCGATATCGCGTTGGCAGCCAGCAAAAAACTGCCCGTAGCAGAAGAGCAGTAAGCATTACTGTCACGGACTAGCAGAATGGCGCGGATATTTCCCGCAAACGCGGCGCGAGAAGTCAGCTCACGGCCGACGCTGTTACAGGTTAATTGTGTGTATTGCTGCAGTGGATAAAGCGTATCCACCAGGGTTGTAATGACCTGTTGTAAATCGTCACGGCTGTGAGCCAGTAGCTGTTGATGTTGTTGTACGCGTTTTTGCCAGGTCAGTGTTAACAGGACGGTGACAAAAAGCAGAAAAAACAACGTGCCGATGATTACGCTACTCCAGGCGATGCGTCTTGAGTAGCTGGCGTGGCGTTTTAATGTCCCCGAAAGTGGCATGGAGTGTATTCCCCTTGTCTTGCCATTTTTTATTATGTTTATCACTTTGGTCATTACCCAGAGTCCTGCCGACATCGCAGTAATCACGGCGTCTGAAGGGCGATGTTTGGGTATCAGGAAGTCAACGAGAATATAACGAGAGCGCGAAGAATGTCTCGTTATATTTTTGATTCTCAATTACTTTTTATCGATTGGATTTGAGTTAAAAACAGTGGGCGAAAAAAAAACGCTGCCGGGGCAGCGTTTTCTGATTCTCTGGCTGAGAGGATCTTCAAAAGAATACGTTAGCTCGGGTTTTTAGCGAGAACCCGACGCGCTTCACGGTAACGATTTTTCCAATAACTGTCATTCAGATTGGAAATCATCACGCCACTGCTAGTGGATGCGTGAACAAAATTATCGTTGCCGAGATAAATGCCAACGTGGCGACCGGTAGAACCGGCGCGGAACAGCACTAAGTCACCTGCGCGCAATTTATTGCGTGAAATCTCTTTGCCGGTGTCTTGCTGTTCTGACGTTGAGCGTGGCAAATCTAAACCAAACTGCTCGCGAAAGGTGCGCTGAACAAAAGCAGAACAATCAATGCCGCGTTTGGTGTCGCCGCCTAAGCGATAACGTACACCTTTCCAGTCACTGTACTGTTCCATGATGCGGGACTTAACGTCCACGTTCTGCACCATCTGTTCAAATTCGTCCTGAGACGCTTGAAGTAAAAAACCATTCTGGTTGTTAACTTCATGATTCTCGTTATTCGCGTTCTGACCGTTATGGGTGCTGCTACATGCTGATAAAAGTGTTGCCAGAGCAACTGCGGGAATGATCCGCCTGAGGTATCTCAGTATTGGTTGAGACTTGACCATTGTACGTGAATTCCTTCGGTTTCCTTACGACAGAATGTCGTCAGCCAGATGACAAAACGGGTTGAGATTAATAAGTACGGCCGTCTAAGACAAATCCTTAATTACTAAAATGTGTTAATGCACACATTTTTGTAGCTTTAAGCACCGCATTTTATGCTGTTGCTTACTAATCGGATTTGAGGTTAACCGATTACAGACCGCGTGGCGAGTGCTTTTATATAAATATTCAAAGGTTTTTTCGATGTGAAATCAATCTGTAACACAATGGCTAGTTTATCAACAATTGGCAGCGATTTAATAGCCAAACAGCGGTGCAATAAGGGGGTAATTCTGGCGCTAAGGCCGATTTTAAGAGGGTTCGGGCTGGACAGACTAAGATAAAGGCTATTGTTCCGCATTTTTCATCATAATCTTTTCTTTTACCTGAATAATGTTAGTTTGCTAATAGTTTATTCAGGTTTTAAATAAGCGCGAGCGATCGACTTTTTATTCTATGATCACTCGCGCTTAACAATTACCTGCGCGGCTTATATTTGCCCGGCAACGAACGATCCAGCCAATTGACTAGCTTGTCGCTGAATGGCGTTAACAGGCACCAGCTCATGCCAACCAGCACCACCGACAACGAACCAACAACAATATCGGTAAACCAGTGTGCACCCGCCATCACGCGTGGCAGAGCAAACACCACGCTAATCGCCAGGCCCACCAGAAACGCGCGGAAGCCGAAATAGCGCCACATAAAGCAGGTGAAGATCATCAGCATCATGCCGTGGTCGCCCGGGAAGCTATCTTTCGACGCATCTTTGGCCGGGATGCCGGTCAGTTCGCTTACGCGATGCACATTGTCAAAGAACAGCGTTGGGCTGGAGTGTTGCACCGGCAACAGATGGCCGAGCTGGTTCAGGATCACGGCGCTAAGCAACATGGTGATGCCAATCGCGAGCATGCGGCGGCGGCCTTGCGGTGTTTCGCGACGCCAGAAGCACAGATACAGCGCACCCATCGCCAGCAGTGAAACCACATCGAAGCCGCGGAAGTTAGTGATGGCCACTAACAGCGCGAAGCCGTGATGATCAACCATCTGGTCATTGAAGCCATAAAAGATGGCTTTATCGATACCAAACCAGAACCCGTGATCGGGCGGCAGGTACCATGAAACAAACAACATTATCCCTAGCGCATTCAGCAGCAGGATGGTGATTAATCGTGACGCGCGCATAAAAAATAAATCCAAAGTGAAAACAACGGGGCAACCTAACGCATCTAATTTAAACGAATCTTCAACAAGGCGGTCTGCAAAAGGTTCCAGTCTACGGGCTGATGATGGATTAATTCGATGCGGCTATCCGGCGGTGTAGTAGGGCGCGTTTCGATAAACAAGTCTTCGCCCTGGCGATTGATGTTGACTAAACCGTCCGACGTGCGCAGTACGCCTTTAACGCGATCCACCGGCGCAAGCCGCGCCCACTCTAGTGCGGCAATGGTATCAAACACGGTTTCCTCATCAAAAATCCAGCCGCAGGAAGCATAACCCTGGCCTTCATTGAGCGCCCGACGCCAGCGCGCCTGACCATCCAGTTTCAGTGCGGCTAAGCCTTGTGGACGTGAAGCGTGGTGGTGATGGGCTGCATCGGGAACCGCACGATCCGCCAAGGCGGGTTGCGTCAGCAGCGCGGGATCGATCGCACCCCAGGCCGCTTCTACCAGTTGGCGTTCACCCAAAAATTGCAGCTGCCAATCCTGTAAACGCTGACGATCCTCATCGCTCCAGCGATCGCTTTTGTTCGCCACAATGATATCGGCCGCCACTAGCTGATCGCGGAAGTTCTCATTCTCCACCACGCGTGCGTCGGCGAGCTGGCGCGGATCGAGCAGCGTTAAGGTGGCATCCACCTGAATCCAGGGTTGATAGACGGCAGCACGCAGCATGTTCAGCAGCTGTTTGGGATGGCCAAGTCCAGTGGGTTCGATAATCAGACGATCGGGTTTCGCCTGCTTCAGCAGCATGTTCAGCCCAACCTGCAGCGGCAAGCCGTTAACGCAGCACATGCAGCCGCCGGGAATCTCTTTCAGCGTGGCACCACGATCGGCGAGCAGTGCGCCGTCGATGCCAATTTCGCCAAATTCGTTGACCAGTATCGCCCAGTTTTCGTTGGCGGGTTTGTTGGCTAACAGATGCAGCAGCGTGGTGGTTTTTCCGCTGCCGAGAAATCCGGTGATGAGGTTTACGCGCGTCACAAAAGGGCTCCCAAAAAAAGAGAATAAATCGCGCGCGGATGAGGGGCATCCGGCACGCACGGCCTTGTTATACTATAACAATCACCGGCGGCCGGACGGAAGCACGTTATGAGTCAGCGCGTCCCATGTAACGGCGTTCCGCAATATGAATGCGGATGCGATCGCCATTGCTCAGATATTCTGGCACCTGAATGGATAAGCCGGTGCTCATGCCAGCGGGTTTGGATCGCGCGCTAGCGGAGGCGCCTTTGATGCCCGGTGAGGTATCAACAATTTCCATGTCAACGGTTTGTGGCAGTTCAAGCGCCAATACCTGGCCGTCCATCGTCAGTACCTGAATGCCAGGAATGCCGCCTTCAGGAATAAACAGCAGCTCTTCTTCGATTTGCTCTTTCTTGAAGTTGTACGGCGTGTAGTCTTCGTCATCCATAAACACATACTCATCACCATCTATATAAGAGAAGGTGACGGCGCGGCGGCTGAGCGAAATGGCGTCAATAATATCGTCGCCTTTGAAGCGCTCTTCCACTTTCAGGCCGGTGCGGACATCGGTAAAACGCATCTTATAAAGCGTCGCGGCACCGCGCGCACTTGGGCTCTGTACATCAATGTCTTTCACCAGCAACAGTTTGCCGTTCCAGGTGACAGCCATCCCTTTTTTGATCTCATTTGCCTTTGGCATGGTGGTTTTCTCGCTGACGGGAGGTTAATGCGCGTCACGTTACTCGCGCGGCGAAAAACTGGCAAGCGAGGCAATGTAAAATTGTTGCCGGTGCATGGCATTCGCGGCCTCAGACTGTTATTGTCGCGGCGAATTGTCTACAGGAGCGCATGATGTTTTGTCGTGACCAGTGCGGTGCCTGTTGCACAGCCCCCTCAATCTCATCCCCGATTCCTGGCATGCCACACGGCAAGCCGGCCAATACGCGTTGCGTGCAACTTGATGAGCAGCAGCGCTGCAAAATCTTTGGTTCACCTCTGCGTCCTGCGGTCTGTGCCGGTCTACAACCGAGCGCTGAAATGTGCGGCAGCAGCCGTGATAGCGCCATGACGTTCTTGCTAAAACTGGAAGCTGATACCGCACCTTGAACCCTTTGCTGACGCAGAGCTGAAGAATTTGGCTTAGTGCCGGTTGTCTGTACAGCAAAAGCATCAGCCCGCCTGCCGGTAAAAATCTTAAATCCAACATGAAGTGTGCGGGACGTCAAAAATCTGCTACTCAGATCGCGCATTTTCTTGCCTGCTGTTCGTGGCTGTACCATATTCCCTGAAACGTTTCAGCGTTGTCATTCCGGCTAAGTCCGCGATGCATAGCATCTTTTTTCAACATCTAGCTGAAACGATTCAATACAGCAAGCGAGGAGAGATATGTTCCAGCTCGAAGTTCAGGCCATTCATACCGGTGCTAGCGCACAGAATAAAGAAGAGGCCATTCGTCAGGTTGCCGCTGCGTTAACCGCTGCGGGCAATGTGGCTGAAGGCTACGTTAACGGCATGCTGGCGCGCGAACAGCAAACCACCACTTTCCTGGGTAACGGCATTGCCATTCCGCACGGCACCACCGACACCCGCGACCTGGTGCTGAAAACTGGCGTGCAGGTTTACCAGTTCCCGCAGGGCGTGGATTGGGGCGACGGACAAACGGCGTATGTGGCGATCGGTATTGCTGCCAAGTCTGATGAACACCTCGCGTTGCTGCGCCAGCTCACCCACGTATTAAGCGACGACAGCATTGCTGAACAGCTGAAAACCGCTTCTGCGGAAGATCTGCGAGCCTTGCTGATGGGCGAAAACCAGGCGGCAGAATTCAAATTCGATACCTCGCTGATTGCCGTTGATGTAGCGGCCAGCGATTTGATCACCTTACAGGCACTGAACGCCGGTCGTCTGCAGGCTGCAGGCGCGGTAGACGCGTCCTTTATTGCTGACGTGATTTCACGGGCACCGCTGAGCCTGGGTCAGGGCATCTGGCTGAGCGACAGCGCTAACGGCAATATTGGCAGCGCAGTGGCTGTCAGCCGCACCGCTGTGCCATTCCAGCATCAGGGCGAAAACGTTGCGCTGCTGCTGACCGTGGCGGCTAACGATCAGCGTCCGCTGGAGGTGCTGGGCTACCTCAGTAACTTGCTGCTAACCAACAAAGCTGAACGTCTGCTGAAGGCCGATGCCGCCGGGATTCTGGCGCTGCTGACCAGCGAAGTCGATGAAGCCGCTGAGCTGCTGACCGCGGAGTTCACCATTCGCAACGAACACGGATTGCATGCGCGTCCGGGCACGGCGCTGGTTACTGTGATCAAACAGTTCAACAGCGATATCACTGTGACCAATCTCGACGGCAGCGGTAAACCCGCTAACGGCCGTAGCCTGATGAAAGTCGTCGCGCTGGGCGTGAAAAAAGGCCATCGCCTGCGCTTTACCGCCAGCGGTGATGATGCGCAGCAGGCGCTGAACGCGATTGAAGAAGCCATTAACGCCGGTTTAGGCGAGGGGGCAGCATGAGTCGTCGTGTCGCAACAATTACCTTAAACCCGGCTTACGATCTGGTCGGTTACACGCCAGAAATTGAGCGCGGTGAAGTTAACCTGGTGAAAACCACCGGTCTGCACGCGGCGGGTAAGGGCATCAACGTTGCCAAGGTGCTGAAGGATCTCGGTATTGATGTCACCGTCGGCGGTTTCCTCGGCAAAGAGAATCAGGACGGCTTTCAGCAGCTGTTCAGCGAGCTCGGCATTGCTAACCGTTTTCAGGTGGTGCAGGGCCGTACACGTATCAACGTTAAGCTGACTGAAAAAGACGGCGATGTAACCGACCTGAATTTCTCCGGTTTTGACGTAACCGCGCAGGATTGGGAGCGCTTCACCGCCGATTCACTCACCTGGCTGGGCCAGTTCGACATGGTGTGCGTCAGCGGCAGCTTGCCAGCCGGCGTAGCGCCAGAAGCGTTCACCAAGTGGATGAGCGATCTGCGCACGCTGTGCCCGTGCATCATCTTCGACAGCAGCCGCGAAGCGCTGGTCGCCGGTCTGAAAGCCGCGCCGTGGCTGGTGAAACCGAACCGCCGCGAGCTGGAGATTTGGGCTGGTCGCAAACTGCCTGCACTGCAGGACGTGATTGGTGCTGCACATGAACTGCGTGAGCAAGGTATTGCGCACGTGGTGATTTCTCTCGGTGCGGAAGGCGCGCTGTGGGTGAATGCTTCCGGCGAATGGATCGCCAAACCGCCTGCTTGCGAAGTGGTCAGCACCGTTGGTGCCGGCGATTCGATGGTCGGCGGCCTGATTTACGGCTTGCTGATGCGTGAATCCAGCGAGCACACGCTGCGTCTGGCAACGGCAGTGGCGGCGATGGCCGTCAGCCAAAGCAACGTTGGCGTTAAAGATCGTACCCAGTTGGCCGCGATGATGGCGCGCGTCGACTTACAACCCGTTAACTAACAGCAGGAGAGCGATAATGAAAACGCTGCTGATAAAAGATTCTTCACTGGGACTGGCTTCAGGACATCTGGCGCTGGAACGCTTACGTGCGACGGCGGCACAAGCCGGACTGACGCTGACCGATAATGCCGCCGAAGCGGAACTGGTGCTGGTTGCTGGTCTTAATGCGCCGCATGACGCAGAGCTGGCGGGTAAATCGCTGGCGCTGGTTGATGTGCAGCAAGCGCTGCGCGATCCGTTGGCGGCAATCAATCAAGCCAAAGCGAGTGCCAAAACCTGGCAGCCTGCTGCTGCAACCGCTGCCGCGCCAGTGGCGGCGCAGAACGGTGGTCAGAAACGCATCGTGGCGGTGACCGCTTGCCCAACTGGCGTTGCCCATACCTTTATGGCCGCCGAAGCTATTCAGGCCGAAGCGACCAAGCGTGGCTGGTGGGTGAAAGTCGAAACCCGTGGTTCTGTGGGCGCAGGCAACGCGATTACGCCAGAAGAAGTAGCGGCGGCCGATCTGGTGATCGTCGCGGCTGATATCGATGTGGATCTGGCGAAATTTGCCGGTAAGCCGATGTACCGCACCTCAACCAGTCTGGCGCTGAAGAAAACCGCGCAGGAGCTGGATAAAGCGCAGGCCGAAGCGAAAACCTATCAGCCGAGCGGCAATCAGGCGGCCAGCGCGCAGGGCGACAGCAAAGAGAAAGCCGGTGCCTATCGTCACCTGCTGACCGGCGTGTCCTACATGCTGCCGATGGTGGTTGCCGGTGGTTTGAGCATCGCGCTGTCATTCGCCTTTGGTATCACCGCATTTAAAGAGCCGGGTACTTTAGCGGCTGCATTGATGCAGATTGGTGGCGGCAGCGCCTTTGCGCTGATGGTGCCCGTTTTGGCCGGCTTCATTGCCTTCTCGATTGCGGACCGTCCGGGTCTGACGCCAGGTTTGATTGGCGGCATGATCGCCACCAGCATTAACGCCGGTTTCCTTGGCGGCATCATCGCCGGTTTCATCGCCGGTTACGCCGCGAAGATGCTCAGCAGCAAAGTAAAACTGCCGCAGAGTATGGAAGCGTTGAAGCCGATTCTGATCATTCCGCTGGTGGCGAGTTTGATTACCGGTTTGCTGATGATTTACGTGGTTGGTAAGCCGGTTGCTGGCATCATGACTGGCCTGACAACCTGGCTGGCAAACATGGGCACGGCGAATGCGGTGCTGCTGGGCGCGATTCTCGGTGGCATGATGTGTACCGACATGGGCGGTCCGGTGAACAAAGTGGCTTACGCATTTGGTGTTGGTCTGCTGAGTTCACAAACCTACGCACCGATGGCGGCCATTATGGCGGCCGGTATGGTGCCACCGCTGGCGATGGGCCTGGCGACGATTGTTGCGCGTCGTAAGTTCAACAAAGGTCAGCAGGAAGGCGGTAAAGCGGCGCTGGTACTTGGTCTGTGCTTTATCTCTGAAGGTGCCATTCCGTTTGCGGCGCGTGACCCAATGCGTGTGCTGCCATGCTGTATCATTGGCGGCGCGGTAACCGGTGCGATTTCCATGGCGATTGGCGCGAAACTGATGGCACCGCACGGTGGCCTGTTCGTCCTGCTGATTCCAGGCGCGATTACCCCAGTTTTGGGTTATCTGATGGCGATTGTGATTGGCACTGCGGTGGCAGGTCTTGGCTACGCCATCCTGAAACGTCCGGAAGAAGAGCTGGTAAAAGCGGCGTAATCTTCGCCAGACATGAAAAAGGGAGCCTCGGCTCCCTTTCGTTTATGGCTGGCATCAATACAGAACCATTCCGTAGGGTCGCCATTCATGGCGACCTGGTTAAATAATTAACCCTGCTGCTCTGACTTCAGCCATGCAATCTCATCCTTCCAGATATCCGGATTGATGGTTTCCAGAATCATCGGAATGCCGTCAAAACGTTTATCCTTCATCAGCCAGCTGAACGCCGTTTTGCCGATATTGCCTTCACCCAAACTGTGATGGCGGTCGACGCGACTGCCCAGCGTGCTCTTGGCATCATTAAGGTGCATCCCTCGCAGATACTGGAAACCGACGATGCGTTCAAAATCGCTAAACGTCTCCGCGCAGGCTTCTTCGGTACGTAAATCGTAACCGCCCGCAAACGCGTGGCAGGTATCAATGCACACGCCAACGCGCGACTTATCTTCTACATGTTCAATAATGGTGGCGAGGTGCTCAAAGCGGAAACCGAGGTTGCTGCCCTGACCGGCGGTGTTTTCGATCACCGCCACCACGCTGCTGGTTTTATCCAGCGCGATGTTGATCGATTCGGCAATACGCTTCAGGCACGCCTCTTCATCAATTTGCTTAAGATGGCTGCCGGGATGGAAGTTCAGCAAGGTCAAACCCAGCTGCTCGGCACGTTGCATTTCATCGAGGAAAGCTTCGCGCGATTTCTCCAGTGCTTCCATCACCGGATGGCCAAGGTTAATCAGATAGCTATCGTGCGGCAGGATCTGCGCAGAGGTGAAGTTGTAGCGATCGCAGGCGGTTTTAAACGCATCGATCACTTCCCCTGACAGCGGTGCTGCTTTCCACTGGCGCTGATTTTTGGTGAACAAGGCAAACGCGGTGGCTTCGAGTTCGTGGGCACGGATAACTGCCTGGTCCACGCCGCCTGATGCACTGACGTGTGCGCCGATATATTTCATGCCGCTCTCCTGATTGGGCGATTGCTACTGCAAAGCGCTCACTATAGCGGATGCGATTACGCCATGAAATGTTGCACCAGCACATTGAGTGCTCCGCCGCCAACAATCAACCAGCCAAACATCATCAAGCCGAGCAGCAACGGTTTCAAACCGGCCTGCTTTAAGGCACTGAAACGCGTGGTTAAACCCAGCGCCGCCATCGCCATTGCCAGCAGCAGATTCGCCAGCTGATTCAGCGTACTAACTACATTGGCAGGTAATAGATGAAGCGAGTTAAACAGCGCAACCACAATAAACAGCAGCGCGAACCACGGGAAACTGATTGATTGCTGCTGCGCGCTGTGGCTACGTTGACGCTTCAGCCAGCTGCCCAGAATCAGTAAGAAGGGCGCTAACATCATCACGCGCAGCATTTTAGCGATCACCGCAGTATTCTCGGTTTCTGCACCCATCGCATGACCAGCCGCGACAACCTGCGCCACTTCATGCAGCGTCGATCCGGTAAAGATGCCGAAATGTTCTGCACTGACCGTTGGCAGCAGCGACCACAGCAGCGGATACAGCACGATGCCAACGGTGCCAAACAGCACCACGGTGGCAACCGCTACCGCCACTTTTGACGGCGCAGCTTTAACGATAGGTTCACTCGCCAGCACCGCCGCCGCGCCGCAAATGCTACTGCCCGCACCAATCAGCCACACGGTTTCACGGTCCATCTTCAACAGCCGAATGCCGATAAAACAGGTCAGCAGGAAAGTGGAGCTGAGGACCAGCGCATCGATCAGCACGCCGCTCAGACCAACATCAGCAATCTGCTGCACGGTAATACGAAAGCCATACAGGATGATGCCGAGGCGCAGCAAGCGCTGTTTCGCCAGCAGCACGCCGCTGTCACAAGCTCCAGCAATCTGCGGATAAAGGCTGTTGCCGAGCACGATGCCCAAAATAATCGCTAACGTCAGCGCACCGAATCCGGCACCGGCCAACCAAGACTGATTGCCAAGCCATGCCGCGATACCGGCAATCGCGACAGTCAGCAGCAAACCCGGCAGCCACTGATGTAGATGAAACGGGGTTTTATTCACGCTTAACTCAGCCATACTTTTCTCCTTATCGTGTCGGCATTCATTTCGAAATGCCGCTCACTTAAGCAATAAATCGCTTATGTAATCAGGTGCGCATGAATGCGCACCCTACGAAAACCCGTAGGGGCGCCATTTATGGCGACCTTCTAACATTCAATCTCTGCCTCAAGCGTGCGCTGCACTGGTATAAAAGTAAAATTGATAATATATTTATAATTAACCAGTATAAGTAATATAAGAGGGACACATGCACATCACGTTGCGGCAGATTGAAGTGTTTACCGAAGTGCTGAAAAGCGGCTCGACAACCCAGGCTTCGCAAGTGCTGTCGCTGTCGCAGTCGGCGGTGAGCGCCGCGTTAGCGGATCTGGAAAACCAGCTTGGCGTTCAGCTGTTTGACCGCGTCGGTAAGCGGCTGGTGGTGAATGAGCATGGACGTTTACTCTATCCGCGCGCCGTGGGATTGATGGAGCAGGCGGGTGAAATCGAACAGCTGTTTAAAGAAGATAACGGGGCGATTCGCCTGTTCGCCAGCAGCACCATCGGCAATTATCTGCTGCCCGGCATGATCGCTGCCTATCGCCGTGATTTCCCCGCGCTGCCGCTGGAGCTGAGTGTCGGCAACAGCCAGGATGCGATTAATGCGGTGGCGGATTTTCGCGTCGATATCGGTTTGATCGAAGGTCCATGTCACGAGCTGGATATTATCAGCGAGCCGTGGCTGGAAGATGAGCTGGTGGTATTTGCCGCGCCGGATGCTGCCATCCTGCAGCAGCCGATTACGCTGGAAACACTCGCCGCCGCGCCGTGGATTCTGCGTGAACGCGGTTCGGGTACGCGTGAGATCGTGGATTATCTGCTGCTGTCGCATCTGCCGCAGTTTCAGCTCGGCATGGAGTTGGGCAACTCAGAGGCGATTAAACACGCAGTGCGTCACGGCATGGGCATCAGCTGTTTGTCGCGGCGGGTGATTGAAGATCTGCTGGAAGCCGGCACGCTGGTGGAAGTAATGATCCCGCTGCCGCGCCTGACGCGCACGTTGTATCGCATCCATCATCGGCAGAAGCATGTCTCCAAAGCTTTGAGCCGTTTCCTGTCGTATTGCCGAGAATAATCGCAGTGCTTAGCACGCTGCGGCTAATAATTCCTGGCCGATCATGAAGGTAACTAATAACCCGACGTGAATGCTATACAGCTTGGGGCTAGCTGCTACAATCTCGCCTCATTTTTATCCAGCATAGCGTTTACACATGCATAATGACTCAAAAACAACACAACAACCTGGATTGCGCCGTGAATTAAAAGCGCGTCATCTCACCATGATCGCCATTGGTGGCTCCATCGGTACCGGCCTGTTTGTCGCCTCGGGTGCCACCATTTCTCAGGCCGGACCTGGCGGCGCGCTGCTCTCTTATGCGCTCATCGGCCTGATGGTTTACTTCCTGATGACCAGCCTCGGCGAACTCGCGGCATTTATGCCGGTTTCTGGCTCCTTCTCCACTTACGGTTCGAAATACGTTGAAGAAGGTTTCGGCTTCGCGCTGGGCTGGAACTATTGGTACAACTGGGCGGTCACCATCGCCGTTGACCTCGTCGCCTCACAGCTCGTCATGAACTACTGGTTCCCGGACACGCCCGGCTGGATCTGGAGCGCACTGTTCCTCGGCCTGATGTTCCTGCTCAACTACATCTCCGTAAAAGGCTTCGGCGAAGCGGAATACTGGTTCTCGCTGATCAAAGTGACCACTGTCATCATCTTTATTGTGGTGGGCGTGCTGATGATCACCGGCATTATGCGTGGCGCAGAAAACGCTGGCTGGCATAACTGGACAGTAGGCGAAGCGCCGTTTGCCGGTGGATTTGCCGCAATGATTGGCGTGGCGATGATTGTCGGCTTCTCCTTCCAGGGCACCGAACTGATTGGTATCGCGGCCGGTGAATCCCAGGATCCTGCGAAGAACATCCCGCGCGCGGTGCGTCAGGTGTTCTGGCGAATCCTGCTGTTCTATATCTTCGCCATTCTGATTATCAGCCTGATTCTGCCGTATACCGATCCGAAGCTGCTGCATAACGACGTCACCGATATCGCCATCAGCCCGTTCACGCTAGTGTTCCAGAATGCCGGTCTGCTCTCAGCGGCGGCGGTGATGAACGCGGTAATTCTGACGGCGGTGCTGTCGGCGGGTAACTCTGGTATGTATGCCTCAACGCGCATGCTGTTCAACCTGGCACGCGAAGGCAAAGCGCCACGCATTTTCGGCAAGCTGTCGAAAGGTGGCGTGCCGCGTAACGCGCTGATTGCCACCACCGTGGTGGCGGGATTGTGCTTCCTGAGCTCGAAATTTGGTAACCAGGAAGTCTACCTGTGGCTGCTGAACACTTCGGGTATGACCGGCTTTATCGCCTGGTTGGGTATCGCCATCAGCCATTACCGTTTCCGTCGCGGTTATATCGCGCAGGGTCACAGCCTTGCCGATTTGCCGTACCGTTCGGGCTTCTTCCCGCTGGGACCGATCTTCGCCTTTATTCTGTGTCTGATCATCACGCTGGGGCAGAACTATCAGGCGTTCCTTGCCGACCGCATTGATTGGTATGGCGTGGCCGCAACCTATATTGGTCTGCCGCTGTTCCTGGTGATTTGGTTGGGTTACAAGCTGACACGCGGCTCGCGCTTCGTGAAATACAGCGAGATGGAATTCCCGACGTTTAAAGAGTGATTGCTGTACGAAGGTCGCCATAAATGGCGATCCGACAATCCTGAAAAGTGCGCAATTATGCGCACTTTTTTTTGGATTTTGTTACTCAGATTGAATTGATAATTATTATCACCTGCACTATTGTGGCTGCCGTTATGATTTCGACAAGAAACGGGTAGAACAATGCGTACCACCGACGCCACGCTGCTGGCGGAAAACGGCCTCGAAACCGATACCATCACACATTATCGTCAGGTACTGCGCCAGCGACTGTTGTTAATTGGCGTGCTGGTGCTGGCGATACTGGCCTCAGTAATTCTTGATTTCACGCTCGGCCCGGCTGGGCTCTCCCTCGATACCTTATGGCAAACGCTGACCCATCCCGATGCGGTCGATGCCGGCACGCGCGTGATTGTCTGGGATATCCGGTTACCGTACGCCTT
Source organism: Pantoea sp. YR525 (assembly GCF_900116775.1). Classification (NCBI taxonomy): domain Bacteria; kingdom Pseudomonadati; phylum Pseudomonadota; class Gammaproteobacteria; order Enterobacterales; family Erwiniaceae; genus Pantoea; species Pantoea sp. YR525. Next base: position 384,936 of record NZ_FPBU01000004.1, read on the forward strand.
GATGGCGGTGGTGGTGGGCTTTTCGCTTGGCCTTGCCGGTGCAGAGATGCAAACCATTCTGAATAACCCGCTCGCCAGCCCGTTTACGCTCGGTGTCTCGTCAGCGGCGGCCTTTGGCGCGGCGCTGGCGATCATCCTCGGTATCGGCATTCCGGGCGTACCGGATCAGTGGTTTATCTCCGCCAACGCCTTTGTGTTTGCGCTGTTTGCCGCCTTGATGCTGGATGGCGTGACGCGCTGGACCAAAGTCTCAACCTCTGGCGTGGTGCTGTTTGGTATCGCGCTGGTGTTCACCTTCAACGCATTAGTCTCGATGATGCAGTTCATCGCCAGCGAAGATACCTTGCAGGGCTTGGTGTTCTGGACCATGGGCAGCCTCGCGCGCGCCTCATGGGAAAAGCTCGGCGTGTTAACCGCCGCCTTTGCCATCCTGATTCCGTTCTCAATGCACAGCAGCTGGAAGCTGACCGCGCTGCGCCTCGGCGAAGATCGTGCGGTGAGCTTTGGTATCGACGTGCGCCGTCTGCGCCTGGCGACGCTGCTGCGCATCAGTATTCTCTCCGCGCTGGCGGTGGCGTTTGTCGGTCCGATTGGCTTTATCGGCCTGGTCGCGCCGCATATTGCACGCATGATGTTTGGTGAAGATCACCGTTATTACCTGCCAGCGAGCGCGCTGGTGGGTGCGCTGGTGCTGTCGCTGGCCTCGGTGGCGTCGAAAAACCTGATTCCCGGCGTGATCATTCCGGTGGGGATTGTGACTTCGCTGGTCGGCGTGCCGTTCTTCCTCAGCATTATTCTGCGTCATCGGGGGACGGTGTAATGGAACAGGGATTACGTCTGAGTCATTTCTCCGCCGGTTACCCGAAGCGCAAGGTGATTGAAGATCTTAACGTGCCGGAACTGCCGCAAGGCAAAATCACCGTGTTGCTCGGTCCTAACGGCTGCGGCAAATCAACGCTGCTGCGCGCGCTGGCCGGTCTCGGCAAAGGGCAGGGCGAGCTGTGGCTGAACGGTGAAGAGCTGATGGGCCAGCCGTTTGCGCGTCGGGCGCAGCGCGTGGTTTATCTGCCGCAAAGTTTGCCAGCTGGCGTGCATCTGCACGTGCTGGAGTCGATTATCGTGGCGCAGCGCGCGTCGGGAGGCTTGCACAGCGCCTCGAGCGAAGCGGAGATCATGCATCTGCTTGAGCAACTCGGCATCGCGCATTTAGCCATGCGCTATCTCGATCAGCTGTCGGGCGGACAGAAGCAGTTGGTTGGCCTGGCGCAATCGTTGATTCGTCGTCCGGAACTGCTGCTGCTGGATGAACCGCTCAGCGCGCTGGACCTCAACTACCAGTTCCACGTGATGGATCTGGTACGTCGTGAAACCCGGCTGCGCAATATTGTGACGGTGGTGGTGGTGCATGATATCAACATCGCGCTGCGTCATGCGGATCACGCGCTGATGCTGAAGGATGGCAATCTGCTGGCGGACGGCGAGCCGTCGCAGGTGATCACGCCAGAGACGCTGGCGCAGGTGTATGGCGTGCGCGGCCGTATCGAGCACTGCTCACGCGGCATGCCGCAGGTGATGATCGACGGGCTGGCAGAGACGTTGGTTTAGTTAGGTAGGTGCACGCTGTCCCCCATCCCGGCCTTCCCCCGTAAACGGGGGAAGGAGATGCTGCCACATGCAGCTTCCAAACTCACATTTTGCAGCATCTTCCTCCCCCATTTATGGGGGAGGACCGAGGAGGGGGACAGCCAGCACATACCGAGGGGGACAGCCAGCACATACTGCGAAGACAGCACCGTCACACCAACAAATGCTTCGCGTGGAAACGCAGATGGTCTTCCACGAAGCTGGCGATAAAGAAGTAGCTATGGTCGTAACCCGGCTGAATGCGTAACTCCAGCGGGAAACCTTGCTCACGCGCCACGGCTTCCAGTCGCTCTGGACGCAGTTGATCGGCGAGGAACTGGTCGCTATCCCCTTGATCAATCAAAATCGGCAAGCGCTGTTCCACGTCACGCATCAACAGGCAGCTATCCCATTCACGCCACGTCTGACGATCTTCACCCAAGTAAGCGGCAAAGGCCTTCTGGCCCCACGGCACTTCAGTCGGATTGACGATCGGCGCGAAAGCCGAAGCAGACGCAAAACGCCCGCCGAGACGCAGTGCCAGCACCAGCGCACCGTGCCCGCCCATCGAATGCCCCATCACCGACTGACGATCGCTCAGCTTGAAGTTATCCGCCACCAGCTCCGGCAACTCGCTGCTGAGGTAATCGAACATGCGGAAGTTCGCCGCCCACGGCTGCTGCGTGGCGTTGAGGTAGAAACCTGCGCCCTGGCCGAGATCGTAACCGCTGTCGTTCGCCACCTCGTCACCGCGCGGGCTGGTGTCCGGCATAATCAGCACCAAACCCAGCTCAGCAGCAACGCGCTGTGCACCGGCTTTGGTGGTGAAGTTCTCATCGCTGCAGGTCAACCCAGCGAGAAACCACACCACCGGTGGCGGCGCGTCACTCTGCGGCGGCGGCAGAAAAATGCTGAAGGTCATCGGACAGTTCAGCACCGCCGACTGATGACGCCAGCGCTGCTGCCAGCCACCAAAGATGCGATGCTCTTCTAACAGCTCCAAAGTGGAAGCCATAACGTCTCCTGATTACTTAGTAAAATGCACCACCGTACGGATTGATTTCCCTTCATGCATCAGATCAAAGGCGTCGTTAATCTCTTCCAGCGGCAGTTTGTGGGTGATGAAATCGTTCAGCGCGAATTTACCGTCGAGATAATCCTGCACGATGCCCGGCAGCTGTGAGCGGCCTTTCACGCCACCAAATGCGGAACCACGCCATACGCGACCGGTCACCAACTGGAATGGACGGGTAGAAATCTCCTGGCCCGCGCCAGCAACGCCGATGATCACCGATTCGCCCCAACCTTTATGGCAGCACTCCAGCGCCGAACGCATCACGTTGACGTTTCCGATGCACTCGAAGGAGAAATCGACGCCGCCGTCGGTCAGTTCAACGATCACATCCTGAATCGGTTTATCGTGATCTTTCGGGTTGATCAGATCGGTTGCACCCAGTTTGCGCGCCAGATCGAATTTGCTGGTGTTGAGATCGATACCAATGATGCGGCCGGCCTTCGCCATTTTCGCGCCAATGATCGCTGACAAACCAATGCCGCCGAGGCCGAAGATCGCCACGGTATCGCCTTCTTTCACTTTAGCGGTATTCATCACCGCGCCCATGCCGGTGGTGACGCCGCAGCCCAGCAGGCACACTTCTTCCAGTGGCGCTTCTTTGCTAATCACCGCCAGCGAGATTTCCGGTACCACGGTGTATTCAGAGAAGGTTGAAGTGCCCATGTAGTGGAAAATTGGCTTGCCGTCTTTGAAGAAGCGGGTGGTGCCGTCTGGCATCAAACCTTTGCCCTGGGTGGCGCGAATCGCCTGACACAGGTTGGTTTTGCCCGAGAGGCAGAACTTACACTTGCCGCATTCTGGGGTGTAAAGCGGAATCACGTGGTCGCCCACGGCCACGCTGGTCACGCCTTCACCGACCGCTTCCACCACGCCGCCGCCTTCGTGGCCGAGGATCGCCGGGAATACACCTTCCGGATCTTGTCCAGACAAGGTGTAAGCATCGGTGTGGCACACGCCGGTGGCCACGATGCGCACCAGCACTTCACCTTTTTGCGGTGGCATCAGATCCACTTCTTCGATTTTCAGCGGTTCGCCAGCTGCCCAGGCAACGGCGGCGCGGGTTTTAATCATGTTCATGCAATCCCTCTTCCTGTAGATGCGGGACAAAAGCCCCGATGGTCGTGATGTCGATAAAAAAGAAAATTACTTGGCAGCGTGCAGCGGATGCCGCAATTCGTCGTTAACCGGGCGATCGTCAAACAGTTCAATAATCAAATACTTCAGCGCTTCCACGTTGGGAGTAAACGCATCGCGTCGCCACATCAGCCAAGTGGCGGTATCGCGGTAAGCGGGCGGTAACGCATGCTCCTGCACGCGTGCGCGCGCCGGCATTTGTGCCAGCACCGAGGCGGGAATCATCGCCACGCCCGCGCCACCGGCCACGCAAGCTACCATCGCGTGATAGGACTGAATCTCCATCACGCTGCTCGGCGCAGTCTGGCTTTCGCGATACCAGGCTTCCAGCTTGGTGCGGTAGGAACAGCTATTGCGGAAAGCAAACAGCGTGTCGCCTTGCACATCGCGCGCGCAGGCAATCGGCGCATGTTCCGGGCTGGTGATCAGCACCATCTGCTCGTTAAAGGCAATGCAGCCGTTGAGATCGTCGTGCGCCACCGGGCCATCCACCAGCGCGGCAGCCAGCGTACCTTCACGCACCTTGTCGATGATTTCACCGGAGGTATTGGTGATCAGCGACAGTTCCACGGCGGGAAAACGCTGGTGATAGGCCGCCAACAGCGCGGGCAACCGCGTCGCGGCGGTGCTCTCCATTGAACCGAGCGCGAAATTACCGCCCGGTTCACCGGCGCGCGCCATATTTAGCGCTTCATCGCTCAGCGCCAGGATGCGCTGCGCATAGTTGAGGAAATTGTGGCCCATTGGCGACAAACGAATGCGTTGCTTCTCACGAATAAACAGATCAACGCCAATTTCATCTTCCAGCTGGCGCAGACGCGTGGTGAGATTGGAAGGTACGCGATGGAGTTGCTCGGCGGCACGCGCCAGCGAACCGGATTCGGCTACGGAGCAAAACATGCGGAGCTGTACTAAATCCATATTCTCTTCTCGTAAACAACTTGGTTAGTATTATTCACTTTCCGTGAGTTTAAACGTCATGCATGCTAGTGACAAGTGATAAAACATCCTGAGGTCGCTATGGCGTTTCGTGTCGCGCTTAGCGCGTTCTTAAGTTTAGTGGTTGCGATGGGGATTGGGCGTTTTGCTTTCACGCCGCAGGTTCCGCTGATGATTAATGACCATCAACTGACGCTCACCAGCGCCAGTCTGGTGGCAGCTCTCAACTATCTCGGTTATTTGTTTGGCTCTTTTGATGCGATGCGTGCGCGCAAACGCGTCGAGTGGCGCTTACAGGCGGGCGTGTGGGGCGCGGTGATATTAACGCTGCTGTCGGCCTGCGTCAGCGGTCCGTGGTTACATGGCCTGATTCGTTTCCTGATTGGCTGGGCCAGCGGCTGGGCCATGGTGTTGCTGGCGGCATGGGCCAGCGATCAGCTGCATCATCATGGCCGTCCGGGCTTGCTGGCAGCGGTGTTTGCTGGTCCCGGCACCGGCATCTTTATCAGCGGCATGCTGGCCGTGGCGTTGCATGCCAGCGGCGTCAGTGCGGCCTTTGCGTGGGCGGCGTATGGTTTGCTGGCACTGTTGTTGATTGCCGCAATTGCGCGTTTTCTGCCGCGTACCGGCCAATTGCATCGTCCCGATCAAGCTGTCTCACCGTTGGTATTGAATGGCGATCTTAAGCGCTTGGTATTGAGCTACAGCCTTGCCGGCTTTGGCTACATTCTGCCCGCCACCTTTTTGTCGCAAATGGCGGCGGCGCGTTTTCCTGACAGCGCCTTTGCCCAGTTTGTCTGGCCAGTGTTTGGCGGCGCGGCGGTGATCGGCATCGTGTTAGGCATCCTGACGCGTCACTGGGGCAGCAGCCATGCGCGTTTAGCGATGGTGCTGTGGGCGCAGGCGTTGGGCGTTATCGCCGCGATTGTGCTGCCGGGGTTAAATGGCCTGATGCTGGGTGCGGCACTGATTGGCGGCGGCTTCCTGTGCGTGGTGCAACTGACGCTGCAATATGGGCGTGAGCTGGCACCGCAGCATGCGCGCTATCTTGCCGGTTTGCTCACCACCGGTTATGCGGTCGGGCAGTTGGCCGGTCCGCTGCTGTCGTGGATTTCCAGCATGCTGTGGCATCAACTGGAACCGGCGCTGTGGGTGGCGGGTGCCAGCTTAATCGTTGCCGGGATGCTGGTTTTACGTCGCAGTAAGTGATGAAAAGCTTATCGGAATGATTACTGGATTAAGGGCGCGGAGTATTTCACAATACGCGCTCAGAATTTCCCCCGTGGGCGAAGACCCGCGGGCGCATCACCTGCCGGAGAAGAGTAAATGAGTATCTTAAGTCAGGAAGCCGCCCTGGTTCACGAAGCGCTGTTGGCGCGTGGTCTGGAAACGCCGCTACGCGCCCCGGTGCGTGAAATGGATGACGACGCACGTAAACGCGAAATTGCCGGCCACATGACGCAAATCATGCAACTGCTGAACCTGGATCTGGAAGATGACAGCCTGATGGAGACGCCGCATCGCATCGCCAAGATGTATGTGGATGAGATTTTCTCAGGTCTGGATTACGCCAACTTCCCGAAAATCACCGTCATCGAAAACAAGATGAAAGTGGATGAAATGGTGACCGTGCGCGATATCACGCTGACCAGCACCTGCGAACACCACTTTGTGATTATCGATGGCAAAGCCACTGTGGCGTATATCCCGAAAGAGAAAGTGATTGGCCTGTCGAAAATCAACCGTATCGTGCAGTTCTTCGCCCAGCGTCCGCAGGTGCAAGAGCGCCTGACGCAGCAAGTGCTGGTGGCGCTGCAAACGCTGCTGGGCACCAATAACGTTGCGGTGTCGATTGATGCGGTGCATTACTGCGTGAAAGCGCGTGGCGTGAAAGATGCCACCAGCGCCACCACCACTACCTCGCTGGGCGGCTTGTTCAAATCCAGCCAGAACACGCGTCAGGAATTTTTACGCGCAGTTCGCCACAGCTAATCTGTTTGGGCGGCAGCTTGTCGCCCGATTTCCTCTCTCCGTCAGGGCACTCGATGCAACGCTATCTCGCGCTGGATTTCATTCGTGGTTGCGCCATTCTTGGCATCTTGCTGCTTAACATTGTCGGCTTTGCGTTGCCATCGGCGGCCTATCTCAATCCGGCGTGGCGCGGAGAAGCTTCAATATCTGATGCCTGGACGTGGGCGATCATGGATGGCCTGGCGCAGCTGAAATTCCTCACGCTGTTTGCCTTGCTGTTTGGTGCTGGCCTTTACATGCAGGCGCCGCGCGGCAGCCGCTGGATGTCGGCGCGTCTGACGCTGCTGGTGCTGCTCGGTTTCATTCACGGCATCTTTTTCTGGGAAGGCGATATCCTGCTGGATTACGGCCTGATTGGGCTGATTATCTGGCGCATGCTGCGTGATGTGCCGTCCGACCGTGCGTTGTTACAAACCGGCGCATTACTCTATTTGGTTGGCTGTGGCGTTTTGGTGGTATTCGGCTTAATTTCCAGTCCCAATCCAACGAATTCCTGGCTGCCGGGCGCGGCGGATCTGCAATATGAAAGCTACTGGAAACTGCTCGGCGGTTGGGAAGCGGTGCAGAATCGGCTGGATCACCTGTCGTCCGGCTTAATGGCGCTGGCGTCACAATATGGCTGGCAGCTGGCGGGGTTGATGCTGATTGGAGCGGCATTGATGCGCAGTGGCTGGTTCAGCGGGCAATTCAGCGTGCAGCACTATCGTCGTTCAGCGGCGCTGCTGCTGACCATCGGCTGGCTGATCGCCATTCCCGGCATCGCCGCGCAGTGGATGATTGGCTGGGAATTCCGCTGGACCGGCTTCTTCTTGCAGGTGCCGCGCGATCTAGCCAGCCCATTTATCAGCCTCGGTTACGCCGCACTTTGCCTCGGATTCTGGCCGCAAATTGCGTCAACGCGCATCAGTTACGCCATTCAATGCGTTGGCCGCATGGCATTAAGCAATTACCTGTTACAGACGTTGATTTGCACCACGCTGTTCTACCGCTTCAACCTGTTCCTCAAGTTTGATCGCCTGCACTTGCTGGCCTTTGTACCGGCTATCTGGTTGGTTAACATCCTGTTTTCCGTGCTGTGGCTGCGTGTCTTCCCGCAGGGGCCAATGGAGTGGATGTGGCGCAAACTGACGCGTCTGGCCGCTGGAAAACCTGACCCTTCCTCCTCACTCAGATAATGATGTTCATCACAAAGGTTGCAGAATTGTATGTAACCGTTTTCATTGGTGTGACGTGATTCACGTAGTCGTTGCAGATGCCCTGACAGAATAGCGCCGTTACGCGCTTGTCGCGCATTTTCAGCCTCTGTGGAACAGCTGCATGATAACGATTCGTGATGTCGCCCGTCAGGCCGGTGTGTCAGTAGCCACCGTGTCGCGTGTGCTCAATAACAGCAGTGCAGTCACCGCCGATACCCGTGAAGCCGTGCTGGCCGCCGTTGACGCGTTAGGCTATCGCCCGAACGCCAACGCCCAGGCGCTGGCCACGCAAATCAGTGACACCATTGGCGTGGTGGTGATGGATGTTTCCGATCCCTTCTTTGGCGCGCTGGTGAAAGCGGTCGATACCGTGGCGCAGCGCGTGCATAAACACGTGTTAATCAGTAACTCCTGGCATCAGGAAGAGAAAGAACGTCACGCAATTGAGGTGCTGATACGTCAACGCTGCAACGCATTGGTGGTGCACGCGAAAACGCTTTCAGACGCTGAACTGACGCAGTTTATGGATCAGGTTCCTGGTATGGTATTGATTAACCGTACAATTCCCGGTTATGAACACCGCTGCGTTTGCCTGGATAACGTCACTGGCGCGCAGGTAGCGACGCGCATGTTGTTACAACAGGGACATCAACGCATTGGCTTTCTCAGCTCCAGTCATCCGATTGAGGATGTGACGCAGCGCCGCGAAGGTTGGCTGCAGGCCTTGTCAGAGCAGGGAATTCGTCCGCAGGAATCATGGATTGCTCATGCTGAACCTGACATGCAAGGCGGTGAAGCAGCGATGGTGGAATTACTGGGCCGTAACTTACATTTAACAGCGGTGTTTTCCTACAATGACGGCATGGCAGCGGGTGCGTTGACTGCTTTGAAGGACAACGGCATCCAGGTTCCACAGCATTTCTCTGTCATTGGCTTTGATGACATTCCCATCTCCCGTTACACCGATCCGCAGTTAACTACGGTCCGTTATCCTATTGTTTCTATGGCAAAACTTGCCACTGAGCTGGCGCTCAAAGGTGCGGCCGGTGAACTGGATATCAATGCATCTCACTGCTTTATGCCCACGCTGGTACGTCGCCATTCTGTCGCCCAGCGGCAAATTGTGGAGTCGGTCACTAATTCAGGCGATAGCTCAGTGTAACCGTTTCCAATCTGTGATTGCATTCACAGTTAATTAACATGCCGCTCACTATGATGGCAGCGTCTTACCGGACTGAAACATCATGTAACGCTGAGAAATCCTCTTCCCAGCAGGTTTCAGTAGCCGATTGAAATAGTTCACAACACTCTTCAGGAAGCGTTTACCTACAGGGAAGTCAGGATTGCGATGGTGGCCCGGCTTTGCGTTACGCGTCCGCCCATTATCAGGTTTACAACCGACGGCGCTGTTTGCCCGCAGGCAAATAGCGCAATGAAATGCCCTACATAAAAAACCGGAGATACCATGAATAAGAAGGTTTTCACGCTCACAGCACTGGTTGCCAGCATGATGTTTGGTGCAACTGCGCACGCCGCCGATACCCGCATTGGCGTGACGATTTACAAATACGACGACAACTTCATGTCGATGGTGCGTAAGGACATTGAGAAAGAAGCGAAATCATTGGGCGGCATTCAGCTGCTGATGAACGACTCACAGAACGACCAGTCCAAACAGAACGATCAGATTGACGTGCTGATGGCAAAAGGCGTGAAAGCGCTGGCTATCAACCTGGTGGACCCGGCTGCTGCGGCAGTGGTGATTGATAAAGCGCGCGGCAACGATGTGCCGGTGGTGTTCTTCAACAAAGAACCTAACGCCAAAGTGCTGGCCAGCTATCCGAAAGCCTACTACGTCGGTACCGACTCTAAAGAGTCAGGCATCATCCAGGGTCAGCTGATCGAGAAGCACTGGAAAGCTACGCCAGCGTGGGATCTGAACAAAGACGGTACGATTCAGTTCGTGCTGCTGAAAGGCGAGCCGGGCCATCCGGATGCCGAAGCGCGTACCAAATACGTGATCGATACCCTGAACAAAGACGGTCTGAAAACGCAGCAGCTGGCGATGGATACCGCGATGTGGGATACCGCACAGGCAAAAGACAAAGTTGACGCCTGGCTCTCTGGCCCGAATGCCGACAAGATTGAAGTGATCATCGCCAACAACGATGCGATGGCGATGGGTGCGGTTGAAGCGCTGAAAGCGCACAACAAAACCAGCATTCCAGTGTTTGGTGTCGATGCACTGCCAGAAGCGCTGGCGCTGGTGAAATCAGGCGCCCTGGCCGGTACCGTGTTGAACGATGCGGAAAACCAGGCGAAAGCGACGCTGGATATTGCTAATAATCTGGCCAATGGCAAAGAGCCAACCGCTGGCACCAACTTCAAGATGGAAAACAAAATCGTACGTGTTCCTTACGTACCAGTAGATAAAGAAAATCTGTCGCAGTTTGTGAAGTAATTCATCCTGGGCGCGGCTTTTCGCCGCGCCTTATTGCATCTGACCAACGCTTTATTTAGCCAGGTAAATTATGGCCAGTGAGAATCCGACCACACAGCGTGAATATCTGCTGGAGATGACGAATGTCTCGAAATCATTTCCAGGGGTTAAAGCCTTAGATAATGTGAATTTAAAAGTGCGGCCGCACTCCGTTCATGCATTAATGGGAGAAAACGGCGCCGGGAAATCTACATTATTAAAATGTCTGTTTGGGATTTATAAAAAGGATACGGGGAGCATCCTGTTTCAGGGTGAGGAAATTGATTATAAGAGCTCCAAAGAGGCGCTGGAAAATGGCGTTTCCATGGTGCATCAGGAATTAAACCTGGTTCTGCAACGCAACGTCATGGATAACATGTGGCTTGGCCGTTATCCACGTAAAGGCGTATTTGTCGATCAGGATAAAATGTATCGCGATACCAAAGCGATTTTTGATGAATTAGATATTGATATCGATCCGCGCGATAAAGTCGCCACCTTATCTGTCTCGCAGATGCAGATGATCGAAATCGCCAAAGCTTTTTCCTATGACGCGAAGATCGTCATTATGGATGAGCCGACATCATCGCTGACCGAAAAAGAAGTGAATCACTTGTTCACTATTATTCGTAAGCTGAAAGATCGCGGCTGCGGCATTGTCTATATCTCGCATAAGATGGAAGAGATATTCCAGCTGTGCGATGAGATCACCATTTTGCGTGATGGGCAGTGGATCGCCACTCAGCCGCTGGAAGGGCTGGATATGGACAAGATCATCTCGATGATGGTTGGCCGTTCATTGAACCAGCGTTTCCCAGACAAAACCAACGTGCCGGGGGAAACCATTCTTGAGGTGCGTCATTTAACCTCACTGCGTCAGCCTTCGATTCGTGATATCTCGTTCGATCTGCGTAAAGGTGAAATTCTTGGTATTGCCGGTTTGGTGGGAGCCAAGCGTACCGACATCGTCGAAACCCTGTTTGGGATTCGCGAAAAGTCGGGCGGCACGATTAAATTGCACGGCAAGGCGATTAACAACCATAGCGCCAACGAAGCCATTAACCACGGCTTTGCGCTGGTGACGGAAGAGCGTCGTTCCACCGGTATTTATGCGTATCTGGATATTGGCTTTAACTCGCTTATCTCCAATATCAAAAAGTATAAATCCAGCATGGGACTGCTCGATAATAAACGCATGAAAAGCGACACCCAATGGGTTATTGATTCGATGCGCGTGAAAACGCCGGGTCATCATACGCAAATTGGTTCGCTTTCCGGTGGTAACCAACAAAAAGTGATCATTGGTCGCTGGTTATTAACGCAGCCGGAAATATTGATGCTTGATGAACCAACGCGCGGGATTGATGTGGGCGCGAAGTTCGAAATCTACCAACTTATTGCTGAGTTGGCGAAGAAAGAGAAGGGCATCATTATTATCTCTTCTGAAATGCCAGAACTGTTGGGTATTACCGATCGTATTTTAGTGATGAGTAATGGCCAGGTAGCAGGCATTGTTGATACCAAAACGACCTCGCAGAATGAAATCCTGCGTTTAGCGTCATTACACCTTTAATGAAGCAAGGGCTTTAACATGAAAGCGACTACTAAAAAGAATGCGCTAACCTGGTTAAAAGAGGGCGGCATTTACGTTGTCCTGTTTGTACTGCTGGCAATTATTATTTTCCAGGATCCAACGTTCTTAAGTTTAATGAACCTGAGTAACATTCTGACCCAATCCTCAGTGCGTATTATTATCGCATTGGGCGTGGCCGGTTTGATTGTCACCCAGGGTACGGACCTTTCAGCGGGTCGTCAGGTAGGCTTAGCGGCAGTTGTGGCAGCAACGCTGCTGCAGGCGATGGATAACGCGAACAAGGTGTTCCCGCATCTGGACACCGTGCCAATTCCGGTAGTTATCCTGACCGTGTGCATCATCGGCGGCGTGATTGGTCTGGTGAACGGTGTGATCATTGCTTACCTCAAGGTAACGCCATTTATCACCACCTTGGGCACCATGATTATCGTTTACGGCATCAACTCACTCTATTACGACTTTGTGGGTGCATCGCCGATTGCCGGTTTCGATCCTGGCTTCTCCAAATTTGCCCAAGGCTTCCTGCGTTTCGGTGACTTCAAACTGTCGTTCATCACCTTCTACGCCGTGATTGCCATCGTATTTGTTTGGGTGCTGTGGAATAAAACCCGCTTCGGCCGCAACATCTTCGCTATCGGCGGTAACCCGGAAGCGGCGAAAGTGTCTGGCGTAAACGTACCGTTCAACCTGATTCTGGTGTATGCACTGTCTGGCGTGTTCTACGCGTTCGGCGGGATGCTGGAAGCGGGCCGTATCGGCAGCGCCACCAACAACCTCGGATTTATGTATGAGCTGGATGCGATTGCGGCTTGTGTGGTCGGCGGCGTGTCGTTTGCCGGTGGCGTGGGTTCTGTAGCGGGCGTGGTAACCGGTGTCATCATCTTCACCGTGATCAACTACGGTTTGACCTACATCGGCGTTAACCCTTACTGGCAGTACATCATCAAGGGCGGCATTATTATCTTCGCCGTGGCGCTGGATTCACTGAAGTACGCACGTAAGAAGTAATAGGTTTCCCCTCACCCTAGCCCTCTCCCGCAGGCGGGAGAGGGAACCGTACGGTGAAGGTTTTAAGATAGAGCTCGATCAGCCCCCTCTCCCGCAAGCGGGAGAGGGTTGGGGTGAGGGCAAAACATCACTTCTGCAGCTTCTCTTCCAACTCTAAAAGCTGCTCTGGCGTCACCGCCGGATAACTCTGCGCATCTTCTGGCACTTCATGCACCGCAGGAATCGGCACTAGCGGGCCGAGGAAACGCGGCTCGCGCTTCATCAAATACAAATCCGCCAGCGCACCCAAACGTGCACCCACTTCGCGGAAACGTACCGACAACATGTTTTTCGGCGACGGCACCGCATAACATTGCGCCTGAATCCCCAGATGCTGCGCGATATACAGCGCGCGTTCACAGTGGAAGCGCTGGGTAATGATGATGAAATCGTTGGTATCGAACACTTTGCGCGTGCGCACAATCGAATCCAGCGTGCGGAACCCGGCGTAATCCAGCACGATGTCCGACGGCGCGACGCCCGCTTTAATCAAATCGCGGCGCATGGTCATCGGTTCGTTATAGCTTTGCTGCGCATTGTCACCGCTCAGCAGCAGGTAATTGACCTTGCCGCTGTTATAGGCGTTCAACGCGCCCTGAATGCGATAGAGGTAATACTGATTGATGACGCCGGTGCGGTAATACTTGGCTGTGCCCAAGACCACGCCGACCTGACGATGCGGCAGCGAGGTGACATCTTCGTAAATAAAGGGCGCGGTTTTCCAGCTGATCCAGCGATCCAGGCCGAGCGCGGTCGCCACCATCAGTAAGATGATGAAAAACAGACCAAAGAAAACGCGTTTAATCATGCGCGCGGGCACTCGGTTGGCAGAATTCAGAATGGATAAAGGCTACTTGAGGCGGGCGGGGGAAGCAAGTAAACGCCAGTTGGCTGACGTTTTTTTAAACGTTGCCGGATCTAAATGATCCGGCAACGAATTTATCAGATCGAAGTACGGCGATAGTTACGATACTGCGGCAGCCAGAAGTTGTTGCTGACGGCTTTCGACAACACATCTTCCGAGGTCACCACCGCCACGCCAGCCAGCTGAGCGGCTTTGCCCACTTCAATGGCAATCAGCTTAGATACGCCCTGAATATCTTTGATCTCCGGCAGAACCGGCCCTTCGCCGTCGTTGACCAGCGGCGAGCAGTCGGCCAGTGCGCGGCTGGCGGTCATCAGCATCGAATCCGTCACGCGACTTGCGCCCGCAGCGATGACACCCAAACCGATGCCAGGGAAGATATAGGAGTTGTTGCATTGGGCGATTGGATAGGTTTTCCCTTTCCAGGTGACCGGTGAGAATGGGCTGCCGGTGGCAACCAGCGCGGCACCGTCGGTCCAGGCGATGATGTCGGCTGGCGTCGCTTCCACGCGTGATGTCGGGTTCGACAGCGGCATAACGATTGGACGCTTGGTGTGCTTGTGCATCTCGCGGATGATCTCTTCGGTGAACAGGCCAGGTTGACCTGACACGCCGATCAGAATATCCGGCTTGGCGTTGCGCACCACGTCGAGCAGAGAAATTGAATCGCTATTGGTGTCCCAATCTTTCAGGCTGTCGCTCTTCTGCACCAGCTTGCTCTGGAAATTGAGCAGGTTCGGCAGCTTGTCGGTCAGCAGACCAAAGCGATCGACCATCATCACGCGGCCACGCGCTTCATCATCGCTCAAACCTTCCGACTTCATCTGCGCGATGATCTGCTCGGCGATACCGCAACCGGCAGAACCGGCACCGAGGAACACCACTTTCTGCTCGCACAGACGGCTGCCGGCAGCGCGGCTGGCGGCGATCAAAGTGCCGACGGTCACCGCAGCGGTGCCCTGAATATCGTCGTTGAAGCAGCAGATCTCATCGCGATAGCGCTCCAGCAGCGGCATGGCGTTTTTCTGCGCGAAGTCTTCGAACTGCAACAGCACGTTCGGCCAGCGACGGTTCACTGCCTGGATGAACTCGTTAACGAACTCTTCGTACTCTTCGCCAGTGATACGCGGATGACGCCAGCCCATGTAGAGCGGATCGTTCAGCAGCTGTTGGTTATTGGTGCCGACATCCAGCACTACCGGCAAGGTGTAAGCCGGACTGATGCCGCCACACGCGGTATACAGCGACAGCTTACCGATTGGGATGCCCATGCCGCCGATACCCAAATCGCCGAGGCCAAGAATACGTTCGCCATCAGTCACCACGATCACTTTTACATTCTGCTTAGTGGCGTTCTGCAGCATGTCTTCGATGCGGTCGCGGTTGTTGTAAGAGATGAACACGCCGCGCGCGCGACGGTAGATTTCAGAGAAGTGTTCACAGGCGGCGCCGACCGTTGGGGTGTAGATAATCGGCATCATCTCTTCCAGATGATTGTCGAGCAGGCGATAGAACAGAGTTTCGTTGGTATCCTGGATGTTACGCAGATAGACATGCTTGTCGTTGTTATTTTTGAAATCCAGGAACTGGCGCCAGGCACGTTCTGCCTGCTCTTCGATGGTTTCTACCGCTTCCGGTAGCAGGCCGTTGAGGTTAAATTCGTTACGTTCTTCGAGGGTGAAGGCGCTGCCTTTATTCAACAGCGGAAATTCCAGCAGGATCGGACCCGCATAAGGAATATACAGCGGGCGTTTACTTTCGTAGTCGAGTTCCATGCAGTGCTTGCTCCGGTTGCAGTGTTTTCTGACGTATCGCCGGGAAAAGGTAACGCCAGTCCATCTTGAAGTGAAGAGGTTCTGGCGCCCGATCCTATGAAAATTCCTGCAGATGTACAGCTTTTGTTAACAGAAGGTCACAAAAGCGGTAAAAGGATCACTAAACTGATGTTTTCGAAACTAAAGTAAGTGAGAAATCCTCACATCCTAACGCCGTAAGCGTAGCGCGTGTCGCATCCAGCTGACTCAGCGTGCTCTCCTGACATTCCGCCAAAACCGCTTGCTGAATAGTCTCCAGCGCCTCATTGCTCATGTTCATCAAAATCAGTGCGGCCTGCAGCGGCGGCAAGCTTGGGTTGAAGGCGGCGTTTTCCGCATAGCGGCCGGTAAAGACCTTGCCGCTCTGGCTGCGCAACGCCACGCCGCTGTAGCTTTTACTGTATGGCGCGTGACTGTGATTGGCGGCGGAAATGGCAGCCTGTTGCAATGCATCGCCTGCAAGCGCAAAACCATGGTCGATCGGCGTCAGCAAACGTTCTGTGATGTTGAGATCGGCTGGACCAAACGCATCCGGTAAATAGTCGCCCAGCGTGCTAACCGCGCGTCCCGGCAGGCTGATGCGAATTGCCGTGCCGCTGTTCAGCTCGTTCATAAACTGACGGCAATGTCCGCACGGCGTGTAGTTGACGGTAATCGCCGCCAGTTTCTCTTCACCGCACAGCCAGGCATGCGTAATGGCACTTTGTTCGGCGTGCACCGTCTGCTGCAGCGGCGTGTGCAGGAACTCCATGTTAGCGCCGAAGTACCAATGGCCGCTGACGCCGCGTGAGATCGCGCCGACATTAAAATTTGATACGGTTGCCACCGCGCAGCTCGCCGCCAGCGGCAGCAGTTCCAGCGCCAGCGCATCATCATCCA
This sequence comes from Pantoea sp. YR525, assembly GCF_900116775.1. Taxonomy (NCBI): domain Bacteria; kingdom Pseudomonadati; phylum Pseudomonadota; class Gammaproteobacteria; order Enterobacterales; family Erwiniaceae; genus Pantoea; species Pantoea sp. YR525. Next base: position 401,612 of record NZ_FPBU01000004.1, read on the forward strand.
GACCGGTAAGCTGTTTCAGTTGCGCGACATCCTGCGGACGCAATACGCCATGGAAATCCGGCGCATCGAGCAGCGGCTGAATCGCAGCTTGCAGCGCAGCGGGCAGGGCAGAAAAAGCAGTAAGGAATCGTGAATGCATGATGTGATGGCCTCAGTTACGCGTTAGCGGCGATGCGCCGCCAGAGGATTTATATGTGATCCAAGTCGCTCTGACAATGCAAGCTGATTGGGTTGTTTCAACTTTGCGAGATCTCTCGCAAGTTTCAGCCCCACCAATGCATTAATAGCGGAAAAAGGAACGGTGCCAGTAACGAAGTGATGATGCCGCAAATCACCAAAGCCAGTGAGCTGAAGGCGCCTTCCTGATAATCGATCTCAGCGGCGCGTGCGGTGCCTAATGCGTGCGAAGCGTTACCAATTGCCAATCCGCGCGAAGATTTGTTTTTCACCTTAAACAGATTAAGCAGCATATGGCCAAACACCGCACCCAGTACACCAGCGATGAGCACGCAGATAGCGCTGATAGCGGGAATACCGTGCAGCGAAGCGGAGACCGCCATCGCAATCGGCGTGGTGACGGATTTCGGCATAATGGTGGCGGCGATTTCCGGCGTTGCGCCCATCCACAGCGCAATCGCGGTACCCGACACCATCGCCGTAATGCTGCCGATGAAACAGACGCTGATGATGGTTTTCCAGCGCGCACGAATCTGATGCATCTGCTCATACAGCGGTAACGCCAGCGCGACAACCGCCGGTTGCAGCAACTGATTGAGCAGGCTGCTGCCAGCAAAATAGCGCGTGTAAGGCAGATTGGTGAGCAGCAGAATCGGAATGACAATCGCCATCGCCACCAGCAATGGATTGACGATGGAGATATTGATTTTCGCCGCCAGTTTACGCGCCAGAAAATAGGCGATTACGGTCAGCGGCAGCGACCACCATGCGTCAATCATTCGGCTTCTCCTGCGGGCGCTGCAAACGCTCAGCGCTGAGACCCACAATCAGCAGCACCATAAAGGTACTGACAATGCACGACACCACAATCGGCCCGAACTGGGCGGTGAGGATATCGGTATAGCTCATCACGCCAACGCTAATTGGCACAAACAGCAGCGCCATATAGCGAATCAGTAAATGGCATCCAGGTTTTACCCACTCAACCGGCATGATTTGCAGCGCCAGCAACAGAAACAGCAGCAGCATGCCGATGATACTGCCGGGAATGGTTATCGGGAGCAGGGCAGAAATCCCTATTCCGGCGTAGAGCGCCGCATAGATGATGGCGAAGGCGCGCACATAGCGCCAACAAGCAGAGAGAACGGCAGGCATGTCAGGCTCCTGTTTTCGTAGCGCTTTATCATACGCATTAAGCGATTAGCGTGCTAGCGATCACAATACTGTCTGAGCTGGTCGCCATAAATGGCGGCCCTACGAAAAACGCGCCAATCCTTTGCAGGATCAACAGGTACAAAAAAGCCGCCCTGAGGCGGCTTGTTAGCTTACTTAACCGGCATGCCCGGCACTGCGCCGCTATCGACGGACAGCACAAACAGGTCTTTGCCGCCTGGACCCGCTGACAGCACCATGCCTTCTGAAATACCGAAGCGCATTTTACGCGGCGCGAGGTTAGCCACGATGATGGTCATTTTGCCGACCAGCACGGAAGGATCCGGATACGCCGCGCGAATGCCAGAGAAAATCTGACGCTTCTCGCCACCCAAATCCAGCTCCAGACGCAGCAGTTTGTCAGAACCGTCAACCAGCTCAGCTTTCTCGATCAGCGCCACGCGCATATCGACCTTGGCGAAATCATCGATGGTGATGGTGTCACCAATCGGCGCATCGGCCAGCGGGCCGGTTGCCGCAGGTTTGTTCGCCGCAGCTGCATCCTCTTTCGAGGCTTCAACCAGCGCGTCAACCTTGGTCATTTCGATACGGCCATACAGCGCTTTGAACGGTGCTACTTCATGATCCAGCAGCGGTTGGGCAATCGCATCCCAGCTCAGCTCGCTCTGCAGGAAGGCTTCGGTGCGTTCGGTCAGCGATGGCAACACTGGCTTCAGCCAAGTCATCAATACGCGGAACAGGTTGATGCCCATTGAGCAGATCGCTTGCAGGTCGGCATCGCGGCCTTCTTGCTTCGCCACCACCCAAGGTGCCTGCTCATCGACATAGCGGTTCGCCAGATCGGCCAGCGCCATGATTTCACGGATCGCGCGGTTATATTCGCGGCTGGCCCAGGCTTCGCCAATCTTCTCAGAGGCATCAACAAAGGTCTGATACAACGCCGGATCGGCCAGTTCGCTCGCCAGCTTGCCGCCAAAGCGTTTGGTCAGGAAGCCCGCATTACGCGACGCCAGGTTCACCACTTTGTTCACCACGTCTGCATTCACGCGCTGTACGAAATCTTCCAGATTCAGGTCAATGTCGTCGATGCGCGAAGAGAGCTTGGCCGCGTAGTAGTAACGCAGGCTGTCGGCATCCAGATGCTGCAACCAGGTGCTGGCTTTAATAAAGGTGCCGCGCGATTTGGACATCTTCGCGCCGTTCACCGTCACATAACCGTGTACGAACAGGTTGGTTGGCTTGCGGAAGTTGCTGCCTTCCAGCATCGCCGGCCAGAACAGGCTGTGGAAATAGACGATGTCTTTACCGATGAAGTGATACAGCTCGGTGGTGGAATCTTTCTTCCAGAACTCGTCGAAATCGAGATCGCCGCGCTTGTCGCACAAGTTTTTGAACGAACCCATGTAACCGATTGGCGCATCCAGCCAGACGTAAAAATATTTGCCCGGCGCGCCAGGAATTTCGAAGCCGAAGTAAGGTGCGTCGCGGGAGATATCCCACTGCTGCAAGCCAGACTCAAACCACTCCTGCATCTTGTTCGCCACCTGCTCTTGTAGCGCGCCAGAACGCGTCCACGCCTGCAGCATCGCGCTGAAAGAGGGCAGATCAAAGAAGAAGTGCTCGGAATCACGCAGCACCGGCGTCGCGCCTGAAACCACAGATTTCGGGTCGATCAGCTCGGTTGGGCTGTAGGTCGCGCTGCACACTTCGCAGTTATCGCCATACTGATCCGGTGACTTACATTTCGGGCAGGTGCCTTTCACGAAACGGTCCGGCAGGAACATGCCTTTCTCAGGGTCGTACAGTTGCGAAATGGTGCGGTTCTTAATGAAGCCGTTCTCTTTCAGACGACCATAAATCAGCTCGGACAGCTGACGGTTTTCGTCGCCGTGCGTCGAGTGATAGTTGTCGTAGCTGATGTTGAAGCCGGCGAAATCGGTTTCGTGCTCCTGCTTCATCTCCGCGATCATCTGCTCCGGCGCGATGCCCAGCTGCTGCGCTTTCAGCATAATCGGCGTGCCGTGGGCGTCATCTGCACAGATGAAGTGAACCTGGTTGCCACGCATTCGCTGGTAACGGACCCAAATGTCAGCCTGAATGTGTTCAAGCATGTGACCGAGATGGATTGAACCGTTTGCGTACGGCAGCGCGCACGTTACCAGAATTTTTTTAGTGACTATAGTCATGATTGCGTAGCGTTCCATTGATGAAAAAGCGGGTTTCCCCGTCATACTTCGCGTTGCAGGCGCGTTGTCTTCTCTCGCTCACCCAAATCACTTACTTGAGTAAGCTCATTGGGATTCTCTCGTTTGCCGCCTTCCTGCAACACGAATTATTTAGGGGAATGATGGTAACCGAAGCACCCTCTGCCGTAAACACAGCTGCACATCCCCATCACTTTTAGCGCCTATCTGATACTATTGAACAGACACCGCCGCAATCTGGCGTGAAGAATAAACAAGGAGAGGGGATGACTTCACAATCCCAGCAACATCATTCACCTGAAGCGCTGCGAGCATTGGTTATCGGCGTGCTGAGTGACTTTGAACATCCGACGCTGCAACACAACCTGACCACGCTGAAAGCGCTGCGCCACGTCGCGCTGCTGGATGACAAGCTGCATATCGAACTGGTGATGCCGTTCGCGTGGGCCAGCGCCTTTGAAGAGCTGAAAGCGCAAACCAGCGCCGAACTGTTGCGTCTGACCGATGCCAGCGCCATTGACTGGCGGCTGCGCCACGACATCGCCACGCTGAAGCGGGTGAAAAATCATCCGGGCGCGACCGGTGTGAAGAACATCATCGCCGTCAGTTCAGGCAAAGGTGGCGTGGGTAAATCCAGCACCGCCGTGAACATGGCGCTGGCGCTGATTGCCGAAGGGGCGCGCGTGGGGATTCTGGATGCGGATATTTATGGTCCGTCGATTCCTAACATGCTCGGCACCGAAAATCAGCGTCCAACCTCGCCGGATGGCACGCATATGGCACCGATCATGGCGCACGGCCTGGCGACCAATTCGATCGGTTATCTGGTCACTGACGACAATGCGATGGTGTGGCGCGGGCCGATGGCCAGCAAAGCCCTGATGCAGCTGCTCAACGAAACCATGTGGCCGGATCTGGATTATCTGATCCTCGATATGCCGCCAGGTACCGGCGATATTCAGCTGACGCTGGCGCAGAACGTGCCGGTGACCGGCGCGTTAGTGGTTACCACGCCGCAGGACATTGCCTTGATTGATGCACGTAAAGGCATGGTGATGTTCGAGAAAGTCAGCGTGCCGGTATTGGGCGTGGTTGAGAACATGAGCATGCACATCTGCAGCCAATGCGGACATCACGAGCCGATTTTCGGCACCGGCGGCGCGCAGAAGCTGGTGGAGGATTACAACACGCGTTTGCTGGCTCAACTGCCGCTGCACATTACGTTGCGTGAAGATCTGGATGATGGTGAACCTACTGTGGTGCGCCGTCCGGAGAGTGATTTCACCGCGCTCTACCGCCAGCTGGCGGGGCGCGTGGCGGCGCAGCTCTATTGGCAGGGGGAAATCATCCCTGGCGATATCGCCTTCCGCGCCATTTAACGTCGCCCATTTCCGCTGGCACGTCTTGCCAGCGGAAAATGCATCAGCACATATTTTCCCTGCTCGCTCTCGCCAATCGCTTCACGCCGCCAGCCGTGTTTGAGATAAAAATCCAGCGCCGCCTGATTCTGTTGCAAACATTTCAATGCGCCAGTCGAGCTAAATCGCGACTGCACTTTTTCTAACAGCGCGCTACCCACGCCTTGTCCCTGTGCGTTTGGATCGACGTACAGACTATGCAGGAAGTTGTCATTATCCAGCACCGCCGCAAACCCCACGCGATGCCCGTCCAGTTCGGCGACCAGCACGGTTTCGCCCAAAATTACCGCATCAAAATCTTCTAACTGCCAATCATCGCCATCCAGCCACGTCCAGTTATGGCGTCGCGCGGCAAGATACAGCGTGCGCAGAAAAGGCCGATCGGCTTCATCAAAAAAACGGATTTGCACGCAAAAGCTCCATTTGGGGGGGTAATCTGTGACGTTGCCAGGTGCGCATAAATGCGCACCCCACTAAACCCATACCCGCTAAATCGTAGGGTCGCCATTCATGGCGACCGCCTAATGTCTATTACCCAACGTAAAAGTAGCAGTTTCATCGCAAAAAGATAAAGCCTGTCAGAACCGCGCCATTTTTGTGTAGAATGCCCGCGCGAGCCGCATGAAAGCTGGCGTCGGCGCTTTGATAGCTTTTGGTTATCTAATTGATAACGTCTGCATATTAGAAGTTGGCCCGAAAATTCTGTAGCCTGCATCACATCTTTTAACGGAGGTCACCATGTCCATCATTAATACCAAGATCAAACCATTTAAAAACGCAGCGTTCAAAAACGGCGAATTCATCGAAGTCACCGAGAAAGACGTTGAAGGTAAATGGAGTGTTTTCTTCTTCTACCCGGCTGACTTCACCTTCGTATGCCCAACCGAACTGGGTGACGTTGCAGACCATCACGAAGAGTTCCAGAAACTGGGTGTAGATATCTACTCTGTTTCTACTGACACGCACTTTACCCACAAAGCCTGGCACGGTTCTTCAGACACCATCGCGAAAATCAAATACGCGATGATCGGTGACCCAACTGGCGCGCTGACCCGTAACTTCGAAATCATGCGCGAAGACGAAGGTCTGGCAGATCGCGGTACCTTCATCGTTGACCCGGAAGGCATCATCCAGGCGATCGAAATCACTGCAGAAGGCATTGGCCGTGACGCATCTGACCTGATCCGCAAAGTGAAAGCAGCACAGTACGTTGCTTCTCACCCAGGCGAAGTTTGCCCGGCAAAATGGAAAGAAGGCGAAGCAACTCTGGCTCCATCACTGGACCTGGTTGGCAAAATCTAAGTTAGCTGCCATTCGATCTTTCTCTATCGGGTGCTACGGCACCCGATTTTCATGACAGGAACTCACTATGCTCGACACCAATTTAAAAACCCAACTCAAGGCTTACCTTGAGAAACTAACGAAACCGGTTGAGTTGATTGCCACATTGGATGATGGCGCCAAATCCGCAGAGATCCGTTCTCTGTTGGCCGATATCGCGGGCTTGTCAGACAAAGTCAGCTTCCGTGAAGAGAACGATCGTCCGGTTCGTAAACCCTCTTTCCTGATCACTAACCCAGGCAGCCACAGCGGTCCGCGCTTTGCCGGTTCGCCGATGGGCCACGAATTTACTTCACTGGTTTTAGCTTTGCTGCAAACCGGTGGACACCCTTCGAAAGAAGCGCAGAGCCTGCTGGATCAGGTTGTGGCTTTGGAAGGCGACTTCCACTTCGAAACTTATTATTCACTGTCGTGCCACAACTGTCCTGACGTGGTACAGGCGCTGAACCTGATGGCAGTACTGAACCCGCGCATCAGCCATACCGCAATTGACGGCGGCATGTTCCAGAACGAAATCACCGAACGCAACGTGATGGGCGTGCCGGCGGTGTTCCTCAACGGTAAAGAGTTCGGTCAGGGTCGTCTGAGCCTGGCGGAAATCGTCGGTAAAGTGGACACCAACGCAGAGAAGCGTGCGGCAGAAGAGCTGAACAAACGTGATGCCTACGAAGTGCTAATCGTCGGCAGCGGCCCGGCGGGCGCGGCTGCGGCCATCTACTCTGCACGTAAAGGCATCCGTACTGGCCTGATGGGCGAGCGTTTCGGTGGTCAGGTGCTGGACACCGTAGACATCGAAAACTACATCTCCGTACCGAAAACCGAAGGCGCGAAGCTGGCCGGTTCTCTACGTGCTCACGTGGATGATTACGACGTCGATGTGATTGACACCCAGAGCGCCATCAAGCTGATACCAGCGGCGAAAGAGGGCGGTCTGCACGCGATTGAAACCGCATCTGGCGCGGTACTGAAATCCCGCAGCATCATCATTGCTACCGGCGCACGCTGGCGCAACATGGGCGTACCGGGCGAAGAGCAGTATCGCACCAAGGGCGTAACCTATTGCCCGCACTGCGACGGCCCGCTGTTTAAAGGCAAACGCACCGCAGTGATCGGCGGCGGTAACTCAGGCGTGGAAGCGGCTATTGATTTGGCCGGCATTGTTGAGCACGTAACGCTGCTGGAATTCGCCAGCGAAATGCGCGCCGACAAAGTGCTGCAGGACAAACTGCGCAGCCTGAAAAACGTCGATGTGATTTTGAACGCACAGACCACCGAAGTGAAAGGCGATGGCAGCAAAGTCACCAGCCTGACTTACATCGACCGTAACAACCAGACCAGCCACGAAATCGCGCTGAGCGGCATCTTCGTGCAGATTGGTTTGCTGCCGAACACCACCTTCCTCGAAGGTGCGGTAGAGCGCAACAAAATGGGCGAAATCATCATTGATGCCAAGTGCGAAACCAGCCTGAAAGGCGTATTCGCCGCAGGCGACTGCACTACGGTGCCGTACAAGCAGATCATCATCGCCAGCGGTGAAGGCGCGAAAGCCTCACTCAGCGCCTTTGATTATCTGATTCGCACCAAACCGGCTGAATAAGTTTTGCGATAGCCACGCAATAGCCCCGCAACCTGTGTTGCGGGGCTTTTTTTATTTCAAAACAGACAATAATTACCCTATCCAGCGAATGGCTTGCGCATCGCTAATATCGCGGTAATAGATTTTATGCAGCCGTTCGCCGCAGCCTTTACATTGAGCTTCAACATGGGTTGAGAAATAGGCTCGTCCGGTGGGGGAAGTAGCGCCTTTACGGGAAATACGGATGTTGTGCCATTTGTGTGCATGCGGAATAAAGCTGAAGAATTTTAATTTCATTATCGCTACCGGAATGGAGTGGGCGGTATTTATCTTCAAATCCGGAGCGCAATTAGGCCGTTTTTAAATTGGTTTTATTTTGATTTGTATCAATCTGTATTACGCTATCGCATAATTAGCTCATATTGAACCGTTTGGTTTAATAAGTGGCGGGCGATAAGCTAATAGCACGCCACGATAATTGACTTAACGCGTTACAGCGAAAATGCCATAAACAGCAATTGATCGTTAAAACGCGTCATTTCATTTGTCATGGTTCCAATGACTTCAAAGCCCTTTTTGCGATAAATCATAGATGCAGGACTTGATTGCCACACACACAACGTGATGCGGCGCAATTTTTGCTGCTTAGCCTGCTCAATCATGCGTGACAGAACTTGATTGAAGTAGCCTTTCCCCTGTTCCTCGGGCAAGAAGGCTACGCTGCAGACGAAGTAATCATCTGGCTGGCCGTAGTGATTAACAAAGTCGTCGTAAGCCTCATCAAGAGGACGTACCTCTTTACGATAGCCGTATTCAACTTTGATCTGATCATATTCCTTAATCGATGCCGCATTGAGGAATCCAATCATTTTTCCCTGCGAGTTATAAATCATTGAGATCTGCTGCAGGAACGGCTGAATATTTTGTCGCAGCTGTAAGGTAGTTAAGTCGGTGGCATAAATATTATCGACTGAGCAGTATTCCAGATAGCTGGTGCTGAAGATTAACTGCGCCATGCGGCGTTGTTCACGCTGGTCAGAAATAGTGCCCGGTTTAAAGATAAGTGGTAAGGATGTTGCCCGATAAACTGGCTGCCAGAAAGCACCGTCATTTATCTTCTTATCAGTTAGCGCAACCAGGTAATCGCTAAATAACCCGTTTACTTTATCAAGTTGAGGATCCTGACACAGCACGCCGTAATAGTGGTAATAGGGGATTTCAGCGCGCAGTTGCGGCGCATAGGCAATCTGTAAAATTTCCTGCTCGGCAAATAAAGGTACCAGTTCACCCAGCTGCAGTGGATCGCTGAGTTGCCAGCTTCGTTGCGAAAGTTGATTCACAGTTTGTTGATAATGCTGCTGTTCATCGATATTTAACGCGCAACGTTCACCACTTAAAATATCCTCCTGTAAGCGCATCCCTTTAATGCCGCATACGCGCGGAGTTGGCGCATCAAATCCGTATACGGCAAAACAGCTAAAGTCTTGATGACTCAGCTGCGTGATCTGTAATTGTTCGCACCATAACTGATAAAACGGTTCGAAGATGGCGCGTTCACTGTCGGGCGTTTTAGCTGCAATCGGTTGAGGCCAGCCACGATAAACCTCACTGAGCCGCCGCTGTAACTCCTGCAATACCGGATTGTTTTGATGGCTGATGATCATGCCAGTTTCATCAGTGAACAAATTTAGCCAGCTGATGTGCTGCTGTTCGCCAGGAAAATCGGGCAGCTCCGGCTGACACAGAAACAGCGTGGCGGGTTGAGCGGGGATCGTATCGGCATCCAGGTAAACGCCGCCGCACTCGGTAAGAATGGCCAAACGGAAGAAGTCAGAGAGCGTGGCGTAATAGCGTTTGTCGTGCAGTTGCTGTAAGACGTCGGCCAGCGCGCAGTCAATAGAGTGCATCAGTGCGCTCAGGCTGTTCACCTGCACCAGCGCATCAGGCAGAAACAGCGTGCCCAGTTGTAATGCGCTATCTCGCGGCTGAGCGACAAAATGGCTATCAGCCGCCAGCTGTTGCGCATCCCAAACCCACAGCGTTTGCTGAAAATCACTGCGGCTGGCTTCAATCGCACGTTGCCACTGGGCGATGGTGCGGTTGACGTTGAGCGGCGTAGATCCGCCGAGCCAGACGCGATGCAGCCTGCACTCGGTTCCCGTCAGCCGACTGGTGGGCACTGCGAACATCGAAGAGAAATCGGCTACTGCCACATCCTGTGGCTGATGCTGTTGTCGCCACTGCTTAAACTGGCTGAACACTTCTTGCCAATCGACTGAAGCAGGCGCGGTGAAGGCTTTTTTCAGCGCGGCGAGCTGACGTTCATAGAGCGGTAAAAACGTTTCGCGCGTCATCATAAGGTTTCGCTCCCAATGTAGCCCTGCGGATTCTGCGTGTGCCAGCGCCATGCATCGCGCAGCATCGCTTCGAGACCGCGCGTTGCCTGCCAGCCAAGCTCTTTTTTCGCCTGTCCGGGATCGGATAAGCAGATAGCGACATCGCCGGGACGGCGTGCGCGCATATCGACCGGGACACGTTTACCGCTCACCTGTTCAAACATCTGCACGATTTCCAGCACCGAGTAGCCTTGTCCGGTGCCCAGATTGTAATGACGATAGCCTGGTTTGAGATGATTCAGCGCCTGGATGTGGCCCTCGGCGAGATCCATCACATGAATGTAATCGCGCACGCCGGTGCCATCCGGTGTTGCATAGTCATCTCCAAATACCGGCAGATTGCCTCTTTGTCCATTGGCAACCTGAAACAGATAGGACAGCAAATTGTTGGGAATACCTTCAGGGTGCTCACCAATCTGGCCGGAGGGATGCGCCCCGGCGGGATTAAAATAACGCAGTGCGGTAATGGCTAAGTCAGGTTGTGCATCAACCACTTCACCCATTATTTTCTCAACCATATATTTGGAAGCGCCATAAGGATTGGTGGTATTACCGGTATCGCAGTTTTCGCACAGTGGAATTTTTTCCGGGATGCCATAAACCGTGGCAGATGAACTAAATATAAGTTTATTAACCTGATGCTGTTTCATGATTTCCAGCAACATCAGCGTTCCCGCAATATTATTCTGATAATATTTCACCGGCTTTTGCAGCGATTCATTCACCGATTTCAAACCCGCCATATGAATCACGGCATCGATCGGCTGCTGATTAAAAACCTGATTTAAATCGGCACGGCGGCGAATATCGCCCTGATGAAAAGTGATTTTCTTTCCGCTCAATGCTTCAACGCGCGTTAAGGCTATTGGCGAGCTATTGCACAAATTATCCAGCACAATCACATGATGATTTTGCTGCAGCAGGCTAAGGGCAATGTGCGAACCAATATAGCCCGCGCCACCCGTAATTAAGACATTCATTAGCGTACACTCCATGTGTTTTGATGCGCGCAGCGATGCGCGACGAATGAGGTTTTTTAAACATTGTCGACCTTTGTTATCAGTAGTAATGACATCACTAACAGCACACAGGCCGCTGGCCAGATGGCTAGCGGTGAGACTGCGGTGAGAATTCCCTGTAATACGCCAGCAATCAGCACGCCGATGGACATCGAATTGGTATACAGCGTGGCCGCCATACCTTGACGATGTTGCAGCAAGTCCTGAAACCAGAACAACCCAACGGTAGCGATGATGGCGATAAAAACGGCATTGAAAAATTGCAGCATCATCAATGGAATAAACCCATTGCTGAAGAAAATACCGGCATAGAAAATGATGCCGCATAGCATGGCGGCCTGCATTTGCGATTGCTTGCCCCAGCGCTTGAGCATTCTGGCGCTGAGCAGCATGATCGGGATTTCCAGCGCTGCGGCGAGTCCAAACATCACGCCGGTCCATTCAGCGGAAAGTGTGGGCTGCTGCGCCAGATGCAGAGGAAAGCCAATCAGATAGAGTGAGCTGCAGCTCCAGACCAGCAAGGTGGCGAGCATCAGCAACGTCAGGTTTTGTCCCAGCGGCTGCTGATCATCTGGCTGTGCAGGCTTAGCGACAACCGTTTGATCGCCCGGCGGCAAGGAAAGCGCCAGAAGCGTCACGCTGAGTAATAATCCGGACATGATGGAATAAAGCCAGGCGAAGCCGGCCAACTGAATGATCCAGAATGCCAGAGGCGGGCCAAATACCCACGCCAGCGAAAATTGGGCGCGTAAGATCGCGCTGAACGTGTTGTCGCTGCGGGTTTGCCGCGCAAGCGCGAACAACTGTGGCACCGCCGCGCTGCCGCAGGCGCTAAGTAGCGAGCCGAGCGTTATCAGTAATAGATAATGACGGCAGAAGATAAACAGCAGTGAATTAAGCGCGAGCGAGAATAAACAAAACAGTAACAGTGGCCGGCGCTGCTTTATACGATCGGAATAACGAGCAATGAGCAAACTGATTGCAATACTGCTAAGCGCATTAATACTGTAAAAGGCACCGATCTTCCAGGCTGCCACATTAAGTTCGTTAGCCAGAAATAAGCTGAGTGTTGGAATGAACAGGGCACCGCTTAAACCGGCGCCCAGCGCAACAATATAGAATGAAAACGTTGAGTGTTTCATCGACATCCTTGTCAGTTTCCGCCCCTTGCACTCCAGCGAGGGGCGAATCAGGTTTAAAGTGCTTCTGCGCGGCTGAAACGTTTGCCATCCGGACTCACGCTACGCACCCAGACTTTATCGGCGGCGGTGATGGCCGGTTTGGCATGTGGCAGATAACGTTGCCAGTTTTTCCCGTTATCCACGCTGTACTCCAGCGGCAGTCCTGGCAGCGCAATGTTCATGGTCAGCGTGCCATTCTCCACGCGCGCGCCCGGTACCGGCAGGCGATAGTGAATACCGGCTTTATCCAACTTGCCCAATTCACGCTGGCCTAACAGGTTGGCGAAACGCTGCCAGTCCTGATTGCGCTGTTGCTGGTTAACGAAGTGGGTTTCGCCGCCTTTAAAGGTGCGGCCCTGTTGATAATCCAGCTCCCACTCCGCGCGATGCCAGCCGCGTTCGGCCACTGATAGCAGGCGAGGGAACACCATGTAATCCATCTGCTGATCGGTACGCGTGGTTTCGCTCCACAGCTGTACTGAAATGCCGTATGCGCCTGACCACGGCTTATTCGAGGTGGCAACAAAGGTTTTGCCATCGCGATCCACCGAGGTTTCAGCGTTCTGCGGAAGGTTGTCTGGTGCGAAGCCAAACATCTTGCGCTCATCGCTGAAGCGCGTTCCCCAGTAATAACCGCGCTCGTTAGGATTCACTTCATACGGGAAGTCCATGTAGACGTAATCCGGATTGGAGATCACCACTTCGTAATCTTTCAGCGTCCAGTCGTTGGAAGTGTCAAAGCCGCCCCAATAGAGCGTGTCCCAGAAGTTAACGCGTACGCGCGAGGTGGCGAAGGCATGAGCGTCAGCTGCATCTTTCAGCCCATCCTGCCAGGCCTGCATCACCGGGATGCCGTGGGCTTTCACCATTTTGCTCACTTCCAGCGCGAAGTGGCTCGGTAAATGCTCCAGATCTTCAACCTTGCCGGACTTCACTACCGCCTGGCAGACCTGAGATTTTGCCCAAGGTTTGTCTTCTTTGCTTTGGTCTAAAATGCCCGTTCCCGCTTTCGGGTTCTTAACATCGCTGTAGCCGCTACCGAGGCGAATGTTTTTCGCTTCATCACCGCCAAAGTGCCAGGTGGTCAACGGTTGGCCCGCTTCACGGTGCATCGCCTGCACTTCACCAATCACTTTATCGACAAAGCGCTTTGAGGAATCGAGGCAAGGATTGAGATAGCTGGTGCGGTCGTACAACTGCACGGAACGGGTATTCGAGGTATCGGTTGGATCCACCAGACGATATTCACTGGCCTGCTGCGGTTTACCCGCTTTCATGTACTGCTGATAACGCGCTTCCATCGAGATCACCGCAGCGCGTGCGTGCGCGGGCATATCGATTTCCGGAATGACTTCAATGTTGCGCGCCTGCGCGTATTTGACGATCTCAATATAATCGGCGCGGCTGAAATGCCCGGTTCCGTTGTTATCCGTGAACGGACCAGAACCCAATTGCGGCAGCAGACATTGCTGCTCGGTGAGATCGTGACAGCGCTTGCTGCCCACGTCGGTCAACTCAGGCAGACCGGGAATTTCAATGCGCCAGGCTTCATCATCGGTCAGGTGGAAGTGGAATTTATTCATCTTCCATGCCGCCATTTGATCGAGCATGCGCAGCACCGCTTGCTTGCTGTGGAAGTTACGCGCCACATCGAGGAAGGCGCCGCGATAGGCAAAGCGCGGGGCATCTTTGGCTTCAAGCGTGGCGATAATCGGTTTGCCCTCAGCGGGTACCAGCGAGAGTAACGACATCAAGCCGTAATAGACGCCCGCCTGGTCGTAACCAATGATATCGGTGCCGCGTGGCGTGATGCGCAGTTCATAAGCACCAGAAACCGCATCTGCGCCACGGAAATGATTAACGGCGATACGAGTATGAACGGCATAACCCGCTGACTGCTGTTTGAGTCCCATCAAATCGAAGCGCTGCTTAACCGCATCGGCTTGATTGTTCGCCAATACATCCAGGTGCAAAGTGACGCCACGGCTCAGATCGACATCGGCAGCATGAACTTTCACCATGCGCGGCGTTGGGGTGATTTGTCCGCGCAACACGCTAGCAGGCAGTTGCGCCACATCGGCATTCTTGGTGAAGCGACTTTGCGGCAGCATCAGCACGTTTTTATCGTCGGCGATGCGCTTCCATTGGTCGCCAAACGGCTTAACGAAGTCGCTGAGGTTTTCGGTATCGGTGCTGGTGATTATTTTTGGCGAGGCATTGGCGGCGGTAACGTACCAGCGCGGCATCACGTCAGTGATAAACAGCTGCCAGTATTCGTTGACGATCGGGATTTCAATCGACTCGCCAGCCGCGATACCTTTGAATTTTTCCGTCGGTTCCAGTCGGGTAAGATCGCCGACGATGTGCGTCATTTTGAACTGATCGTTATCGACCCGCAGCGTTTCGTGCACGTTGCTCATGTAGATCGCCCAGTTTTTGCTGGTGAGCGCCGGGCCGTTGTTGGTCAGCGTAATGGTGGCGGTATTGCAGGATGCCCAATCGGCACCGAGTTTCGCGCAGTTCACGCCGTGATCGGCAGCCTGATTGTCAGTGACCTGATACTGCACGCCGAACTGGCTGATTTGGTCAACGACCTGCTGATTGCTGCGCGGGGATGAACTGCAGGCGGCAAGGCCCATCACGCTCAGCGCCAGTAAACTGATTTTTAACTTTTTCATGCTGTTATCCTTTTCCACAGATGTAAGTCTCTGGCTCCTGCCAGATCGGGGTCAAAACAGGGTGAATGGCGCGACGACCATAAATTTGATGTCTTTTTCGTCCTGGAAGATGTTGCCGTAACCGCCGCTGTAGCTGGGAAGATCGCTGTGATTGTCGTAGCGGGTGTAATGCAGTTTGAATTGCGTGTCTTTGGCGCGGCCTTGCTGGATGGTGTAAACCAGGTCCATGCTCCATGCCGACTCTTTCAGGCGCTGGTTCTGGTCATAAATGGGATTGGTGGAAGGCTTCGCGTCCCAGCCATAGGCGTACGAAGTGCCGACCTGCCAGCCGGGTAATTGCCAGTGCCCAAGATCGACCATCACACCAGCGAATAAAGCTTTTTCACCGTTGGCGTTCCAGTCAGAGCGCGAATCCCACCACACATCCATGCGGCCATTCGAGCTGGCATAGGACGGCGTCATACGCTGCAGGAAGAAGCCCTGATTACCTTCGGCTTTTACCCATGTGCCTTCAAGGCGGAAATCGAACGCGCCCAGCGTGTAGCCGAACGTCAGCGCCTGCAGCCAAGCGAGGCCATCGTAAACATCGTTGACCTGGCCCACGCCGCTGTTGTCACGATCTTTCGCGCCGTAAAACTGATAGCTGGTGCGCAGTGGTGCATCGGCCAGCGGCAGCTGATAAGAGGCTTTGGCAAAATACTGATCCATGTAATTCGCCGCTTGGCCATATGCGCCTTCCAGCACCAGCGAATTTTTGAAATCGTATTTGGCACCAAAGGATTGCAGCCACGGAATCTCGGTTAGGCCATCGGCTTTGCGGAAGTTGTACATGTCGCGATACCACGGCGCTTTGTATTCGTCAGTCCACATCCAGGAGACGGAAAGGGCGCCCGCATCGCTGAAATCGAAGAGGGTTCCCGCTTCAACGCCGCGATAGGTGCCGGGCAGGAAACTCCAGTGCGGTGCCAGCAGCGTCTGTCCGCTGGGTTGCAGATAGCCGGCGCGCAGCCAGTTATCCTGCCATTTTGCCTTGATCGCCGCTTTATAAAGACTTAAGCCGCTCTTATCACCGCTCCAGTCCTCATCCCAGCGCGTACGGGCGTTGCTGAAACCAATTTCATTCGGTGCTGCCGGGCCGCCATTGCTTAACTCCAACGCGCCAAACGCTGCCAGGTCGAGGCCAATCACATCGCCCGCATAACCGGAAGAGAAGTCGAGATTGGCGTTAGCAGAGGCGTGATGCAGATTGGCATCATACTGACCGTACGAGCCTTTTTGCGGATCCATCTCTTTGCGATCGCGCTGACGTTGCCAGTAAAACAGGTTGCCAGTGAGCGATGAGTCTTCGACAAAACCCGTGGCGTGGGCGGAGGGAACAGGGACAAAAGTACCGGCGAATAGGGCAGAGATAAGGGCCGCAGAGAGCGGCGCGCGTGGAATCCGACGCATAGCTAATCCTCCGTGATGCTTCCATGAACAATTAATAAATCCGTACTGTTTCGTCATGAAACAAGTTGTGGGGGATGCTATTTTTCGCGACGCGAATTATCAATGGAATTTATTACAAAGTATGACATGGCACGCAAAAAGAAGGGTTTTTAAGGACTTTATTCAAACAGTTAGATGAACCTGTAAAATGTAACTTTGCGAGCAAGATCCACAGAGAAGGCGGCGATTGCTTGCTTTAATCTGGCTTGTTCCCTATGCTCGCCAACGTAGTTTTGACTCGGGGTGCCCCTCTAATACAGGGCTGAGATACACCCGCTGACCTGATCTGGATAATGCCAGCGTAGGGAAGTCAGATGCCTGACCGCATTCGCCTTCTTGATCGCCGGTTGGGAGCCTTATGAAACAGCCTGACCTTCTTTCCCCCGCACAACTTGCGCACTCTCTGCAACTGCTGCGTCAGCAAGCGCCGCTGGTGCACTGCATGACCAATGACGTGGTGCAAACCTTTACCGCCAACGTGCTGCTGGCACTGCAAGCGTCGCCTGCGATGGTGATCGATCCCGAGGAAGCGGCGCAGTTTGCCGGTTTTGCCGATGCGGTGTTGATCAACGTAGGCACCTTAACCATTGAACGTCGTGATGCGATGTTGGCGGCGGTGCAAGCAGCGCAAGCGGCAGGCACACCGTGGACGCTGGATCCGGTGGCGGTCGGTGCTTTAAGCCTGCGCACCGCCTTCTGCCAACAGTTGCTGAGCCTGCAACCGGCAGCGATTCGCGGTAACGCTTCAGAAATTCTCGCCCTGGCGCATCAGGCAATCGGCGGACGCGGCGTCGACAGCCTGCATCAGGCCGATGCCGCGCTGAGCGCCGCTCAGCAGCTGGCACGTGATTTCAAAACAATTGTGGCAGTGACCGGTGAAGTCGATTACGTCACCGATGGCTTGCAGACATTCGCGATTCCCGGTGGCAGCCCGCTGATGACGCGCGTGGTTGGCACCGGTTGCGCGTTGTCAGCGGTGGTGGCGGCCTTCACCAGCTTGCCAGGCGATCGCCTGCAACATGTGGCTGCGGCTTGCCGCGTGATGTCGTTGGCCGGTGAACTGACAGCACGTCAGGTCGCTGGACCGGGCAGCTTTGTCGCTGCCTTCCTCGATACGCTGTGGACGCTGGAGGTGAAAGCATGAAACGCATCAACGCATTAACCATTGCCGGCACCGATCCGAGCGGCGGCGCGGGTATCCAGGCCGATCTCAAAGCCTTCTCCGCATTGGGCGCTTACGGCACCAGCGTTATTACCGCGCTGGTGGCGCAAAACACCTGTGGTGTGCAATCGGTCTATCGCATCGCACCGGATTTCGTCGGCGCACAGCTCGATTCAGTGCTGGATGATGTGCGCATTGATGCCGCGAAGATCGGCATGTTGTCCGAAACCGCGATAGTCGAGGTGGTCGCCGAGCGGCTGAAACGGGCCAGCCTGCCGTTTGTGGTGCTGGATACGGTGATGATTGCCAAAAGCGGCGATGCGCTACTGTCGCCAGATGCCGTAGCCAGCGTGCGTGAATTGCTGCTGCCGCAGGTGTCGCTGATCACGCCGAACCTGCCGGAAGCCGCGGCGCTGCTGGGACGCGCTATGGCGCAGGATGAGAAGACCATGTTGCAGCAGGGCGATGCGCTGCTCGATCTCGGCTGTGAAGCGGTGCTGATGAAGGGTGGGCATCTCAGCGATGCCGAAAGTCCGGATTGGCTGATTACCCGCGACGGACGCCAGCGCTTTACCGCGCCGCGTGTTAATACGCGCCACACGCACGGCACAGGCTGCTCGCTCTCTGCGGCGCTGGCAGCGTTGCGTCCGCGTCATGATGATTGGGCTGCAACGGTGGCCGAAGCCAAGGCGTGGCTACAACAGGCGCTGCTGCACGCCGATTCGCTGGAGGTCGGTAAAGGCATTGGGCCGGTGCACCATTTCCATCAATGGTGGTAGGGCGTAACGCCAGATTGCCGCTTTTTCACTGCGCATCCGTCTGAAAAATGGAGTCAGCAATTTGCCAGCCTGGCGCTTTCCGGTCCAGGCTGTTGGGGGCGAATCGGCATCGGCCGGTTCCAATCCAGCCATTTATCAGGAGCGAACATGACGGACATCGTACAGTTATTGGGCAAAGAGGCGGACAGCCTTCTTCAACATCGCTGCATGACCATTCCAGCGGATAGCCTCTATTTACCAGGCGCGGATTATGTTGATCGCGTGATGATCGACAACAATCGTTCTCCCACCGTACTGCGCAACATGCAAACGCTGTACAACACCGGACGTTTGGCTGGCACCGGCTATTTGTCGATTCTGCCGGTCGATCAGGGCGTTGAGCACTCGGCGGGTGCCTCCTTTGCGGCGAACCCAGCTTATTTCGATCCGAAAAACATCGTTGAGCTGGCAATTGAAGCTGGCTGTAACTGCGTGGCATCCACCTACGGCGTGCTGGCCTCGGTTTCACGTCGCTACGCGCACCGCATTCCGTTTATGGTGAAGCTCAACCACAACGAAACCCTGAGCTATCCGACGCAATATGACCAGACGCTGTACGCCAGCGTTGAGCAGGCCTTTAATCTGGGCGCGGTGGCGGTTGGCGCCACCATCTACTTTGGTTCTGAGCAATCGCGCCGTCAGATTGAAGAGATCTCGGCAGCTTTCGAGCGCGCGCACGAGCTCGGAATGGTGACGGTGCTGTGGGCCTATCTGCGTAATGATGCGTTCAAGAAAGACGGCGTCGATTATCACGCCAGCGCCGATTTAACCGGCCAGGCCAACCATCTGGCGGCGACTATCGGTGCGGATATCGTTAAGCAAAAGATGGCTGAGAATAACGGCGGTTACAACGCGGTGAAGTTTGGTCACACCGATGAGCGCGTCTATAGCAAGCTGACCAGCGAGAACCCGATTGATTTGGTGCGTTACCAGTTAGCGAACTGCTATATGGGGCGCGCGGGATTGATCAATTCCGGTGGCGCATCTGCCGGGGAAACGGATATCGCGGAGTCAGTGCGTACGGCGGTGATCAACAAGCGTGCTGGCGGCATGGGATTGATTCTGGGGCGCAAGGCGTTTAAGAAGACGCTGAAAGAGGGCGTGCAGCTGATTAATGCGGTGCAGGATGTTTATCTGTCAAAAGATGTGACCATAGCCTAAATGTAAAAAGGTCAGCATAAATGCTGACCCTACGTAGGGTCGCCATTCATGGCGACCTCGTCCATTTAAGGTGCCTCAAACCACTCACTATTACGCTCGGCAATCGGCGTAATGGTCAAAATCATCTCCTGCAGATGACGGCGCATCGCGCTCTCAGCGGCTTCAACATCATGCGCTTTCAACGCGTTATAAATATCTTCATGCTGCTGAATCAAACGCTCCGGCGGCGACACTTCGCTTAAGGTCAGAAAACGCACGCGGTCCATGGTGGCTTTAATGTTCTCTACCGTTTCCCACGCCAGCAGGCAGTTAATCCCTTCCGCAATCAGGCGGTGAAACTCATCATCCAGCCCTAAGAAGGCCTGGCTGTCATGACGTTCAGCGGCGAGACGCTGCAGCTGCAGGTTATGCTCCAGCGCCATCAATCCGTTGGCACCAATCTCCTGCGCGGCGCGGCGTACCACGGCAATCTCTACCGCTTCACGGATAAAGCGGCCGTCGGCCACGCGCTGGGCAGAGATTTTGCGTACGAAGGTGCCGCGCTGCGGTAACACCTGCACCAATCCGGCTTCCGCCAGCTTGATGAAAGCTTCACGTACCGGCTGACGCGATACGTTAAAACGCGCCGACACTTCCTTCTCCGACAGCAGCGAGCCCGGATGAATAACGCAGGTCACAATATCTTTGCGCAGATAACGATAGATCTGCTGATTTACCGGTTCGCTGGTGGTTATGGTATAGGCAGTCGACATGCAGCAATATCCGTATTACGGCTGGCATCTGCCAGCCCGTTAAGAAAGGTTCAGTCTAATCAGCACGCTGCGTCTGCGCTACACATTTGTGCAGGCGCTTAGCCTTGTGTGACGAGGCTTTGCACCGTGGCGCGCGCGCCCTGTTGCAACAGCTGCAGATAGAGTTCGGTCACGCGTGAGACAAAGGCCTGCTGCTGCAGATCGTCGCCGAACACCGCGTTTAGGCCGAGCAATGCTTTAACGCGCGCTGCACCGTCTTCACTGTTAGCCACAATGTTTGCCAGCTGATCTTTCAGCGGATCGCGAATCTCAATTGCCTGGCCTTGCTCATCCACGCCGCTGACGTAACGCATCCAGCCTGCCACACCCAGCAACACGAAGTCGCATGAAGTGCCGTTGCGCAGATGCCAGCGCGCGCTATCCAGCAGACGCTGCGGCAGCTTTTGCGTGCCATCGGTGGCGATTTGATAGGTGCGATGTTTGATGGCGCGATTCTCGTAACGTGCAATCAGGGAATCGGCATAGGCTTCGAGATCGACGCCCTGCGTACGCAGCGTGGGTGCCTGATCCTGCAACATCAATGCGCGTGCCGCCGCACGATAGCTGGCATCGGCCATACAATCGCTGATGTGCTCATAACCGGCGAGAAAACCGAGATAGGCGAGGAACGAGTGGCTGCCGTTAAGCATACGCAACTTCATCTCTTCGAACGGCAGCACATCGCTGACCAGCTCCGCACCGGCGTTTTCCCACGCCGGACGTCCGTTAACAAAGTTGTCTTCGATGACCCATTGGAAAAACGGCTCAGCTTCTACCGCCACCGGATCGCGGCTGCCTAAACGTTCGGCCAGCGCGTCGAATGCCGCATCGGTCATTGCCGGGACGATGCGATCAACCATAGTTGAAGGGAAGGTGATGTGCGTCTGGATATAATCCGCCAGTTCAGCGCTGTGGCGCTCGGCCAGCTGGGTAATCACGTTACGCGTGACATGGCCGTTTTCCGGCATGTTGTCGCAGGACATCACGCTAAACGGCGGCAGATGGCGTTCGCGGCGACGGATAATGGCCGCCAGAATCAGGCCGGGCAGTGAGCGTGGCTGAGTAGGATTCGCGAGGTCGTGCACAATATCGGGATGATCGGGATTGAGCTTGCCGCTCGACGGCATGTAGCAATAGCCTTTCTCGGTCACAGTCATCGAGACAATCGCCACATCCGGCTGGCTCATCGCCTCAATCACTGAATCAATGCCGTCGCCTTTGCCATGCAGCGCTTGCGTCACCACGCCAATCACGCGCGTGTGTAAACTCTCATCGGCAATTTCGGTCAGCGTATAGAGCAGATCCTGCTGACGCAGCGCCTGAATCAGCGTGCCGCTGTTGAGATTCACTTCGCAGTAACCCCAATCGCTGCCTTGTGCAGCCAGCTTATCGGTTGCCAGCGCCTGATGCGCACGATGGAAGGCACCAAAGCCGATGTGCACCATGCGGGTTTTCAGTTGGCTGCGATCGTAAGCGGGACGTTGGACATCAGCGGGGAGGCGTTCAAGCTCTAACATAATCATTCCTTTTGGCAAATGGGGCGCTCAGCGCCCCATGAGATTTACACTGAAACCGGTTTATTGTTGGCCTTGGGTTCGCGAATTACCAGCAGCACCAGCAGCGCACCGACGCCAGCAACCGCACCCGCGAGGATGAAGGCGCTGTCAAACTTACCCGAGTGCTGCACGATGAAGCCAGTCACCACCGGGCCGATTACGCCTGACAGGCTACCAATCAGATGGATAAAGCCACTGATGCTGCCGACACGGCTTTTATGCACCACATCCTGCACAATCGCCCAGTAAATCGCGCCGGTGATGTAGAGGAAGAAGATGGAGATCGACATCATGATCACCGCCGAGTTGACCTCTTTTATCGTACCTGCCAGCGCCACGCAAATCGCGGCGGCGGTAAGTGAAACCACCAGCACAATTTTTCGTGAAAGCAGCAGCTTGCCGGTGATATTGAAAATCTTATCGGAGATCCAGCCACCCAACGCCAGGCCAACGAAGCCAACAATCCACGGGATCATGGTGGTGATGCTCATCGCTTTGATGTCGAGGCCGTGCGCCTGCACCAGATACGCCGGGAACCAGCTCAGGAAGAAGAACAGAATGTAGTTGTAGCAGAAGAAAGCAAAGGCGGTGACCAGGATGATTGGCTGGCGCAGATAGAAGCCCAAACCGTGCGCGTTGCCGCTTGGGTCGATCACGTCAGCCGGTTCTTCGGCTTTCAGTTTTTCCACTAAGGCACGCTCTTCCGCCGATACGCGCTTACTTTTCGCCGGGTTATCGGACGCGAAGAAGAACCACAGCGCCAGCCAGACAAAACCAATCGCGGCGATCACCACAAACGCCGGACGCCAGCCAAACGACAGCGCCAGATAGCCCACAATCGGACCGGCAACTGCGCCACCCAGCGGTGAACCCGAGCTGAGTAAACCCATCGCGGTGGCGGCCTGTTTTTTCGGGAACCAGCCGTTAATGGCTTTGTTCGCTGAGGCTGAAATTGGGCCTTCCGCCATGCCAAACAGTACGCGCAGAATCATCATCGACCAGAAGCCGGTCGCCATCGCGGTCAGGCCGCAGAACAGCGACCACATGCCAACGGCGGTGCCGAGCACGATGGTCGGGCCGAATTTATCGGTCGCTAAGCCACCGATGAAGTTGAACAGGGCATAACCGAAGAAGAAGCTGCCGAAAATCATGCCGAACTGTTCGGCGTTGATCATCAGGTCTTTTTCCACCAGCGGTACGGTCAGAGAGAGGGCGATACGATCAAGGTAGTTGATCATAAACACCAGGAACAACAGCAGTACGAGGGTCCAGCGCAGGTTCTTAAACATAGAAACTCCGTCATCGTCATTTTTTATAGTAATAATGCCGGCGGGTAAGGTACCGGCATGGGGACACCTGGTGTGCGGGTTAACTTAACCCATTTGTAGGATCACTTTGCAGCAGGTGCGGGGATCTTTTTCGAACAGCGTCATGGCTTGCTCAACCTCGGCCAGCGGGAAATAGTGCGTTACCAGTTTCTCCGGCTGGATCTGGCCTTGCTCAATCCACTCAATCACCTGCGGGAAGCGATTGCTGTTGAGACGCGAGGTGAACAGCGACAGCTCTTTACTGGTGAGACTTTGCTGCGTGATGCTGCACGGCTCGCCAGAAAAGCCCAGCAGGCCGATACGCGCTGCCGGTGAGGCGAGGGCGGCGGCTTCGGACAGAATCGTAGGATGGCAGGCGGCATCAATAATCAGCGTCGGCTGCACGCCTTCCAGCTGCGCGGCGAGCGGAATATCGCTGTTGTTGAACACCTGATCGGCACCGTTTTCCAGCGCCAGCGCCAGACGTTCTGGCAGACGATCAACCACTAATACCTGTTCAACGCCATACACGCCTTTCAGCACCTGAATGGCGGTGAGGCCCATTGGACCGGCACCGTAAATCAGCGCCACATCGTTTGGCTGTGGTTTGAGGAAGGCGGTGATATTGGCCGCGATAGTGAAAGGTTCGACCATGCTGGCGAGTTTGTCGGGAACGCTATCCGGCAGGCGGAAGGCGTTTTTAGCCGGTGCGACGGCATATTCGCTAAAGCCGCCGTCGCGGTGTACGCCAATCACCTGCAGCTCTTTGCAGACGTTTGGGCGACCAATGGAGCAGGGATAGCAGTTGCCGCAACTAACCACCGGATCGACCGCTACGCGTTCGCCAATGCGGCTGGCGGCAACGTCAGCGCCGACCGCATCGATCAGGCCAAAGAATTCGTGACCAAGGACGCGCGGATATTTGGCGAAAGGATTGTGACCGTGCCAGATATGCACATCGGAACCGCAGATGCTGGCATATTGCACCTTCACGCGTACTTCACCTGCTGCGGGTTGCGGCAGCGGACGCTCAGCCAATACCAATTCACCCGGTTGCTCTATCACTACACTTTTCATCATCTACTCCAACGGGAATGCAATGATGAAAAAATACGCGCACTAATACTACCATACAAGTCGGCGTTGCAGAGTTGTGAAGAGAATCACAGAGCATATCGTTTCCCTCACCCCAACCCTCTCCCAAAGGAGAGGGAGCTGATCGGCGAGTGCATAAAGGCATGGTGCAGGGGAGTGTTCCCTCTCCCGCTGGGAGAGGGCTAGGGTGAGGGGGAAAACAGCACCCAAATCGCAGACATAAAAAAAGCAGCCTTATAGGCTGCTCTTTTCAAGAATTTGGCTCCTCTGACTGGACTCGAACCAGTGACATACGGATTAACAGTCCGCCGTTCTACCGACTGAACTACAGAGGAATCGTTTGAACGGGGCGCATATTATCGAGCAGACCTCGCCTTGTCAAAACTCTTTTTCACAATTCGTTCTGACTGCTGAATAAAGCGTCAATTGCACGCTATGAGCGAACTCAGCGCGGCAAAATTACGGCTGACAGAATCGGTTTTGTGATGATGATCACTAACTCTATGCAAAATTACATTCTGATTTGTCGATTTTGTCAGATACCTCGCATGCATGATCACAGATATTTCATTTCACCGTTGTCGGGGCAAAAAGCGAAACATATATTCCACATCAACTCTTACCCGAATGCAGGATTAGTCATGAACAAAGTCAGAATCGGTATGATTGGCAGTGGTTACATCGGTCGTTGTCATGCAATTGCCTACGCTCAGGCACCCACAGTTTTTGCCCTGAAAGGCGAGATCGTGCGTGAGATGCTGGCGGAAGTTAATCCAGAGCTGGCGGCGAAACAAGCGGCAACCTTTGGCTTTGCCCGTTCTACTGGCGACTGGCGTGAGCTGGTACGCGATCCAAACATCGATGTGGTTGATATCTGTGCGCCAAACTTCCTGCACAAAGAGATGGCGCTGGAAGCGATTCGCAACGGCAAGCACGTTTACTCCGAGAAACCGTTATCGCTGTCAGTGGCCGATGCGGAAGAGATGGTGCAAGCGGC
This sequence comes from Pantoea sp. YR525, assembly GCF_900116775.1. Taxonomy (NCBI): domain Bacteria; kingdom Pseudomonadati; phylum Pseudomonadota; class Gammaproteobacteria; order Enterobacterales; family Erwiniaceae; genus Pantoea; species Pantoea sp. YR525. Next base: position 427,150 of record NZ_FPBU01000004.1, read on the forward strand.
GCAGCAGGCGGGCGTGAAAACGCTGGTCGGTTTCAACTACATGAAAAACCCGACCAGCCAGCTGGCACGCGAAATTATCGCTCGCGGTGAAATCGGCGACGTGGTGCATTTCTACGGCACGCACAACGAAGATTATCTGGCACGCCCGGAAACCCCACTCGACTGGCACTGCCAGAAAGCGCTGGCGGGATTAGGCGCGTTAGGCGACCTCGCCGCGCATATTGTGAATATGGCGCACTATCTGGTCGGTGATATCGAAGAAGTCAGCGGCGATATGATGACGGTGATTAAAGAGCGTCCGGACCCGAAGGATAAGTCGCGCCTGCTGCCGGTGGAAAACGAAGATCAGGCCAGCGCCTTGCTGCGCTTTAAAAACGGTGCGCACGGCGTGTTTGAAACCTCGCGTATCGCCTGCGGCAGCAAAATGGGCCTGACCTATGTGGTCACCGGCACCAAAGGCACGCTGCGTTATACCCAGGAGCGTATGGCCGAGCTGGAGTTGTACATTCACGATGAACCGGCAGGACGTCAGGGTTTCAAAACCATTTTGACCGGTCCGGCACATCCGGATTACGCCAACTTCTGCGTCTCGGCCGGGCACGGCATCGGTTTTAACGATCAGAAAACCGTTGAAATCCGCGATTTGATCAATGGCATTGCCTCTGGCGATCGCATGTGGCCAGATTTCGCCGAAGGATTGCAGGTGCAGAAGGTGCTGGAAGCGGTAGCGGTTTCCGCGCTGGAACGCCGCTGGATGAAGGTGTAATTACAAATCGGGTCGCCATGCTTGGCGACCCGCGAAAAATCACGCTAATAACGGGCATTGCGGCGGCAAGCGGCAGCTCAGTGCGCCCGCCATCACTTCAATCTCAAACTCACTTCCGGTCAGTGGTTCACCATCCAGATTAAACGTCATCTCATGCGGTGAACGGATGGTAAGCGACTGCAACTGCGCGCTGACGATATTCGGATTTTCATCATCACGCGTCAGGGAATGTAGCAACGTGGGCAGCAGCTCTTGCGCGGTAACGATGCTGAGATTGAGCTGGCCATCATTAATCAGCGCATCCGGGCAGAGCTTTTGCCCGCCGCCGGCCTGACGTCCATTGCCAATGCCTATCACCAGCGCATCGCCTTGCCAGTTGAAGCCGGGTCCGCTGATTTCACAGCGATCCGGTTTCAGCGCATCAACGCGCATCAATCCATGAATAAAGTACGATACGCCGCCGAGCGCCGATTTCAGCTTTTCGGGGGTTTCGGTGGTGATGCGCGTGCCAAATCCGCCGGTCGCCATATTGATAAAGTAGCGATCGCCGTTCACCCGCGCCAAATCGATGGTTGTCGCTTTTCCCACCAACGCTAAGCGTAAAGCCGGTTCCATCCCTTCCGGAATACCGACGCTGGTGGCGAAATCGTTGGCGGTGCCGAGCGGTAAAATGCCCAGCGCTGGGCGTTGCTGTTCGGGCAAGCGCGCTAGCGCAGTCGCGATCTCATTGATGGTGCCATCGCCGCCGCCGGCCACCACGGTTTCTGCCTGCAAATCAACCGCTTCCTGAACATAACGATCGCCATCCCCCTTTTCCCAGGTGACGCGCACCGCCAGATTAAAGCCTTCATCACGCAGCGTATTCACCGCAGCGCGCAAATCTTCATTACCTGCGCCTTTCCCGTTGAGGATCAGCAGCGTCAGCGGTTTGTTTTGCATTATCAGTTCCTTGATGCGAGTTACAGAGCACAGGTTATAGCATAGCCGGGGAGAGAACTTTATCGGCGGGCGATGAAAAATTGGGTGGCGTAGAAAAAAGAAAACCCGCACGGGGGAGCCGGGCGGGTGAATGAGGTGGTTCCTGGTACTACCTGCTTTTATTCTTACTCGTTAGCAGCAGGCGGGATTCTAAAGCGAGGGGAAGAGGTGGTCTGTGATCCTAATCTAACTTCGCCGAAATCTTTTCATTAAGTGCGATTTTTCCCGTGTGGATCGTAGGTGCTGTTGCCATCGGTGAAATTACGCAGCAGCAAGGCAAAGGCGAGGTTGACCGATTCCGGCACCGGAATCCACACGCGATGCCCATCGCCTGGCGCCATGTCCACCGCCGATCCTTTATCGTTCTGCATGGTTTCAAGCGTGCAGTTGAGGTTGCCTTCTGGCGTCATGATCTCGACAGAATCGCCGAGCATAAACTTGTTCTTCACCGCAATCTGCGCCCAGTCACCGCGACGCTCGCCAGTAAATTCACCAACAAACTGCTGGCGCTCGGAGATGGAGAAACCTTGCTCGTAGTTCTGATAGCTGTCATGGGTATGACGACGCAGGAAACCTTCGGTATAACCGCGATGCGCCAGGCCTTCCAGCGTCTCCAGCAGCGCCGGGTCGAACGGTTTTCCCGCAGCGGCATCGTCGATGGCGCGACGATAAACCTGCGCGGTGCGCGCGCAGTAGTAGAAGGATTTGGTGCGGCCTTCAATTTTCAATGAATGCACGCCCATTTGACTCAGACGTTCAACGTGCGCCACCGCGCGCAGATCTTTTGAGTTCATGATGTAGGTGCCGTGTTCGTCCTCGAAGGCGCTCATCACTTCACCCGGTTTCATCTTCTCTTCCAACAGGAACACGCGGTCGGTGGTCGCGCCGACGCCGAGCGTGGGCTCTTGCACCTTAACCGGTTCATGGAATCCGACAATGTTGCCAACCTCGTCCTGCTTGCCTTCTTCCACTTTATATTCCCAGCGGCAGGCGTTGGTGCAGGTACCTTGATTGGGATCGCGTTTGTTAAGGTAGCCGGAGAGCAGGCAGCGACCGGAGTAAGCCATGCACAGCGCGCCGTGTACGAAGATCTCAATCTCCATTTCCGGCACCTGCTGGCGGATTTCGGCAATCTCATCCAGCGACAGCTCACGCGACAGAATCACGCGCGTCAGTCCCATTTGCTGCCAGAATTTCACCGTCGCCCAGTTAACCGCGTTGGCCTGTACCGACAGATGGATCGGCATCTGCGGGAAGGCTTCACGCACCAGCATAATCAGGCCGGGATCGGACATGATCAGCGCGTCCGGCTGCATTGCCACCACCGGCGTCAGATCGCGGATAAAGGTTTTCAGTTTGGCGTTATGCGGGGCGATGTTGACCACTACGTAGAATTTCTTACCCAGTTCATGGGCTTCATTGATGCCCTTGGCCAGAATCTCGTGGGTGAATTCGTTGTTGCGAACGCGCAGGCTGTAGCGAGGTTGGCCGGCATAGACGGCGTCAGCGCCGTAGGCAAAGGCGTAGCGCATATTCTTCAGCGATCCCGCTGGAGAAAGCAGTTCAGGTTTTAACATGGATTTTCTCACTGATGTCAGGTCAGCATGCCATCGTGGATGGCCGGTGCAGCGGCCGCATTATACGGCCCTGCAAAAGGTGGGGAATTGTAAGCAGGCCCGCACTCGATGTAAATTGACCTGGATCAATGTAAGCCGTTGCAGGCTACAGCAAGCGGCAAACGTCCGCTTCCCAGCGATAGCCCATACCGTATACGGCGCGGATAAACGGCTGTTCCGCATCGAGGCTTTCCAGCTTGCGGCGCAGGTTTTTGATGTGGCTGTCGATGGTGCGATCGGTGACTACGCGGTAATCGTCGTAGAGATGATTGAGCAGCTGCTCGCGCGAGAACACTTTCCCCGGCTCCAACGCCAGCGTTTTCAGCAGACGAAACTCCGCAGGCGTCAGCTCCAGCTGCTGTTCACGCCAGCTGGCCTGAAAGCGGCTTTCATCAATATGCAGATGCGATTCCTGCTGCGCTTCTTCCGGCGAACGTTTGACGCGGCGCAAAATGGTTTTGACGCGCGCCACCACTTCACGCGGACTGAACGGCTTGCAGATATAGTCATCCGCACCGATTTCCAGCCCCAGCAGGCGATCAATCTCTTCGGTACGCGCGGTCACCATGATGATCGGCAGCTCAGAGAAACGACGAATTTCGCGGCACAGCGTTAAGCCATCGCGGCCGGGCAGCATCAAATCCAGCAGCATCAGATCCGGCGGAGTTTGCTGCACATAGCTCAACACCTCGTTACCGTCGGCAATGTGGTGCGTGCGATAGTTGGACGCCTGCAGATAATCAATCATCAGCTGCGCCAGTTTGGGTTCATCTTCTACAACAAGGATCAGAGGATCGCTATTTTCCGGGCTCATAAGGGACGTCTAGTGAGGAACATACGGCAAGTTTAGCGTGATTTGCAGTCCACCTAAATCAGAGTGATCCGCACTGATGCTGCCGTCATGCGCTTCAGCGATGTTTTTACAGATCGCCAGGCCAAGCCCCGAGCCGCCGCTGGCGCGATTACGCGAACTTTCCGCGCGGAAAAATCGTTCAAATAATTGTGCCTGATGGGCCGGATCGACACCCGGCGCGCTATCCGCAAACCTCAGCTGCCAGTTTTCACCCGCCAGCTGCATCGAGAGCTGCACCGCGCCGCCGCTGTCGGTATAACGCAGGCTGTTTTCCAGCAAATTGGTGAACAGTTGCATCAGACGATCGGGATCGCCAAAGCTCTCCGCCTGCGCGGGCAATGCCAGATTGAGCGTTAAGCCGCGGCTGCGATAACGTTCGCCGAAGCTGCCGGCCACCACTTCCAGCAGATTAACCAGATCAACCGGCTGTTTGCGATAGGCGAGGGCGCCCGCATCGGACAGCGACAACTGATGTAGATCGTCGACCAGTTTGGTGAGAACCACCACTTCGCTCTGCAACGAGCTGATGGCTTCCGGCGTCAGCTTGCGCACGCCATCCTGCATCGCTTCCAGCTCACCGCGCAGAATCGCCAGCGGCGTGCGCAGTTCATGGGATATGTCGGCCATAAAGGCGCGGCGATTGCTTTCATTCTTTTCCAGCGAGCTGGCAAGCAGGTTGAAGTCGCGGCCCAGTTGACCGAGTTCATCGCTGCTGCCGACTTCCACGCGGGTGGCGAAATTGCCCGCCGCCAGATGGTGCGTACCATCTACCAGTCGTTTCACCGGTGCCAGTAAACCGCGCGCCAACAGCCAGGTGACCAACGCAGCGAGTAAACCGGTTAGCGCCACGATCATCCAGCTGGTGCGTCGTTGCTGCTGATCAAAGTTGATGTCGGTGCTGCGCGTCAGACGTTCAGCCGGAGAGGCAATCACCCAGCCAACAATCTTGCCGTTGCTGGTGGTGATATTGCGCCTGGTGCCTTCCGGCGGCACCGGCTGACGCGGACCTGACAGCACTTTATATTGCTGATCGATAATCCAGAACTGCGTGCGCCAGCCATGCGGCGGTAGCTGATTAACACTGCCAGGATTCTGCTCCAGCGAGCGCAAAATAGAAAAAATCAGCTTGTCATTAGTACGCAGAAAATCCCAGCTACCGTGCTGCTCATACTGATCGGCCAGCGCATCGCTCAGCAGGGTTAAGCGCTGTTCGTTGCCTTTTTTGATGTAGTCCACAAAGCCGTGCTCAAAGCTGAGCCGCACGCCCCAATGCATGGTGATGATCACCAGCATGCAGGTGGAAAAAATCGCCGCAAACAGTTTGGCGCCAATGCCCCATTTTACCGGCCGTTTCATCCTTTGCTCCTGCCTCTGAGGTCAACGTTTTTACTGACATCCTTCGGTACGCGCCAAAATACAAACGCCGGCAGCGCTATCACCAGCGCCATGCACAGATAGGTGTAAATGAAGGTTTGATGGGCCGCCGCGCTGTCGGTCACCACGCCGTGACCGAAGGCGCCCAGCAGCAAACCGGCTACGGTGACGCCAATACTCATCGACAGCTGCATGATCATCGATAACAACGAGTTACCGCTTGAAGCCAGCTCGTCCGGCAGTTCCTTTAGCGTCAAGGTGTTCATCGAGGAGAAGCGAATCGCATTCACCATGCCTTGCATTAAAAGCACCACCGGCAGCAGCCAGATCCAGCCAAGCAGCGCCACCAGCGGGAACAGCAGCACCACTAACGCCAGCGCAAGGGTCGCGCCGACTAACGCATTGCGATAACCAAACAGGTTAACGATGCGCACCACCACGCGTTTGGTTCCCATATTGCCGAGCACCATCGGAATCATCATCAAACCGGCGTGGAACGGGCTGTAGCCAAGACCGACCTGCAGGAAGATCGGCGTCATAAACGGCAGCATGCCGCTACCGATGCGGCCGGTAAAACTGCCGAGCAGGCCAATCGAATAGATGCGGTTATCAAACAGTTTCAGGCTGAACAGCGCGTTATCGTTGTTGCGGCCGTGCATCAGGTAGAACAGCAGCGAAAACACCCCGACCAGAATCAGTAAGCCGAGCAACAGCGGCGATCCGCCGGAGCTGCGCTGACCATCCAGCGCCAGCGTTAAGGTCGCCATGCCGACAGCCAGCAGCACAAAGCCGAGGAAATCGAAGCGCCGCGTCTGCATGGTGTAGTTGGGCATCAGCGTTAGCGTGGCAATCGCGCCAATGATGCCAACCGGAATGTTGATCAGGAAAATCCAGTGCCAGCTGGCGTATTGCACCAGAATCCCGCCCAGCGCCGGGCCGAGCAGCGGACCAATTTGTCCCGGCGTGGTGACGAAGGTCATCGCCGACATATATTGCTCGCGCGGCACGATTTTCATCACCGTCAAACGGCCAACCGGTACCATCATCGCGCCGCCAATGCCTTGCACCACGCGCGCCATAATCAGCTCATCCAACGTAGTGGAGAAGGCGCACAGCAGCGAGCCGATGCTGAACAGCACAATGGCGCAGAAGAAGATATTGCGCACGCCAAAGCGGTCCGCCAGCCAGCCGCTGATCGGCAGCGTAATCGCCACGGTCAGCACGTAGGAGACGATCACCGAGTGCATATTCAGTGGGCTGACGTTGAGATCGCGCGCCATCGATGGGATCGCGGTGTTAACGATGGTGGTATCCAGCGCCTGCATAAAGAAGCCGAACGCGACGATCCATAGCTGCCAGCGCACGGTGGCGTTTTGCGTGTTCACTGAATCTCCTCTGCTATGCGGTCACCATAAATGGTGACCCTACGAATGTAGTGTGCGGTTTTGTAGGGTCGCCATTCATGGCGACCTCCCTTAACCCGCCACCAACACCTTTTTCTTACGCCGCCGCAGCTTATCCATCATCAAATAAACCACCGGCGTGGTGTAGAGCGTCAGCAGCTGACTCATTACCAAACCCCCGGCGATGGTGATGCCGAGCGGCTGACGCAGTTCCGCGCCGTCACCGCTGGTCAGCACCAGCGGCAGTGCACCAAACAGCGCGGCGAGCGTGGTCATCAGAATCGGGCGGAAGCGCAGCTGGCACGCCTGGAAGATCGCGTCGCGCGGCGTCAGATTGCCGTTGCGCTCGGCATCCAGCGCAAAGTCGACCATCATGATGGCGTTTTTCTTCACGATACCGATCAGCAGCAGAATGCCGATCAGCGCAATCAGGCTGAACGGCGTGTTGAACAGCTCCAGCGCCAGCAGCGCGCCGACGCCCGCCGACGGCAGCGTGGAGAGAATGGTCAGCGGATGCACGTAGCTCTCATACAGAATGCCGAGCACGATATACACCGCCGCAATCGCTGCCAGCATCAGGTAAAGCTGATTGGATTGCGACTGCTGGAACACCTGCGCGGTGCCGGCAAAACTGCCGCGCACGCTGGAGGGCACGCCAAGCGCGGTGATGGTGCGATCGATGGCTTCAGACGCCTGCGACAGCGATACGCCTTCCGGCAGGTTAAACGAAATGGTGGACGCCGCCGACAAGCCTTCGTGGTTTACCGAAAGCGGCGCATTGGCTGGTTGCCATTTGGCAAACCAGCTTAGCGGAATCGCTTTGCCGTCGCTGTTAATCACAAACATCTGACCGAGTGAACTGATGTCCTGGGTGTAACGCGGATCGACTTCCATCACCACTTTGTACTGATTGAGCGGCTGATAAATGGTGGAGATCTGGCGCTGACCAAAGGCGTTATTCAGCAGCGCGTTAGCGGCAGACACATCGATGCCGAGCCGCGCCATGCTTTCACGATCGTAGGTCAGATTCATTTCGCTGCCGTTGTCCTGCTGATCCGAGTTGACGTCCGCCAGCTCGGGCAGGGCGGCAAACGCCTGACGGATTTTCGGCTCCCATTCGCGCAAATCATTCAGGTTGTCTGACAACAAGCTGTATTGATAGCTGGCGTTGGATTCACGTCCGCCAATGCGAATGTCCTGCACCGCGTTGAGATAGAGATTCGCGCCCGGCTCTTTCGCCAGCTTGATACGCAGCCGGGCGATCACTTGCTGCGCGCTTTCGCTGCGCTCGGAGAGCGGCTTGAGCGAGACGAACATCGAACCGCTGTTGGTGCGCGAACCGCCGGTAAAGCCGGTGACGTTATCCACCGCCGGATCGGCTTTGATGATGTTCATGAAATCCTGCAGCTTGCCGCGCATCGCCTGGAACGAAATGCTCTGGTCCGCCGAGATAAACCCTTGTAAGCGGCCAGTATCCTGCTCTGGCATAAAGGTTTTCGGGATCGAGATGAACAGCCAAACGGTAAGCGCCACGGTGCCGAGCAGCAGCATCAGCACCCAAATGGCGTGATTCAGCACCCAACCCAATGAACGCGCGTAGCCGTTTTGCACCTTCATCAGCAGCTTGCCGAAACCGCGTATACGCGGCTGGCTGCGCTTGACCTGCGGCTTGAGCAGGTAAGCGCACATCATCGGCGTCAGCGTGACCGAGATAAACAGCGAGATCAGAATCGCCACCGACAGCGTGATGGCAAACTCCGAGAAGAAGCGGCCAATGATGCCGCCAATCATCAGCAGCGGCAGGAACACCGCAATCAGCGACAGGCTCATCGACAGCACGGTAAAACCGACCTCGCGCACGCCGGTCAGCGCCGCCTGCAGCGGCTTCATGCCCGCTTCGACGTGGCGCGCAATGTTCTCCAGCACCACAATCGCGTCATCGACGACAAAACCGGTGGCGATGGTTAACGCCATCAGCGACAGGTTATTCAGGCTAAAGCCGCACAGATACATGGCGGCGAAGGTGCCAATCAGCGAAACCGGCACCGCAGCGGCGGGGATCAGCGTGGCGCGCCAGTCACGCAGGAAGGCAAACACCACAAAAATTACCAGCGCCACGGCGATGATCAGCGACTGTTCCACTTCATGCAGCGAGGCGCGAATGGTGGGAGAACGATCCTGAGCAATTTGCAGATCGATGGCGGCGGGGATCACGTCATGCAGTTCCGGCAATTCGCCACGAATGCGATCAACGGTATCGATGATGTTGGCTTCCGGCGATTTACGCACCACCAGCAGCACCGCCGCTTTGCCGTTGGTCATCCCGGCGTTGCGTACGTCCTGCACTGAATCCTGAACGTTAGCGACATCGCTGAGGCGCACCGCCGCACCGTTGTTGTAATGCACCACCAGCGGTTGATACTCACTGGCGGTTTGCAATTCTCCGTTGGTGCGTAACTGCCAGCGCTGCTGCACATCATCAATCGCGCCCTGCGGACGGCGCTGGTTGGCGTTGCTGATGGCGGTGCGCACCGCATCCAGCGAAACGCCTTGATTGAATAAAGCCTGCGGATTGAGTTCGACGCGCACCGCAGGCAACGAGCTGCCGCCAACCGTCACATCGCCCACGCCTTCAATTTGCGACAGCTTCTGCGCCAGCTGCGTTGAGGCGTAATCATACAGCTGACCGGGATTATAAATGTCTGAGGTCAGCGTCAGGATCATGATCGGCGCATCGGAAGGGTTGGCTTTGCGGTAGCTGGGACGGCTCGGCATGCCGGTTGGCAGCAGGCTTTGCGCGGCGTTGATCGCCGCCTGCACATCGCGCGCCGCGCCGTTGATGTCGCGATCAAAATCGAACACCAGAATAATGCGCGTACTGCCCAGCGAGCTGGTGGAGGTCATTTCACTGACGCCGGCAATGCGCCCCAGCGAGCGCTCGAGCGGCGTTGCTACCGAGGCCGCCATGGTTTCCGGCGATGCGCCGGGCAGCGAAGCCGAGATCAAAATCACCGGGAAATCCAGCTGCGGCAGCGGCGCTACCGGCAGCAGGCGGAAGCCGAGAATACCGGCCAGCGCAATCGCCAGCGTCAGCAAAGTGGTGGCGACCGGGCGATGGATAAACAGCGCGAAGAACTTCACGACTGCGCCTCCGAGCGTTTAAAGCGACGGCGCGTCGCGTGTGACAGACGATCAAACAGCAGATAGATCACCGGCGTGGTGAACAGCGTCAGCACCTGGCTCACCACCAAACCGCCGACCATGGCGATCCCCAGCGGATGGCGCAACTCCGCGCCGACGCCGGTGCTCAGCATCAGCGGCAGCGCACCGAGCAACGCCGCCAATGTCGTCATCAGAATCGGACGGAAACGCAGTAAGCACGCCTGATAAATCGCCTCACGCGGCGGCATGCCTTGCTCACGCTCTGCGGCCAGCGCGAAGTCGATCATCATGATGGCGTTTTTCTTCACGATACCGATCAGCAAGATAATGCCAATGATGCCGATGATATCCAGCTCGTTGCCGCTCAGCATCAGCGCCAGCAGCGCACCCACACCGGCGGTGGGCAGCGTCGAGAGAATGGTGATCGGATGGATAAAGCTCTCATACAGCACGCCAAGCACGATATACATCGCCACCACCGCCGCCACGATCAGCCACACGGTACTGGACAATGCCGCTTCGAAGGCCAGCGTGCTGCCCTGGAACTGCGTCATCATCTCGGCGGGCATGCCAACCTGATCTTCTGCCGCGCTCACCGCTTTCACCGCATCGCCCAGCGAATAGCCGTCGGCGACATCAAACGAGAAGGTTGCTGACGGGAACTGATCGAGATGGTTGATGCTGAGCGCGGCGTGGCGCTCCTCAATTTGCGCGATGGCGCTAAGCGGCACACTGCCGCCGTCGCTGCTGGTCAGACGAATGCCGTCGAGGCTCGCCAGTCCCGGCGTGGCATCGCTGTTCTGTTCCAGCACCACGCGATATTGGTTGGCCTGGGTGTAAATGGTGGAGATCAGCCGCTGACCAAAGGCGTTATACAGCGCGTTATCCACATCGGCCATGCTGATGCCCAAGCGGCTGGCGCTGTCACGATCGACACGTACAAAAGCTTCCAAACCTTGATCCTGCCAGTCACTGCTGACGTCACGCAGCTGCGGCAGCGTATTCAGTTGCTCCAGCAGTTTCGGCACCCACAAACTTAGCGACTCGAGCGAGCCGGATTGCAGCGTGAACTGGTACGGCGTGCGGCTGGCCTGGGTATCAATGGTCAAATCCTGCACCGGCTGCAGCCACAGCGAAATGCCCGGCACTTTAGCTAACGCCTGTTGCAGGCGCTGCTGCACCGCCGGAATACGATCGTCACGCTCATTCAGCGGCTTGAGGTTGATTTGCAGGCGTGCGCTGTTGAGCGCGGCGTTGGTGCCATCGACGCCGACAAACGAAGTCATGCTCTGCACCGCCGGATCTTTCATGATGATCGAAGCAACATCGCGCGTGCGTTCCGCCATGTTGGCGTAAGAAACCGACTGCGGTGCCTGCAAGGTGCCCTGAATGATGCTGTTATCCTGCTGCGGGAAGAAGCCTTTGGGGATGACGATCCACAGCAACACGGTGATCAGCAAGGTGCTGAGCGCCACCGACAAGGTGATCCACGGATGCAACAGCACGCGCGTTAAGCCGCGCCCGTAGCTGGCAATAATGCGGTCAAACATCGCTTCGCTGGCACGCGAAAAGCGGTTCTGCTTGCGCAACGATTCGGCGCTTAACATGCGGGCGCACATCATCGGCGTCAGCGTCAGCGATACTACGGCGGAAATCAAAATCGCCACCGCCAGCGTCACCGCGAATTCGCGGAACAGGCGGCCAATCACATCGCCCATAAATAGCAGCGGGATCAGCACCGCAATCAGCGAGAAGGTGAGGGAGATAATGGTGAAGCCAATCTCGCCCGCGCCTTTCAGCGCCGCCGTCAGCGGCTTTTCGCCTTTTTCGATATAGCGTGAGATGTTCTCGATCACCACGATGGCATCATCGACCACAAAGCCGGTGGCGATGGTTAGCGCCATCAGCGTCAGATTATTTACCGAGAAGCCAAGGAAATACATCGCGGCAAAGGTGCCGACCAGCGACAGCGGTACGGCGACAGCGGGAATGATGGTCGCCGGGACGTTACGCAGGAACAGGTAGATGATCATCACCACCAAACCCATCGCCAGCATCAGTTCGTGCTGGGTATCGCTGACCGAAGCGCGGATGTTGGTGGTACGATCGGTAAGCAGTTTCACATCCACCGATTTCGGCAGCGTGGCGGTTAAACCGGGCAACATGGCGCGGATATTATCGGCGGTGGCGATGATGTTGGCGCCGGGCTGGCGCTGCACGTTGAGCACAATTGCCTGCTGACGGTTCGCCCAGGCGCCGAGCCAGCTGTTCTCGGCACCTTGTTCAATGGTGGCGACATCGCCCAGTCGCACCGGCGCGCCGTTGTTATAGCTGATGATCAGCTTGCGATAATCTTCCGCCGAGGTCATCTGGTCGTTGGCCGACAGCGTAATCGAGCGCGTTGGGCCGTCGAGGCTGCCTTTCGCCGAGTTGACGTTAGCGTTGGTAATGGCGGTACGTACCGATTCGCTGGTCAGGCCGAGCGCGGCCAGCGCCTGGGTGTTCATCTTCACGCGCACCGCAGGACGTTGCCCGCCCGAAAGCGTCACCAAACCCACGCCCGAAACCTGGGAAATTTTTTGCGCCACGCGCGTTTCCACCATGTCCTGCACCTGCGTAAGCGGCATGCTGGTGGTGGTAACGGCAAGCGTCATGATCGGCGGATCGGCCGGATTCACTTTGCTGTAAACCGGCGGGTTCGGCAGATCGTTAGGCAGCAGGTTGGTGGCGGAGTTGATCGCCGCCTGCACTTCCTGCTCGGCAACATCCAGTGACAGCGTCAGCTGAAACTGCAATGTCACCACGGAAGCGCCGCCCGAACTCTGCGACGACATCTGCTTCAGGCCGGACATCTGGCCGAACTGGCGTTCCAGCGGCGCGGTAATGGATGAAGTCACGACATCAGGACTGGCGCCGGGATAAAGCGTAACCACCTGAATGGTCGGGTAATCGACTTCAGGCAGAGCGGAAACGGGCAGAAAACGGTAGCCGAGCACGCCGGCTAACAGAATGGCGATCATTAGCAGCGTTGTGGCGACCGGGCGCAGAATAAACAGGCGCGAAGGTCCACCGCTGCTGTCAGGAGGCATCACCTGCATTATTGACGCTCTCCGCGTGCAGGCTGCGCAGCGCGCGTGCTGTGTGTCGCGGCACTTTGCGGTGCCACCACTTCAACGGTGGCGCCTTCCGTCAGACGATCCAGCCCGTCGGTCACCACGCGATCGCCCGCTTCGAGGCCCGCGCTGATCACCACTTTCTGGCTGTCCTGCAACCCAGCGGTAACGCGTTTCTTGCTCACTTTGTTGTCGCTGTTGACCACCCAGACAAAGTGGCCGTCGTTGCTCATCTGCAGCGCAGCGGTCGGGATCACCACCGCATCCTGCAAGGTATCGACTTTCAGACGTGCGTTGACAAACTGGTTCGGGAACAGCGTGTCATCTTCGTTGCTAAAGCGCGCCTTGAGCTTGATGGTGCCGGTGGTGGCATCAATCTGGTTATCGAGACTCAATAGCGTGCCGCTGGTCAGCAGCGTTTTGTTGCTGCGATCCCAGGCTTCGACGATCAGCGGCTGTCCGCTTTTCTGCGCCTTGAGGATTTGGCTGATGTTGTTCTCGGCGACGCTGAACACCACGTCAATCGGGTGTGTTTCGGTAATCACCACTAAACCGGTGGTATCGCCGGACGTGATGTAGTTGCCGACATCAACCTGCTTCAAGCCGACGCGTCCACCAATTGGCGCGGTAATGCGACTGTAAGTCAGATTGAGCTGGGCGCTGGCGACGTTACCTTCATCGGCTTTGATGGTGCCAAGCGTTTCGCTCACCAGCGAACGTTGCGTATCAAGTTCCTGCTGCGACACCAGCGAAGTTTTTGCCAGTTTTTCATAGCGGCTGAGATCGCGGCGCGCATTGGCGAGTGTGGCCTGATCTTTTGCCAATTGGCCCTGCGCCTGGGTTAACGCCACCTGATAAGGACGCGGATCGATTTCCGCCAGCAAAGCGCCGGCGGCCACTTGCTGTCCTTCCTGGAAGTGCAGCGCCATCAATTGCCCATCAACGCGACTGCGCACGGTGACGGTATTGGCGGCGGTGACGGTGCCGAGGCCGCTGAGGAAATACGGCACGCTTTCAGTTCTGGCAGCTGCGGCTTGCACTGGCGCTAAGGGGCGTTTGCCGCCTGCGCCGCGACCACGCTGCTGCTGACCTTCAGCCTGCGTCTGTTTATTCGGTTCCGCTGGATGTTGCCACCAGTAATATCCGCCAGCCAATACGGCAATCACGGCTACGGCCAGCAAGCTTGTTTTTAGTCGACGGTTCATCAAGGTGTGTGCTCTCCAGCGGTTTCGTATTCCCAAGGTGCGTAATAAAAGTGCCACTACGCAAACGAATGATTGTAGTCGCCCGGATCGGGCAAAAATTGAAGGAAATAAGAATATCGCCCTGGCGAAGGTAAGTATTCATATTCTGTAAATATTCTGCCAGCAATACGCATAAGCGAGACCATTTCCTTTGCTAAGCTCAATAGCAGACCTGTCTCGTTTGAATAAGGAGAACAAAATGAGTCAACAGAAACTCCGCCAGCTTGGCGACAGCGGTATCGAAGTTCCCCGTCTCACCTTTGGCGGCAACGTGTTTGGCTGGACGGTAGATGAGAAAACCTCGTTCTCACTGCTTGATGCGCTGGTGGAGAAGGGCTTGTTCTTCATCGATACCGCCGACGTTTATTCGCGCTGGGCGCCGGGTAACGAAGGTGGCGAATCGGAAACCATTATTGGTAAATGGCTGAAGAAAAGCGGTAAGCGCGACAGCATCGTGCTGGCCACCAAAGTTGGCATGGAGTTGTCGCCAGAGAAAACCGGTCTTAAACCGGCTTACATTCGTCAGGCGGTGGAAGATTCACTGCGTCGCCTGCAAACCGACGTTATCGATCTTTATCAGGCGCACCGCGATGATGAAATCACGCCGCTGCTGGACACGCTCAAAGCCTTCGATTCGCTGATCAAAGAGGGCAAAGTGCGTGCGATTGGCGCGTCTAACTACAACGCTAAACGTCTGCAGGAAGCGCTGGATGTGAGCAAGCAGCACGGCCTGGCACGCTATGAAACGCTGCAGCCGGAATACAATCTCTACGATCGTCAGGAGTATGAAAGCGGTCTGGAGCAGGTCGCGGTGAAAAATGGCCTCGGCGTGATTAACTACTATTCGCTGGCCAGCGGCTTCCTCAGCGGTAAGTACAAAAAGCCGGAAGATGCCAGCAAAAGTAAGCGCGGGCAGGGCATCGTGGATAAGTACCTGAATGAACGCGGCAAGCGCATTGTTGAAGCGCTGGAAGATGTCGCCGCCTCGCACGATGTTTCAGCAACGCAGGTTGCGCTGGCGTGGCAGATTGCGCGCCCAAGCATTACCGCGCCAATTGTCAGTGCCACTTCGCTGGAGCAGCTGGATGAGCTGGTGAAAGCTACTCAGCTGGAACTCAGCAAGCAAGAGATCGAAGAGCTGGCGAGCGCCAGCAAATTGTAATGTTTTCAGGGACGCTGCGGCGTCCCGCCTTTTTCCTGCTCTGCCTCACAAAAAATGCCATTTTAGCCAAAAGATTTTCAATCATCGACTGGCGTCACAATTGCGCTAACGCACTATCAACCTGCGGTAAACTGCGCACATATTTGCAAAAATTGCCAAATCCTCAGCACTATCCTCTGTTCGAACCATTCCAGTAACTTCATATAAGAATAACCATCATGAACAGAAAAGAAGCAGTGCAGCATTTACCCCGCCTGGCAGCTGGAACCCTGATGTTTGCGATGCTGAGTGCATCTGCGCTGGCCGCTGATGCTTTCAGTTACGACTCTCCATATATGTTTGGTGATTGGGGCGGTTACCGAACGCAACTGGAAAATGACGGCATTAAATTCGACGTTAACTACACCATGGAAACCGGCTCCAACCTGGCAGGCGGTGCCGATACCAACACCACCATGCGCTACAGCGACCAGTGGGCGTTTGGCGCTAACTTCGACCTGGAAAAACTGCTCAACTGGCAGGATGCCCAATTCCAGGTGACGATTACCGATCGTAATGGTCAGAACATCGCCGATCAGGTCGGCGATTCTCGTACTGGCATGTTGTCATCACCTCAGGAAGTGTACGGACGCGGCCAAACCTGGCGCTTAACCCAATTCTGGTTGAGCCAGGGTCTGTTCGATAACACCGTGAACCTGAAAGCCGGTCGTGTGACCGTTGGTGAAGATTTCGATAACTTTGACAGTAAGTTCCAGAACCTGGCGTTTGGTAGCGGCCAGGCAGGTAACTGGCGTGGCGATCGCTGGTTCAACTGGCCGGTTTCCCAATGGGGCGGCCGGGTGAAAGTGAATATCACGCCAGAGGTATTCTTCCAGGTCGGTTTCTATAACCAGAACAGTGCCAACTACGATCGCGGCGATGGCTTCCGCCTGGATACCAGCAACTCCGAAGGCAATATGGTGCCGGTAGAGTTGGGCTGGAAACCGACCTTAGGCGCAGACAAGCTGCCGGGTAATTACCGCATCGGTTATTACTACTCTTCGGCGAATGGCGACAACTACGGCAGCTGGCGCGATGGCGCGTATCAAAGCCAGGATCATGCTTATGGCGGCTACGTGCTGTTGCAACAGCAGTTGACGGCACAAGGTGGCGATGCCAGCCGTGGCTTGGGCGTAACCGTACAAGCGGTGATGAACGACCACAAAACCTCGAAAACCGATAACTATCAGTCGGTGAGCTTCACCTGGAAAGGGCCGTTTGATGCGCGTCCGCAGGATGAGATTGGTGTCGGTGCAGCGCGTATTCACGTTAACAGCGCTTACACGCGTTCTCTGCGTGAGCAGAACAACGCTAACGGCGAAACGGACTTCAACAGCCCAACTTATCTGCCGATTCAGGATGGTTCGGAATATAACTATGAGATTTACTACAACGCTCAGCTGACCAAATGGCTGCAGCTGCGTCCGAACCTGCAATATGTGGTTGCGCCGGGTGCGGTGAGTGAAGTGAAAGATGCGTTTGTAGGCGGGATCAGTGCGAACGTGAATTTCTAATCTGGCAGAATCTTTGGCTTTTCCCTCTCCTTTTGGGAGAGGGCAGGGTGAGGGGAAAATCGCACCGTGCGTTCTGTCCCTCACCCTAACCCTCTCCCGCAAGCGGGAGAAGGAACTATCTGAACATCACTTCGGCCCAGCGGGCGAGGCCGGCGGTCACCGAGGCGAAGTCATCGCCGCTGGCAATTGGCGTATCGGGCAGCGCCTGTTGCAGTGCGGCGCGCAATACCGGCGAACGTGCGCTACCACCGGTGAGATAAATCACTTCTGGCTTGGTTTCGCAGGTGGCGAGCGCCAGATGCACTTGCTCCAGAATCCGTTCCAGCGGTTGGTTAATCGCATCTTCCAGCTGCGCTGCGCTGATTTGCGCCTGCAATTGGGCGGCGATAAACGCCAGCGAGGCGTCGGTTTCTTTCACCTCCGACAGCGCAATCTTGCTCTCCTCCGCCGCACGCACCAGACGATAGCTCAGCTTCTGCTGCCACACTTTCAGCAGGTGCGCCACTTTGTCACTGTGTTCGGCATCACGAATCAAATCGCGCAGCAGTTTGCCGCTGGCCGCAGAATAGAAGTCGCTTTGCGCCGGAACATCGTTGATTGCTACCGCATTCCACCACGGCAGCGCAGGCAGCGCGGTGCCTTTTTGCGTATTGCCACCGAGGCCCAGCAGCGGCATCAGGGTTTTGAACGCCAGCATAATGTCGAGATCGTTTCCGCCCACGCGGCATCCGCTGTGGCCGAGCAAGCTTTCACGGCGATCGGTTTTGTGACGCCATTCCGGGCCCATCAGCAGCATCGAGCAGTCGGTGGTGCCGCCGCCGATATCAACCACCAGCACGCGCGTCTCTTTCTGCAGCGTGGCTTCAAAATCCAGGCCTGCCGCCACCGGCTCAAACTGGAACTCGACATCACGGAAACCGGCGCGCTGTGCTGCACGCAGCAAAATGCCTTGCGCCTGCTGATTGGCCTCTTCGCCGCCTAAACCCTGGAAGTTAATCGGGCGACCAATTACCGCTTGCTCAATCGGGCGATCGAGCTGAGTTTCACCTTGCTGACGAATGTGCAGCATCATGGCGCACACCAGCTCTTCAAAGAAAGCGATCTGCTGCGGCTTCAGGCCGTTAGCGCCGAGGAAGGATTTCGGTGATTTAACGAACCACACTTCTTCGGGATCGACCATATATTGCTGCAGCGCAGTCAAACCGAACTGCACGCTGCCTGGCGTGACGTCGATATCTTCTTCGCGGTTATAGCGCAGCGCACGCTGCAATAAGGCGGTGCCTTCGCTGTCTGGCGTTGGAACCTGATGATGGCGATGCAGCCATTCACTGATCGCTTCACGCGTTGGTGCACAAATCATGGAGGGAAGCAGGCGCTGACCATTCTCCAGTGTCAGCAGGCGCGGCGTGCCATTATCGCTGACCGCAATTGAGCAGTTTGCTGTGCCGTAATCGAATCCGATAAACATATTTATCCCCCATGCCGGAAAAAAGGGGGCGACTTTAGCGCAGCCAGCGCGGGCTGGCAATGGGCAGACGTGGCAGATTACATCTGCACTTCCTGATAAACGTGATACTGACCACGGCCCGCATGTTTTGCGCTGTAACAGGCGACATCGGCCTGTGACATCACCACATTGCTGATGCAGTTGCGTTGATCGATTTGCGTGATGCCGGCACTCGCGCCGACGTGATAAGGCTGATCCTGCCACATAAAGCGGTATTCGCTCACGGCGGTGACGATGCGCTGCACCACGTCGCGCACCTGATCCACTTCGCAATTTGGCAGCAACACGCCAAACTCATCGCCGCCCAAACGTGCCAGCATATCGCTGCTGCGCAGATGATGTGGCATCAGCTCTGCCAGTTCGCGCAGCAGCGCATCACCGGCGGCGTGGCCAGCGGTATCGTTCACCGCTTTGAATTTATCCAGATCGATAAACACCAATACGTGATGGCTATTATTGGCCGCCGCATCGTTCACCAACTGCTTTAAACGCTGCTCGAAGCTGTGACGATTTGGCAGGCGCGTCAGCATGTCATGTGAGGCGCTGTAGCTCAGACGCTTCATCACCTTGCGCGATTCACTGACATCCTGAATAACCATTACCGCGCCGATGCTGGCACCGGTCAGGGTTTTCAGCGGCGTAATGCTGTAATGAATCTCGACGCGCGTGCCGTCTGGCGTGTGCAGCACCAGCTCTTCATCGAGATCGGGGGAAATTTTTTCGCCTGGCAGCTGGCACAGCAACAGGTTGTCCACACGCGGCCCGCTCGCGCCACGCGTGATGTTGAGTAGCTCGGTAATCGGCACGCCTGCCGCTTTTTCCTGCGGCCAGCCGCTCAGCGTTTCGGCCACCGGATTCATAAAGGTGACGCGCATTTCATCATCGGTACTGATCACCGCTTCGCCGATGGAATCGAGAGTGATCGCCATGCGCTCTTTTTCCTGGAACAGCGCTTCATTCAGCGCGCGCAGCGGCGTGATGTCCTGACAGATGCCGAGCATACGTTCGATCTGCCCATCCTGACTCAGGATACGGTTGGCCTCAGAACGCACATAGCGCGGGCCTTCCGGCAAATTGATGCGGTATTCCAGATGGAAGGCGCTGCGACGTTCGATGGCCTGCTGCACCACCAGCGCGGCGGTTTCCCGTTCAGCCGGATCAAGCAGATGCACCCACAGATCGTAGGTGGGCGTTTGGTGCGGACCTAAGCCAAACAGCTCGTACATGCGCTTGTCCCACAACATCTCACCGGTTAGCAGATTCCACTCCCACACGCCAATGCCGCCAGCTTCGTTGGCCAACGTGATGCGTTCCATCAGGCGGCGATTGACCTGCTCGCTCTGCTTCAGCTCGGAGATATCGATGATCTGGGCGATGAAGTAGTGCGGCTGTTGCGCGGCATCGCGCACCATCGACACCGTCAGGCGCGCCCAGACGATCTCGCCATCCTTGCGGAAATAGCGCTTCTCCATGGTGTAGGTCATGATTTCACCCGCCACCAATCGTTCCAACTGCTGCAAATCGCTGTTGAGATCGTCGGGATGGGTGATTTGCTGGAAAGTGAGTTTTTTTAGCTCATCTGCCGGGAAGCCTAGCGTCTGGCACAGCGACTGATTGACCTGCTGCCAGCCACCATTCGGCGCAACCAGCGCCATGCCGATCGCGGAGTATTCCATGGCGTTACGGAAGCGGGTTTCACTCTCGCTGATGTGATGCTTTTCGCGCTGGAAGGCGTCCATCACCAGCGCCATCACGTGGCTCGGCAGCAGCACCAACAGGAACGGCAGCCAGGTGCTGACCTGGCCGAGCAGCATGCCGTTTTGCGCCAGGTTGACCAAATTAAAGGCGAGCAGAATCGAGATAAAACTGGCGTTCAGGAAGAACAGCAGAAAGGCTTCAAATTTTGGCAGCCGCACCGCACACCAGAACAGAATCACCACAATAAAGGTGAAGGGCCACGGCAGAAAACGCAGCGATAAATAGCTGGCGAGTAGCGTGCCAAATAGCGTCAGACAGGTTTCCAGCTGTCGGCCTGGCGTAAAAATCTGGCGCAGCGGTTTATTCGGCCACAGCAATAACACCGGACCAAATGCCAGCACGCCGATCACCTCAGAAATCACCCACGTCGAGAAGAAGGGCAGTGACGCGCTGCTACCGACATGCAGCATCCACAACGCCACCACACCGCCAAGCAGCGGCGCAATCAGACCAGCGCACAGGGCAAAGCGCACCCAGTCGAGTAACGAATTGAGCGGGGCGCGGCGATCGAGCAGGGCGCGCAGCATCACGCCGCCCAGAATCGCCTGCACCATATTTAAGATGGCGAACTTAATGTTACTGAGCGCGGGACCAATAATGATCAGATTGGCCAGCGCGGTTCCCATCACGCAAGCAAACAGCAACAAGGGAACGTGTCTGGAGTGCGCACGAAACACGATCACCGTCATTAGCGCGGTGGAGTACCAAAGCGGTGAAATACGTCCGCTGACAACAATCAGTTCCAGACAAAATAGCGTCAGTAGAAAAGTGAGCCCGCCAATGAGCAAGGCTTTGAGCCAAATTCGTTGTGGTCTGTCTCGTGAGGTCAATATTTCGAGGGTCATGCAAGAATCCAGCTGCGCGCACCTGATTCACGATGGAAAATGCGCCAATCAATCACTATTTCGCATGCTAGCACATCTGTTTGAGATGTCTGCCGGGAATTGCATTTAAGTCGTTATTCACTGAATTGATTGGCCCTTTGCGCGCAAAGGGCCAATCGGTGTTAGCGAAAAAGATCGGCGCGGGTATAGGGCTTTTCTAAGCCGGCAAGATTGGCAGAGAAGCGCTCAAGGAATTGTTGTGTGGTGGCGACGCGACCATGGCCCAGCAGCAACAGCGGCACCAGCAGCGCAACGCCAATTTGCGGCAGACTAAAGCCCTTCAGCGAAGTGCGGCGCTGCGTCAGCAGGAATGCGGTGCTGAGCGTAAAACCGAGCATCAGGCCCGCCAGTACTTCGCTTTTTGAGTGCGCGTGGATTACCAGGCGCGACAGGCCGACCATCAACGGGATCAGATAGCCGATACCGATGGTAAACAGACGCCAGCGCGGCGACCAGCGACCTGAGATCAACCACATCATCACCGGCCAGAGCGTGGCGGACATCGCGCTGTGTCCGCTGAAGCCGGTGAAGTTGAATCTGGCGCTACCAATACCAAAGCCGAGAAACAGTATTTTTGAAACGCTCACCACCAGGCCAGCCAGACCAAACGCCAGCACCCAATACCAGACGGTTTGGCGGTTGTCGCTTTTCCATGGCAATACCAGCGCGATGATTACCGCAGTCGGGATCAGCAACATGCTGTCGCCAAAATAGGTCAGGGTTTTCCAGCTCATACTTTTCCTTGCGGCTACATTCGGAGTGCCAACGCCAGCTACAGTGTTGGCAGATGAACAGTGTATCGATTAAGCGTCTGGCTGCAAAAGGGGATATTCTGAAAAGCCGTTGGCCCATTTCTCTGGCATCAAACCGGTGAAATACCTATAATTGCCGCCAACTAACCCTCTCATTCGGCCCGTTACAGCTTCGGCTTAGGCAGGCTCCAGTTATCAGGTCTTAAAAAAGTATGACTGACAAGTCTCATCAGTGCGTGATCGTTGGCATCGCAGGTGCATCCGCATCCGGAAAAAGTCTTATCGCCAGCACGCTCTATCGTGAAATCCGTGACCAGGTCGGTGACGAGCATATCGGTGTGATCCCCGAAGATGCCTACTATAAAGATCAGAGCCACCTCACCATGGAAGAGAGGGTGAAAACCAACTATGACCATCCGAGTGCGATGGATCATGATTTGTTGTTGCAGCATCTGCGCGCGTTGAAAGCCGGCCAGGAAATTGAGCTGCCGGTTTACAGCTATGTTGAGCACACGCGCACCAGCGATTGTATTCATCTCAAATCGAAGAAAGTCATCATCCTCGAAGGCATCTTGCTGTTAACCGATGCGCGCCTGCGCCAGGAGATGAATTTCTCCATCTTCGTCGATACACCGCTGGATATCTGCCTGATGCGCCGCATGAAGCGCGATGTGAATGAGCGCGGCCGCTCAATGGATTCGGTGATGAGCCAGTATCAGAAGACCGTGCGTCCGATGTTCCTGCAATTTATTGAACCTTCCAAGCAGTACGCTGACATCATTGTGCCGCGCGGCGGAAAAAACCGTATCGCGATTGATATCCTCAAGGCCAAGATTAATCAGTATCTGTAACGACATGGCGTCCGCCCCGACGTGACGCGCTGTCGTAGCCATTCGCTACACTTAATTCATGGAGTACCTGCGATGAGATTATGCGATCGCGATATTGAAGCCTGGCTGGACAACGGAAAGTTGGCGATTGAGCCGCGCCCACCGGTGGAACGCATTAATGGCGCCACGGTGGATGTGC
Organism: Pantoea sp. YR525; assembly: GCF_900116775.1. Taxonomy (NCBI): domain Bacteria; kingdom Pseudomonadati; phylum Pseudomonadota; class Gammaproteobacteria; order Enterobacterales; family Erwiniaceae; genus Pantoea; species Pantoea sp. YR525. The sequence goes on from NZ_FPBU01000004.1 coordinate 450,304, forward strand.
GCCTCGGCAACCAGTTCCGCACCTTTAGCGGCCACACGGCGGCGTTTATTGATTTGAGTGGTCCTAAGCACGAAGTCAGTGCTGCGCTGGACCGCGTCATGAGCGATGAGATTGTCCTGCCGGAAGGCGAAGCCTTTTTCCTGCATCCTGGCGAACTGGCGCTGGCGGTAACGCTGGAATCGGTCACCATTCCCGACGATCTGGTCGGCTGGCTGGATGGCCGCTCTTCGCTGGCGCGCCTGGGTTTGATGGTACACGTCACGGCGCACCGTATCGATCCGGGCTGGCAAGGCCGCATCGTGCTGGAGTTCTATAACTCCGGCAAACTGCCGCTGGCGCTGCGTCCCGGCATGTTAATTGGTGCTTTGAGCTTTGAGCCGCTGTCAGGCCCGGCTGCGCGACCGTATAACCGTCGCGAAGACGCCAAATATCGTGGTCAGCAGGGCGCGGATGCCAGCCGTATAGATAAAGACTGACTAAAACTAATGCTTGCCAAAATAATTCGAGTTGCAGCAAGGCGGCAAGCGAGTAAATCCCCGGAAGCTTACATCAGTAAGTGACTGGGGTGAGCGAGCGCAGCCAACGCTGCGGCAACTTGAAGTATGACGGCAATGAGGAATTGATGAGAAGAGTGATAACTACGCTGGCCATCCTGTTAGTGGTGGTCGTAGCGGGCATGACAGCATTGGTGTTGCTGGTCAATCCCAACGACTTTCGTACCTATATGGTACAGCAGGTAGAGCAGCGCAGTGGTTATCAGCTTCAGGTTGGCGGCGATCTGCGCTGGCATGTCTGGCCGCAGCTCAGCATTCTCGCCGGGCGCATGAGTCTGACCGCGCCTGGCGCCACGCAGCCAATGGTCACCGCCGACAATATGCGGCTGGATGTCAATCTCTGGCCGCTGTTGTCGCATCAACTGAGCGTCAGCCAGGTGATGCTAAAAAACGCCATCATCCGCGTAACGCCAGACAGTGCAGCGCAAAAACCGACCGGTGCGCCGGTGGGTCCGGGTGATGCCGAGCCGGTGAGCAGCAGCAATAACGGCTGGTCATTCAACATCGGCAAATTGCGTCTTGCCGATAGTTTGCTGATTTGGCAGCAGCCAGGCGGCGATGAATACAATTTCCGCGACCTGAATCTCAACCTCGATCAGGATGCCAGCAAACAGGCCAGCATCAATCTGGCTACCCGAATTTCGCGTAATCAGCGCAATGTCAGCGTCAATCTCAAAGGGCAAATGAATGTGGCGCAGTATCCGCATCGTTTAGTCGGACAGTTGGATGAGATGAATTACGCCATCGACGGTGCCAATCTGCCGACGCAGGGGATAAAAGGCACCTTGAGCGGTCAGGGGGAATGGAACGGTGACAATCAGCATTTCTCTTTACAGAAGATGCAGCTCACCGCCAACGACAGCGCGCTGGAAGGCAGCGCCGATGGACGTTTGGCGCTTCCACAGCAGCTAAATCTGGCGCTGCATGCCACCAGTTTGAATATCGACGCGTTGATGGCGAATGCACCGTCGACGGATAACAGCGCGCCGCAGCAGGCTAACGTGACCAGCACGCCGGTGATTGCTGAGCCGCGTATGCGTGACAACAGCGACTCGCCGCTGAATCAGCTGGATTTGACGCTCAACCTCACCGCAGATAACAGCGTGTGGCGCGGCCTGACGCTGACCAATTTGCAGCTCGACGGCAGCAATCAGCAGGGTTTGATGACGTTGAGTAAGCTGCAAGGCAAATTCGGCGAAGGGCATTTCTCGGTGCCCGGCTCGGTAGATATTCGTAAACCGGTAACGCAAGTGGCGTTCCAGCCTGAGCTGGATAACATCGCCATTGCGCCATTGCTGAAAGCTTTAGAACTGCCAGAGACGCTGCAAGGTACCGTTTCGCTGAAAGGCGATATCAGCGGAGCGGGATTAAGCATTGAAGAGGCAAAACGCAACTGGCAGGGCAGTGCGGATCTGGAAGCGACTAATTTGCAACTTTCGCAGCTGAATCTGCAACAGATGGTGCGACGTGCGGTGGCGCGCGTCAGTAATCGTGTCACCAACGATCAGCCCGACGATCAGGGCATTCAGCAGTTGAGTGGACGCGTTACGCTTAAACAGGGCATCTTCAGCTTGCCGGATCTGCAGGGCGGCAACAGTCGTCTGGCAGTGCAGACCAAAGGCAATGTCGATATGGTCAAACAGCAACTCGACGTCACCATTAATATGATGCTGCGCGGCTGGCAGGGCGACGACAAATTAGCTGCTCTGCTGAACCAGCAAACTATTCCGCTACGCATGTACGGCGGCTGGAATAATCTGCAGTACTCATTGCCAGTGGATGACGTGGTGCGTCAGCAGCTGCAAAGTGAAGCGAAGTCGCGCTTGAATCAGTGGCTGGATCGCCAGCAACCGGAGAAGCAGCCATAATCGTTGTAGGGTCGCCATTTATGGCGACCTGGTTGATTACAAAACGATCGGCACTATCTCCACCTTCTGTACGCGATGGTTTTCTACCTGCAACGTACGCAGCAGATAATCGCCGATCTGTAACTCTTCGCCTTCCTGCGGCACATGTTGCAGGCTATCCATCAGCAATCCCGCCAGCGTGTGGTAATTGCGCTTTTCATCCAGCGGCAGCTGCACGTAGACGGCTAAATCCTCTAATGGCATATGACCGTTTGCCACCCATCCTCCGTCTGGCAGCACTTGAATATCATAGCGTGCATCAACTTTTTCCCCTTCAATCGGCAGATTGCCGGCGATGGTTTCCATCAGATCGCTTAGCGTGACCACGCCTTCCACCGAACCAAACTCATCCACCACAAAGGCGAAGTGGGTGCGCGCATTGCGGAACTGCTCCAGCGCCTGCAATAAGGTGACGCGCTCAGGAAATATCAGCGGCTGGCGAATCAGCGAGCGTAAATCTAGTGATTTGCTGTGCAACGATTGATGCAGCAAATCAATCACGTGCACCACGCCAACTGGGTCGCGGCCCTGTTCGGTAACCAGAATGCGCGTGTGCTGATTACGATCGAGCTTCGCCATAATCTCCGCTGGATCTTCAGTCAAATCGATATGCTCAACGTCATGGCGCGAGGTCATGATGCTATTAATCTGACGCTGGCCAAGCCCCAACACGCGCGCAATCATGCGGCGTTCCTGGCGATTGAAGAGTGCACCTTCCTCGCCGTCGGCCACCAGTGACGCGGTATCGGCGTCAAGTTCCGCACGTTGCGCCTCGCCGCGCAGAATACGCAATACGGCTTCTGAAGTGCGCTGACGCAGCGGACGTCCGGCGGTGAGGTAGCGGCGGCGATTGAACATCGCCAGCTGATTGAGTATCTCGATGACGATGGAGAATCCAATCGCCGCGTAGAGATAACCTTTCGGGATAATAAAGCCTAATCCTTCTGCCACCAGACTGAAGCCGATCATCAGCAGGAAGCTCAGGCAGAGAATCACAATGGTCGGATGGCCGTTGACGAAACGCGTCAGCGGCTTACTCGCCAATAGCATCAGCAGTATTGCCACCGTTACTGCCGCCATCATCACCGGCAGCTCATTGACCATGCCAACGGCGGTAATTACCGAGTCCAGCGAGAAGATGGCGTCCAGCACCACTATTTGCGCCACCACTGGCCAGAATTTAGCACCGTTCTTATTTTGACCAGTTTCCTCGTCAGCCCCTTCCAGACGGCTGTTTAACTCGGTGGTGGCTTTATAAAGCAGAAAGAAGCCCCCGCACAGCAGCAGCAGATCGCGGGCGCTGAACCCATGATTCAGCAGAGTGAACAGCGGTTTTGTCAGCGTAACCAGCCAGGAAAGTGAGGCGAGTAGCGCTAAACGCGACACCAGTGCAAGTAGCAGACCGATAATGCGCGCACGGTCGCGTTCCTTTGGCGGCAACTTTTCAACCAGAATGGCAATGAAAACCAGGTTATCAATGCCCAGCACCAGCTCCAGAACGATTAGCGTTACTAATCCGGCCCAGAGCGACGGATCAATGATCCACTCCAACATGTGTTAATCACCTTAATGTCTGTGTCATGCGCTTAATCTGATGATAGTTAAATGGCATAAAGCCTACAAATAGCGGCTAACGCGGTCAATGCACGGTGTTGCCAGGCAAGAAGAATAACCCTGATTGCCGATTTGCACAGATAAGATGAAAGTATGGATAAAAATTGCACCTGAATGATGGCGGCTATTATTTTTTTTCAGCAGACAAGTACGTGCATTTTTAATGCAGCGTATTGCGTCGTTGAGTATCGAATTAATCTGAATTTTGCAGAGGAATGGCCTGAAAGGGCTGGCATCAATACTTATGGCTGGTAGTCTTTTTCCTAAAATAGTGCAGGGAAGACGGGGCCTACTTGTAAACAAGCCAGTAATAACTAGTATAGCAACGTGTTAGTAAATGTCTGCGCCAAAGTCGTTAATAGAGTGCTCCTTAGCCTTCTAATGTTGCGAATTGTGATCGCACGCGGACCACGGCCAGTAATTAGCGCAAAAATGCCGCATAAAACAAGCTGTAATTAGGATGATGAAAGCGGTATTGGCAGCGACAGCCAAGGGCGGTAGCGTGCCTGAAGCGCCTTTCTCTTGGTTTAACGGTCTGCCACTGTGGTAAGGGAAGTCGGACTAATCTGTTGGTATTAATCACAATTCTCTTGCTTACTATTGTGAGAATTGATTTGGCCTCAGAGAATTTACCGCAGATTGCCTCAACAAATGCAGTGAATGTTTCGCTCGTTTATTAAACAGCGTTGAGGCATTAGGGATTAAAGAAATAATATAAAAGAGTTAAATATGCGCGATAACGAAATTACATATAAAAGTCTTCTGACCAAAATTTTACTGGCGTGCTCGGATTTAATTTGTTTCAACGCAGCATTGTTTATTGCCATGGCGTTGATTAATTCGTTTACCCATTCTCCACTGGCAGATATATCTGAAAAATACCTGCATTTAAAAATCGCTACTCACATTGCGTTATCGGTTATTTGCGTAGGCTGGTTCTGGGTTCGCCTGCGTCATTATACTTACCGCAAACCATTCTGGTTCGAGCTCAAAGAGATCTTTCGTACCATTCTTATTTTCTCTGTCATTGATTTGTCAATTTCAGCACTTTCACAATGGCAAATGTCGCGCTTTGTCTGGGTAGCGACCTGGGTTCTGGCGTTGATTCTGATTCCATTAGCGCGCGCCATCTCTAAACGTGTGCTGAATCATTACGGTATGTGGAAGAAGCAAACCATCATCATCGGCAGCAGCCGCAACGCGCAGGAAGCCTGGCAGGCGCTGCAGAGCGAAGAAGTGATGGGCTTTGATGTTATCGCCTTCTTCGATGTCGATAAGAGCAGCCCGCAGGCCAGCATCTCTGGCGTACCAGTGCTGCACAACGAACAAGAGCTGTGGCAGCTGACCAACAGCGAAACCCAGTTCATTGTGGCGGTGGAGTTTGAACAGAGCCAGCACCGCGATCACTGGCTGAAAACGCTGGCGATGCACAATTGCCGTTCCGTTTCCGTGATCCCAACGCTGCGTGGTGTACCGCTGTATGGCACCGACATGGCTTATATCTTCAGCCATGAAGTGATGATTCTGCGCGTGAATAACAACCTGGCGAAGCGCACTTCGCGTTTCCTTAAGCGTGCATTCGATATCGTCGGCGCACTGAGCATTATCCTGGCGCTGTCACCGGCGTTGCTGGTGCTCGGCTTTATGGTTGGCCGCGATGGCGGACCACCGATTTACGGTCATGAACGTGTGGGTCTGGGCGGACGTAAGTTCAAATGCCTGAAATTCCGCTCCATGGTGATCAACTCGAAAGAGGTGCTGGAAGAGGTACTGCGTACCGATCCTGTTGCCCGCGCTGAGTGGGATAAAGATTTCAAACTGAAGAACGACCCACGCATTACCAAAGTCGGTCATTTCATCCGTAAAACCAGTCTGGATGAGCTGCCGCAGCTGTGGAACGTAGTACGTGGCGATATGAGCCTGGTGGGTCCGCGCCCGGTTATTGAAGATGAACTCTGCCGTTATGCCGGTGATGTCGATTATTACCTGATGGCGAAACCAGGCATGACGGGATTGTGGCAGGTTAGCGGTCGTAACGACGTTGACTATGAAACACGCGTCTATTTTGACTCGTGGTATGTCAAGAACTGGTCGCTGTGGAACGACATTGCGATTCTGTTTAAGACGGTTGGCGTAGTGCTGAAACGCGATGGCGCCTATTGATAGACAGCGAGGTCGGGGAGGGCATTACTTCCCCGATTGAAAACTGCGGGTGCTGAGTGTGTCGTTATTAGACAGCTGCACTGATTGAGTCTGTATAAACCATTTTAATTGATGTCGTCTTTAGACTCGGTGACAACATAAAACCAAGGGAGCGCATAATAATGACCCACAGTTTCAGTGTTTAACCTGTCATATTCCATTTTTGTAAGACGCTACACAGCGGGCGATTTCGCCTCTATCAATCAATAACTGATAGCGAAGAATCAGATGATAATGAAAATTAAATTGATACCTTTACTGGTATCCGCGACTTTTCTCTCCGGATGTACCATTGAGCCGGGTTCTCACCTTTCCACCAGTGGAAAAGATGTCATAGAGCAACAGGATAGCAACTATGACATCGACAAATATGTCAACGTCTTCCCGCTGACGCCGCGTCTGGTTGAACAGATGCGTCCGAAGCCGTTAGTCGCTCAGGCTAACCCAATGCTGCAAAATGAAATTCAGAGCTACGAATACCGCATCGGTGTTGGCGACGTGCTGAACGTCACCGTCTGGGATCACCCAGAGTTGACCACACCAGCCGGTCAGTACCGTAGCGCCAGCGACACCGGTAACTGGGTGCAGGCTGATGGCACTATTTTCTATCCGTACATCGGTAAAGTGCGTGTAGCAGGTCGAACTGTCACCGAGATCCGCACCGAAGTGGCGCGTCGCCTGGCACAGTTCATTGAAAGCCCGCAGGTTGACGTTAACGTCGCCTCATTCCGTTCACAGAAAGCTTATGTGACCGGTTCAGTCACCACTTCCGGACAGCAGCCGATCACTAACGTACCGCTGACCGTGCTGGATGCCGTTAACGCCGCAGGCGGTTTAGCCGCCGACGCTGACTGGCGCAACGTGGTGCTGACGCACAACGGCAAAGAACAACGTCTTTCGTTGCAGGCGCTGATGCAAAACGGCGACCTGAGCCAAAATCATCTGCTCTATCCGGGCGACATCCTTTACGTGCCACGTAACGACGATCTCAAAGTCTTCGTAATGGGTGAAGTGAAGCAGCAGTCAACGCTGAAGATGGACCGCAGCGGCATGACGCTGGCCGAAGCGCTGGGCAACTCGCAGGGTATGGATCAGACCACATCTGATGCTACCGGCGTGTTCGTGATTCGTCCGATTCGCGGCGCCAACCGCACCAAGATCGCCAACATCTATCAGTTGAATACCAAAGATGCGGCATCGATGGTGATGGGCACCGAATTCCAACTGGAGCCATACGACATCGTCTATGTCACCGCTACACCACTTACCCGTTGGAACCGTGTGATTTCAAGCCTGCTGCCGACCATCGTAGGTGTTGACGATGCCAGCTCCGCGGCGCTTCGTTTCCGCAATTGGTCGAACTAAGGGTTCGCCATGATTAAGTCCGTGTTAGTCGTCTGCGTCGGCAACATTTGCCGCTCCCCAACCGGGGAGCGTCTGTTCAAGCGCGCGCTACCAAACACCCGGATCGCCTCAGCAGGGCTCAGTGCCCTGAAAGGTTATCCGGCGGACCAGAAAGCCCTCGATGTGGCCGCCGATCACGGTGTGTCGCTCGATGGTCATCAGGCACAGCAGTTAACGGCCAGCATGTGCCGTGACTATGACCTGATTCTGGTAATGGAAAAGCGCCACGTTGAGCAGGTGAATCGCATCGATCCAGCCGCACGCGGAAAAACCATGCTGCTTGGGCACTGGCTCAATCAGCAGGAAATTGCGGATCCGTACAAAAAAAGTCGCGAGGCCTTTGAAGAGGTCTACGGGTTACTGGAAAACGCTACCCAGAAATGGGTCAACGTATTAAGCCGATAGTTGGGATTATCCATGAATATCAAAAACAAGGTTATGACCGCGCCAAAGGAAGATTCGAATGGATGGGATCTGGCGCATCTTGTGGGACAGCTGATTGATCATCGCTGGATCATTGTTGCCGTTACCGCCTTCTTCATGCTGGTGGCGACGCTCTACACACTGTTTGCTACACCAATCTACAGCGCAGATGCGTTAGTGCAGGTTGAGCAGAAGAATGCCAGCTCAGTACTGAATGAGTTAGACAGCATTCTGCCGCCAACGCCGGCGTCCGATACCGAGATTCAGATTCTTGAATCACGTATGGTTATCGGTAAAACCGTTGACGATCTGGGTCTGGACACCGTTGTCACTCAGAACTATTTCCCGGTGATTGGTAAAGGTCTGTCGCGCCTGATGGGCAACAAGCCATCGACCGTCGCGATCTCCCGCCTGGAAATTCCACGCACTATCGATAAGCGCACCGTTGAACTGGAAGTGACCGGTCCTGACTCGTACACCGTGTCAGCGGATGGTGATGAGCTGTTCAAAGGTAAAGTCGGTCAGCTGGAAACGCACGGTGAAGTGACCATGCTGGTGAGCGGCATCAATGCTGATGAAGGCACCAGCTTCAGCGTTACCAAGCTGAACGAGCTGCAGGCGATCAACTCCGTGCTGGCCAACCTGACCGTTGCGGACAAAGGTAAAGACACCGGCGTGCTGGGTCTGGAATATCTGGGTGAAGATCCAGAGCAGATCAGCAAAGTGCTGAACCAAATCGTCAATAACTACCTGCTGCAGAACGTTGAACGTAAATCTGAGCAAGCGGAAAAGAGCCTCGAATTCCTGCGCAATCAGCTGCCGCAAGTGCGTGGCAAACTGGATGATGCGGAAGACAAGCTGAATACCTTCCGTCGCCAGAACGAGTCGGTTGACCTGTCGCTGGAAGCAAAATCTGCGCTGGATTCTTCTGTCAGCGTGCAGAGCCAGTTGAACGAACTGACCTTCCGTGAAGCCGAAGTGTCTCAGCTGTTTACCAAAGATCACCCAACCTATCGCGCCTTGCTGGAAAAACGTAAAACGCTGGAAAATGAACAGGCAACGCTGAACAAAAAGATTTCTCAGATGCCACAAACGCAGCAAGAGATCTTGCGTCTGACGCGTGATGTGCAGTCTGGTCAGGAAATCTACATGCAGTTGCTGAACCGTCAGCAAGAGCTGGGCATCAGTAAAGCCAGCACCGTGGGTGATGTGCGCATCATCGATGGCGCAGCAACCGGCAACAGCCCGGTAGCACCGAAGAAACTGTTGATCATCGCGGCGAGCCTGATTCTGGGTCTGATGGTTTCTGTTGGTCTGGTTCTGATGAAAGCGCTGCTGCATCACGGCATCGAGAATCCAGAACAGCTGGAAGAGCTGGGCATGAACGTCTACGCCAGCGTACCGCTGTCAGAATGGCAACGTAAGAAAGATACCGAAGCACTGGCGCGTCGTGGCAACAAGGTGAAAACCGATCCACACGAAACGCTGCTGGCGCTGGGTAATCCTACTGACCTGTCAATCGAAGCGATTCGTAGCCTGCGTACCAGCCTGCACTTCGCGATGATGGAAGCGAAAAACAACATCCTGATGATCACCGGCGCCAGCCCAGGCATTGGTAAAACCTTTATCTGTGCCAACCTGGCAACGCTGGTAGCAAAAGCGGGCCAACGCGTACTGTTCATTGATGGTGATATGCGTCGTGGTTATACCCACGAATTGCTGTCAGCGGATAACAAATCCGGTCTGTCCAACGTGTTGTCGGGCAAAACCGAGTTCAGCCCAGCGCTGATTCAGAAAGGTGCGTACGGTTTTGACTTCCTGCCACGCGGCCAGGTGCCACCAAACCCGTCTGAACTGCTGATGCATCGTCGCATGGGTGAGCTGCTGGATTGGGCGAGCAAGAACTACGATCTGGTGTTGATTGATACGCCACCAATTCTGGCGGTAACCGATGCATCGATCATCGGCAAACTGGCCGGTACGTCGCTGATGGTGGCGCGTTTTGAAACCAACACGCCGAAAGAGCTGGATGTCAGCTTCAAACGCTTTGCCCAGAACGGTATTGAGATTAAAGGTGTGATCCTTAACGCCGTGGTGCGTAAAGCTGCTAACTCGTATGGTTACGGTTACGACTATTACGATTACGAGTATGGCAAACCGACCAAAAGTTAATTTGCCCGTCATTCACTGTTAATGATGAGGGTAATCCGGTGAAGAGAGGGGCGGGTTGACCGCCCCTTTTGATTGCACCGTTTGAATGACGACACGCAACGATTGACACAGGTGATTCTCTTTATAACGCCAAAAAAAGCCACTGTTGGCATGAGAACTTGTGGAATTAAGGAATCACACCATGGCTCCATATTGGTATTTATCAGGGTTTGTACTGTTGCTTGCGCTGGTCGAAATCCTGTTGAAGAAAGACGAACGAACCACCCATATTCTGACTTACCTGCTGTGCATCGCCACCGTCACGCTGATTATCTTCGCCGGTATTCGCGGTCTAGGCACCGGGATGGACGACTATCAATATCGCAGCTTCTTTGCTGACTTCATCCGCCGTATTGAGGTCAACGGTTTTGCTAACACCGTCGCCTTCTTCCGTTATGAACCGCTGATTTTTGCTATCGCGTGGATCACCAGCCTGTTTTCACACAATGCCAGCGTGTTCCTGTTTGTGTTCAGTATTCTGGCGGTATCGACTAACGCCATCTTCTTTAAAAAGATGTCGCCGTATCCGGTATTGGCATTGGCGCTTTACTCGGCGCACATCTTTATTAACAAAGACGTTAACCAGATTCGTTTTGGCCTGAGTTCGGCGCTGTTTCTTGGCGTGATCTGGACGATTTACCTCAAGCAATACTGGTGGGCGTTTGCCTTCTTTATTCTGTCCTTCCTCAGTCACAACACCGCAGTAATGGTGGTGACCATCATTCCGTTCCTGTTTATTCGGGAATCGCGCTGGTGGCCAGTGGCCATCATCATGTTCAGTGTGCCACTTTCGGTGGTAGGCGGAACCGGCTTTATCGCCTTGATCGCCGGACATCTGGGATCGATGGGTGAGAGGGCCGCAGGCTACAGCAACGAAGCCTCGAATGCCGGTGACGGCAGCGTGGTGTCGGTGTCAAACCTGAAAAACATCATGCTGGTGTTCATCTTTGTCTACTTCATGCTGAGCAACCAGCTCAAGCGCGAACAGTACGACGTGTGGAAGCTGAACTACCTGCTGATTCTGACTTTTGCGATCGGCGGCGGCATCAGGATCTTCTTCTATAACTACTCATCGGGTGCGCGCCTGTCGAACTACCTGCTGCAGGTCGAACCGATTATTTTGACGTCGCTTATTTATCAGTCGAAACGGGTACTGAAGCCGGCGATGTTTGCGATGTTTGCTTTCTTCCTTGTTTATTACCTCTATTACAACACGATCTCACTGAAGCAAGCCGTTGTCGGCTATGAAGTTGCTCGTGAATTCAAATTGTTTCATTAACTGATGAGAGGAAATATGCGGAAGACCTTACTGGCATTTCTGATCACCTCTGCGCCGTTGCTGGCGCAGGCAGACGATCATCCCGGCACCTTTATCATCGCGGCCTACGGTGACTCGACCACCGCAGGCGTTACCGCTTCGGGCGGTCGTAACATCATCAGTCAAAACAATGAAGTGAGTTTTTTGCAGCAGATGTTGCGCGAGAAGTACGGCAACAACATTGAGGTGAAGAACCACGGCATGCCGGGCGCACAGGTTTCGGTGCTGGTTTACAACAAAGACAATACGCCGATGGATTGGTCAGAACGCATGGCGAAATCCGATGCCAACATGATCCTGATTAACTATGCGATCAATGATGCACGCATCAACTTCTTCAAAGACAAAGGCGAGCGCATTGAAACGCCGGAAGAGTACAAGCGCATCATCACCGAGCTGGTGAAAGGCGCCAAGGCAAACAACAAACTGGTGGTTCTTCAGGAACCGAATCCAATTTGTGGCAAAGCCGAGCGCTGGAACGTCTGGCCGTATGTTTACCAGTTAAATGAAGTGGCTAAAGAGCAGCAAGTTCCGATTGTGAAGCAGTTCAGCGTCATCAAAGAGAACCGTGACTGGCAATCTGAGATGTCACCCGATTGCATTCACCCCAATGAGATGCTTTATAAACAGAAAGCAGAAAGAACCTTCAACGTCTTAAGCAGCACTTTCGATAGCGTTTTGTCACGGCACAGCAGCTAACCCAACTCAGATTCAGGAGCTGACATGTATGTATTAATCATGGTGCTGTCATTTTGTCTGGCGCTAATCATTCTGCGAGTATTCTCCTTCCACAAAGGCGTTTACAACGAGAGCGGTATTAAAAGTATCTCTGGTATGCGCGCGCTGCTGGCCAGCATCGTCGCGTTCTCCCACTTCGCCCATTACATCTATTCGCTGGATGGTCAGTGGGTGTTCGATAAAGACTATTTTGCCTGGTTCTCTGAAGGTAATTTCTTCGTTAACTCCGGCAAATTTGGTGTACTGCTGTTCTTCATGATCTCCGCCTTCCTGTTCTATCGCTGGCTGGATAATGAAACCCTGACGCCAGGGCAGCTGACGCACAAGCTGCTCAAGTCGCGTATCCGCCGTATTGTCCCGATGTTCTGGTTCTCCGGTTTTGTCATCATCGCGGTGGGCGTGGTGCAGGGCGATCTCACTTATAGCCTGACGGCGGTGAAAGATGCCGTGTTGTGGTTGCTGTTTATTGGCAGCTATCGCATTGGTGATTTCCTGACGGCGGATGTGAACGCCGGTGTTGAGTGGACATTGCGCCTCGAATGGCTGCTGTATCTGTCGATTCCGCTGATTTACGTCCTTAACCGCGCCACCAAAGGAAAATACAAAACGCTGCTGATTCTCGGCTCGATCGGCGTGATTTTCTGTGTGGCGGTTGGCCTGCGTCTGTGGGGTAAAACCTATACCGATCCGCGTCCGGTGCTGGGCTTCGCCATGGGTTATCTGGCGTATAAATATCGCGACATGTTTGCGCACTACAAAACCTCCAGTCTGGCCGGCTTTGCGGTGATTGTGCTGTCGCTGTTCTCGCTGTCGTTCACCAGCAACACCTTCTGGTATCTGATTTTCCTCTGCTGCCTGACGGTGATCTTCTTTATTGTCAGCAGCGGCAACGCCGTGTTTGGCATTCTGGAAAACAAAACCCTGATGTCGATTGGTGAGGTGAGTTACAGCCTGTATCTGATTCACGGTGTGGTGCTCTATTTCATCAAGCAGATTCCGGAAACGCTCTATCCGCATTCGTTCCTGTTCTACACCTTGCTTTCAACGCTGTTCTTTGTCGCCTCTTTCTATGTGGCGAAACTGACTTACCTGTTTGTCGAGAAACCGTTTATCGGCAGTAGCAACAAGAAGAAAGTGGCGATGAAGACCTCGCCGACAAATTAGGACATCACCCATTATTCTTTTGAGCCCACAAGTTATATCATTGATTTTGTAACTTTTTTAATGAGGTGCTGGCAATGCAGGAGATTCGCTTCTCAATTGTTATTCCCGCGTATAACGCGTCGAAATCGATTGTCACGACGCTAGATTGCGTCAAAGCGCAAACCTATCGCAATTTTGAAGTCATTATTGTTGATGACAAATCGGCCGATGCGGCCGAACTGGCGCAGGTGGTGCGCAGCGAGCGTTATCAGGATTTGGATATCAAACTGGAGCTGTCTGAGGTCAAACTCAACGGCGCCGGCGCCCGTAATAAAGGTATTGAGCTGGCAAGCGGCGACTTTATCAGCTTTCTCGATGCCGACGATGAGTGGCATCCGGACAAGTTGCTGGTCGCCAGCGAAACCATCGCCAAACTGGAAGCACAGGGCAAATCGCGCTACGTCATCTTTAGTCAGGTGAACATCCATCAGGATGGCAGCTTCCTCAAGGTGATGCCGATGCAACCGCCCGGTAAGAACGAAACCGTGGCCGAGTATCTGTTTGGCTGTTACGGCTTTATTCAAACCAGCACCATTGTGCTGAAGCGCGAAGATGCGGCGAAGATCCAGTTTGATGCGCGCTATATTCGCCATCAGGATTATGATTTCTGCATCCGCGCCGACCGCATGGGTTACGCGTTCGTGATGATCGACAAGCCGCTGGCAACGTACCATCTGGTGACCAAATTTGGTTCCAAGCACAAAGGCGAATCGGTCAAATACTCCTTCTTCTGGCTCGATACCATGAAGCCGCATCTGACCACGCGCGACATCCACACTTACAAAGCGTTCAAGCTGCCGTTGCGCTACAAGATGGATGGTAAATCGCTGCAGGCTAGCCTCAGCTTTGCACGCTACTTCTTCCTCACCAACCGTGATAATCGCGCCTACTTCATGAATCGCCTGCTCGATAAGGTGAAGTCGCGCTTCTCGGGCAGAAGAGCCGTCTCCTGATTCACTTTTAAACACTTTCACTTGCTCCCTACATGGGGGCAATTTTTTGGTTCCTGAAACTCCGGGTAGACAAATGACAAATCATGTTGGCACCGTCGGTATTGTGATGCCGATGTATAACGCGCGAAATACCGTTCTGCGCGCGGTTGAGTCGATCATCAACCAGACCTACAGCGACTGGCATCTTTACCTGATCAACGACAAATCCACCGATGATTCACTGGCCTTTGTGCGTGAACATTGTCAGGACGCACGCATCACCATTCTCGACAATGAAGTGAATCAGGGCGCAGCCGAAACCCGTAACGTTGGGCTGCGTGCCGCGAAAGAAGAGATCATCGCGTTTCTCGACAGCGACGACGAGTGGCACCGCGAAAAACTGGCCGAACAGACGGCTGCGATTGCCGCCGGCGACGATTTCGTGATCACGCATTATCACTACAAAACCAAAACCGCTGACCACGATATCAACTACAGCAAACCCTACCTGCAGCAGGAAAACTTCGTGAAGAAGCAATATCGCGTTTGCTTCTCCTCGGTGTGTTTCCGCCGTCCTCCACAGGGCATCTTCTTCCAGCGTAAAGGCCACGAAGACTTCCTGTTCCTCTATGAATTGTTCCTCCGCTACAAACAAGCCCGCGTGATCCAGAAAACCCTGGTCAACTATTACGAGTTGGGCGATTCACTGTCGCGCAACAAAAATAAAGCGGCGAAGTGGCACCTCGAATTATTAAGAATTATCTATAAAAACAATCCGTTAAAAGTATATTACTATTACACATGGTACATGGTGAACGGCGTCCTCTTCGCCTTAAAACACCGTTAAGCGCAACGATGCTTAGCTGCTTTTATATTGTTTGAGGTGGAAGGGATTTATGAAAAAGATCGTTTTGGTGATTAAAGATGCCTACTCGTATGCGGGCACTGAAAACATCTGCAACTTTATGTCTGAGTGCCTTGGCGAACAGCATGAAGTCACCATTTACTCGCTGGAAGGCAACGGCAAAACCTTTTATCCGTTCGAACGGGTGAAGAAAATTGTCAGCTTTGAAGGCCACAGCAACCCGATTAAAAGCGCCGTTGCCAGCATTCACCAGGAAGGCTTCGACAGCGTATTCCTGATCAGCATGGGCCGCCTGAGCGTGATGTTCGCCTTCTGGAACCTGATGGCGCTGAAGAAGAAGCGCTTCAAAGCTTATGCCTGCGAACATATCGCGATTAACTCGTTCAGCAAGCCAATTAAGCTGCTGAAGTGGCTGATGCTGCGCTATTACGACCAGGTGATCGTCCTGACTGACAAAGATCATCAGGTGTTTAACCGCTGGAACATTGCCAGCCAGCAAATCCCCAATCCGGTGGTGTACAAAGCGTTTCAACGTCAAACGCGCAGCCGTCAGGCGCTGGCGGTGGGGCGCCTGGATAACCAGAAAGGCTTCGACCTGCTGCTGGATATCTGGGCTGACTTCAGTAAGAAGCATTCTGAGTGGAAACTGGTGATTGCCGGTGACGGCGAACTGCGCCAGCAGCTGCACGATCAGGCTGCCGCGTTAGGTATCACTAACAGCGTCAATTTCGTCGGCAAAGTCAGCAACATTAACGATTACTACCGCGAAAGCGACATGGCGCTGATGACCTCGCGCTATGAAGGTTTGCCGCTGGTGCTGCTGGAAGCCAAATCCTGGTCGCTGCCGGTGGTGGCGTACGATTGCCCAACCGGGCCGCAGGAGATCATCAATCACGGTGAAGATGGCTTCCTGGTGCCGATGAACGACAAAACCACCTTTATCAAGCGCATGGAGCAGCTCGCCAGCGATGATGGCCTGTTCTATGCGATGAGTGAAAAAACCAAAGAAACCGCGCTCAAGTTTGACGGTAACCAGATCAAGCAGAGCTGGCTCGCGCTTGTTTAGCGACAATTATCGTGCCTCGGGAATCCTTTTTGGCCGCACAACCACGGGAATTGAAGCATGAAAAGAAGAGAAGTCTTGCAGGCCGCAGCCTCCTCGATTGTTACTGCGCTCTCAGTGAGTGCGTTTTCCAGCTACGCCGCAAAAAGTGGTCAGCCAACGTTAAAATCTGTCGATCCGTCCAGCGTACCCGCAGGCGATGTACCGATTCTGACGCCAGAAAACGTCTATACCATGCCGCCGCAGTTCTGGCAGAACTTTGAGGGCAAACTGTGGATAGGTAAGGCAGGCAGTGATGCCAGCCAGTCTGGTAATCAGATCCCGGTGTTTCTGCGCGATGCCAATGGCAAAGTGTCACAAATCAGCCAGCCGATTGCGTTGAACAAAGGCAACTTCGCCCAGTTCATTCACGATAATGCAGCGTTGATCGCCAATCCATCACACTCAATGGTGGTGGAAGATGATCAGGGCCACACGCTGTTTTCCATCAGCGATGTTTCACGTCCTAATCAGAGCAACTTTAGCCAGCGTCTGGCGCAGCCGAACGGCTATCAGCTGATTGGCGAAATTCCGTCAGTTGAAGAGCTGCGCAAAACCCGTCCGCTGTTCGCCGGTGCCAAAATCAAGCTGAAAAGCTGGCACGAAGGGCTGGAAGTGGGCGGCGGCGAGTTCGTCGGCACCTTCGGTGATGGCAAAGATGATGGCGGCGTGAACTTTAGCGGCAACGGTTTCACCTGGCGTCGTGTGGTGGAAGATTTCAACCGCCTGACGTTGTTTGATTTCGGCGCCATCGCCGACGGCAAAACCGACACCGCTCCAGCGATCAAAGCCATGTATCAATGGTCGATTGATGCCAGCCAGCAGATCTGCGTGCAGTTCCCGGCCGGCACCTTCTTTGTCTCCGAATGTGATTTCGGTGACGAAGGACGTCGCTTCTTCCGCATCTCGGGCGCGATGGTCAACTTCGGTTATTTCCCGGCGACCACGCTGGTTTCTGACGGTCGCTCCGAGTTCCTGTTCCAGGTGAATGCGCGCTGGACGGAAATCTCCAACCTGAATTTCAACGGCAACACCGACAAGCGTCCGAACAAGCAGGGTTTGTTCCGCAACACCTGTCCGGGCGGCCAGTTCTTCCGTGGCGCTTGCCTGCGCTTCAATCAGGTCGGCGGCGTCTCGCTTAGCCTGCTGGATACGCTGGATTGCAAAATCGACCAGTGGTACGCCAACGCCTGTACCGGCGATGTGATTAAAGCCAGCTGGTCGGGGCAAAAGGCCGGCGCCTGGGATCACAGCACCGCGATTGAGCTCTCCAACTTTAACGCCCAGCACTGTAAAGGCGGCATGGTGTTGAATCTGCCGCGCTGCAGCCAATCGATCATCCATAACGGCTGGATTGAGCACAGCGATTTTCCTGGCGACATCTCGAACGGTCAGTGGATTGTTGATGCGCTGAGTATTGAGGATTGTAAGAACCCGCTCAACGCGCGCAACTCGCGCCTGAATATGCGCCAGACCAATCTGCAGTCGGGCAGTTGGATTGATAACTCGCTGGAAGGCGAACGCTGGCTGAACATCTGGGAAATGGGCTCGACGCGCGTTGAATCTTACGGCGTCGCCATCGATGGCAGTCTGAAATACAACTACATCACCTCGCGCTTCCGGCTGACCAATAACAGCGATCAGCAAACCTGGTTTGAACTCGGCAACTTCTACTCACCAACGGTGGGTGATAGCTGGGAGATCGAGGTGTTTGGTCAGTCGCAGTTTAATAACGGTACCGCTAACCAGCCGCTGATGGATGTTATCAACGGCAAAGGCACCGGCGGCCGCGCGGTGATTCATCTGCAGCGCAAGAAAAACAAAGCCGAAGCCAGCTGGTCAGCGGAAGGTAGCTCGCCAGTGGTTGATGTGCGTTTCGAAGCGCGTAGCGATACCGACACCAAAGTCTACGTCAAGCTGGCGGGCTGGACGCCGACCACCGCCGTGCTGATCAAAAGCACCGCTAAGGATCGCTTCCTGACCGGTCAATGTGCGCGTGTGGATGCGGTGATGGACAAAGGCGCACCGGGCAGTGGCGCACAGCAGGCACCGCAACGTTTTAGCCTGCACAACGGTAAGGCTGGTATCGGCGGTAACGAGCAGGGCGATTTGCTTATGGCATCGCGCGCGCTCAAGCCGGAACAGGTGGATACCCGCGAACCGAAAGGTTTCATCTCGGTGGTGATTAATGGTGAGCAGGTTGCTATGCCGTATTTTGCTGTGAAGTCGTAATGCGTGGTTTGTAAATCGGTCGCCATTAATGGCGACCCTACGGCATTTGATGATGGTTTTGTAGGGTGCGCATTTATGCGCACCGGAAAGCAGCACCGACGTTAAGCACCACTTTT
The DNA here is from genome assembly GCF_900116775.1 of Pantoea sp. YR525. Taxonomy (NCBI): domain Bacteria; kingdom Pseudomonadati; phylum Pseudomonadota; class Gammaproteobacteria; order Enterobacterales; family Erwiniaceae; genus Pantoea; species Pantoea sp. YR525. Next base: position 469,125 of record NZ_FPBU01000004.1, read on the forward strand.
TGGGGTTTACTCCCATTGCAGTCCTTTTAAACAGAGTTCACTTTGCCAGTGCAGCTATTGGCGGCTTGTAAAAATTACAAAAATTTTTCCGGAGTTTTTTTATGAAGATTTTATTGGTAGGAAACCATACCTGTGGAAATCGTGGGGATGGCGCGATTTTACGTGGGCTGATTGATTCACTGAAATCCGCGCGCGCGGATTTGGATATCGATGTGATCAGCCGTTATCCAACAAGCTCTGGCTATTTACTGCAGCAGGACATCCAGCAGGATTCCCTGTTCCTGCACAACAGCAAATCGGGCAAAGGGTTAGTCGGCAGCCTGAAACGCAAAGTGGCGAACCGCTTGATGCCGGACATTATGATGGCGCACCTCGGCAAAGGCGGCGTGTACAAATCCTTCTCGGTGCCACCGCATCTGGCGGCGTTTACCAAAAGCCTTGCGCAGTATGACGCGATTATTCAGGTTGGCGGCTCGTTCTTCGTCGATCTCTACGGCGTAACCCAATTCGACCACGCGCTCTGTGCGCTGATGGCGAAAAAGCCGCTGCATATGGTCGGTCACTCGGTCGGTCCGTTCGAAAACCCGCGCGTGAATGCGCTGGCGAACTTTGTCTTTGATCGCGTCGACAGCCTGGTGCTGCGCGAAGAGGTGAGTTACGACCGCCTGAAGCAAGATGGCGTGACTACCAGCAAAGTGAAGAAGGGCGTCGATACCGCGTTCCTGGTTGAAGCGCGTGAAGTGGCCAATCCAAGCCATAACCTGCTGCACTGGCAAGCGATTATCAGCGCGCGCAAAACCATTGCGATCACCGTGCGTGAACTGGCGCCGTTCGACAAACGTCTCGGTGTGACGCAGAAAGAGTATGAAGCTGCCTTTGGCCGCGTAATTAACGCGATGATTGCCGAAGGTTATCAGGTGGTTGCCTTCTCTACCTGTACCGGTATTGATAGCTACGCCAAAGATGACCGCATGGTGGCGCTGACGTTGCGCGATCATGTCGAGCATCCCGAGCATTACCATGTCATCATGGACGAGTTCAACGACCTCGAACTCGGCATCCTCCTCAGCCATTGTCATCTGACAATTGGTACCCGCCTGCACTCCGCCATCATCTCCATGAACTTTGGTACGCCAGCCGTGGCCATCAACTACGAGCACAAGTCGCTCGGCGTGATGAAACAGCTTGGCCTGCCGCAGATGGCCACCGATGTGCAGAGCCTGATGGATGGTTCGCTCATCGATAAAGTGCAGACGGTGCTGGCCGACTACGACAACGTGAAACACAAAGTTGATACCGCGGTGGCGCAGGAGCGTGAGATTGGTAACCGCATTACAGCAGAAATTCTCAACGTCCTGGGGTGAAGTGATGAAGCTGACCTTTTTCACCATGCGTTTTCCTGTTGCCTCTGAGACCTTTGTGCTCAATCAGGTGACGCATTTCATTGACGCAGGCTACGACGTGGAGATTATCTCCGTGTTTCCGGGCGATATGATCAATCGCCACGCCGCGTTCGATGACTACAATTTGGCAGCGAAAACCCACTATTTACTGCCGGAAGAGAAAGTATCCAACCTCGATAAGCTGACGCAGCGTATTGGCTTGATACTGCCGAAAATCACCAAAGGCGCGCTGCTCAAGTCGCTAAATGTGCGTCGTTACGGCGCACAGGCCAGCAAACTGCTGCTGCCGGCGATTGTCGCCAACACTAAACAGCCTTACACCGCAGATGTGTTTCTGGTGCACTTTGGCTATGCCGGCGCGCTGGCGAACAAGCTGCGCGAACTCGGCGTGCTGAAAGGCAAGCAGGCGACGGTGTTCCACGGCGCGGACATTTCCCGTCGTCACATCCTCGAAGAGCACAAGCTCGACTACATCAACCTGTTTAAACAGAGTGAACTGATGCTGCCTATCAGCCACTTGTGGGAGAACAAGCTGATTGAGATGGGCTGTCCGCGCGCCAAAGTGCACGTGACGCGTATGGGCATCGAGCCGGAGAAGTTTAACTTCCGTCCGCGTGAAGCCTTCCATCAACCGCTGCGCATCGTCTCTGTTGCGCGTCTGACCGAGAAGAAAGGGTTGGATGTGGCGGTGAAAGCCAGCGAAATTCTGCGCAATAACGGCGGCCAGTTCCAGTTCACCATCATCGGTAACGGCGAACAGGACGGCATGATGCGCGAGCACATTGCGCGCGCTGGATTGCAGGATTGCGTCGACATGCCGGGCTTTAAGCCGCAGGACGAGATTCGTCAGGCTTTGAACGAAGCAGACATCTTCCTGTTGCCATCCAAAACCGCCGCAGATGGCGATATGGAAGGCATTCCGGTGGCGCTGATGGAAGCGATGGCGGTCGGCTTGCCGGTGGTTTCCACCTATCACAGCGGCATTCCTGAACTGATTGAGAATGACGTCAGCGGATGGCTGGTGGCTGAGAACGATCCTGACGAGCTGGCGGCGACGCTGCTGCGCCTGTCACGCGGCGATGTTGATGTGGCTCCAGTGGTCGCGGCCGCGCGGCAGAAAGTCGAAACTGAGTTCAATCAGCACATCGCTTACGGTGAGCTGGCGAAAATTCTGGAGCGCATGGTGTGAGCGGATTAAAAAAACAGGCCGTTTGGCTGTTTGGTAGTACCTGTTTTGCCGCATTGCTTCAGGTGTTACAGCTCGCCGTTCTGGCGCGCAAACTGGAAACCCACGAGCTGGGTTTACTGGCGATCATCAATGCGATTCTGGCGGTGGCGACCGTGCTGCAGGATATGGGCATGAGCAGCTACATCGTGCATCGCCAGGATATTAATCGCCGCGAGCAGAGCACTATTTACTGGGTGAACGTGTCGCTCAGTTTCTGCACTGGTTTGATTATGCTGGCGATTGCCTATCCGGTGGCGTGGTTCTATCACCTGCCGGAGCTGGTGGGCTTAATCATGCTGACCAGCCTCAACTTCCTGGTGCTGGGGCATCTGTCGCAGTATCAGGCGCACTATGTGAAAACTAAACGCATGGTGACGCTGGCGAAAATTGAGATGGCAACCAAGCTGTTCGCGTTCCTGTGTACTGTCGCGATGCTGTATTACACCTCGCTCACCGTGGCGGCGGCGATTCTTGGCCTGTTCATCAACGCCTTCACGCGTATTCTCTGCATGATTTACTTCGGCGAGAAATCGTGGCGTCCGACCTGGGAATTCGACGGCAAAACCTTTGTAAGTGCGGTGCGTTACGGCGTGTATCAGCTCGGTTCGCAGACCATTAACCAGCTGCGTACTCAGGCGGATGCGCTGATCGTCGGTAAAGTGATGGGCGCGGAGATGCTGGGGATTTACTCGCTGGCAAAAGAGCTGATTCTGCAACCGCTGAAGCTGGTTTCGCCGGTGATTAACCGTCTGGCGCTGCCGCGCTTTGCTGAGAAGCAGCACGATCCGGAGCAGCTGAAAAAGCTGTTCCTGAAAGGCACCTTCGTCATCATGCTGTTCAGCAGCGCGATGTATCTGGCGATTGGCATTTTGTCACCGGTGATTGTGCGCGTGCTGTATGGCGCTTCGCATGAGCAGGTTTACCATCTGATTCCGCTGATGCTGTTGTTTGGCATGCTACGTCCGATGGGCGGCTTAACCGGCGCGATTTCGCAGGCCAACGGTCGCACCAATGTTGAGTTCTACTGGAACATTGTGGCGAGCCTGGTGGTGGTCGCGGTGCTGGCGACAACCTACATCTGGCCGAACGTGCTGTATGTGGCGTTGACGCTGTCGATCTCGCAGGTGCTGATCTCGGCCTTCGCGCATCCGTTCTTCATCAAGCCGGTGATTGGCATCCGCTTTATGCCGTATGCGCGCCAGTGGGTTTCAGTGTCGGTGGTGTTTGTGGCGCTGATGATGCTGGTAAACCACTTCAACCTGTTCGTAATGCCGGAATGGTTTGAGGGCTGGCTGTAACCTTCTTAGGGTCACCGTTAACGGTGACCTTACAATTCCTACACGTTAACTTTTCTGAAAATCACTGGTCTTTTCCTTCGTAACTCTCGTTCCATCCTCTCGCGGTTTTTCAGCGGCTTAGCGCATCCATTTCCCATGAGAATCCTGGCATTTTTACCGGCCAAATTAGCGATTTTTGATGGCGTGACAGAGAGTTAGTGCCGGTTTTTCAGATAAAGATTATACTTGCTCGACCGGCCGATCCTGCATAATCGACCCCACGTATTCACTTCATGAAATGGAATAAATATGACCAAGCTTAAAGCAGTAATCCCAGTTGCGGGTCTCGGTATGCATATGCTTCCTGCGACCAAAGCCATTCCGAAAGAGATGCTGCCAATCGTCGACAAACCAATGATTCAATACATTGTTGACGAATGCGTCGCGGCTGGCATCAAGGAGATTGTGCTGGTCACCCATGCTTCCAAAAATGCAGTGGAAAACCACTTCGATACCACTTACGAGCTGGAAGCGCTGCTCGAAGCACGCGTTAAACGTCAGCTGCTCAGCGAAGTGCAGTCAATCTGTCCGCCGGGCGTGACCATTATGAACGTGCGTCAGGCTAACCCGTTGGGTCTGGGCCACTCCGTGCTGTGCGCGCGTCCAATGATTGGCGACAACCCATTTGTGGTGGTGCTGCCAGACGTGCTGCTGGATGACTCTACCGCCGACCACCTGCGTTATAACCTCGCCTCAATGGTTGCTCGCTTTGAAGATACTGGCCACAGCCAGGTGCTGGCGAAACACATGCCGGGTGAAGACCTCACCGAATACGGCGTGCTGACCACCGAAGAGCCGATTGATAACCCAGGCGATATCAGCACCATCACCAGCTTTATCGAGAAGCCAGAAGCCGGCTCAACCGACTCTGATCTGACGGCAGTTGGCCGTTACGTGCTCTCTGCCGATATCTGGGAAGAGCTGGAGCGCACTGAGCCAGGCGCATGGGGCCGTATTCAGCTGACCGATGCTATCGCCTCCCTGAGCAAGAAGAAGCCGGTTGATGTGCAACTGCTGACTGGAACCAGCTATGATTGCGGTCGTAAACTCGGTTATATGCAGGCATTCGTCTCTTACGGCTTGCGTAACAACGATCAGGGCCGCGATTTCCGCGAATCCATTCAGAAAATCCTGGCGAAATAAGCTTCCTCATTCTCTGCCGCGCCATTAGCGCGGTTTAAAGGAGTACACATGGCTATTTTGGTAACGGGCGGAGCGGGATACATTGGCTCCCATACGGTGCTGGCGCTGTTAGAGCGTGGCGACGACGTTGTGGTCCTGGATAACCTTTGCAATGCTTCCCGCGAAGCCATCAACCGCGTGGAAAAGCTGTCAGGTAAAAAAGCGGTGTTCGTTGAAGGCGATATCCGCGATCGCGCCTGCCTGCGTGACCTGTTTGCCACTAACGATATCAGCGCCGTGATTCACTTCGCTGCACTGAAAGCCGTTGGCGAATCCACGCGCATGCCGCTGGAATACTACGAAAACAACGTGGCTGGTACCGTGGTGCTGCTTGAAGAGATGCGCGCTGCTGGCGTGTGGAACTTCATCTTCAGCTCATCTGCGACCGTTTATGGCGCGGATGCACCGGTTCCTTACGTGGAAACCACGCCAATAGGCGGCACGACCAGCCCGTACGGCACCTCTAAGCTGATGATCGAATTCGTGATGCGCGATTTCGCTAAAGCGGACCCGAACTTCAAAGCCATCGCGCTGCGCTACTTCAACCCGGTTGGCGCGCATGAATCTGGCGAAATCGGTGAAGATCCAACCGGCATTCCAAACAACCTGCTGCCGTACATCGCGCAGGTGGCGATTGGTCGTCTGGAGAAGCTGGGCGTGTTTGGCGACGACTACGATACGCCAGATGGCACCGCACAGCGCGACTACATTCACGTTGTCGACCTGGCAGAAGGGCACCTGAAAGCGCTGGATCACTTAGCCAAAGTTGAAGGCTACAAAGCCTACAACCTCGGCGGCGGAGTAGGCTTCTCCGTGCTGGAGATGATCAAGGCGTTTGAGAAAGCTTCCGGCAAGCCAATTCCGTTCGAGTTCAAGCCGCGCCGTGATGGTGATTTGCCTGCTTTCTGGGCAGATGCCACGCTGGCGAACAACGAACTGGACTGGCGCGTGACGCGCGGGATTGATGCCATGATGCGTGATACGTGGAACTGGCAGAGTAAGAACCCGGATGGGTTTGAATAAATATTTTTGCTGTAAAACTAAAGCCTGTCTTTTGACAGGCTTTTTTGCTTTTCAATCACAGGCTTTTGTTAACCTTTAATGCTTTTTTATAAGGTGTTAAAATCAAAAAAACCAAATTTTTGCTTTCTATAGATTTGGTTATTTAGTGAGCTGGGCAGAAAAAGTGCAACGTTTCATGTTGTAGATTATCCTTCCTCATAGTTTGGCTGAAAGATGTTTTAGTTGACTGGTAGCTGTAGAGCCAGGGGCGGTAGCATGTTTTCAAAAACACAAATTATGAGCAATCTATGTAGTATCAGAGTTGAAAAATGAATCGGAATATTGGATATCTTTTTGATCTTATTTCAGTTATTACTGAAAAAGAATTGAAAGTTCGCTACAAAAGCAGCATCCTCGGCTATCTTTGGTCTATTGCAAACCCTTTGTTATTTGCAATGATCTATTATTTTATCTTTAAGCTCGTAATGAGAGTACAGATACCAAATTATACCATTTTTCTCATTACCGGATTATTCCCATGGCAATGGTTCGCTAGCTCAACAAACAATTCGCTATTTGCATTTATAGCTAATGCTCAAATTATTAAGAAAACAGTGTTTCCACGTTCAGTAATTCCATTAAGTAATGTAATGATGGAGTTTCTTCATTTTCTTTGTACTATCCCTGTAATTATCGTTTTTTTACTTATTTACGATATGAGACCGCACATTTCTTGGCTCTGGGGAGTACCTATCATCGCATTAGCTCAAATGATTTTTACATTTGGCCTATCTCTGATGTTGTCAACCTTGAATCTTTTTTTCCGTGATTTGGAGCGCTTCATCACATTAGGCTTAATGTTGATGTTTTACTGTACTCCAATACTTTATTCACTTGATCTCATTCCTGAACAATATCGTTCCTTTGTTGAAGGTAATCCGTTGTCTCTCCTTATTATTTGTTGGAGAGATCTGTTCATGAATGGGAATTTGGATTTATTATATATTAGTGAACTATATATATATGCTTTTGCAATGATGCTGATAGGTGGTTGGATATTTAACAAGCTTAAGTATCGTTTTGCGGAGATTTTATAATGGCAATAGCAATTGAATTTGATAAGGTGACAAAACGCTATCCGCTTTATCATCATATTGGCTCAGGAATCAAAGAGCTGATATTCAATCCCAAAAGAGCATTAAGTTTATTATCAGGTAGAAGCTATTTAGCAATCGAGGATATTTCCTTTCAAATAAAAAAAGGAGAATCGGTTGCACTTATTGGTAGAAATGGTGCTGGTAAAAGTACATCCTTAGGGCTTGTTGCTGGAGTTATCAAACCTAGTGAAGGAAAAGTTAATGTTACAGGCCGCGTAGCATCGATGCTTGAACTAGGCGGAGGGTTTCATCCTGAATTAACTGGTCGAGAAAACATTCGCTTAAATGCGACGCTGCTTGGACTGAGAAAAAAAGAAATAAATGCTAAAATTAATGAAATAATTGAGTTCTCAGAATTAGGTGAATTTATCGATGAACCTATCAGGGTCTACTCAAGTGGGATGTTGGCAAAATTGGGGTTTTCGGTGATTACGCAGGTTGATCCGGAAATACTCATTATTGACGAAGTTTTAGCTGTTGGTGATATCAGTTTCCAGAAAAAATGTATCGATGTAATCAATGAATTCAAAAAAAAAGGTGTCACCATATTATTCGTAAGTCACAGTATGGGTGATATTAGTAAAGTTTGTGATAAAGTAATTTGGATCGAAAACCATAAAATAAGAAGAATTGGCGAAAGTACGCAAGTAATCCAAGAATACAAAGAATTTATGAGCTGAGAAATAAAGATGAAAAATGTAAATGTCTTAATAGTTGGTGCTGGCCTCTCTGGTGCTGTAATTGGTAGACAACTAGCAGATGCAGGTCTGAAAGTTACAATAATTGACGGTCGCACCCACGTTGCAGGAAATTGTTACAGCGAGAGGGATGAAAAGACTAATGTTATGGTTCATACTTATGGACCACATATATTTCATACTGACAATAAAGAAGTATGGGATTATATAACACAGTATTGCACTATGATGCCTTATACGAATAGAGTTAAAGCTAAAGTTGGGGATCGTATTCTATCTTTGCCAATTAATTTGCATACAATTAATCAATTTTTCGGAACAACTTGTTCACCTGATGAAGCAAAAAAATTAATTGAAACTAAAGGTGATAAGAATATAAAAGAAGCACTGACTTTTGAGGATCAGGCTCTAAAATTTGTCGGTAAGGAACTCTACGAAGCATTTTTTAAAGGATATACAATCAAGCAATGGGGTATGTCACCAGCTGAGTTGCCAGCCTCAATTCTTAAACGCTTACCTGTACGTTTTAATTATGATGATAACTACTTTAATCATAAATATCAGGGAATGCCAGAGAATGGATACACAGACATTGTTGCGAGAATTCTAAAACATGAAAATATCACAGTGAAATTGGAAACCAATTTTTCGAATGATGATAGAGAAAATTATAGTCATGTTTTTTTTAGTGGCGCACTTGACTCATTTTATGAATATAAATTTGGACGTCTAGGTTACCGCACTCTTGATTTTAAAAAGTTTTATCATGAAGGTGATTTTCAGGGGTGTGCAGTAATGAATTACTGCGATGAAAATGTTCCCTTTACCAGAATAACTGAGCATAAATATTTTGCTCCGTGGGAAAAGCACGAGGCAAGTGTCTGCTACAAAGAATTCAGTAGAAGCTGCACAGAGAAAGATATCCCTTATTACCCTATTCGCCAAATGGGTGAAATGGAAATGTTAAACAAATATCTTGAGCTTGCTGAACAAGAGAGAAATGTTACATTTGTTGGTCGGCTTGGAACATATAGATATTTGGATATGGATGTAACTATCGCAGAAGCCTTAAAGACGGCTGCTGTATATTTGGAATCTGTTGACACTAAATCTTCAATGCCGGCCTTTACGGTTTCGGTAAGATGAGAATAACCGCTTTAATCGTAACTTATAATCGTCTTGATAAACTGAAAATAAGCATCGAGGCAACCTTAGCGTTGCCTTTTCAGCATATTGTAGTCGTAGACAACGACTCAAATGATGGAACATCTGATTGGCTTAATACTTTGCAGGATCCCCGATTAAATATTATCAGAACTCCAGATAATGTTGGCGGCTCAGGTGGTTTTAAATATGGAGTAAGATATTTAATTAATAATATTAACACAGATTGGGTCGTTTTTTATGATGATGATGCATGGCCCAGTGCGAGTTTTATTAAAAACTTTGAAAATTTAAATAAGCGCGACTCAGTTGTTTACTGTAGCAAAGTTATTGATAAATACAATATTATTTGTGCGATGAATATACCTTGGAAAAAAATTCCAAAGTCACTTTCGGAAAATATTGCATATTATAAGGATAAAACTAGTTTTTGTGCTGGAGCAGATGAGCGTACAGATGTGCTGACTTTTTCATTTGTCGGATGCATAATTCCTATATCTGTTTTAGAAAAAACATATGAGCTCATAAGAGAAGATCTATTTATATATTTTGACGATGTTTTTTATTCATATCAGCTTTCATTACAAAAAATTAAAATAATTTATGAGCCATTATTAATTATTCACCATGATGTGGATTCTCAAGGGGAAAATAAATTTCCTGCATGGAAAGTATATTACTTGATGAGAAACATGATCAGGTCTCGTTTTATTTTAGGGAGTGATAGTTTTTTTTCGGGCGTCGCTATGTTTTTGAGAGCGTTAAAATATTTTGAGAAATGCTACACCGCTGATAATATTCTATTGTATTTAAAATATTATTTTAAAGGGGTTTGGCATGGTATTAAAAATGTTGGTGGGAAAAACCATTAGTTGGTACTGAATGAAAAAAATTTGTTATTTAATAAATTCCGATTGGTATTTTCATCTTCATTGGATAGACCGTGCACGAGAAGCAAAAAACTCAGGATTCGAAGTATTCATTTTAGCCAATTTTAGAAATGAGAAATTAGTTGAAAAACTTACAGTTGAAGGATTTAAATGTATTGATACGCGTATAAAAGAAAGGAGTATCAATCCAATTGGTTTTATATTAGATGCAATAAGGTGCTACAAAATAATAAAAAAAATAAAACCCGATCTTTTAATATCTATCACAATAAAATGTTTGGTGATAGGTGGGGTCTATTCTAGGCTAACGAAAAATCGAGTTTTGCTGAATTTTGTTGGTCTTGGGCGAATTTTTAACTCTCGCTCAATAATTGACAAGGTTTTGAAAATACTTGTTAAGCCATGTATTAAATGGATTATTAAGTATGAAAAAAGTTACTTGTGCTTCGAGCATGAATATGACAAACAAAATCTTTTGAAAGAAGTGGGCTTTCAAACTGAAAGGGCATTTGTTATTAATGGTGCTGGAGTTGATTGTGATGTTTTCAAAATACAGCCTGAACCAGAAACTAAAGAAATCACCATACTATATGCAAGTCGTTTGATAAAAAGAAAAGGTTTGCCAGATTTAGTTCAGGTTGTCAGTGAGCTGCGTGAAGAGCTAAATATAAAAATCAATCTAAAAGTAGCTGGTATTAATGTTCCTGATGATCCTGATGCAATAAGTCATACAGCTATTAGCGAATGGCATAGAAATAATCAAATACAATGGTTGGGCAAGTCTGATGAAATCCCTAAGTTACTGGCAGCATGCCACATCGTAGCCCTGCCATCAACTTATCCTGAAGGTGTCCCTCGTATATTACTTGAATCATTTGCTTCTGGAAGACCTGCTATTACATACGATATTGATGGATGTCGGAGTCTAATAAGCCATAAGCTTAATGGTATTCTGGTTAGAACAGGTGATTTGGCAGAGTTTAAAGAAAGGATTCGAGAATTAATACTTAATAAAGAATTAAGATTAATGCTAGGTAATTCTGCCAGGAAAACTGCAGTTGAAAGATACTCTTCTAAAATTATCATTAATGAAACAATTTGTCTGTACAATAATATTATGAGTGAGAACCACAATCATGTCAGAAAATAAAACAATAGTGATGGATTTAGACAAAACCCTCACACAGGGCGGAAGCGAGGGTTATGAAGAAGAACTACCAAGGTTAGATGTTGTAGACACCTTAAGAAACTACAAAAATTTGGGTTTTCGTATTGTAATTTACACAGCAAGGAATATGCGTTCATATAAAGGCAATGTGGGTTTAATTAATGTTCATACGCTTCCTAAAATAATTGAGTGGTTAGAAAAGCACGGTGTTCCTTATGATGAAATTTTCGTAGGAAAACCGTGGTGTGGGAAAGATGGCTTTTATGTTGATGACCGTGCTATTCGCCCTAGTGAGTTTGTGAATCTTAGTTATTCGGAAATAGTGAAACTTATAGAGGCGGAATAGCATGCTATTAATCTGTTCGAGTGATTATATCGAAAGTGAGTTAACATCAGAAATTGGACGTATTCCCCCTGCATTTCTCCCTCTAGGTGGGAAGCGACTTTATGAACACCAAGTTAAGAGTTGTGTAGGTGATTTTTCGAGTAAGATAATATCTCTCCCATATGATTATGAAATCCCCGATTTCGATCAAAAGAGGTTGGCAGAGTTAGGACTGGAAGTTATTCGCGTACCCAATGAGTTTACAATTGGTGAAGCCATTCAATATTGTATAAACATTTCTGGACCGCTTGGAAAAATATCAATACTTTATGGCGATACTGTTATTGAAGATGATGAAATTTATAGCCTTTCCGATGTGGTTGGTGTTTCGTATACTTCATCGAATTACCACTGGTATAACGTCGAGAAAAATAAAAACAAAGACCTTGTCTATAATGGTTATTTCAGTGTTTCCTCTGCAAAAGAATTGGTTCGCTACATTGCATTGAAAAAAGGTGATTTTCTTGAAGCACTTAATGCTTATTCCGATAATCATTTAAAAATAAAACAGCATAGTGTTAGAAACTGGTATGATTTCGGACACTCCCAGACGTTTTACAAATCACGAACCAAATTTACAACGGAAAGAGCATTTAATCATCTTACCATTGAAAATAATATTGTTGAAAAAACTAGTACTCATACAAACAAAATAACTGCAGAAGCAAAATGGTTTTCTTCGATCCCATTTTATCTGAAAATATTTACCCCTCAATATTTAGGCGATTTCAGGAGTCCTAAAAATGGCTGCCAAGGGTATAGAACCGAATATTTGAATCTTTGTTCATTGAGTGAACTATTTGTTTTTGGCAACTTGCCGACTAAGTCTTGGGCTAGCATTTTAAATTCATGCAATGAGTATCTTAAAAAATGTATTTTAGAGAAATGGCCAGATAATTTTAATGTGGATGGTTATTTAAATTCAATCTACATTGAAAAATCTAAACATCGATTAAAAAAATATTGCCAAGAAAATAATTTCAATCCTGATCTGAAAATTACATTCAATAAAAATAAAATGCCGTCTGTTAATGAAATAATGGACATATGTATTTCCAGAGTGATGAATTCGAATCCTGTTCCAGCAATTCTTCATGGTGATTTTTGTTTTAGTAATATATTTTTTGATTTCAGAAGCGAATCCATAAAAGTAATCGATCCTCGAGCAATGGACTTCAACGAAAAGTTCACTATTTATGGTGATTTAAGATATGATTTAGCCAAAATGTTACATTCATATATTGGCTACTATGATTGTATTATTTCTCAAAGATATGAAATTACCTTTAGTCAACATGAAATTGAATTTCAACTTGAAGAGAAAAATACATTAGATTTAGATACTATTGCTTCAATTCTTAATGTGGTAGACATTAAAAAGTATTGCGTTATTGAGATAGTGATTTTACTTTTTTTGTCTATGTTACCACTACATTATGATAGCTCAATTAGACAGAAAGCATTTTTATCGAATGCCCTCCGTTTATTTATTCTTTTAGAGGATGTTGAATGATCGTTTTTCCTATGGTTGGTATGAGCAGTCGTTTCTTCAAGGATGGCTATTTAAAACCCAAGTATATGCTTGAAGCTCACTCTAAAAATGTTTTTCACTGGGTAGTTAAAAGCTTTTTAGATAGTTCTGAAAAACTAAATGAAAAGCTTTTGTTTGTAATAAAAAAAGATTATTACGATACTGAGATGTTCATCAATGATTATTTTTCATCAATTTCTTTTAATAATTATGAATGTGTAATTCTTGATGAAATGACTTCGGGTCAAGCTGAGACTGTATATTTAGGTTTAATGAACTCAACAGCTAAGCATGATGAACCGCTTACAATCTTCAATATTGATACTATTAGAACAAAACCATTTGTTAGGCCTTTAGGTAAATCTCAAAACTATCTCGAAGTCTTCACGGGTGAGGGAGAACATTGGTCATTTGCGGCTACAGATAGTAATGGTAAAGTCATAAAAGTGTCTGAGAAGGAACGGATATCAGAATATTGCAGTGATGGTCTTTATAATTTTGATAAGGTATCTACTTTCTTAGATGTTTATAAAAATACCGAATCGGATAATTCATTTATCGTAAACAACGAAAAGTATGTAGCACCATTATATAATAAATTAATATCCTCAGATGCTTATGTAGCTATTGATATTATTGAAATGGATGACTTGATTTTTTGTGGTGTTCCACAAGAGTATGAGGCTTTCCTTAAAATGGATTTTAAGGTGTAATCAATGATATATATTTCAATTCCTGTTCATGAAAAACCAGAAGTAATAATAAATCAATTAGTTAATTTAAAAAAATACCTAAATGGTAAAATAGTACTTCACTTATCATTAACGTCAAGTTTCACCAAAAATGAACTTTTGGCATTAATTTCAAAGAATGCATTAACTGATGATGTTTTAATAAATCCATCATCAGTTAAAACAGCATGGGGGAGTATTATTAATGCACATCTCAGTAATATTGACTTTTTAGAAACTATTGGGGTGGATGATTCGGATAATGTGATATTCCACTCATCAAATGATATGTTAGTTAAGCATGGTCTTGATGATCATCTTTCTCATAAGAAAAATATTTTCCATACTCGATATGTAGATCGCAATGGTTATTGGTGGCCTACTGGGGTTGCTCTTGATAGAGATATTGAGTTCCAAAAATCGTTGGCGCGAGTTGGGAGCGGGAGAATAGTTGCCTCTCAAATTGAAGGCTCAATGTATGAGTTTGGTCTGTTGAAAGAGATCAATACTATATTAAAAAAATATTCAGTTGTTGAAAGTTCTACTGCATTTTACCCTCGTGAAGAATTCTATTTTTCTTCTTTTGCACATGCCCTTGGAGTTAAGCCATGCTCTTTCCCTTATATCTATTCTGAAGTTCATATATTCGATGCTTTGCTGTGGAAAGTGTTCGCAACTATTGATTCTTCGCCTCTGCCATCAAAAGAAAAGATAAAGCATTATATAAACCTTGTACTTTTTAAAAGTAGGTTTTATAAAATCACTCCTAAGAAAATAAATCAAGTAATTTCAGGAAGTGTGCCAGAGCTTAGTTTTACGGATGGGGGGAATATTTGGATTCCGTATAATCAAAAAGATAAGTTATTTGGTGTTAAACGTGTTGAAAGAGAAATTAATGACAGCTTGAGGAAGTATATAACTAATGAAATCAAATAATATCTTATTCCCAATTACTTTCCCTCGCTCCTTTTCAGCGGAAGATACGTCATCTTTTCTGAGACATTCTGGCAATGTATTTGTTAAAGTTGATAGTCTTTCATTAAAAGAAAATAGCTGGATAAGCACTGATACGTATCATAACTTATTTGCTAAAAATAAAATATTCGCATTAACTGATTACTCTGACTATAAATTCCGAATTATTGGTCATGGTAATTGTATGGTTGAAGTCATTTCAATAACAAAGAATGATCACTATACATTTGAGTCATTTGTAACTTCCGTTCATTTGGAAGATAACTTTGATACTGATATTTTAGTTGACAATAATATTCAATGTGATGCACTTTATGTTAAAATCACAGCAATTGATGATACTGAAATAAAAGAAATTTCTGTATGCGCTAATAATAATAAGCCTAAAAATGTAAAAGTAGCATACTGTATTTGTTCATTTAATCGTGAACCCTTCGTTAAAAAATTTGTTGACGAGGTTGCCAGTAAATTTATTGGTTGCGATGATATTAAGTTTTTTATTTCAAATAATGGACCTGATTACAATATTGAGTTTCCAAATAACTTTGAAGTAATTAAAAATAGAAATCTGGGTGGAGCTGGTGGATTCACACGAGCAATGGTGGCCGCTTTAGACCAGGATAGTTTTACCCATATAATTTTAGCTGATGATGATATTCATTTACATAAAGGTGTAATTGATAAGACAATTTATCTTCTGAAAGGCTTGAAGCAAGAATACAGTGATCATTTCATCTCTGGTTCAATGTTATCACTAGAGGAGAGCTGGCTTCAATATGAAAGGAACAGTCTGTTAACCGATGGTGGCTTTGTTCATTTCGGACACTTTAACGACACTCGTTCTAAAGCTGATGCTATTTCAAATGCAATCGTAATGCCTCATAAAGGATTAGCTGGTTGGTGGTATTGTGTAATTCCGGTCAAAGAAATAAAAGAGTTTGATTTGCCGTTGCCTATTTTTGTCCGTGGTGATGACGTCGAATATTCCACGCGTTGTGCACGAAAAATAATTTCCGTAAATGGGATATGTGTCTGGCATGAACCATTTATAAAAAAATATAACGAAATAATGGAAGATTACTATTTATGCAGAAACTTAGTGCTCATTTCTTACCTTTATGATTCTAGTCATCGTAATTTGAGGAAGAAGTTCATCGTTAAAAAGTTTATAAAAAACATTCTTGTTTTTGATTATGTTTCTGCTGAGTTTAACCTTTTGGCACTTGAACATCTTATTAACGAAGTATATTTACAAGACGCGGATACGCTTCATAAAGAATTGTTTGCAGAACTAAAGAATAAAATGGAACAAATCCCAGTTTATAACGCTGATTATACTGGTTATGAAGACCGTAGGATGGGGAAGCTTAAGACTCTTTTGCTCTTAATATTACAACAGGGTTTTGGAATTTCACGCGGAACTCGTTCAACCCTAGGTGGGTTCAGAAGAAGCATTATGAACTTTACTGGTGTGAAGGAAATGCATGTTTACCAAGGTTCTCAGATATACAGAATATACCGTTTCGATTATTTCAGATCTTGGTCGATACTTATTAAATTCTTTAAAATGAATCTGGTCATGCGTATTAACAATAAATCGTTGAAGGTGAAAGTGTTGAAGTTCAGGGAGGAAAAAAGCAAACTTTCTTCATGGAGAGAGATTTTCAGACGGGATTAACACATTGGTTAATTCTTCTACATTTTGATTTGACTGAATTTTCAGGATTTAGCTCACTCTGCTACATAGTAAATCGAATTTTGTATATCATGTCTGTGATTTACGTAAACTCATATTCAGGAGCGTATAATGTCTAAGCAACAAATCGGTGTTGTAGGTATGGCAGTAATGGGTCGTAATTTAGCTCTCAACATTGAGAGCCGTGGCTATACCGTATCTATCTTCAACCGTTCACGTGAAAAGACTGATGAAGTCATCGCAGATAACCAAGGTAAAAAACTGGCGCCTTTTTACACTGTTGAAGAGTTTGTTGAATCTTTGGAAAAGCCACGCCGTATTCTGTTGATGGTACAAGCGGGTGAAGCAACTGATAAGACTATTGAGTCATTGACACCTCATCTGGATAAGGGAGATATCCTGATCGATGGTGGCAATACGTACTATAAAGATACTATTCGTCGCAATAAAGAATTATCTGATCAAGGCTTCAACTTTATAGGTACCGGAGTTTCTGGCGGAGAAGAGGGAGCTTTGAAAGGTCCTTCAATTATGCCAGGTGGTCAGAAAGAAGCTTACGAGTTAGTTGCGCCAATCCTTGATAAAATTGCTGCACGTGCTGAAGATGGTGAAGCCTGTGTAGCTTACATTGGACCAAATGGTGCTGGTCATTATGTGAAGATGGTACACAACGGCATTGAATACGGTGACATGCAGCTTATTGCTGAAGCATATGCTCTGCTTAAAGGCGCACTCGGTCTTAACAATCAAGAATTGGCTAAAACCTTCACTGAATGGAATAATGGTGAACTTAGTAGCTATCTGATTGACATCACCAAAGATATTTTCACCAAGAAAGATGAAGATGGTCAATATTTAGTTGATGTGATTCTTGATGAAGCAGCTAATAAAGGCACGGGTAAATGGACCAGCCAAAGTTCTTTGGATCTTGGTGAGCCACTTTCTCTTATCACTGAATCTGTATTTGCTCGTTATTTATCGTCTTTGAAGTCTCAACGTGTTGCAGCTTCAAAAGTTCTCAGTGGCCCGCAAGCTAAAGCCTTCACTGGAGATAAAGCTGAGTTTGTTGAAAAAGTTCGCCGTGCACTCTACCTTGGGAAGATTGTGTCTTATGCTCAGGGCTTTTCTCAATTGCGTGCTGCTTCCGAAGAGAACAACTGGAATCTGCATTACGGTGAGATTGCGAAGATTTTCCGAGCGGGATGCATCATTCGTGCGCAGTTCCTGCAGAAAATCACGGATGCGTATGTGACTGATGAAAATATCGCCAATCTTCTGTTGGATCCTTACTTTAAGAATATTGCAGACCAATATCAGCAAGCGCTGCGTGATGTAGTGTCTTATGCGATTCAAAGTGGTATTCCAACACCTACCTTCTCGGCTGCGATTGCTTATTATGATAGTTATCGCTCAGAAGTTCTGCCAGCTAACTTGATTCAGGCTCAACGTGATTACTTCGGTGCCCATACATATAAGCGTATCGACAAAGAAGGTACATTCCACACTGAATGGTTAGATTAATAATAAAAGCCCGACGACGTCGGGCTTTTTTTTAACACGGGTTGATTATGAGTTTTTTTAAACTGAAATCACGAAAGAATGGCAGCCATTGCGTGGAAAAAAATAAAGTGATGTTAGATAGAAATGTTATTTATTCTTTTGGGTCTCAGTCCCATCAAAACTATGGGCAAGTTATTTTTAAGCCAAATGGCGAGCTTTATGGATATAGTAATCAAAACGAATTTTCTTGGAAAATGGATAACAACGAGCTTTGCTTGTTAAATAATATAGGAGAAGTAACTAGCCGCTTCCAATATTATAATGATTATTGGTTAGGCCATGGCGAAGGTAATAAATGGCCATTCTATCTTTTGCCGCTCATAAAATTCGAATTTTATGATAAGAACAATACATTTAATAACTCGGGTTTTTTCGTAAATAGTATACCAAAATCTGGTACGTATTTTTTAGAAGATGCATTAAAAAAGCTTGGTGTTGATTCAACCCGTCTTCATTTAACCGGGCATGATGTTGTTGATGATTTTCGCAATCTTCCTGATCATGAAATTCATGTTAATCCTGGACAAGTAAGGATTGCCTGTCCAGTTCATTATGTCACCCAAATGTTAAATGGTAGAATTGCTGTAGGACATGTAGAAGAATATGACTCAATAATAAAAATGCATCAACAGAAAGTTACAGTCTTTAATTTGCGTCGAAATCTGAGGGATGTCCTCGTCAGTCTTTATCGTTTTAAACTCAGTAAAGTCAAACCTTTTGGTGAGTTCGATTTACATTGGCGTTCTTTTAGTGAACAATCCAGGTTTGTTGGATTTTTATTGACTTATTCTCAATTTGAAATATCACATATCAAGCAAATTGGCGAGATGATGCTAATGGATAAAGATAGCATCGATTTGACCTATGAAGAAATGTGCGAAGGTGTTTTCAGTGATACCAATAAGCTCAAACTCGAACAGGTTCGAAGTGGATTCTCAAATGATCTATCTTCAGCATTACGCTTACAGTATGGTAAGGTCAATCCAACATATTCTGGTAGCCGGTCAAACTGGCAAAGTATCTGGAATGATGATGCAGAATCATTCTTCCAGACAAGCGGTTTGGCTGATTTAAACTCTCGGTTAGGATATTGAGTTCATTAATTTTTTTGTAAGTAACTGTTCTTCCTGCTCAATATACCTTTCTTGAGAAAAGAATATTGGGCAATGTTTTCAATGTATCTGTATGTTAATTCAGTGAATATTAGCATTGAAAGCAATTGGCAAATCCACATATATGACTGATCAAAGTTTAGGGATTTGTAGATGGTTATAACAACAAACCAAGACGGGATATGGCAACAATATAATGAATAACTACGGTCTGCTATTGAATTTACTATTTTAGAGTTAATGGTTGAGAAAAAGTTAATTTCTAATGAGGCAATTAACACCATAGTCATTGAAATGATAGTCGCAGCGGTAAATTTAAATGCACTCATACTATCAAAATAGCGTGCGCATGTTATCAATGAAAAAATAAGAATTGCTGTGACTAAAGTTTTCTTATATATGCTAGTTGAACTGAGTTTCATCTTAGCGACGTCAAGACTGTTATGAATAATATAAATAACATATCCACCTAATAATGAATCGAATCTAAACATGAACATGTTTTCATTAGTAGGTATCCTGTAAAAACTATTTATAAAGATAATGCTGCAGGCTATGTAAAAGCACCACTTTTTACCTAAATAAAAAAAGGAAAAAGTAAATAATATGAAATATTGCATTTCTAATGCAAGCGCCCACATATATCCAAATGCTGAGGGATGATGCCCTTCTGTAAAATTGCGTATAAAGAAAATGGATGCGAAAAATTTTTCCGTCATTACTAAAGTATCTAGCCAAACGCCATCTGTGGTAAATAAAGAAAAAATCAGAGGGATTGATATCCAAAATAACATTGCAGGAAATAATCGATAGATTTTCTTTTTAATTAATTTTACCGTTTCTCTAAGTGAGTGTTTGAAATTAACTCTCTCATTAAGGTTTATTTTAAAAAGTGTTTTGGTTAGAAAAAAACCTGCTAATACAAATAAAAGTTCTACTCCTGTCTCAGTGTCAGAATGTGATTGGATCCATTTATAAAAATGAGAGTAAGATTCTGTATATAATACCCCTGAATGAAGAAAAACTATCATTATTATTGCTATACCGCGCAGCGAATGCAGTTCTTTGTTCATTTTATTACCAAGCAATGATTAGTCGAGGGGAGTTAACATAACCATTACATTATGATATCAAATCAGTTGTGTTGCAATTCCTTAACACTTATATTTTTCATCTGTTACCAAATAACAACATTTCAATATTCATACATGCAGTAAAGGTCTCTTTTGCCTTCAATGTACTCATTTGAAAATGTATTAGTTTACAGAACCAACAACTCCCCACGTCTCCCAGCATTCTCCCCAGCCAACCGCACCACCAACATCCCCGCCGTGACAAACTTGGTCAAATTCCTCGCATACAGCACGCCGCCATACTCTGCCACCAGCGGCATCACCTGGTCAGTAATAGGATCAACAACCTCAGCCACCACTTCCCCCGCCTTAATCCACTCACCCAACTTACGACGATGCAACACCAACCCAGATTGCGCCGCATGGATATACTCACATCCCGCCAGCTCCGTCGCCGGATGAATCAGGGCAGGGGATTCGCCGACTTCACCGGCAATATAACCACCTTCAATTAGCGCATTGATAATCGCGTCAGCATCTTTTTCCGCCATTTCAGGCGATACATCCGCCACACCGCGTAATTCTAGAGTCACCGGCAGCAAACCCCGCGGCATAGGATACTCATCGCCAAAGCGTTCAGCCAACGTTAGCCACGGTTCACAGCAAGCCTCATCAAACGGCTCGCCGCCAGAAATCTGCGCCAGCAATTGCACTTCACTGCCTAACCAGCGCGCCAGCGGTTCGATGTCTGGCCACGCGTGCGGCGTAGTGTACAGATGCGGCAGCGCATCCCAGTCGCAATGCAAATCAATCATTAAATCCGCCTGGCTGGCCATACGCATCAACGTAAAGCGCTGGGAATCAAGTTCAGTGCGGGCAATACGCTCACGGTAATGACGATCAATCGCTTCCCGAATTAGACGCTTATTTTCGTATTCACTCTGCGTCAGTGAACCTGCAAGCTCTTCAACTAAGGCTTCACCCAATGCCGGGAAGCGGCGGTTGAAATCTTGTCCTGAAAGCGTATGGAAACGCCCGAGATGGCTACCGTGCCAGTGTTGTCCCATCGCTAAAGGATTAGCGACCGGCACCAGAGTGATTTTGGCTTTGAGCTGACCCGCAGATTCCAGCGCTAATAGCTTCTGTTTCAAATACCACGCCACCGCCATTCCGGGCAGCTCATCGCCGTGCAGCGCAGCCTGAATGTAGACGCGTTGCTGCGAATCGGTGCCGAAGTGGAAGCTGACAATTTCGCGTTGCGTGCCCAGCGAGGCGCTTAATAGAGGATGATGTTGTTGTTGCATAACGCTATCGATGTCCTTTATTCATGGCACGCATTCAGCGACGCCTGATTTATTTTCTGATGGAATTATAGTGCCGAGTGCGAAAAGGGCGGCAAAAAAGCCGCCCAAAAGATTACTGCTGAATGGAGATGTCAGTCGCGAAGTACTGTTTCTGAATCTTATCGAAAGTGCCGTTCTTCTTAAGCTCGGCAAACGCTTTATCCAGCGCGGTTTTCAATTCGGTGTCGCCTTTACGCAGACCAATCGCAGTGCCCGGACCGATAATTGGGTCCTGTACAATCGGGCCTGCTAATTCGAAGTCTTTGCCCTGCGGATGTTTCAGGAAGCCATTTGCGGCTTGAGCGGCATCGGTAAACACCACGTCGAGTCGACCCGAAATCAAATCACTCTCAACCTGTGCCTGATCGCCATAAGGTACAACCTGCACGCCATGCGGCTGCCATTTGGCCAGCGCATAGCGTTCCTGCACGGTGCCTTGCTCAACGCCCACGGTTTTGCCTTTCAGCGATTCAGCGGTTGGCAGCAGGCCAGAACCTTTACGCGCAATCAGCTGCGTATGGGTGTCGTACAGCGGCACGGTGAAATCAATCTGCTTAAGACGTTCTTCAGTGATACCCATATCAGACAGGATAGCGTCGAACTTACGCGCTTTTAGCGCCGGGATCATGCCATCGAACTGGCTTTCCACCCACACGCATTTGGCCTGCATCTGCTCACACAGCGCATTGCCAAGATCGATATCAAAACCGACCAGTTTGCCCTGCGGGGTTTTGGATTCGAAAGGAGGATAGGTAGGATCAACCGCGAAACGCACCTGATCAATTTTTGCCTGCGCGCCAAATGCGCAACCTGCCAGCACAGCCAGCGCCAGCGTCTGACGCAGGCGGGCGGTTAAACGAGAAATTGCCATAATATCGGTCTTCTTTTGATGTGATGTTGAGTTACGAAGAGTACCGCTCAGGGCTGGGCAAGGCAATTAGAGGATTATTTTCATCACGTTACCATTATGCAGCGCCTGGTAATCCGCAACATTCAGCACCACCGATTGCTCCAGCAATCCGGCATTAAAGGCGATTTCGTCATAACGTTCAAACAGCAGAGGATCGACCACCAGCTGCAAATCCGGATGGAAGCTAAATGGCGGAATAGCACCAAACACGCAGCCGGTCAGCGCATCCACTTCTGCCGGTGAGGCCAGTGAAGCACGTCGACCACCAACCGCTGCAGCAACTTTGCTGAGATCCGCTTGCTGATCGGCAGGAAGCACTGCCAGCACATGTTGCTTAATGCCGTTGCCTTTTACATGACACACCAGCGCTTTCGCGCCTTGCCCAACTTCAGTTCCGCGAATCGCCGCCACCGCTTCGCACTTGCCGGTCGCTTCATGTTCCATCACGCGATAACGCGCCTGATGCTGGTCGAGCAGGGCGATCAGTTTTTCATGTGTGGTCATGGTGTTTTCCATGCTGATGAATAGCGTAGGGTGCGCATTCATGCGCACCTGGAAGATTGGTCGCCATGAATGACGACCCTACGGAAAGTTATTTATGACGCGCACGCAGATTATTGATGATGGTGCTCAAATCCAGCTCCTGGTCCTGCAGCAGCACCATCAGGTGATACAGCAAATCAGACGCTTCATTGGTCAGCTCGTGACGATCATTAACCGTTGCTGCCAAAGCGGTTTCCACGCCTTCTTCACCCACTTTCTGCGCGATACGCTTGGTGCCGCTGGCGTACAGCTTCGCGGTATACGAACTCTCTGGATCGGCAGTTTTGCGTGAAGCCAGCAACTGTTCGAGCTGATAAAGGAACGTCCAGTCTGGCGCGGCCGGTGAGAAGCAGCTGGATGTGCCGAGATGGCAGGTTGGGCCAATCGGATTCGCCAGCACCAGCAAGGTATCGTTGTCGCAATCCGGCGTAATGCTCGCCACTTGCAGGAAGTGGCCCGAGGTTTCGCCTTTGGTCCATAAACGATTTTTAGTGCGAGAGAAGAAGGTGACATTGCCCTCGCTGAGGGTTTTATGCAGCGCTTCTTCATTCATATAACCGTGCATCAGCACTTCGCCGGAGACGTTGTGCTGGACGATAACGGGCATCATGCCCGCGGTTTTGACCCAATCCAGCCTGGCCAGTTGTTCTGCAGTTAACACGCGCGAATCTCCACACCGTTGTCGATCAGGAAGTTTTTCAACTCGCCGATATTGATAATTTGTTTGTGAAACACCGAAGCCGCCAGCGCACCATCGACGTTCGCCTGCTCAAAGGCTTCGAGGAAGTGCGGCATGGTGCCTGCGCCGCCAGAAGCGATCAGCGGCACTTTGCAGACATCGCGCACTTTCTTCAGCTGCACCAGATCGTAGCCGTTACGCACGCCATCCTGGTTCATCATGTTGAGGACGATTTCGCCTGCGCCCAGCTTCTGCACTTCCTGCACCCAATCGAGGGTTTCCCACGTGGTCACTTTGGTGCGCGCTTCATCGCCGGTGTACTGATTGACGTGATATTTGCCGCTCGTTTCGTCAAACCAGGTATCGATACCTACCACGATGCACTGCACGCCAAAGCGATCGGCCAGGCGTGTAATCAGCGTAGGATCGGCTAATGCCGGCGAGTTTATCGAAATCTTGTCGGCACCGAACTGCAGAATGCGCGCCGCGTCTTCTTCGCTCTTAATGCCGCCCGCCACGCAGAAAGGAATATCAATCACTTCCGCTACGCGCGAGACCCAGCTTTTGTCCACGACGCGGCCATCCGATGAGGCGGTGATATCGTAGAACACCAGCTCATCCGCTCCTTCCTGCGCATAGCGCTGCGCCAGCGGCACGATGTCGCCGATGATTTCGTGGTTGCGGAACTGAACGCCTTTCACCACTTGCCCGTCACGCACATCAAGACAAGGAATTATCCGTTTTGCCAGCATGCAATCGCCTCCGCCACCGTGAATTTATCTTCCAGTAAAGCGCGACCAACGATCACGCCCTGCGCGCCGCTGCCGCGTAACGCCGCGATGTCATCCAGCGAACCGATGCCACCCGAAGATTGGAAAGCGATGTCCGGGAAGGCCGCAGAGACTTCTTTATACAGTTCGACGTTGGAGCCGCTCAGCGTACCGTCACGCGAAATATCGGTGCACAGCACATGTTTGAGGCCAACCGGCTGATACCAGCCGATTACCTCTTCCAGCGTTACGCCCGCCGCTTCCTGCCAGCCGCTGATCGCCACTTCTTTGCGGTTGTTGGCATCAATGCGCACATCCAATGCCAGCACGATGGCGTCCGCGCCAAACTCGCTGAACCAGCTTTTTACTTCTTCCGGTTGCTTCACCGCGGTGGAACCCACTACCACACGCGTAGCGCCCGCTGCCAGCAGCGCCGCCACGTCATCGCGATTGCGGATGCCGCCGCCAACCTGCACCGGCACGTTCACGCCGCGCAGTAAGGTGGTGAGCAGGGGAATCTGGCGTTTGGCCGGGTCTTTCGCGCCGGTCAAATCCACCAGATGCAGCACTTCAGCGCCCTGACGTTGGTAATCCTGTAAGCGCGGCAGCGGATCGCTACCGTAATCGCGCTGCTGGCCGTAATCGCCCTGATGCAGGCGCACCACTTTGCCGTCGATTAAATCTAATGCGGGGATAATCATCACATCTCCAGGAAATTTTTCAGCAACTGCGCGCCTGCTTTGCCCGAACGCTCCGGGTGGAACTGCACGCCGAAGAAGTTATCTTTCTGCAGGGCAGCAGTGAACGGATGACCGTAATCGCACTGCGCGATGGTGGCCGCATTCACCGGCATGGCGTAGCTGTGCACGAAGTAGAAGTAGCTGCCATCGGGAATGTCGCGGAACAGATGATGGCCCGCTTTGGCGGTGATCTGGTTCCAGCCCATGTGCGGCAGCGGTAAATCCTGCGTGTCCATCAGCGTGACCGGCTCATCAACCAGCCCGAGCGTGGTTACGCCGCCGTTTTCATCGCTCCCGCGACCGAGCAGCTGCATGCCAAGGCAAATGCCGAGAACCGGCTGAGTACAGGCTTTGATCAGATCGATAAGATCGCGCTCCTGCAGCTGGTTCATCGCTGCCTGCGCGGTGCCAACGCCGGGCAGCAGCAGCTTGTCGGCATGCAGCACCACATCCGGGTCGCGGCTCACCTGCGGCGTGTAGCCGAGGCGCTCAATGGCCCACTTCACCGACGATAGGTTGGCGCAGCCGGTATCGAGGATCACCACGTTCATCACAGCACTCCTTTCGAGCTCGGCAAGGTGTTGCCTTCCACGCGAATCGCCTGGCGCAGCGTGCGGCCAAAGGCTTTAAACAGGCTTTCCACACGATGGTGATCGTTGCGGCCTTTGGTTTTCAGGTGCAGCGTGCTCATCATGGCGTAGGAGAGGGAGCTGAAGAAGTGCTCGACCATCTCGGTGCTGAGATCGCCCACGCGCTGGTAGCTGAACTCGGCTTTGAATTCGATGTGCGGGCGGCCGGAGATATCCAGCGCGCAGCGCGCCAGGCACTCATCCATCGGCAGCACGAAGCCGAAACGGCCGATGCCACGTTTGTCACCCAGCGCTTTCAGCAGCGCTTCGCCGAGCGCCAGACCGGTATCTTCCACGGTGTGGTGATCGTCGATGTAGAGATCGCCTTTAACATCAATGTTCATGCGGAAGCCGCCGTGCACTGCAATCTGGTCCAGCATGTGATCAAAGAAACCGACGCCGGTGTTAATTTTGCTGCCGCCTTCGCGATCCAGCCACACTTCGACTTTAATTTGCGTCTCTTTGGTGTTGCGCTGCACCAGCGCATAACGATCGCGCTTGGTCAGACGCGCCTGAATCGCATCCCAGTCTTCGCCTTCCGCGCCGTAACGCAGGCCCTGAATGCCCATGTTCTGCGCCAGCTGGATATCGGTGAGGCGGTCGCCAATCACGTAGCTGTTAGCGGTATCGATCGCACCAGCGGCCAGCCAGGCTTCAACCATTTTAGTCTTCGGCTTGCGGCAATCGCAGTTATCTTCCGGCATATGCGGGCAGATCAGGATGTCGCTGAAATTCACGCCTTGTGAGCTGAGAATCTGCATCATCAGGTTGTGCGGGCCGTCGAAATCGGCCTGCGGGAAGCTAGCGGTGCCGAGGCCATCCTGATTGGTGATCATCACCAGTTGATAACCCGCTTCCTGCAACGCCAGCAGCGCAGGAATGGCGTTCTTCTCAAACGCCAGCTTCTCCATGCGATCCACCTGATAATCGGTGGGTGGCTCAGAAATGATGGTGCCGTCGCGGTCGATAAAAAGGATCTTCTGACTCATGCTTGCTCCACTGATAAGGCTTGCAGCGCGGCGATCAGGCGCTCGCACTCTTCACGGGTGCCGATGGAGATGCGCAGGCATCCCGCAAGGCCGGGGTTTTTGTTTTGGTCGCGCAGAATAATGCCTTGATCCCACAGCGTTTTAAACACTTTTGGCGAATCAGTGAAGTGCGCCAGTATGTAGTTGGTTTCGCTCGGGAACACCTGCTGCACCACGCTAATCTGCGGCAACTGTTCAAACAGCCAGGCACGATTGGCGTTCAGCTCGGCAACGTGCTGACGCATCAGCGCAATACCTTGCTCGCTCAGCGCTTGTCCGGCCACATCCGCCACAGGCGTGGCGAGCGGATAGGGCGCAATCACCTTCAGCAGCAGATCGATCACCGGCTTGTTCGCCAGGGTAAAGCCGCAGCGTAAACCGGCCAGCGCAAAGGCTTTGGACAGCGTGCGCAGAATCACTAAGTGCGGATACTCCTGCAGCCAGCCCGCCAGCGTCGCTTCCGGGCAGAACTCGATATAGGCCTCATCGGCTACCAGCAACGCTTTACCGGCGGTCATATCCAGCAATTTGCGAATGTCATCGGGATTGATCAAGTTGCCGGTCGGATTGTTCGGGCTGCACATATAGACGACTTTCACGCCGTCGAGCTGGTCAGCAATTGCCGGCAGATTCAGCTGCCAGTCATCGAGTGCCGCCACGGTGCGGTATTCGATGCCGATGGTTTCCGCACTGACGCTGTACATGCCATAGGTTGGCGGGCAGAACAGAATGGCATCTTTGCCCGGCTCACAGAAGGCACGCATCAGCAGTTCGATACCTTCATCCGCGCCGCGGCTCACCAGAACCTGCTCCGGCGTCAAACCGGCGTAAGCGGCGTAACGCTCGATGACAATCTTCGGCTGGCATTCCGGATAGCGATTCAGCGTTTGCTGCGACAGCTCAAACGGTACCGGCAGCGGGAATTCGTTAGCGTTCAGCCACACATCACCGTTACCACCCAGACGACGCGCCGATTGATACGGCGTCAGCGCTCGCACGTTGGCGCGCGCTAACTCTTCAATATTCAGGCTCATGCTTGCTCCTTCAGCGCGGCAACACGCAGGGTAACGGCATTTTTATGGGCTTCCAGCTGCTCGGCGGCAGCCAGCGTTTCAATCGTTGCGGCAAGATTGAGGAAGCCTTGCGGCGTCAGCTCTTGCACCGTCATACGTTTCTGGAAATCGGCCAGGCCGAGGCTGGAACAGGTGGCGGTGTAACCGTAGGTCGGCAGCACGTGGTTGGTGCCTGAAGCGTAATCGCCCGCCGATTCCGGTGACCAGTCGCCAAGGAACACCGAACCGGCGCTGGTGATGCTTTCTACCAGATCGCGCGGTTGGCGCGTCTGAATGATCAAGTGCTCAGGACCGTACAGATTGGAGATCTCGATGCACTGATCCAAATCGCGCAGCACAATCAGTCTGCTGCTCTCTAACGCCTGACGCGCGGTAGCGGCGCGTGGCAGCTGCGCCAGCTGCTCTTCAACCGCTTGCGCCACACCTTCGGCCAGTTGCAGCGAAGGCGTCAACAGAATCACCTGCGAATCCGGGCCGTGTTCCGCCTGCGACAGCAAATCGGATGCCACGAAAGCGGGCGTAGCACCTTCATCGGCAATCACCAATACTTCGGATGGACCGGCCGGCATATCGATCGCCGCACCATCTAAACGCTGGCTAACCTGACGTTTGGCTTCGGTCACATACGCGTTGCCTGGGCCAAAAATCTTGTCCACTTTCGGCACGGTTTCGGTGCCGAAGGCGAGGGCGGCAATAGCTTGCGAGCCGCCAACCTGAAACACCTCTTTAACGCCGCACAGCTGTGCTGCATAAAGAATTTCATCGGCAATCGGCGGTGGCGAGCACAGCACCACGCGACCGCAACCGGCGATGCGCGCTGGTGTCGCCAGCATCAATACGGTTGAGAACAGCGGGGCGGAACCGCCAGGAATGTACAAACCCACCGATTTAACCGGTCGGGTAATCTGCTGGCAGCGTACGCCGGGCTGCGTTTCCACATCCACTTCCGCCAAAATCTGCGCGTTGTGGAAGGTCTCGATATTAGCCATGGCGGCGGCCATCGCCTGCTTCAGCGTGTCGCTCAGACGATCGCTGGCGGCTTGCATCTCTTCGGCGGTGACGCGCAGGTTATCCACCTGCGCTTTGTCGAAGCGCGCGCTAAATTCACGCAGCGCCGCATCACCACTCTCTTTAACTTGTACTAATACATCGCGCACGATCTGGCTGATACTTTCTGAAGCCGAAATCGCCGGACGCATCAGCAGCGCTTGCTGCTGCTCTGCGCTGCATTGCTGCCAATCAATGGGTGTCATCAGAGTGCTCATGGTGTTACTCCAACATTTTTTCGATTGGCAGTACGAGGATCGAGCTGGCACCCAGCGACTTCAGCTTCTCCATGGTTTCCCAGAACAGCGTTTCGCTGCTCACCATGTGCATCGCCACGCGGCTCACATCACCTGCCAGCGGCAGCACGGTTGGACGTTCAGCGCCCGGCAGCAGCGCAATCACTTCATCCAGACGTTCGCTTGGCGCGTGCAGCATGATGTACTTGGATTCACGCGCTTTAATCACGCCCTGAATACGCGTCATCATTTTGTCGACCAGCTCTTGCTTGGCGGCAGGCAATTCGCCGTCGCGCTGAATCAGCACCGCTTTAGAACGGTAGATCACTTCGACTTCGCGCAGACCGTTAGCTTCCAGCGTGGCGCCGGTTGAAACCAGGTCACAAATCGCATCGGCCAGGCCAGCGCGAGGAGCAACTTCGACAGAACCGTTCAGCAGGCAGGATTTAAAGGCGACGCCTTGTTTATCGAGGTATTTCTTCAGCAGGTGTGGATAAGAGGTGGCGATGCGGGCGTTATTCAGGCATTGCGGGCCGGTATACTCTTCATCAACCGGCATCGCCAGCGACAGACGACAACCGCCGAAATCCAGACGACGCAGCGTGAAGTAACGCGGATCTTCGCCCTGAGCACGACGGTTCAGCAGCTCCTCTTCCAGTACGTTTTCACCGACGATACCGAGATCGACGACGCCATCCATGACCAGGCCAGGAATATCGTCATCGCGCACACGAAGGATGTCGATCGGCATGTTCTCCGCAAACGCAATCAGACGCTGCTGTTGAAGGTTGATTTTGATACCGCAGCGTGCCAGCAGTTCGCGTGATTCATCACTTAAACGGCCAGATTTCTGCATAGCTATGCGAATACGGGTGTTATCTAACATGGTTCCTGTCCTCTTATTCAATCCTGTCTGAACGTGTTGGTTTGCGTTCGCCCATAAAAAAACCCCCGGAAGATGATCTTCCGGGGGCTCTCTTTGCGTTCGCACCACTGGAAGATCCTAATCGTCTCCCAGCACACATCGCCTGAAAGACTAGTCAGGATGATGGTGATGATGGTGGTTGAACTGAACGCGTGTCATAGTAAATTCCGTTGCTGAATGAGTATTCATTTGCGTGCTGAATAACCTAACGAAGATGGTGACAATTGGCAACCCTTTTTTAACCGTCAATTTCCGGAATCTCCCGAAACAGTTTGCGCTGGTTTGGCACATCTACCCGCACTAAGATGAAGTGTGAGCCCATAGCAGGAGTCGATATGAAAAAGGTCGCGATTGTAGGTCTGGGATGGCTGGGTATGCCGCTGGCGATGGCGCTAACGGCACGCGGCTGGCAGGTAACCGGCAGTAAAACCTCGCCGGATGGCGTGGATGCCGCACGCCGCTGTGGCATCGAAGCCTTCCAACTGGTGCTGACGCCCGAGCTGGAGTGTGAAGCCGAAGAGTTAGATGCACTGATGGCAGTGGATGCGCTGGTGGTGACTTTGCCCGCCAGCCGCACGGTGAAAGGCGGTGAAGATTACATGCAGGCGGTGCAGAACGTAGTGGACACCGCGCTGGCGAAAAAAGTCCCGCGTATTATTTTCACCAGCTCTACATCGGTATACGGCAGCGGCGAAGGTGTAATGAAAGAGACGAGCCCACTGCAGCCGGAAACCGTCGCCGGCAAAACGCTGGTGGAGTTGGAAAACTGGCTGCACGATCTGCCGGGCACCAGCGTGGATATTGTGCGCCTCGCCGGATTAGTCGGGCCGAATCGTCATCCAGGTCGTTTCCTCGCAGGCAAAACCGGGCTGGAAAACGGCGGTCATGCGGTCAATCTGGTGCATCTCGATGATGTGGTGGATGCGATTGTCCTGTTGCTGCAAACCCCAAAAGGCGGGCACGTTTACAATCTGTGTGCATCGAAACACCCATCGCGCGATAGCTTTTATCCCAGCGTGTCGAAGCAGCTGGGGCTTGAACCACCAACGTTTGCGGCTGAGCCGGAGCGTTCAAACGGCAAGGTGATTGATGGATCGAAAATCGCTAATGAGCTGGGGTTTGAGTACACCTATGATGACCCGATGAAAATGCCGTTGGAATGACAATGTAGGGTCGCCATTCATGGCGACCTGGTCAAAACCTCACACCCCAAACCGATCCCGCAACGCATACCATGCCGCCCCCATCGCTGTGAGCGGCACCTTAAACCGTCTCCCACCCGGAAACGGCAGATGCGGCAATTTCGCAAACGCATCAAATCTCTCCGCATGCCCGCGCAAGACCTCAGCAATCAATTTCCCCGAAAGATGGGTGCAAGTCACGCCATGTCCGCTGTCGCCTTGCATAAAGAACGCGTTCTTCTCGACTTGGCCAAACTGCGGCATGCGCGATAGCGTAAGCAGGAAATTGCCGCTCCAGCGGTGGCTGATTTTGATATCCCGCAACTGCGGAAAGGTGCGCAGCAGCTTGGGACGAATCAGCGCTTCGATGTCATCCGGTTCGCGCGCACCATACACCACGCCGCCGCCGTAGAGCAGGCGGTTATCGGCGGTGAGGCGGAAGTAATCCAGCAGATAGTTACAGTCTTCAACGCAGTAATTGTTCGGCAGCAAACCCAGCGCCTGGTCACGCGTTAAAGGTTCGGTGGTGACGATTTGCGAACCGCACGGCATGCTTTTGCGCGTCAGGCGCGGTTCAAGCTGGGATGGCAAATAGGCGTTCCCGGCAAATATCACGAAGGTGGCTGTGACTTCGCCTTTGGCGGTTTTTATCCGATGCGGCGCGCCATATTTCACTTCAATCGCCGCCGACTGCTCATAAATACGCCCGCCGTGACGGCGAATCGCTTCCGCTTCACCCAGCGCCAGATTAAGCGGATGCAGATGGCCGCCGCGCTTATCGAGTAAGCCACCGACGTAGCGATCGGTCGCCACTTCGCGCCGAATGCCGCGTTCATCGAGTAATTCCAAATCATGATTGCCGTAACGCGCCCAAAGTGCTTTTTGGCTGCGCAGATGGCCCATTTGCCGTTGATTCAGTGCGGCAAAAATGCCGCCGGGACGATAGTCGCAGGCGATAGCGTAGCGATCGATGCGGTCGCGAATGATCTCTGCGCCTTCAAACATCATGCTGCCGAGCATCTGTGCAGTTTGTTTGCCGTAGCGCTGCTCAATCACATCCACGTCGCGGCTGTAGGAATTGACGACCTGGCCGCCATTGCGGCCGCTGGCGCCAAAGCCGATTTTTGCCGCTTCGATCAGCACCACGTCGTAACCGGCTTCGGTGAGAAACAGCGCGGACGAGAGCCCGGTAAAGCCGCCGCCAATGATGCAGACATCGCACTGCACCGACTCTTGCAGCTCCGGCCACGGCTCATGCGCGTTGGCGGTAGCAGCGTAATAACTTCCCACATGTTGCATTACATCCTCCTTAAGCGCGAAACCTTAGAAATTGGCGGGCGTATGCGCGCTAACAATGCGACACGGTTGATCTGAGGTATTGGTAAAACTGTGCGGCAAGCCGGTATCAATCACATAGCTTTCACCGCGATAGAGATGGTAACTCTGGCCGTTGACCACCAGCGTGATTTCACCTTCCAGCACCGTGCCGGTTTCCTCGCCGGGATGGCGTAACTTCTCGCCAGTACTGGCGCCGGGTTCATAACGCTCCAGCAGCATCGCCAGCGCGCGTCGCGCGGCACCGTTATCGATCAGCATCAGCGATACACCAAGGCTGCCGATCTCCACGCACTCTTCCGGGCGCACGATCACGCGCGGCGTGGCATTGATTTTGGGTTCGGAGAAAAACTCCGATAGCGATAGCCCGTAAACTTTCAGCAGCTTCTGTAAGGTGCTGACGGCCGGGCTGACTTTGTCCTGTTCGATAGTGCTAATGGCGCTGTGCGTTAAACCTGATAACTCAGCGACGCGACGCTGAGACAATCCCAACTCCTGCCGGATCTGCGATAAGCGACGTCCGGGTGCCAGAGTGGCATCATTCATGGCTGTTTTTCCTTGTGATAACAGACAGCGGCGTGGATAAAGGCCGTAAACAAACGGCGCGAGACCGGATCGCGGTCGGAGTGCCACTCCGGATGCCATTGCACCGCGAGGGCGAAAGGGTGCTTCGGCAGGCTAACCGCTTCAATTAGCCCATCGGGCGCGCGCGCTTCCACGCGCAGCAGCGGACCGGTTTCACGGATGCCTTGTCCGTGCAGCGAGTTGACCGCAAAGGGTTCGGCGCTGCCCAGCAGTTGGCTCAGCATGCCATCTACTTCTGGCTGCACGTCATGTACCGGCGCGTATTGCTCATCCAGCGGCAGCGCATCGTCTTCGCGGTGCTCCTGGAATAGATGTGTCATATGCAGCTGGCGATACAGCGCACCGCCGTTGGCGACCACCAGCTCCTGCAAGCCACGACAGATGCCGAACATCGGCATCTTTTTACCGATGGCATGTGTGATAAGCCCGAAGGCAAGGCGATCGCGCGCCGGATCGGCATGCGCCTCTTTACCGTCTTCGCCGTAATGCCAGGGTTCGATGTTGCTGGGGCTGCCGGTCAGCAAAATGCCATCCAGCACGGTCATACTGTTTTCTAATAGATGAGGCGCCTGCGTCAGTTGATGCGGCAATGGCAGCGGCACGCCACCGGCAAGCACGATTGCGTCGAGATATTTGTTGTGAACCGTTTGCCCTGGATGGTTGCCAATTAAGTTCTGGCACATCACTACGCCAATCAAGGGCTTGTCAAAAATAATGCCCATAACGTCTCCGCGTTGCTGTTCAATATTTTCGCCGGAAATGCGCGGCTGGCCTGTAAAGTGTGCAATATTTTGTCAATCTAGCAACCGATCGTTCATTCCTCAAACAGAATTGTTACATTTGCACACTTTTTGCGTTAGAGCTATGTTAGAGGAGTGGCTGTTATTTTGAGCATTACGCGCACCAATATTAAACGGTAAAGGGCGGGTGGGATCATGACGAACCTCGTAGAAGTAGAAGACTTCACGCGACATAGTGAAGAGAAACGAACAAGCGCGTTCCAGCTGGAGGTCAAAACCTGGCTGGAACGCCATCCTGAAACGCAGTATGTCGATATTCTTCTTAATGATTTAAATGGGGTATTTCGCGGTAAACGCATTCCCATCTCCGCATTGGCAAAACTGGAAAAAGGGTGTTACTTCCCAGCTTCGGTTTTCGCGATGGATATTCTCGGTAACACCGTCGAAGACGCCGGACTTGGACAGTCACTCGGCGAACCCGACCACCTCTGCATGCCGGTTCCCGGAACCTTAATTCCTTCTGCCGCCGATCCCACGCACATCGCCCAGCTGTTGCTGACCATGTGTAACCAAGATGGCACTCCCTTTGACGTTGAACCCCGTAATGTCCTTAATCGGCTGTGGCAACAGCTGCGCAATCGAGGATTGTTCCCGGTGGTAGCGGTAGAGCTGGAGTTCTATCTGGTGGATAAAAAGCGCGATGCCGAGGGCTTTATTCAGCCGCCGTGCTCGCCGGGCAGCGACGAACGCAATATGCAGAGCCAGGTCTATTCGGTGGATAATCTCGATCACTTCGCCGACGTTCTGCGGGATATCGACCATTTAGCTAAGCTGCAAGGTATTCCCGCCGATGGCGCGCTGGCGGAAGCTTCACCTGGCCAGTTCGAAATCAACCTGCATCATACGCGCGACGTGCTGAAAGCCTGTGACCATGCTATTCAGCTGAAACGGCTGGTGCGTCAGGTAGCGGAAAATCACGGCATGACCGCGACTTTCATGGCTAAACCTTACGAAGAGTACGCAGGCAGCGGCATGCATGTGCACATCAGCATGCTGGATGCCGCCGATCATAACACCTTCGCGCTGGATGACGGCAGCGATTCGCCGCTGATGAAACGCGCGCTGGCGGGCATGATCGATCTGATGCCTGCTTCGATGGCGTTGCTGGCGCCGAATGTGAACGCCTATCGCCGCTTCCTGCCGGAAGCCTATGTGCCGCTGCAGGCATCGTGGGGACATAACAACCGTACGGTGGCGTTGCGCGTGCCTTGTGGCGATGCGGATAACCATCGCATTGAGTATCGCGTGGCCGGTGCGGATGCAAATCCCTATCTGGTAGTGTCAACTATTCTTGCCGGTATTTTGCACGGTCTGGATAACCAGCTACCCTTACCGCATCCGGTGCAGGGCAATGGACATGAAGCAGAAGGGCTGGCATTGCCGATTCGGCAGAGCGATGCGCTGTATGAATTCGAGAATAGCTACCCGCTGCAGAAGCTGTTAGGCGAGCGTTTTAGCGGCGTGTGGCACAGCTGTAAACAGTACGAACTGATGCAGTTTGAGCGCTTAATCACCTCAACAGAAATCGACTGGATGCTGAAGAACGCCTGACGCAGGAAGATTTGATCTAACGTCTTGTGCCGATGGCATAAGTTGGGGCAAAATACGCGCCCTGCAAAATGAGAAACATAACCGACGCTTATCCCGTCGGTTATTTTTTTGCATGATGTACTCACTGACTTTCAAACGAGGCCGGACACGCATCCGGATAGATAGATACTGACAAACACGCTTGTGCGTGAGATTTGAGGAAAACAAAGATGGGACTGTTTAACATTGCACCAGCTCAGGCTGGTTCTCGCTTCCGTGATGACTACGGCGCCGCGACAATCGCAAACTCTTATATCACTTCTCACTGCAGCAAATTGCGCAGTAGCCCTGTAGCCCAACCGATCGCGGTTGTCGTCTGCGGGGGCCTGAACAATGTCGCTTAACACCTCTGCCGCACCTCAGCGTGCACATCTGAAAAAATCCCTGACCTTGATCCCGGTTGTCATGATGGGCCTGGCGTATATGCAGCCAATGACCCTGTTTGATACCTTCGGTATCGTGTCTGGATTGACCGACGGCCACGTCGCCACCGCTTATGCTTTCGCCCTGATTGCGATTCTGTTTACTGCCGTGAGCTACGGCAAGCTGGTACGCCGCTTCCCATCTGCGGGCTCCGCTTACACCTATGCTCAAAAGGCAATCAGTCCGCACGTCGGCTTTATGGTTGGCTGGTCATCACTGCTGGACTACTTGTTCATGCCGATGATCAACATCCTGCTGGCGAAAAGCTACTTTGAGACGCTGGTGCCGGGCATTCCGTCGTGGATTTTCGTGGTGCTGCTGGTGGCCTTTATGACCATCTCCAACCTGCGTGGAATCAAAACCGTTGCCAACTTCAACAGCGTGATCGTGGTGCTGCAAGTGGTGGTAATGGTAGTGATCACCGGCATGGTGGTTTACGGTGTGGCACACGGTGTTGGCGCAGGAACCTTGACCAGCAGCAAACCGTTCTGGTCTGAGAATGCACACGTAGTACCGATGATTACCGGTGCGACCATTCTCTGCTTCTCGTTCCTTGGCTTTGACGGTATCAGTTCGCTGTCAGAAGAGACCAAAGATGCTGAACGCACTATCCCGCGCGCGATTTTCCTCACCGCGCTGATTGGTGGTGTGATCTTTATCGGTGTCTCTTACTTCCTGCAGTTGTACTTCCCGGACATCTCACGCTTCACCAATCCGGACTCTTCACAGCCAGAGATCATGCTGTTCGTGGCGGGTAAAGCGCTGCAGATTGGCATCCTGATCTTCTCGGTGGTGACGGTGCTGGCATCGGGTATGGCGGCGCACGCAGGCGTTTCGCGTCTGATGTACGTGATGGGCCGTGATGGCGTGTTCCCACAGCGTTTCTTTGGCTTCATCCATCCAACCTATCGCACGCCGTCACTGAACGTGCTGCTGGTGGGTGGTGTGGCGCTGCTGGCAATCAACTTCGACCTGGTAACCGCAACTGCGCTGATTAACTTCGGTGCACTGGTCGCATTCACCTTTGTGAACCTGTCGGTGATTGCGCAGTTCTGGATCCGTGAGAAACGTAACAAGACGCTGAAAGATCACCTCAACTATCTGGTGCTGCCGGTGATGGGCGCCCTGACTGTCGGTGCGTTGTGGATTAACCTGGAAGAGACCTCAATGGTGCTCGGCCTGGTGTGGGCAGCGATTGGTATTATTTACCTCGCGTTTGTTACCCGCACCTTCCGCAACCCGGTTCCGCAGTTCAGCGAAGAAGTGTGATTTAAATGACCAGGTGCGCATGAATGCGCACCCTACATAGTAGGGTCGCCATTCATGGCGACCTGGTTTAAAACCGTAAAACCTAGCTCGCCAACACCAACTCCCAGCTCCCCGCACTCAACGCTTCGCGTCCCGCTTTACTCAATTCCGCATCGGTAATCAAGGTATCAAAGCGCTCCAGCGGCAACGCCAGATGCGTCGCAATCTTGTTGTACTTCGAACTGTCGCTTAACAACACGCGCTTACTACTGACATCACTCGCCGCCTGCTTCACCGGCACCTTATCTTCATCCGGCGTATACAGCCCGCGCGGGCCCCAGCAGGACGCGGAGATAAATGCGATATCGATCGCCAACTGGCGCAAACTGCGTGCAGCTGCTTCACCGACGCTGGAACGGTTCTCACGACACACCGTGCCGCCAGTGTGAATCAGCTTGCAGCCGCTGCTTTCCATCAGCAGGCGCGCAATCACGAAATCATTGGTCACCACCAGCAAGTCATCACGCTCAACCAGCTCGCGCGCCAGCGCCAGGGTGGTGGTACCGGCATCGATATAGATGCAGCTATTGCGCGGAATATGGCGCGCGGCATATTGACCAATCGCCATCTTCTCGCCGCTGTACATATTGGTTTTCGCCAGATGCGACGGCTCCGCCGCCAGGCGATCTGCCGAGCGCACGCCGCCCGAAACTGACAACACCGCGCCTTGCTCTTCCAGCTTCTGCACGTCGCGACGTATCGTCATATGCGACACACCCAACCGCTCAGTGAGCTCGGCAATACTGACAACGCCGCGTTCGCCAACCAGCGCTAAAATTTGTTGATGACGTTCAACCGGAATCACATTGCTCTCCCTGAATTATCATTTTTTCACATTGTAGATCATCGATTCACAGCCCGCAGCACAATTTATCTAGCCAGAATTTAAGCAGAAATCCCGTATCTATAGGGTGCGGCGCGCTAACCTCCGCCTGTGAATCCATGTTAAGCGTTGCGCAGTGAAGTTAATTTTTGTGATATCACGCACGTTTATTCGCCACTAACTGCGGCAGACTTAACACCAATGAACAAATTATCACTTAAATTAACAATGGAGGTTTGCTGTGTCAGCAACCGTGAATAACATCGGCGTGATTGGTTTAGGTTCCATGGGCATGGGTGCAGCGCAGTCTTGCATCCGTGCAGGATTAAATACCTGGGGTGTTGATCTCAATCCGCAGGCGCTGGAAACCCTGCGTCAGGCCGGTGCGCGTGATGCGCAGACCTCCGCTGCCAGCTTTGCCGCTGAACTCGATGCGGTGTTGCTGCTGGTGGTGAATGCCGCGCAGGTTAAAGCGATTCTGTTTGGTGAAAACGGCGTGGCGGCGCAGCTCAAGCCCGGCACCGTGGTGATGGTCTCTTCTACCATCTCTTCACAGGATGCGCAGGCGATTGAACAACAGCTGGCGCAGCATCAACTGCTGATGCTGGATGCACCGGTTTCCGGCGGCGCAGCTAAAGCGGCGGTGGGTGAGATGACCGTGATGGCCTCCGGCAGCGACGAAGCTTTTGCCCTGCTGAAGCCAGTGCTGGATGCGGTGGCGGCGAA
Source organism: Pantoea sp. YR525 (assembly GCF_900116775.1). Classification (NCBI taxonomy): domain Bacteria; kingdom Pseudomonadati; phylum Pseudomonadota; class Gammaproteobacteria; order Enterobacterales; family Erwiniaceae; genus Pantoea; species Pantoea sp. YR525. The sequence continues at coordinate 508,111 of NZ_FPBU01000004.1, forward strand.
AGTCTATCGCGTGGGCAGCGAAATCGGTCTCGGCTCAACCGTCAAAATCATTCATCAGCTGCTGGCGGGCGTGCACATTGCCGTTGGCGCTGAAGCGATGGCGCTGGCCGCCCGCGCCGGTATTCCGCTCGACACCATGTATGACGTGGTCACCAACGCCGCCGGTAACTCGTGGATGTTTGAGAACCGCATGCGTCACGTGGTGGATGGCGATTATTCGCCGAAATCAGCGGTCGATATCTTCGTTAAAGATCTTAATCTGGTGGCGGATACCGCCAAGTCGCTGCACTTCCCGCTGCCGCTGGCCTCCACTGCGCTCAACATGTTTACCGAAGCCAGCAACGCCGGTCACGGTCGTGAAGATGACAGCGCGGTGATCAAGATCTTCAGCGGCATCACGCTGCCGCAGGCGAAGGAGAAGTAATCATGCGTTTAGGCGTCATTGCAGACGATTTTACCGGTGCGACCGACATCGCCAGTTTTCTGGTGCAGAACGGTCTGCCGACCATCCAGTTCAACGGCGTGCCGGAAAGTCACGACGAACTGAGTGCGCAGGCGATTGTGATCAGCCTGAAGTCGCGCTCATGCCCGGCGCAGCAGGCGATCGATCAGTCGCTGGCGGCGCTGCAGTGGCTGCAACAGCAGGGCTGCGATCGTTTCTACTTCAAATATTGCTCCACCTTCGATAGCACCGAGCAGGGCAATATTGGCCCGGTAACCGATGCGCTGCTGGCGGCGTTGGGCGAAACGCAAACGGTGATCTCGCCATCGCTGCCGGTTAACGGTCGCACGGTGTATCAGGGCTATCTGTTTGTTGCCGATCAGCTGCTGTCCGAATCGGGCATGCGCCACCATCCGGTAACGCCAATGACCGACAGCAACCTGGTGCGTTTAATGACGCGCCAGGCCAAAGGTCAGGCGGCGGTGATCAACGCGGCGCAGCAGGATCAAGGTGCCGATGCGGTACGTGCGCAGCTGGATACCTTGAAAGCACAGGGCATCAACTATGTGGTGCTGGACGCGCTGCACGAACAGCACTTGCTGACGCAGGGCGAAGCGCTGAAAGAGACGCGTCTGGTAACCGGCGGTTCAGGCCTGGCGATTGGTATCGCTCGCGCCTGGGCGACGCAGCAGCAGAACAGCGACGCTGAACACGCTGGGCGTCCGCAAGGCGAGCGCGCGGTAGTGATCTCTGGCTCTTGCTCTCAGATGACCAATCGTCAGGTGCAGGCGTATCGCCAGCAAGCTCCATCACACGAAGTTCTGGTGGAGCGCTGCTTGGACAACGCCGAAAGCTATGCGCAGGAACTCTGTGATTGGGTGGAAGCGCATCATCAGCCCGATCTGGCGCCCTTGCTGTTTGCTACCGCCGATGCGCAGCAGCTGCAAGCCATTCAACAGCAATACGGCGCGGCTCGCAGCAGTGAAGCGGTTGAGCAGCTGTTTGCTGCGGTAACGCGTGAGCTGAAAAGCCGTGGCTGGCAGCGCTTTATTGTCGCCGGTGGTGAAACCTCGGGCGTGGTGGCACAAAGCCTTGGCGTCACCGCATTCCATATTGGCCCAATGATTTCGCCGGGCGTGCCGTGGGTGCGCGACATCCATCAGCCGCTGTCGCTGGCGCTGAAATCCGGCAACTTTGGCGACGAACAGTTCTTTGCCCGCGCACAACAGGAGTTTTCAGCATGACGGAACAACAAGCACGCGAAGAAATGGTGCAGCTCGGCGCGTCCTTCTTTCAACGCGGATACGCCACCGGTTCGGCAGGCAACCTGTCGCTGCTGCTGGAAGATGGTAACTTGCTGGCGACGCCAACCGGCTCCTGCCTCGGCGAATTGCAGGCCGATCGTCTGTCGAAAGTGACGATTCAGGGCGAATGGATCTCCGGCGACAAGCCATCGAAAGAAGTGGCTTTTCACCGCGCGCTCTACCTGAATAATCCTGAGTGCAAAGCGGTGGTGCATCTGCACAGCCACTATTTGACGGCGCTCTCGTGCCTGAACGATCTCGACACTGATAATTGTATTCGCCCGTTCACGCCCTACGTGGTGATGCGCGTGGGTGATGTGCCGGTGGTGCCTTACTACAAGCCGGGCGATCAGCGACTGGCCGACGATCTGGCCAATCTGGCCTCGCGTTATAACGCCTTCCTGCTGGCCAATCACGGTCCGGTGGTGGTGGGCAAATCCCTGCGCGAAGCCGCCAATAACACCGAAGAACTGGAAGAGACCGCGCGTCTGATGTTTACGCTCGGCGACCGTTCGATTCGTTATTTGACCGATAGCGAAGTCGCGGAATTGAGGAATTTCTAATGCCTAAGTTTGCAGCCAATTTATCTACCCAGTTCGGTGAGCTACCGTTTATCGAACGCTTTGCCGCCGCCGCTAACGCCGGTTTTCGCGCGGTGGAATTCCTGTTCCCGTATGACTTTCCTGCCGAGGTGATTAAAGCCGAGCTGGAGAAACATCAGCTCGAACTGGTGCTGTTCAACACTGCCGCAGGCAACGTGCAGGCGGGCGAGTGGGGCGTTTCTGCTATTCCGGGCCGTGAACAGGAAGCGCGTGTCGATATCGATAGCGCGCTGGAATACGCGCTGGCGCTTAATGTGCCGCAGGTGCATGTAATGGCGGCAACGGTGCCAAACGGTGCCGATCGTGCAGCCTATGAAGAGACCTTTGTGCGCAATATGCATTACGCCAGTAAGCGTTTTGCTCCGCACGGCATTCGTCTGCTGCTGGAAGCGCTCAATCCGGTTACCAAGCCGAATTATCTCTACTCCAGCCAGTATCAGACGCTGGCGATGATGGAGCGTATCGATCGGCCCAATGTCTTTACCCAGCTCGATCTGTTCCATGCGCAGCTGGTGGACGGCAATCTGACCCATCTGATTCGCGAATACGCCGGTCGTTATCGCCATATCCAGATCGCCTCTGCGCCGCATCGTCACGAACCGGATGAAGGCGAGATCAACTATTCCTATCTGTTCAACCTGCTGGATGAAGTGGGCTACGACGGTTGGGTGGGATGTGAATATATCCCGCGCGGCCGCACCGAAGCGGGCCTTGGCTGGTTCGCGCCTTACGCTAAATAACCCCTGTTTTACCGCCCAACGCAGCGGCTTTGCACGCTGTGTTGGGCAAGTCTTACCTCAATTCGTCAATGCCAGAAATAACCATACTAATAAATAGATATAAATCAGAGGGATACCATGTCTACCGCATTGTTGTTAGCTATAGCTACTGCCAGCATCGTGATCTTGCTGTTGCTGGTGATTAAAACCAAAGTTCACCCCTTTGTGGCGCTGCTGATTGTCAGCCTGCTGGTGGCGATTGCTACCGGCATTCCCGCCGACAAAATCATGGAAACCATCTTTAGCGGGATGGGGAATTTGCTGGGGCATATCACCATTATCATCGTGCTGGGGGCGATGCTCGGCGCAGTGATTGAAGCATCGGGCGGTGCGGAGTCGCTGGCGCAACGCTTCAGTAAATCGCTGGGCATCAAGCGTACGGTGGCGGCGCTGACCATGGCGGCGTTTATCCTCGGTATTCCGGTGTTCTTCGAAGTTGGCTTCATCATCGTGATTCCGCTGATTTATGGCTTCACTAAAGTGGCACGCGTGTCACCGCTGAAGTTTGGCTTGCCAATGGCGGGCGTGATGCTGACGGTGCACGTAGCACTGCCAACGCATCCGGGCGCTGCAGCGGCGGCGGGTATTCTGCACACCGATATGGGCTGGCTGATGATGCTCGGAATCCTGATCTCGATTCCGGTCGGTATCGTCGGTTACTACGTGGCTAAAGCGATGAACCTGCGTCAATACCATCTTTCCGTTGATGTGCTGGAGCAGCTGCAGCTGGCGAAGCCGGAAGGTAAGCCGAAAAATGACGCGCCACCGCCGGGTGCGCTGATGATTACCGGCCTGATTGTCGTGCCGATTCTGTTAATCGTCATGGGAACGGTAGCGCACACCACGCTGGCTGAAGGCAGCACATTGCGCTCGGTGATGACGGTTATCGGAACCCCAGCGATTGCGCTGCTGATTGCATTGGGACTGGCGGCGTGGCTGCTCGGCGTGCGTCGCGGCTGGAGCAAAGAGAAGTTAGAAGATCTCACCGGTCGTGCGATTCCCAGCTCTGCCAGCGTGATTCTGGTGGCGGGTGCGGGCGGTGCGTTTGGTAAGGTGCTGGTGGAATCGGGCGTAGGCAAAGCGCTGGCGCTGACGCTGGAAACCTTGCATCTGCCGCTGGTGCCGGCTGCGTTCATTCTGTCGCTGGCGCTGCGTGCGTCGCAGGGATCGGCAACGGTCGCCATTTTAACCACTAGTGGTTTACTGAGCCAGGCAGTGGGCGATGTGACGGATATGCAGCGTGTGCTGGTGACACTGGCGGCCTGTTTCGGTGGTTTAGGCTTGTCGCACGTTAATGACGCCGGTTTCTGGGTGGTGACGCGCTACTTGGGTTTGTCAGTCGCCGACGGTTTGAAAACCTGGACGGTATTGACCACGATTATGGGATTAAGCGGCTTTGTGCTGACGTGGTTGGTTTGGGGCATGATTTAAATAACGTGTTTAATTCCGTGCATCAATTGTGATATTCGGGATTGAAATAAAAACGCTGTGTCATTAATTAAAAAATGACACAGCGTTAATTTACGTTACTTCAGAGCAAATCAGATTATTTCAACTTTAACATCTGACTGCACCAGCAGCTCTGCATTCTCACCATTGTGGTTATAAACCTCATATTTTACACCCGCAACGGTAATGGTGCCTTTTTGATGCGTCCACTGCTCGATATCACCACCTTCCGGCATAATATCTTTCAGTTGAATAACATCATTTTTATCGCCCTGAATCATCAGTTGCGTGGTATCAGCTTCAGTGAAAAGACCTTCCTCTCCATAAGTCAGCAAATCTTCCACGGTGATAACTTTGGTGGTGCTTTCACCATCTTGCAGGTCAATAATCGCTTTGGTTTCGACAAGGCCATTTAACTCAACCTTGCTGTCATCATGGGCAGCGATGTTGGCGCTATTACTGTTGTAACCGTAATCGGGGTTTACTGGGTTATTTCCCCATATAACGTTATCAATCAGGATATTACTTCGCCCATAGTTTTCGATCTCAACACGATAAATTTGTAGACCAGCAGGTGCAGTATAATTTACATAGCCATTGTAATTACCATAATGCAATCTATTGTCATATGCATCATAAAAAATAACGCCGGCAGCAGTTTCCATACTAAATTGGATGTCAGAGGTCTGACCTACAGTAAAGCTAAATAAATCAGTATCAGGTGAAATTTTCATCTTTCCGCTTTGACTATAAAGCACTCCGTCTAGAACTCGAAAATTATTCTGTCCTGCACCCGCACTAAATACATCTCCGTCAGCAACGTTATGGTCAAAATATGCGCTACCTTTTTGTGAGATACTGGACATGCCAGTATTAATGCCTTGAATAGCAATCCCACCTTTATCTCTGTAAGAAATTCTTACTTGACCAATTAATTCACCTTGTGGCGCTACAAAACCTGATGAAAACAAAGCCCCACTAATTGATACACCCCCTTTCCTAAGGAAATCTGAGGCTCCCAAATATTTACCTGTGGGGCTGTAATAATCTAAACCAGCAAAACCATTGTTTGAAAGCCCAGCAATTGTCATATAAAAATCAGTAGCAGGGGGGGTATCAAAAATAACTTTATGTATAGAAGTATCATCGCCACCCCATAACTTAAGGGCACCTAACTCCTTTTTAACTAAAGTATGGTTTGTAGAGAATGCCGCACCGGACACTAATTTTATGGAGCCCCCTTCTGGTATCCTGAAAGTGTATCCTGATTGAAATTGCCTTCCTGCTCCATTGATGATTGCATCATCATGGAAGTTGTTAACATAAAAGCCTTCACCCGTTTTTCCAGTACCCACCAACGTAAACCTGGCTTCATTTGAAGGGTCGCTGACGCCTGCTGATTTTACTTCTCTTGCGGTGATACTGTGGAAACCTGAAGAATA
>NZ_FPBU01000006.1:0-392325 GCF_900116775.1 Pantoea sp. YR525
ATAGTACTGAACTGCAGCCAGCCTGACGGAATATGGGTGCTTCATTTTAACCTCCGGATTCTGGATTGTTTGTCCAGGATCCGGGGTTCAGTGCAGCCAGGCGTCCTCTGCTCGGTCGCCGCACGAAGGTGCTGCAACTGCCTCAGCACAAGGCGAACGAAAGTCGCTCCGCGCTTAACTGAGCGGCATTACGCAATAAATTGCGCCGCTACGATTCGTGCGGACGAGAAATGATGCACCGGCTGGGTGCATGCTCTGCTTCATTTTTGCGTTTTACTCCTGGTAACGCCTCCAGCATCTATCTATCAGGCCATCCGCAGACTGGCGCGTTTCTTGCGTGTAACAAATTGTGACTTATCGTTCCCTTTCGTCCAAAGAGGTCTGCGCTATGGAATTGAAATGGTTTGAAGATTTTCTCAGTGTCGCCCGCTGTTACAGTTTTACCCGCGCCGCCAATGAGCGGCATATCACGCAATCGGCGCTCAGTCGGCGCATCCGCCAGTTAGAAGAGTGGCTGGGCGTGCCGCTGTTTGACCGCAAAACCTATCCCGTCACCTTAACGCCGGAAGGCCAAACCTTTCTCGCCACCGCCAGCGAAACGGTATTCTCCATGACGCATCTGCGTAACGATCTGCATCAGCGCTACAGCTCACGCACCGCCGTGCTGCGCTTTGCGATGCTGAATACCCTTTCGCTGACCTTCTTTCCCGACTGGATCCAGCGGCTAAATTTGCAGCCGCACCTCAGCTATATCCGCTTATGCAATCAGAAGCCGAGCTTCGTCGAACACATTTCCACTCTGCACAGCGGTGAAACCGATTTCCTGCTGACCTACGCCAACGATGCGGTTTCCTTAATCCACCAGCTGGCGGCTTACCCGATGATCCAACTGGGCCGCGAGCGCGCTATCGCCGTGTGTCGTCCCGACAGCAGCGGAAAACCGCTCTATCCGGTACGCGCTGACGGCGGCCCAATTCCGTGGCTGAGTTACGGCCAGCACACCTTCTTCGCCCACGCGCTGGCGCAGATGCTAAGTAAACGGCCGCTGCCGCTGGAAGCGGTGTATGAAAACGGCATGTCGGTGAACCTCAAAGCGATGGTGTTGGCTGGTGCGGGTGTGGCCTGGCTGCCGCTGAGTTTGATCCACGAAGAGCTGGCCAGCGGCAATCTGGTGCGTGCCGATGAAAGCAATTGGGATATCTCGCTGGCAATTCGGCTTTATCGTCAGCCGGTGCTGCAAAACCCGCAGGCAGAACAGCTGTGGCTGCGCGCCTGCGCCGGCGATACGGCAGACGCCGCCTGATGGCAAACTATGCAATTTTGGAATGGGGAGTGTGAATTGCTCATTGGCCTAACGCTGTTGTTTTCCTCCATGCTGCGAGTTCAGAGAGGCTGCCGCCTCTGGCGATACCTGACCAACCAAGCTGAGGACCATGATGGAAAACAAAGCGTTAGTGTGGAAATGGGTGGAGACACATCAAGCGGACTTTTGTGATCTGAGCGATCGCGTTTGGGGCATGCCGGAAATCTGTTATACCGAATATCGCTCGGTGGCGGAGCATACCGCGATGCTGAAACAGCAAGGCTTTCGCGTCACGGAGAACGTGGCGGAGATTCCCACTGCCGTGATGGGTGAAGCCGGTGAAGGTGGGCCAATCATCGCGTTTCTTGGCGAATACGATGCGCTGCCGGGTCTGAGCCAGGCGGCTGGTGTTGCGCACTATTCGCCGCTGCCGGGCAACGGTCATGGCCACGGTTGCGGGCATAACCTACTGGGTTCAGCCGCGATGCTGGCGGCAACAGCATTGAAAGCCTGGCTGGAAGAAACTGGCGTGCCGGGTCGCGTACGCTATTACGGCTGTCCGGCGGAAGAAGGCGGCGCAGCGAAATCCTTTATGGCACGCGCTGGAGCCTTTGATGGCGTTGATGTTGCTATTACCTGGCATCCGAGCGCGCACCATGAAGTCGCCAAACCGCTGTCATTAGCTAACACGCGTATGGATTTTGCCTTCAGCGGCCGATCGTCACACGCCGCCGCCTCACCGCATCTCGGCCGCAGCGCGCTGGATGCCGCTGAACTGATGAACGTCGGCGTGCAGTTTTTACGTGAACACGTGCCGCAGGATTCGCGCATTCACTACGCTTTTCTTGATGCCGGCGGCGTCGCGCCCAATGTGGTGCAGGCCAAATCCACCGTGCGTTACGCGATTCGTTCGCGCGATGTGCACGCCATGTTTGATCTCAATGAGCGCGTTAAGCGCGTGGCCGCTGGTGCGGCAATGATGACCGATACTCAGGTCGATATCAGCATCATGAGCGCCGTCTCCAATCTGCTCGGCAACCGCCCGCTGGAACAGGCGATGCAGTTCAATCTCGAAGCGCTAGGCCCGGTGCCGTTTGACCAGGCCGACCTCGCCTTTGCCGCCGATATTCAGGCCACCTTAACGCCCGAAGAGATCGACAACTGTTATCGCAAAACCGGCGTAAAACCCGCCAATCCTAAACCACTCAGCGACTACATCATCCCGCTGGATACTCACGGCGAAGTGATGATCGGCTCCACCGATGTCGGCGATGTCAGTTGGGTGATCCCCACCGTGCAGGCACACGTGCCGACCATGGCAATTGGTACGCCCGGCCACTCATGGCAGCTTACCGCGCAGGGCAAAATGCCCGCGGCGCACAAAGCGCTGACGCATGTCGCCAAAGTGATGGCAGCGACGGCGGTGGATGTGCTGACCGATAAAATGCTACTGGCGCAGGTGAAAAAAGCGCACTTCGAACAGGTGAGCGAGAAACCGTATCACTGCCCGATCCCTGCGGAGGTTAAGCCGCCGATTCAGCCACGCCCGGACCATCTGTAACAGCTCAGGAGAGAAGCATGACGATGAAAACACTCACTGCCGCCATCGCGCTGGCAGCAGGTTGCTGCGCCGCTTCGCAGGCCGCCACGCCCCCCGACTCGCTGGTGATGGCATGGAATATTGACGCCATCAGCACCTGGGATCCGGCACAAATTGGTGAAGTGGTGACCAGCGAGATCTACTCCAATACCTGTGACACGCTGGTGGATTTTCGCGTGAGCGACGAAACTCAGCTCGATCCCGGCATGGCGAAAAGCTGGGACGTTTCTGCCGATCGTAAAACCATCACCTTTCATCTGCAGGACAACCTGAAGTTTGCCGACGGCTCACCGGCGACAGCAGGCGATTTGGCCTGGTCAATGCAGCGCGTGGTGAAACTCGGATACGGCAACGCTGCCGCCATCAAGGAGTACGGTTTCAGCAAAGAGAATGTCGATAGCCGCATCACCGCGCCGGATGACAAAACGCTGGTGATGAGTTTCGACAAAGCCTATCCCACCAATCTGGTGCTGCAGGCAATCGCCGCCAATAATGTCTCATCGCTGCTGGATCGCAAACTGCTAGAGAAGCAAGCGGTGGACGGCGATCTCGGCCACAAATATCTCTCCACCCACACGGCGTGCGTAGGTCCGTATCAATTGGTGCGCTGGAACGCCGGTGAAGGCGTGGTGCTGCAAGCCTCGCCCAATTACTGGGGCAAAGCGCCGCTGCTGAAACGCATTCTGATCCGTCACGTTGCTGAAACCGGTACACAGCGTTTGCTGGTGACGCAAGGTGATGTGGATATCGCGCGCGATCTGTCAGCCGATGACCTGAAAACGCTGGATGAAGGCGGCAAGGTCAAAGTGGAGAAGGTGCTGAAACCGCAGCTGTTCTTCTGGACCTATAACAACGAGGACCCGATTTTCAAAAATGCAAAAGTGCGTCTGGCGATGCGTTATCTGATCGATTACGACGGCCTCGGCAACAGCGTGATGCCTTATCTCGGCGTGCCGCGCGCCAGCTTTGTGCAGCAAGGGGCCTTTGGCGCGCTGGATGCCAAACAAGGACAACCTTTCCATCTCGATTTAGACAAAGCGAAACAGCTGCTGACCGAAGCGGGCTATCCCAACGGCTTTAGCGCCTCGGTACTGTTTGGCACGCTGCCGCACTCGGCGCCGATCGCCCAAAGCATCCAGCAAAACGCCGCCAAAATTGGCGTGAAACTCAATCTTGAACGCATGGCGAATGCGCAGCTGTTTAGCCGCGTGCGCGGCCGCGAGTTCCAGAGCGCGATGATGGCGTGGCAAACCTCGGTGCCGGATGCCTACGGCAACGCTTCGCGTCTGGTTTATAACCCGGATAACAGCAAAGAGGCGCGCGCCACGCAGTATCCGAGCTGGCGAGCCGCCTATTTCGATCCGCAGATGAACCAGAAAGTGGAGACCGCGCTGCTGGAGCCGGATGACAGCAAACGCAGCGCACTGTATGCCGATTTGCAGAAAGAGCAGATGCAGAAAGGCCCGATGGCGATCATGTTCCAGATGTACAACAGCGCGGGCATTAACGCCGTGGTGAAGAACTGGACGTGGAACGGTTTCCGCGTTTGGTACGGTGACGCAAGTAAATAATGGAGGTGGCTGATGTCTCAGGTGATCTCACCGCTCGCACAGAACACACCTTCCGCTGGCTGGCGTCTGTTGCGACGCCTTTCTAAGGGAGTTATTTCGATCGGTTGCACGCTGTTGGGGCTGGCCGCACTCACCTTCTTTATTGGCCGTTTGCTGCCGATCGATCCGGTAGTGGCGATCATCGGGGATAACGCCAGCCAGGAAGCGTACGACAAGATGTTCCAGCAGCTCGGCCTCGATCAGCCGCTGTGGCAGCAGTTTGTCGCTTACGTCTGGCAGCTGCTGCATCTTGATTTTGGTATCGCACTCACCACCAGCCACCCGGTGGCACAGGATATCGCCCGCGTGTTTCCCGCCACGCTGGAGCTGGCAACGGTGGCGGCGATTATCGGCGTGGGACTGGGCGTACCGGCGGGCGTGCTCTCCGCCATGTATCGCAACACCTGGTTCGATCATCTGATGCGCTTTGTCGGTTTGCTCAGCTACTCCACGCCGCACTTCTGGCTGGGACTGATGGGTTTACTGCTGTTTTACGCCACGCTGGGCTGGATTGGCGGCCCCGGACGCATCGATTTCATCTACGAATTCGATCTGCAACCGGTGACCGGCTTTTGGCTGATTGATAGTGCGCTAAGCGGCAAGTGGGAGGTGTTCCGCAACGTGTTGGGTCACATCATTCTGCCCGCCTCGATTTTGGGTCTCAGCGCCCTCGCCTATATCAGCCGCATGGTGCGCAGCTTCATGCTGGAGCAACTTTCGCAGGAGTACATCATCACCGCGCGGGTGAAAGGTTTGTCGTGGGCGCGTTGCGTGTGGATACATGCGCTGCGCAACATCGCGGTGCCGACCTTGACCGTGGTTGCGCTGTCCTGGGCCTGGCTGCTGGAAGGCGCGGTGCTCACTGAAACGGTGTTCGCCTGGCCCGGTTTTGGCCGCTACCTCACCAATGCGCTGCTGGCCGGCGACATGAATGCGGTGGTTGGCTGCACCTTGCTGATCGGCGCTATCTTCGTTGCCCTCAACCTGCTGTGCGATCTGCTCTATCGCCTGTTTGATCCCCGCACGCGTCAGGAGGAACCATGACCGATTCCGTAAACAAATCCCCGGCGCTGCCCGCCTCGCGGAGCTTACGCGCCTGGCTGCGCGATCCGGCACCGCAATCGCCGTTGCAGGCGCAAGTGCAGCTGATGTGGATTCAGTGGCGCCGCTTTTGCGCCAATCATTCTGCGCTGTTTGGTCTGCTGGTGTTGCTGGTGATTATCGCTGCCGCGCTGCTGGCACCGTGGATTGCCAGCCACGATATCTACGCACAAAATCTGGCGCTGCGCCTGCAACCCGCCAACGCTGAGCATTGGCTCGGCACGGATGAGCTGGGCCGCGATATCTACAGCCGCCTGCTGTATGGCGCACGCATCACGCTGTATATCGCCGGGCTGACCGCCTTGATTATTACGCCGCTCGGGCTGCTGGTCGGCACCACCGCCGGTTATCTCGGCGGTTGGGTCGATACCGTTCTGATGCGGCTGGTGGATATTTTTCTCGCCTTTCCCAGCCTGATTCTGGCGCTGGCGTTCGTCGCCGCGCTTGGTCCCGGCATCGAGAATGCCATCATCGCGATTTCACTCTCATCGTGGCCGCCGATTGCGCGTCTGGCGCGCGCCGAAACGCTGGCCATCCGCAAAATGGATTACATCGCTGCCGTGCGCTTACAAGGCGCATCGTCGTGGCACATCATCGTGCGCCATATCGTGCCGATGTGCCTGCCTTCCGTGGTGGTGCGCGTCACGCTCAATATGGCGGCGATTATCCTCACCGCCGCCGGACTCGGTTTTCTTGGCCTTGGCGCACAAGCGCCGAGCCCGGAATGGGGGGCGATGCTGGCTTCCGGGCGTGAATTCATGCTTAACAACGGCTGGGTTGCCGCCATTCCCGGTTTAGCCATCCTGTTCACCAGCCTCGCCTTCAACCTGCTGGGTGATGGCCTGCGCGACGTAATGGATATTCGCCATGACTAATTCCCTGCTTCAGGTCAAGAACCTGAATATCGTATTCCGCAGCGCGCACGGCGAACAGCATGCGGTGCGCGACGTCAGCTTTCAGGTCGGTCGTGAAAAAGTGGCGATTGTCGGCGAATCAGGCTCGGGCAAGTCACAAACCTGCCGCGCGTTGCTCAAACTAACGCCGAAAATCGGCCACGTCAGCGCCGATCAGATGCAGTTTGGCGATATCGACCTGCTCAGCTGCAGCGAAAAACAGATGCGCGCCATTCGCGGCAATCGCATCTCAATGATCCTGCAGGATCCCCGCTTCTCACTGAACCCGCTGATGCGCATCGGCGATCAGGTGGCGGAAGCCTGGCGGCTGCATCGTCGCGTCAGCAAAGGCGAAGCACGACTGCGGGCGCTAGCGATGCTGGAATCGGTGCATATTCGCGATGTCGAGAGCGTCGCACAGCGCTATCCGCATGAAATCTCCGGCGGCATGGGACAGCGCGTGATGATTGCCATGATGCTGATACCCGAGCCGGATTTGATCATTGCCGATGAACCGACGTCGGCGCTGGATGTGACGGTGCGCCAGCAGGTGTTGAGCATTCTCAACGAGCAACTGGCGCGCCGCCAAACCGGGCTGCTGTTTATCAGCCACGACCTCAATCTTGTGTCGCGCTTCTGTGACCGCGTGTTGGTGATGTACGCCGGGCGCATCGTCGAAGAGATCCGCGCCGACCGCCTTGAACAGGCGCAACACCCCTATACGCAAGCGCTGTTAGCCAGCCAGCCGCGTCTGCATCAGCCGGTTGAGATGCTGCGCGTGCCGCTGCGTGAAGCCAGCTGGCTTAACGGTCCCTGCTACCGCGATGGAGTGGCGCTATGAATATGATCCCAACGGCAGAACGCAGCATTGAACTGGTCGATCTCACCATCGCTTTCGGCAGCGGAACGCGTCGTCGTCAGGTGGTGGATGGCGTGAGTTTTACGCTGGCGCACGGCGAAAGTTACGGCCTGATTGGTGAATCCGGCTGCGGCAAATCGACAATTTTGCGCGCGCTGGCCGGCCTTAATCACGATTATCACGGCCATATTCTGTTCAATAACCGCGAGCAGCAGCCCCAGCGCGATAAAGCTTTTTATCGCCAGGTGCAGATGGTGTTTCAGGATCCGTATGCCTCACTGCATCCGCGCAAAATGGTGTGGGCCAGCCTGCGTGAACCGCTCAAGCTGCACGGATTGGATCGCCATGAAGCGCGTATCAGCGAGGTATTGCACGCGGTGGGACTTTCCGATGCCTTCCGTTATCGCTATCCGCATCAGCTCTCTGGCGGACAGCGGCAACGCGTGGCGATTGCGCGCGCGTTGATTCTTGAGCCCTCGGTGCTGCTGCTGGATGAACCGACGTCTGCGCTGGATGTGTCGGTGCAAGCGGAGATCCTCAACTTACTCAGCAACATGCGCCGCCAGCGTGGGCTGACCTATCTGATGGTGACGCACGATTTAGCCGTAGTTACGCATCTGTGCAGCCGTATTGGCATCATGCATCACGGCAAACTGCTGGAAGAGCTGAGCGCCGACAACGTGCGGCAAGGGCTGACGCAGGAAAACTACACGCGTGAGTTTCTCGCGGCCAGCGAGGCCTGACTTTGAGGATTCGATCATGACACTTATTGAAACGCTGGCGCAGTGGTGCGCCACGCCGCCCGCCTTCTCGCCTCGTGCACGCCAGCTAGCCTGCGATGCCATTGCCGATACGCTCGGTTGTATGGTCGCGGGAAGCGATGATTTCTCAACCCGCGCGGTGCTGCAAGCCTGGCCTGAACAGCCGCGCACGCGCTCGCTGGATGCGCTGTTTAACGCCACCGCCGCGCACGCCATCGATTATGACGACAACTTTGCGCCCGGCATGAGTCACGCCTCGGCGGTGCTGGTGCCCGCACTGCTAGCGGTGGCGCAACAATGCGATGGTGCGCAGCTTATCCGCGCTTACCTGATTGGCCTGCAGGCACAGGCCTTTGTGGGCGAGTCGATTGGCTATCAGCACTACACCGCCGGCTGGCACGGCACATCCACCGTCGGCTGCATCGGCAGCGCGGCGGGCGTTGCGGCGCTGCTGGGCATGGATGCGGCGGGGATTGCGCGCGCACTCAGCATCGCGGTGAGTCTCGCCAGCGGTGTGAAAAGACAGTTCGGCACGCCGCTCAAACCCTTTCATGCCGGAATGGCCGCACGTAACGCCGTCGATGCCGCGCTGCTGGCGCAAACTGGCATGCAAGGCCGCGCTGATATCATTGAATGCGCGCAGGGTTTTGCTGAGTTGTACGCTGGGAAACTCAGTGTTTCCGCGTTGCCTGGTGAAAATGAACACGTTATCGAGCGCATCGGCGTGATGCCGAAAAAGCATCCGTGCTGCGGTTCAACGCATCGCATTCTTGACGCCATTGCCGATTTGCAGCAGCGCCAGACGCTATCATTGGACGATATCGAAAGCGTGCATTGTCAGGTGGGCATCGCCAACTGGCGCAACCTCGCCTACACGCAGCCGCAGGACGAAATGCAGGCGCGCTTCTCGATGCAATATTGTGTGGCGATGATGCTGGAAAAAGGGGCGCTGAGCGTCACTGACTTTACCGCGCAAAGCGTGCGGGCGCAGACGGATAACGTGCTGATGGCAAGTATCATCATGTCGCCGTGGACGGCAGAACAGGAAGCGGAAAGCCGCGATTTACCGCACATTCTCACTTTGCGCTTTAAAGATGGCCGCGAAGTAGTGCATTCACGTCGACATGCGCGCGGTGCGCACGATGAACCCTTTAGCGCAGCGGAGCGCGAGGCGAAATTTCATGACTGCTGTGCGGATTTGCCTAACGCTGGGAATATCTATCAGCAACTGATGCAGCTCGAACAACAGCATGATTTGGGGTTTATGCGTGAGTTGATGGTGTGAGTTTTTGATATTGGTCGCCATGAATGGCGACCCTACAACGAGTGCGCATTCATGCGCACCAGGTAAACATAGTCAATTTAGGCATTTGCCTGGAGCAGTCCTTTTCCTTAGCTTAAAATCATCAACAGGAGAGGAACTTATGACAGCATCAGCATTACCGGTGGCGATTGTCACTGGCGGCAACAGCGGTATTGGCCTGGAAACCGTGAAGTTATTGGCAGCGGATCATCAGGTTTACGCCATCGGTCGCAATCAGCAAACATTGCAGGCTTTGGAACAGGTCACCAACGTCATTCCGCTGGCGCTGGATATCACGGATTTTGCCGCTGTGGCCGCGTTCACCGCCACGCTAGATCGGGTTGACGTGCTGGTGCATTCGGCGGCGATCTCGATACTCAGCACCACCTTCTCCGCCACGCCAGAACTGTGGCAACAGCACCTGAATATTAACGTCATCGCGCCTGCTGAACTCACGCGTTTAACCTTACCAGCCCTGCGCGCCTCGCAGGGCAAAGTGGTGTTTATCAACTCCGGTTCGGGGACGCTGGCGTTAGCAGGACACGTTATTTACTCCGCCTCGAAATTTGCTCTCACCGCGCTGGCGCATGCGCTGCGCACCGAAGAGAGCGAACATGGCGTGCGGGTCGCGACAGTCGCGCCAGGCCCAACCGATACGCCGATGAACCAAGCCTCGCGTGCCCGCGCGGGCAACCATGCGCCGATCAATCCGCTGGAATATCTCGATGCAGCTTCAGTGGCACGCGCCGTACGCTTTATCGTGGACAGTCCGGAAGACACGCAAATTGCAGATATTGTAATTAGACCACGGAGGGATAAAGTGAAACGCTGATTCCTCAGCAAATAGTCCGCAATCCGAGGCTGCCATCCGGCGGCTTTTTTTTAAATTTTTTTAGCAATATTCTCACCGCTCATTCGTCTACCTCATCACCAGCAGTTATCCGTTAATCTAATGAGGAATAAAACAATGAGAGATTTTGATATGCACAGACACGGTCATCGTGATCATTTTGGCGGCCATCGCCTGGCGAAGCCGCTGCTGATGGGCGCGGTAATTATCGCCGCACTGGGCTTGTTGGTGATGTCGCTATGGAATGCGTTGCTGCCCGGCATCATCGGCGTGAAAAGCATCGGCTTCTGGCAAGCACTGGGTTTGCTGGCGCTGTGCCGCATCTTGTTTGGCGGTTTGGGATTTCGTCCGGGGATGTTTGGTATGGCGCGTCGCCGCATGCATGAACGCTGGATGCAGATGACGCCGGAACAGCGCGAAGAGTTTATGCAGCATCGCCGCAATCGCTTTGGTCATCGTGGCCACCGCGATCGTTGCGACTGGCATGGTCGTCGTGATGAGCGAGGCGAAGCGCGCACACAGCCGGAGAATAACCCGCCTAAATCCAGCGACGCCGAGTAAGCGCGATGGCGCAGAATTCACTGCTGATGTCGGCGATCACCGCCTGTCGCACCAAGCTAAATGCATTTATTCGCGGACGAACCGCAGTGCGTGAAGATGCCGACGACATCTTGCAGGAAGTCACATATAAGCTGATGCAGGTGGAGCAGCCGGTGGAGAATGTCGCCGCCTGGCTGTTCCGGGCGGCACGCAATGAAATGACCGATCGGGCACGGAAAAAGCGTGAGCTGCCGCTGGCCGATTTTTTCGGCGGCAATGAAGAGAATGATTTCCCGGAAGATGAGCTGGCTGAAACCTTATTTGGCGTGCCGCAAACGCCGGAAGATGAATATCTCAAAACGCTGCTGTGGGAAGAACTGGAGGCAGCGTTAGCCGAATTACCGGACGCGCAGCGTGAGGTGTTCGAGAAAACCGAACTGCTCGGCTACAGCTATAACGAACTGGCTGAAGAGAGCGGCAGCAGCGTGCAGACGTTATTATCGCGCAAGCACAAAGCGGTTTTATTTCTGCGCACGCGACTGCGCAACCTGTATGACGAAATAACCGGATAACCCGATTGCCTTGCAATCGGGCCTCTTTTTACCACCACGGTTTCTCTTGCTGCGGCTGTAAAAATTGCACGCCCTGCCCGATTTGCGGCATCGACACGTTAATTTGCTGTTCCTGCGCCAGCGCCACGATTTGATTAAGCGGATCGTCCCATTGATGGAATGCTAAATCGAAAGCGGCATTGTGAATCGGGAACAGCCATTTCGCGTTGAGATCGATAAAGGCTTTGATGGTGTCTTGCGGCAACATATGAATATCGGCCCAGCGGCGGTCATACGCGCCGTTTTCCAAAAAGGCCATGTCGAATGGACCAAATTTATTGCCGATCTGTTTGAAACCGTCGAAATAACCGGAATCCCCGCCAAAGAACAGGCGGAAATCATCGCTGATAATGCTCCATGAGCACCACAAACGTTTATTGCTGTCGAAGATTCCACGGCCAGAAAAGTGCTGCGATGGCGTCGCAACAAAATGAATACCGCCGATATTCTCTGATTCCCACCAATCCAGCTGAGTAATTTTTTCCTGCGCAACGCCCCACGATATCAGCAAATCGCCCACACCAAGCGGTGTGAGGAAATAGCGCGCACGATCTTTGAGCTGCAAAATGGTGTGATAATCCAGATGATCGTAATGATCATGCGAAAGAATGATCCCTTCGATAGGCGGCAGATCTTCTAGCGCTATCGGCGCAGGTTGAAAACGTTTGGGACCAAACCACTTAAACGGCGACGCGCGCTGGGTAAATACCGGATCGGTCAGCCAATATTTCCCCTGCATTTTAAACAGCAATGACGAGTGACCAAGGCGAAATACGCTGTTATCCGCCGCCGCTGCAAGCTGCTGCGCGTCAAGTTTTATTAACGGCAGTGCAGTTTCAGGTACGGTATTTTTCGGTTTATTGAAGGCAAAATCCCAGAATAGTTTGGCTAATTCAGTCAATCCTAACTGTTGGCGTGGGATCTTATTGTTAAACCTTTTGCCATCAAACTGAGCGGATTGCGGGTAGCTTTTTATATTGCAGCGAGAAATGCTCGAACTATTCAACATTGATCTTTTACCTCTCATCGCGGGTCCTTCAGAATAGCCACTTTTAAGGCATCGCACATCGCATATTGGGCGATTGATGACATCGTCATCGCCGATAGGTAAAGTCACCCTTTTGCTTGATTTTATGAGGGAAAATGAAACGTTTATTTGTCTACGGCACGCTGCAGCCAGGCCATTCGAATGCGCATATTCTGGAAAACATCGGCGGCGAATGGCTGGCGGGATCGGTTCGCGGCACCTTCTATGCACGCGGCTGGGGCGCAGCGGCGGATTTCCCCGGCATTGTATTGCAGGAAAACGGCCCGCGCGTACCGGGTTATCTGTTTATGTCTGAAAAGCTCGAGCCACATTGGCCGATGCTCGATGAGTTTGAAGATGGCTACGATCGGGTGGAAGTTAATGTCACTACCAGCAATGGCGAGCAGGTAATGGCGTGGATTTATCAGTTGCAGCCGCAGGCGTAAAAAATGAACAGAAAGAACCATTGAAAATGTGCGCATACCTACATACTATGCTTGTACGGATAAATACCGTACGTTAGTAAGAACTGATTTTGTATCACTGATGTGAATTCTCGGTTCTTCATGAGAATAACTGGAGAAATTATCATGGCAGGTTTGGCAAAAACCGAACGTCTTGAGCTTCGTATCAGTCCTGATGTTAAAAGCGAAATTGAAACCGCGGCGCAGATTAGCCGCGTTAGCGTTTCGCAATTCATTGCTGATTCTGCTCTGGAACGAGCAGCAAATGTGATTAGCGAGCATAGCCGTATTAAGCTGACTGAAGAGTCATGGAATGCTGTCATGGAAGCACTTGAAAATCCTCCAGCGCCCAATGAACGTCTTCGTCGTGCGGCGGCTCTCAGCAGAGAGGAAGCAACCTGGGAATGGAAACGGTAAAACTAACCATTGTGAAGTATTCGGCTGATATGCCACTTAACGTCGAAAACTTCAATTGTGGACGCCCCGAGTTAGACGAGTTCCTCAAAAAACATCTTGCGAAACAGCACGCTGATAATATCCTCAAAGCCTATCTGCTGATCACTAACGATGTCATTCCAGAAGTGATGGGTTTCTACACGGTGTCCGGCGGCAGCTATGCCAAGGCGAGTATGACGCGAGCCTATCAAAAGCAGGTTCCCTATCGTGAAACGTCGTGCATTACGTTAGGTCGTTTAGCTGTTGACCAACGCCTTGCCCGGCGCGGCTTCGGGACACAACTGGTCATCGATGCTTTGCGCGTTGCTTATTATGCTGCCGATGCCGTCGGTATATATTCAGTGATGGTTGAAGCAAAAGATGAAGATGCGGCTGCCTTTTATCGCAAGATGGGGTTTATACCGCTTAAGTCAGAAGAGGATAAACTGAAGTTTTTCTTTCCAGTCACCAGTATTAAAGCGTTGCTTTAATTTTCCCTCAACAGGGCTTAGCGCCCTTTTCTTCTCGCATGTCTTAATTCGCCTTCTAGAATGAATCTCAAATAGACGAGAGGAATTCATGATGATTAAAATCTGCACGGCATGCGGCACATCGTACGATGAACAGCAGAGTAAAATCGAACACTGCAAAATATGTGAAGACGAGCGGCAATTTGTGCCTGCCGGCGGGCAAAAATGGACTTCACTGAATAGCCTGCAATCCACGCATTGCAATAAATGGCAGCAGCATGCTGCCAACTTATTTAGCCTGCAAACCGTACCCAACTTCGCCATAAATCAACGCGCATTTCTGCTGCAAACGCCGCACGGCAATATTATGTGGGATTGCATCGCTAATTTCGATGAAGCCACTAAAGCGATTGTCACCGCGCTCGGCGGTGTTCACGCCATCGCTATTTCGCATCCGCACTACTACAGCACCATGCAGGATTGGGCGGCGGCGTTCGATGCGCCAATTTATCTGCACGCCAACGACAGTGAATGGATTATGCGTGATAGCCCGCATATCTCGCTCTGGCAACACGACGAGCTGGAAATTGTGCCGAAGGTGAAGCTGATTCGTCTCGGCGGACATTTTGCCGGCGGATGTGTATTGCATTGGGCGCAGGATGGTGGCGTGTTGCTAAGCGGCGATATTGTGCAAGTCACGCCGGGCGCTAATGCAGTGTCATTTATGTGGAGCTATCCGAATATGCTGCCGTTATCAGTCACTTCGGTAAGTGATATTACACTTCGTCTGGCGGCGCTGAAATTTGCGCGGCTTTATGGCGCATTTGAACAGCGGGAAATTCTCGCTGATGCGCAGCAGATCGTGATGCAGTCGGGCGAGAAATATATTGCCTGCTTGAACGCCTGAACGAATTGTAAGCAAACGCGCTGCAAATGGATGTACAGACGTCTAAACATCCATTATAGTCCGTTCCCTACGTTAAGAGGGGATCTGCGCAATGAAGAAAATTTTACTTACGACTCTGTTGGCTGCTTCCGTGGCGCTGCTGAGTGGCTGCAACAAAGACGATGAAAATCAAATCAAAGTGGCCATTAACACCGGACCTGATCAGGCGCTGTGGGATACCGTGAAGCAAGTTGCGCACGACAAATATCAGCTGGATGTCGATGTTGTGGCCTTTAATGATTACGTGCAGCCGAATGAAGCGCTGTTCAACAAAGATGTCGATGCCAACGCCTTCCAGAGCCTGCCTTATCTGGAGATGCAATCCAAAGAGCGCGGCTACCACTTCGCCGTGATCACCAACACCTTTGTGTTCCCGATAGCGGGTTACTCGCGCAAGATTAAATCGTTGAAAGAGCTGCCGGATGGCGCGACCGTGACCATCTCCAACGAAGCCACCACGCTCGGCCGCAGCCTGCTGCTATTGCAGGCGCAAGGCTTAATCAAAGTGAAACCGGAAGCGGGCCTGCTGCCAACCACGCTGGATATCACCGATAATCCGAAGAAGCTGAAAATTGTTGAGGTGGATACGCCGCAGCTGGCGCGTACGCTGGACGATCCGCAGGTGTATATTTCGATCATCAACAACAACTTCGCCGCGCTGGTTAATCTCTCCGCTTCGCGTGACGGCATGTTTATGGAAGGCAAAGCCTCGCCTTACGTGAATGCGATTGTGGCGCGTGAAGATAATAAAGACAGCCCTAACGTGCAGAAGCTGATACAGGCTTTCCAGTCGCAGGAAGTGCTGGATAAGGCTAATGAGATCTACAAAGGCGATATTATTAAAGGCTGGTAATTTACGGTTTAATTAAGCCTATGTAAGCCGGTGCGCATCAATGCACACCGGCAAACCACCGTAGGGTCGCCATTCATGGCGACCGATTTTCCGCTTAACTGACAACATCCATCCTTCCGCGACTTCCCGCGTTAATCAGCTAAGCTCAGTTCATAAAATAAGCGCCATATAAAAATGGTGTAAAAATTTCGGTCATTGGCGTAAAAATGCTGTACGTAAAATCGCCTGCCACTGTTCGCATCGGTCGCAAACAGGTATGTTCGCCCTCATTAGCCTCAACCCTGATAAACCACAGGAAATCTATGAGTCAGAGTGAAAAACAGTCCTTGCCTGCTGGCATGCTGGCGGCCGCAGGGATCGTGTTTGGGGATATCGGTACCAGCCCGCTGTATACCCTCAAAGAGTGTCTCTCCATTTTGCCTAACGGCGCGATCTCCACCACCGCAGTGATGGGATTTTTATCGCTGATTTTCTGGGCGCTGACGCTGATTGTGACGTTGAAATATGTCTGCTTCGTGATGCGCGCCGATCATGACGGCGAAGGCGGCGTGTTGACATTAATGTCACTGGCACGCCAGCATGTCGGACCGAAAGCGTCGCATATCATTGTGTTAGCGGGCTTAATTGGTGGCGCGTTCTTTTACGGCGATGGCGTAATCACTCCGGCCATTTCGGTGCTTTCGGCAATTGAAGGTATCGAAGTGGTGTCGCCTGAGCTGGATAAATATGTAGTGCCGCTGGCGGTAGCGATCCTCACGCTGCTGTTCATCATTCAAAAACACGGCACCGAGAAGGTCAGTAAAGTGTTCGGCCCGGTGATGTTTGTCTGGTTTGTATCGATTGCTCTGCTGGGTATTCGCGGCATCCTGCTCAATCCTGAGGTGCTGTATGCACTCAATCCTTCCTATGCGTTGACGTTCCTGCTTAGCCATAAAGCGTTGTCGTTTGCCGCGCTTGGCATGGTGGTGCTGGCGGTGACCGGTGCGGAAGCGCTGTACGCCGATATGGGACATCTGGGCAAAGCGCCGATTCGCATGGCCTGGCTGGTGATCGCCATGCCCGCGTTAGTGCTCAACTACTTTGGTCAGGGCGCGCTGGTAATTGCCGATGCGCAGGCCATCAATAATCCATTCTTTAATCTCGCGCCGGGCTGGGGACAGATTCCACTGATTGTGCTGTCAACGCTGGCGACGGTGATTGCGGCGCAGTCGGTGATTAGCGGCGTGTATACGCTGACGCATCAGGCGATTCGTCAGGGATTCCTGCCGCCGATGCGCGTCATTTTCACTTCGCATACCGAATCCGGTCAGATCTATATTCCGGTGGTGAACTGGCTGCTGTTTGTCGCAGTAACGGTGATTGTGCTGGCGTTCCGTCAATCTTCTGCACTCTCTTCCGCGTACGGCATTGTGGTGACCGGCACCATGGTGATTACCGCTTGTCTGGCGGGTGTGGTGGCACTGCGTAACTGGAAGTGGCCGCTGCCGGTGGCGCTGGTTTTCCTGCTGTGTATGTTAAGCATTGATGTGCCGCTGTTCAGCGCCAACCTGATGAAGCTGCTATCTGGCGGTTGGGTGCCGGTGCTGCTGGCGCTGAGTATGATGGGATTGATGCTGATTTGGAGCAGCGAGCGTAATCGCCTGATTCGCAAATTGAATAACGATCCCGAAAGCCTGCTGGCATTGATTCGTTCGCTGGAAACCAATCCACCGAGTCGCGTAGCTGGCACTGCCATCTTCCTCTCACGTAAAGAGCATGAGATTCCGCAGGCGCTGCTGCACAACCTCAAGCACAACCGCGTGCTGCATAAACGTGTGGTGCTGCTGCATATCCGCACCACCGATATCCCGCGCGTCTACAACCAGAAGCGTCTAAGCATTACCCAGTTGTCGCCGTCGTTCTGGCAAGTAACCGCCGCTTACGGCTGGCGAGAAACGCCATCAATGGCGGAGATCCTGCATCTGTGCGGGCTGGAAGGATTTGGTTGTACCGTCAATGAAGCCTCGTTCTTCACCTCGCACGACACGCTGGTGATGAAGAAGAGAAAAGGTTTGATGCGGGTTAAAGGCGGTATTTTCCATTTCTGCCAGCGCAACGCACAGCGCGCGCATGAGCAATTTAATATCCCGCCAAATCGGGTCATCGAGCTGGGCGGGCAGCGCGAGTTTTGATCGGTCGCCATGAATGGCGCCCCTACAAAATCCCGCGAAATAACCGTAAGGTCGCCATTCATGGCGACCTTATTTTTTACCCGCCAAATGTAACCAGATGCAAAAATAGTCGCGTAAGTTTGAATGAGTTGTGGCTGAATCTTTCTTAACATCTAATTAGCAATTAAAGCTAAAACGCTTAACCTGAAAAGGTGTTTATTAACTTCACCGGCAATGATCACCTGTCGTGAACATTTAGGGTTTAAGCGCATTATCAACAATTGAAAGATTCGTAGCTGCGGCCAATGGTTCAGCTACTATTTGCGAGGAGTATCGCCATGAAACAATTAATTAATGACGTAATATCTATTTTCACACCGCAATCTGTTAAACCGGTTTTAATTCGCGCTGATTTAACCCATCGCGAACTTTCATCAATTCATCCGGTAGGATTTACTTCGGTGAGCTGGGCGACCTCAATGGAAGAGCTGAATGACGCCTTTGTGAAGAAAGCCGTTGCTGCCGGCGCGGTGGGTTATCACATCACCGAAGTGGAATCACACGAACCGGCGCACGATGGTCAACATATCATGGCCGCCACAGCCACTCTTTATCATATCAATAGCAAAGTGGCTTATGGCTAATGTTTAATTTATTGGAATTTACAGCCTGCCCTTCATCATCGGCAGGCTTTTTTCTGCAAAGTAGTCAGCGAGAAAATCAATAAACACTTTAATGCGCGGCGATTCAGAAGCGCGTTGCGTGTAAACCGCCCAAACATTCGCTTCCTGATACCACTGCGGTAAAACGTGAACCAATTGTTTTTCACTTAAATAAGGTGCGACATCCCAGGCCGATCGCAACGCAATGCCGTGCGACTTTAAAGCCCAGTTCAAAATCACTTTCCCGCTATTCGATGAGTAATGGCTATTCAGACGACAGACAATTTTATTTTCGCCATCGGTTAACGTCCAATGCCCAAAGGTGTTGTTATTTTCATTAATAATAAGACAGCTGTGATCGATTAAATCATCCAGCGTCTCCAGCGGACGCGATCGGGCTAAATAATCTGCGGAGGCGCAAAGAATACGCCGATTGGCGGCTAACTTTCGGGCTATATAGGAATGATTAACATCATCGCCAACACGAATATCCACATCGGTTCCTGATTGCAATAAATCAATATCACGATCGCTGAGCATCAGTTTGATATTGAGTGATGGATGGCGCGTCATAAATTCAGCAATCGTATCCGACAAATAATCCTGACCAAAACCAAATGAACAGGCCACGGTGAGATCGCCGGTCAGTTCGCCGCGCCACTGCTGAAAGTTATTGAGGAAGGAATCCATCTCGTGCACCACTTGCAGCGCGCCTTCCAGCGCCTTTTCACCTTCTGGCGTCAGGCGCATCACGCGGTTGGTGCGGAAAAATAGTCGGGTTTCCAGCTGCTTTTCAAGGATGGCAATACGCTTACTGATATAGGATGGCGACTGGCCGAGCTCAATGGCGGCGCGGCCAAAACCTTCATAGCGAGCCACGCTGATAAATACATACAGATCTTCGACCGACGGCCAACCCTCAAGCGGCTTCTGATAACTTTTCCCGGCAAGCAGTATCTTCATAACCATCACAGCGTTAGGTAAATTTAGCCGGTTATAACACAGAATCCAGGAAGGGCTGAAGCTGGCTTAAAAACAGTTCGGGCACTTCCTCATGCGGTGAATGACCGCAAGGTAATGCGTGGCCTTGAATATGGCGCGCTTTATCCTGCCAGGTTTCCACCACGTCATATAACTGGCCGACCGTGCCCTTTTCTCCCCATAACAGCAGCAGCGGCGCTTCAATGCGTTTATCGCTGTCCTGCGCATCATCGTCTAAATCAATTGTCGCCGCGGCACGATAATCCTCGCACACCGCGTGAATCATCTCTTTCTTTTGATAACAGCGCAGGTAATCGTTGAATATTACCTCTTCGGTGGCGCCCGGCGTTTTTAATTGCCCATCAATGTGTTTGCGCAGGAATAACGCCGGATCGTGGCCGATCATGGTTTCCGGTAATGGATAAGGTTGAATCAGGAAGAACCACCAGAAATAGCGCGTCGCAAATTCTTTATTGGTTAACGCATACATGGTGGCGGTTGGCGCAATATCGACAAACACGCAGCAGGAAAGTTTTTCCGGATGATCGAGCGCCAGCCGATGGCCTACGCGCGCACCGCGATCGTGACCAACAAACGCCACGCGCTCCAGGCCTAATGCGTCGATCAGCAGGCTAATATCGTCTGCCATCACACGTTTCGAGTAAGCACGATGCGTCTCATCACTTACCGGCTTGTCGCTGTCGCCGTAACCGCGCAGATCCGGTAGGATCACGCGATATTTCTGCGCCAGCTGCGGCGCAATTTTGCGCCACGCCAGATGATTTTGTGGATGTCCGTGCAGCATCAGTAAAGGCGGGCCTTCGCCACCGATGGCGACGCGCAGCGTCACGCCGTTCGCCAATCGCACATCACTCAGCGTAAAGCCGTCGATAAAGGGGGAATCACCGCGTGGTGTTATCTCACTCATGCTTGGGCATCCTGTACTATTGGGCCGCGTTTCAGCCACGGACGCTGGGCAAAATGTTGCGCTTCAAACTGAGTGATATCGGATTCGTACTGCAACGTCCAGTCCACCGCGCTGCCGCCGCCCAATAACATCTCACGCTTCAAGGCACTGACCGAAAAGGCAATGCGTTGATTATTGAAGAGGATCGCCTGTTGTTCCAGCGACACGGTAATGCGGTTGTTGGTGGCATCGTTCGCCCCTGCACACAGACGCTGATAATCCTCGTCGCTTAACGTCAGCGTCAAAACACCATTACGCTGGCAGTTATCGTCAAAGATGCCGGCAAAGCTGGTGCCGATGATGGCACGGATGCCGAGCTGATTGAGTCCCCAAACCGCATGCTCGCGGCTGGAACCACAGCCGAAATTGGCACCGACCAGTAAGAAGGCAGCGTTTTCCCAGCCGGGCTGATTCAGAATGAAATCGGGATTCGGGCTGCCGTCAGGCAGAAAGCGCAGGTCGAAGAACACGCCGCGATCCAAATCCTGGCGATCGATGCCTTTGAGAAACTGCTTGGGCATGATCACATCAGTATCAATATTGGCAGCCGGTAATGGCGCGAGCGTGCCAGTAATGTTGTTAAATGCTTCCATATTAAACCTCTGCAGTCATGAATTTACGGACATCAACCAGATGACCGGCTATCGCGGCGGCGGCGACCATCGCCGGGCTCATTAAGTGCGTGCGCGCACCTGCGCCCTGGCGGCCAGGGAAGTTGCGGTTGGTGCCAGACGCACAGCGATCGCCGGGCGCTAACACATCTTCGTTCATCGCCAGGCACATCGAGCAGCCCGATTGACGCCATTCGAAACCGGCGTTAACGAAAATCGCAGCTAAACCTTCCGCTTCTGCCTGCTGACGCACCTGCGTCGATCCCGGCACGATAATGCCGCGCACATGCGGCGCGATTTTGTGTCCGTCGATAATCGCGGCGGCGGCGCGCAGATCCTCAATGCGGCCGTTGGTGCAGGAACCAATAAATGCATGCGTGATGGCGATTTCCGCTAACGGCGTACCGGGCTCAAGTCCCATATATTTCAGCGCACTGCGCAGCGTCTGCTGTTTTACCGCATCTTTTTCCTGCGCCGGATCGGGCACGCGGCCGGTGATGGCGCTGGCCTGATCCGGGCTGATGCCCCAGGTCACTTTCGGTTCGAGATCGCTGCAATCGATGGCGATGCGGCTGTCAAAGCGCGCGTCAGCATCGCTACGCAAATCGCGCCACTCCGCAATGGCCTGCTGCCATAGCTCGCCGGTCGGCATTTGCGGTTTGCCGGCGATATAGGCAAACACTTTTTCATCCGGCGCGATAATCGCACCGCGCGCACCGGCTTCCACCGCCATGTTGCACAGCGTCATGCGCCCTTCCATGCTCAGCGCTTCGATGGCATCACCCGCAAATTCAATGGCAAATCCGGTCGCGCCCGATGCGCCAATCTGTTCGATCAGCGCCATGATGATGTCCTTCGCCGAACACCCAAACGGCAGCTCACCGCTCACCGTCACCAGCATGGTTTTCAGCGTGCGATAAATCAGGATTTGCGTCGCCAGCAGATGCTCGATTTCCGAGGTGCCGATACCGAACCCGAGCGCGCCAAACGCGCCGTAAGTGGTGGTATGACTGTCGCCTGCCGCAATTACCATGCCGGGCATTACCAAACCTTGTTCGTGCGCCACCACGTGTTCAATGCCCTGGCGCGGATCAAGCACATCGAACAGTTCGATGCCAAAATGCGCAGCGTTTTGACGGAAGTAATCGACTTGTAGCTGCCCGCCCGCGTCGGTCATCGCCTCATCGCGCTCGGGGCGTGTCGGGTTGACGTGATCGACATTCAGCAGAATAGTGCCCGGATTTCGTACAGGACGCTGGTGATCGCGCAGGCCGCTAAACGCCTGCGGACTGGTGTATTCATTCAGAATCGAACGATCGATGTAAAGCAGCACGTGCCCTTCATCGTCTAACTTACGAACCACATGCTGATCGATCAGTTTTTCATACAGTGTTTTGTTAGTCATGCCGTTGCCCACGCGAAAGTAAAACAAATCATTAGAGACGTTAGGGTAATACAGTTTGTGGGCGGGGAATGAACACGCTTCGTGAAGTGATGTTTTATGGAATGTGCAGCGAAGGATACGTGAGTTTCATTTGACCTAAGTCGCGTCTCCCGATATAAAGAATAACCGCGCTGCTTAAGCGGTTTATCCCCGATTAATTCCCCTCTCTGCTTATATTTCACGCTACTTTCTGTTTCGTAAGTTAATTAATTAACACCAATACTTTATTAACTAAAAACAAGTTAATCATTTCGTAACAATCTCTTAATGTGCAAACCGAATTTTTAACGTTCACCTGCATTGCATAATAAGTAGGACTGGAATGACTCACACCAAAAAGATCGTGTCTGCCCTATCGCTGGCAGCACTGCTTGTCTCTTCAGCGGTACGCGCTGATGACGCACCAGAAAAAACTGACGTTCTGCTGATTGGCGGCGGTATCATGAGCGCCTCGCTCGGCACCTGGCTGCAAGAGCTGCAACCGGGCTGGAAACAGCTGATGGTTGAGAAGCTGGACGGCGTCGCGCTGGAATCGTCCAACGGCTGGAACAATGCCGGTACCGGTCACTCTGCTAACATGGAGCTGAACTACACGCCTGAGCGTGCAGACGGTTCAATCGACGTTAGCAAAGCGCTGGAAATCAACGAATCCTTCATGATTTCTCGTCAGTTCTGGACGTCGCAAGTGCAGCGCGGTGTGTTGCACGATCCGCACTCCTTCATTAACTCTACGCCGCACATGAGCTTCGTTTGGGGCGACAAAAACGTCGAGTACCTGACCAAGCGTTACGATGCGCTGCAGAAAACCACCCTGTTCCAGGGCATGAAGTTCTCCACCGATCATCAGCAGATCCAGCAATGGGCACCGCTGGTGATGGAAGGTCGTGACCCGAACCAGAAGGTCGCGGCAACCTGGACACCGGTCGGCACCGATGTTAACTACGGTGAAATTACCCGTCAGCTGATCGGTAGCCTGAAAAAAGATCAGAACTTCAAGCTGGAAACCTCATCTGAAGTCACTGATTTCAAACGTAACGGCGACAATTCCTGGCACGTCACCATCAAAGATGTGAAGAGCGGCGATAAGCGTTCGGTTGATGCGAAATACGTGTTTATCGGTGCGGGCGGCGGCGCGATTAAGCTGCTGCAGAAAACCGGTATTCCGGAAGCAGACAATTACGGCGGCTTCCCGGTCGGCGGTTCGTTCCTGATGACCGAGAACCCAGAAATCGCTAACCGTCACCTGGAAAAAGTGTACGGTCAGGCTTCTGTGGGTGCACCACCGATGTCAGTTCCACACATCGATTCACGTACCCTTGACGGTAAGAAAGTGGTGCTGTTTGGACCGTTCGCGACCTTCTCTACCAAGTACCTGAAAAATGGTTCGCTGTTTGACCTGCTGAGCGCGACCACCACCAGCAACATCATGCCGATGACGCATGTGGGCATCGACAACTTCGATCTGGTGAAATACCTGATTGGTCAGGTAATGCTGAATGACGACGACCGCTTTGCTGCGCTGAAAGAGTACTATCCGAACGCGCGTAAAGAAGACTGGAAACTGATTCAGGCTGGTCAACGCGTACAGATCATCAAGAAAGATGCCGAAAAAGGTGGCTTGCTGAAACTGGGTACCGAAATCGTGACCGATCAGCAGAAAACCCTGGCTGCCCTGCTGGGCGCATCTCCGGGTGCATCTACTGCTGCGCCAATCACTCTCGACGTGATGAAGAAGCTGTTCCCAGAGCAGTTCGCATCGCCAGAGTGGCAGCAGAAGATCCGCGCAATCGTGCCAAGCTTCGGCCAGAAACTGAACGGCAACACCGCGCTGACCCAGCAAGTTTGGGACAACACTGCAGCGACGCTGCTGTTGACCAAGCCGCCGGTGATCAACATGGGTGATCAAGCTGTTGCACCGACGCAGGCTAAGCCGCGTGCGGAATCAGGCAAACAGGATATGGCGCTGTAATCCTCGCCAGAAGTGAATAAGCCGGACAATGTCCGGCTTTTTTATTGTCTTTTGTAAGGGCAATAATCGTCATTTAAGCGTCTTTCGGTCACCATAAATGGCGACCCTACAAAGTATTGGCGCGTATTTTGTAGGGGCGCCATTTATGGCGACCGACTCACAAACGAAGAAAATCTGCGCTAATCGACCCCCACATTCGTTTTGCCACCAAAGCGCTGCAGTTGGCGGCTTTGGCGCGATAGCTGCTTTGCGTCCATGAACCTGCATCGACATAGTCATAAAACATTTTTGGTACGCGTTTACGGGCTAAATGGCGTAATTCTTCGATGCAGGTGATGGTCATAGAGGATATTCCAATAATATTTGGAAGAGGTCGCCATTAATGGCGACCCTACAAATATTTTTACGACTTTTTATAATCGGTGTAGGCATTTTGTAATGCCACATGATCGGCAATATATTTGGCATCGTGCCATACGCCGTAAATAAACGATGAAGCACGATTCACCAGATTAGGCAAGCCAAGGAAGTAAATACCACGTTCGGCTGAAATACCGCGCTTATGGAACGGTACACCATTGTCATCAAAGGCATTCACTTTCAGCCAGCTGAAATCAAATTTAAAACCGGTGGCCCAAATAATGCTGGTGATGCCTGCAGCCTGCAGATCCAATTCTGATAATGGATTAATTAAACATTCTGGATCTGGCAGTAATTCCCATGCTTGCGGTTCGGGCGGTAAATCCAGGCCATTGCGTTCAATATAAGCATCAGCATCACGAAGCACGTCGAAATAGGCTTTATCGCCCTCGGCAATATTCTCTACTAAACCATCGGCAAAGCTTAATACGCCGTTATCCCAGCTTTTGGTGATACCAACCAGCGTAATGCCCATGTGCGCCAGTCGGCGAAAATCGACCGTTTTGCCCCCTTCATAACCACTCACGGCAAAAGCAACGTGCTGTTTCTTAGGCTTGATTTTGACTTCATCCCACAAGCCCAGCGCGCCCAACCACCAGCAATAATCGCGGTCGCGATACGAACGTGGTGGACGGTAATGTTCGCCGATGGAGAGTGTCACTTCACGGCCAGATTTACGCAGCTCTTCCGCAATTTGTGAACCTGAAGCGCCTGCACCCACCACCAACACGCCGCCCTGCGGCAGCTGCTGCGGATTTTTATACGCCGATGAGTGGATTTGATGCAGTGCAGCGCTTTCCGGCACGATCTGCGGAAAAGCGGGTTTCTGGAAGGGACCGGTTGCCGCCACCACATTGTCAGCTTCAAATTCACCGGCCGAGGTCAGTACTTTAAAACCGCTACGTTCCGGCAGACGCTCAACCGAATACACTTCCACGCCAGTACGCACCGGCGCATCGAGCATTTTTACGTAGTCTTCGAAATATTGCGCCATGCGCTCTTTTGGTGGAAACGCTTCCTGGGAAATATTATCGAATTTCATTGAAGGAAAACGATCGTGCCAGGCTGGGCCATTGGCAACCAATGAATCCCAACGTTCTGAACGCCAACGCTCAGCAATACGGCTACGCTCGAATACCACATGTGGCACGCCCATTAATGACAGATGTTCACTCATCGCAATACCTGCCTGACCCGCTCCGACCACCACGGTATTAATTTTTTCTACTGACATGTGAGATCCCTAAAGATGATCGACCCCGATCTTTTCATGGAAAAGAGTAATCAGGTGCCGTATGAATGATATTCAGGTTAATAAATGCTGCGCCATTAAATAAGCACAGCACTCGTGTTAATACATCAATGCCCTGCTTCGACGTTCAATATTTTCCCTAAGCCTAAAAACTTATTCGCGATAATTAACATCATCGCCGTCACCGCAATATAAATAACCGACAGTGCAGCCAGCGTTGGGTCGGCAAACTCACGCACATAGTTGTACATCGCCACCGGCAAGGTTTGCGTCGCTTGCGTGGTAATAAACAGCGAAGCGGTAAATTCGTTGAAGGAAAGAATGGCAGCAAATAACCAACCGCCAAACAGGCCCGGCAAAATCAGCGGCACGGTTATGGTCCACACCACGCGCAGTGGCGAAGCACCAAGGCTTGCTGCTGCCAGTTCAATACGCTGTTCGAGGTTTTTCAGCGACACATATACGCTGCGTAGCACAAACGGCAGCACCAGCACGATGTGGCAGAAGATCACCAGCGGATAACCGCGTCCAATGCCCAACTGGGAAACCAGCATCAGTAAGCCGAGACCAATGGTGAAATGCGGAATAAACAGCGGCGACAGCAGCACGCCTTCCAGCACCTGTTTGCACGGGAAACTGTAACGCTCAATGGCGATCGCCAGCGTGGCGCCGATAATCACCGCCAGCGTTGAAGCCCAGGCCGTCACAATCAACCCGGAATAGAAGCCGTGGCGGAAGTCATCGTAATTCACCGCACGTTCGAACCAGCGCAGCGACCAGCCTTTTGGCGGGAAGAACAACACTGAGGTACTGCTGAACGAAGAGATGAACACCACAATGGTTGGCAGCAATACGAACAGTAAAATCGCGATAACCAGCGCGCGTCCCGCCAGAGTGATCAATTTGTCGTTGAGGGATCGGGTCATATCAGTGCTCTCCCATCGCATGGATAAAGCGGCTCATACGTTTCAGCGCCATCAGCAGCATAATGGTCAGAATCAAACCGGCAATGCTGAGCGCAGCGGCAAATGGAAAATTCATTGAAGAGAAGCCCAGCTGATAAACCATGGTTGCCACGGTGCTAACGCGTCCGCCACCGATCAGCTGCGGCGTTGCGAAAGCGCTGAACGTCCAGGCAAACGCCGTGGTCAGGCTGGAAACGATACCGGGAATCGACAGCGGAATCGTCACCGTCAACAAGGTCCGAATCGGCCCCGCGCCCAGGCTGGTGGCGGCTTTTTCATAATCGGGATTGATGTGCGACAGCGCAGTCGCCAGCATCATCACCATGATTGGCATGGTCACATGCACCAGCGCGACCACCACGCCGGTTTGGGTAAACATAAACTGGATCGGCTTGTTAATCAGCCCCATTGCCAGCAGCAAGCTATTGAGGAAGCCGCTATTGCCCAGCACGATAATCCACGAATAAGTGCGTACCACTTCGCCGAGAAACAGCGGCGTAATGGCGATAATCAAAATGGTGGATTTGATCCAGGTGGTGCGCGTTCTCACCAGCGCATACGCCAGCGGATAACTCATCAGCAGGCCAAAAATCGCGGTTTTCGCGCTGAGCATCACCGTGTTAATAAACGCATCGGCATAGATTTTCTTGAACAGGCCGTTAAAGTTCGCCAGCGTGAATCCACCCACATCAAGCGATCCGGGAATATAGGCCCGCACGCTAAACTGCATCACGGCAAACATGGCCACCACCAGCCCAAGCGCCGTAAACGTGGCGGGGATAATGAACCAGGGTAAGAATGTCGGTTTTTTCGTCATAGACGTTGCTGCCTGAATAAAATGGTGCGACGAACCGGGCGACCAAACGGCCGCCCCTCTTTATTAATGCGACATGATGTTTTCAGAGAACCACTGACGCCACTCGGCGGTTTTTTCCGCGCGCAGTTGTGGATCGGTGTTGATGGTGGCATTCCACTGTTCTGGCGTGGTCAGCATGCCAGGCAGCTTCGCCAGTTCCGGATCGATATGCGCATTGGTCACCGTTGGGCTGCCGCGATAAATCTTCGCCACTTCCTGCTGGATTTCCGGTTTCAGCGCGATATTCATGAACTTGTAGGCCAGTTCCGCGTGTTTGGTGCCTTTATTGATACCGACGGTATCGACGCCCAAAATCGCGCCCTCTTTGGGAATCGCCAGCTTAATGTTGACGCCTTCTGCAATCATGCTGTAGGCGTTCATCGACAGCATCACCTGCACCGGCGTTTCGCCCGTAGAGATCAGCTGCTGGCTGTTGGCATCATCGGTATAGAAGGATTTGATGTTCGGTATCAGCGCTTTCAGCTTGGCCTGACCTTGTTCCCAGTGCGCGGCATCAGTGCCAGAAAGTTTGGCGGAGACCGCAATGATATGGCTCGGATCCCAGTCTGGCAGTGCAATCGAGCTTTTCAGTTCTGGACGCCACAGATCGTTCCAACTGGTAAATTCTTCGCCCTTCGGTACTAAATCTGGACGATAGCCGATGGTGTAAACGTAGCCCCACACGCCAAGGTGATACGGGCTGACTTTGGCCTGCTGCACCAGATTCACCGCGTTAGGGATTTTGCTCATGTCGAGCTTTTCAAACAGGCCGCTGTTGGCATACAGATAACCGACGTGCGCGGTGGTAAAGGTGACGTCGGTTTCCGGCGAGCCGCCCGCCAGCTTGGCTTTATTCAGGCGATCAATGGTGCCGCCGGTGACGAACTGCACTTCTACGCCGGTCTCTTTGGTGAACTCTTTGGCGATGGTTTGATCAATCAGATCTTTAAAGCTGCCGCCCCAGGTGCTGACAATCAGCTTATCTGCGGCCATCGCATTCCCTGCGCTCAATACACACGTGGTCAACAACGTTAAGGCACCAATCTTACGCAACATATTCTCGTCCCCAATGAATGAAATGGCTGTTGTAGCTGCTTTGCACCACCGTCTGGTCTATCGCGTCGCAATGCACTAAAACAGTGCGAAGGCGGCTCTCGGGTGTTGAAGCGATAATGCCGTTGCGGTGAGATTGGGTAAAACAGCATTTCCCTCGCTGTTGCATCAGGATTTCTGAGGCTAAAAAAGCAGCCTGCTTAGCAAGGATTTTCTTAAGCAGTGGTGAGGCAGACGCGAATGGGCGCTGGCGCGTGGCCAGGTGATTATGCTGTGAGTCGGAATTTGGCATGAGAAATGCTTGAGCTAAATCGACACGATTAGAATGACTGACGCGACATGAGCGTGTCAGCGATCTCAGGAGAACCTGCATGCTCAGTCGCATCACCCAGCGTCAGCTGGAATATTTTGTCGCTTCCGGTGAAGCGGGCAGCATTATTGGCGCCTCGGAGCGTATCCACGTCTCCTCACCGTCGATTTCCGCAGCCATCACCCATATTGAGTCTGAGCTTGGCGTGCAGCTGTTTGTGCGTCACCACGCCCAGGGCGTTTCACTCACCGCAATCGGCCATCAGGTATTAAAAGAGGCCAAACTGATCCTCGAACAGATGTCGAATCTCTACACCATCGCATCGGAATCGATGAACAACGTACGCGGCCCGCTGCGCGTCGGTTGCCTCGATACGCTGGCGCCGATGTTGACGCCGGAATTGGTGTTTGGCTTTGGCCGCGCCTTTCCCGGCGTGCGCATCTCACTGGTGGAAGGCAATCATGAGTTGCTGTTAAAACAGCTGCGCTCAGCCGATATCGATATCGCCCTCACCTACGATTTAGTGCCCGCCAGCGATGTCACTTTCCAGTCGCTGGCGCAGCTGCCGCCCTATGTGATGGTGGGCGAGCATCATCCGTTCGCCACACAATCAGCGGTATCGATTCAGGATCTGGCTGAAGTGCCGATGGTGCTGCTGGATATGCCGTGGAGCCGGGAATATTTTCTTGGCTTATTCAGCGAAGCCGGTGTGACGCCAAATGTGGTGATGCGATCCAGCAGTATGGAAACGGTACGCGCGATGGTGGCAAACGGTGTCGGCTTTGGTATCGCCAACGTGCGACCCAAAGCGCACTTGTCGCAGGATGGTAAACGCCTGATTCGCGTGCGTTTGGCGGGCGTTAATAAGGCGATGCAGTTGGGTTATGCCACCATGGCGCACGTACAACAATCCATGGTGGTGAGCGCGTTTGCCGAGCGTTGCCGCATGTTTATTTCCGACCAATATATTCCTGGCATGGCGGCACCGAGTTATTTCGATCCACAAGTGGTGCGGGTGGCGTGATGCTAGTGGTCGCCATAATGGTGACCGCTAGTTAGTAACCCTGCTGCGGGAATACCTGATTCAAAACCGGTTCGCCGCGCGCGGCACGCTGGATATTCTCCGCGACCTGTGGTGCGGCGCTGGCGGGAATGGCGACCGACGCCAGATGCGGCGTAATCAATACATTATCCATCGACCACAATGCATCTTCCGGCGGCAAAGGTTCGCGGTCAAATACATCCAGGGTGGCTTGACCAATATCCCCACGCTGCAATGCCTGCGTTAACGCCACCTGATCGACAATCGCCCCACGCGACACATTGATAAACGCGCTGCCGTGCGGTAAGCGAGCCAGTCGTTCAGCACTCAGCAATCCCTGGGTTTGCGGCGTGAGTGGCAGCATCACCACCAAAATGTCGCTGTTGGCGAGGAAATCATCCAGCGCGTCTATTCCGCTGCTACAGGTAATGCCTTCGATGGTTTTCTGCGATCGCGACCAGCCACGCACATCCAAGCCCTGACGCGCCAACTCCTGCGCGGCGTGCGCGCCCAGTTCACCCAATCCCAGCACGCCAACGCGCACGGTTTCCGGCGAACGTGGATGCAGGTAATGCCAGCGCCGTTCACGTTGTGCCCGCTCAAACGCCGGAATGTCACGCACATAGCGCAGCACGGCAAACAGCACGAAGCCGGCCATCATGCGCGCCATATGCGGGTCAGATAAACGAACAATCGGGATATCCGGCAAATCGTCGCGTCCGACCAGCGAATCAACGCCCGCCCCCAGATTCACCAACAATTTCAGGTTGCGGTATGCAGCGAAAAAGCCGTGCGGCGGTTTCCACACCAACGCGAAATGTACTTCGTCGACGTTTTGCACCTCTTCCGCGCGACAGATATTCACGCCTGGCAGATGCGGCGCGAGCAACACTGACCACTGTTCAAAGCTGTCGAACTCGCTGTAAAACACCAGGGTACTCATGCCGCATTCGCCTTGATCAACTCGACCACCGCATCAATCGCCAGTTCGTAACCGATCACGCCCAAGCCGGCGATCACGCCGGTGGCAGCTTTCGATACCATTGAATGATGGCGGAACGGCTCGCGCTTCCAGATGTTGCTCATGTGCGCTTCGATGATCGGGCCATCAAACATCAGCAACGCATCGAGAATCGGCACCGAACTGTAGGTTAAACCGGCGGCGTTGATGATCAATCCGGCGGCCTGCTGACGCGCTTCCTGAATCCAATCAACCAACACGCCTTCGTGATTGCTCTGGCGGAATTGCAGCGTGATGTTGTGTGATGCCGCCCGGCGCTGGCAGCGTTCACCGATGCTGGCAAAGCTTTCTGAGCCGTAGGTGCCGCTTTTGTCCATGCCATACAGGTTGGCGTTCGGGCCGTTGAGGAAATAGATTTGCTGATTCATGTGAGTTCCTGAGTCGCTATGCGGTGGTCACCATAAATGGCGACCCTACGTTTAAAGTGCCTGTTATTCGTAGGGTCGCCATTTATGGTGACCGAATTACGATTTACGGCGATCAATGCGGGCGCGTGCTGGCCATTGCTGGATGGGCATCGAACACGGCAAACCAGGCAGCGGTTTGCGGATGATCGGCACGCCAGTTAAGGACTTCGAAGCGGAAATCGATATAACCCAGCGCGCACCCAATGGCGATCAAACCCAGGTCATTCGGCTGCGAGCTAAAACTGGCGACCTGACGTTCAATTTCCCGCAACGCGGCGCTGACTTTCTTCAGTTGTCCGTCGGCCCAACCTTGCCACTGTTTTTCCACCGGCCGCGCGCTAAATTCATAACGAGCCAGCAAAGCGGCATCGATCAATCCATCGCCCAACGCCTGGCGCGACAAACTCAACCAGCGCGCGTCACCGTGCGGCGGGATTAAATCGCCTTGCGCGCGGGCATTGAGGTATTCGCAAATCACGCGACTGTCATACAGGCATAACCCTTCTTCGGTGCGCAGCGCCGGCACTTTGGCTAACGGATTAAAGATGGCAATGCGCTCATCACGTTCAATCGGATGCGCTGCCGAATCTAACAGCTCAATCTCATGAGTCAGCCCAAGACAGTGCGCAGTCACCATCACTTTGCGCACATAGGCGGACGTAGTGGCGTAAAACAGTTGCATCATGCCAGCGCTCCCGGCTGATCCACGCTGAGCAGCACTTTGCCAATGTTGGCGTTGGCTTCGAGGATACGATGCGCGTCCGCCGCCTGCGCCAGCGGCAAAAATTGATGCAGCGTGGGGACGATTTTGCCTGCAGCGATGAGCGGCAGCAGATGCTTGCGGATGCATTCAGCCAGGCGCGCCTTTTCAGCAGCGCTTTTGGGGCGCAGCGTGGAAGAGGTCAAACTCAATCCTTTGCGCATCACCAATTGCAGATCGAGTTCAATCTTCGCGCCCTGCATAAATGACAAACTCACATGACGTCCGCCCTGCGCTAACACGCTTAGATTACGCGCCACGTAATCACCTCCGACGTTATCCAGCACCACATCCACGCCTCGACCTGCGGTTTCCGCTGCAATCACCGCGACAAAATCCTCTCTATGACGATCAATGGCGCGCCAGACGCCAAGCTGTTGCAATGCCGCAATCTTGTCGGCACCGCCTGCGGTGGCAATCACCCGCGCACCACAGGCTTGTGCGCATTGGATGGCAAAAGTGCCAACGCCGCTGGCGGCACCGTGAATCAGCACGGTTTCGCCGGGTGCTAAGCGCCCCAGCTCAAACAGGTTGTGCCACACGGTAAACGCCGCTTCGGGCACGCCTGCGGCATGCGCCAACGGCAGATTACCGGGCAGCGGCAAACACAACTCAGCGCGCGCCACGCAATACTCGGCATAACCTCCACCATTGAGCAGCGCCATCACCGCATCACCGACGGCGAAGCCAATTACGTCTGCACCTAACGCCACCACTTCACCTGCCACTTCCAGACCTAACACATCTGAGCAGCCCGGCGGGATGGGCATTCCGTTGCGCTGCATAATATCCGGACGATTAACACCCGCGCTGGCGACGCGAATCAGCACTTCACCCGCCGCAGGTTGCGGCACAGCACGTTCTACCACCGTTAAAACCTCTGCGCCGCCCGGTTGGCTGGCTATTACCGCTTTCATCATTTCAGGCAACATCAGATCTTATCCCTGCTTAGAGGTGGTAAAGGCGCAAACGCCTTCATCATCAAAGGTGATGCCCACCACGCTACCAACCGGCCAACGCGTCAGGGAATCGAGCCCAGACTGACGCGCAAATAGCGATGCGCTGCCGAGCGCCGGCACATCAAGATGCACATCCACGTGATCGCCCTGAAACACATGGGTGATCACCGTGGCGCTCAGGAAGGCGTGCGAAGACAGCGGCCCCAACTGAATGTTCTCGGGACGCACATACACATCCAGACGCTCACCAACATTCGCCTGCACACGTTCTGCTGGCAGACGCAGCGCGTTGCCGCCCAGCTCAAGCACCGCCGCGTGATCGCGCCCGGCATAGCGTCCCGGAAGAATATTGACGTCGCCAACAAAGCCCGCCACAAAGGGATCGCGCGGCTGGCGATAGATCTCATCTGGCGTTCCAATTTGACGCACATGTCCCGCCGACATCACCACCACGCGATCGCTCATGCTCAGCGCCTCACCTTGATCGTGGGTGACAAACACCGTGGTGACGCCCAATTTGCGCTGGATCGCTTTCAGTTCGACCTGCATTGATAAACGCAGATTTTTATCCAGCGCCGAAAACGGCTCATCCAGCAACAACACTTTGGGCCGGATCACCAGCGCACGCGCCAGCGCCACACGCTGCTGTTGTCCGCCGGAGAGTTCACGTGGTTTGCGATGGCCGTAACCCGCCAATTTGACCAAGGCTAATGCTTGCTCAACGCGCTCGGCGATTTCGGCCTTTGGCACGCCACGCATACGCAGGCCGTAACCGACGTTTTTCTCCACCGTCATATGCGGGAACAGCGCGTAGTTTTGGAATACGATGCCGATTTCACGCTGATAAGGTGGAATCTCGGTCACCAGCTCGCCATCAATAAAAATCTCGCCGCCATCAGCCTCGGCAAAACCGGCCATCAGGTTTAGCAGCGTGGTTTTGCCGCAGCCCGACGGACCGAGCAGCGTAATAAATTCCCCTTCTTCAATGGTCAGGGAAATTTTGTGCAGCGCGATAGCGTCGCCAAATTTTTTCAGCACGCCATCTAACTGCACGGCGACGTTACTGGTTTTCACTGCCAGATGCGGCATGTCGGGCTGCGGGAATCGGGTAACTTCTGCACTGACCATGGACTCTCCAAAACTGTTTTGCGTGACAATGTCACAGAAATTATTTACTCATCCATGCGGCTAAGCGCTGCAACATGGCGTCACAGGCTTCCAACTGCGCGATGCTGATGAATTCGTCGGGTTTGTGACCTTGCGCCATGCTGCCCGGCCCGCAAATCACGCTGGGAATACCGGCTTGATGGAACAATCCGCCTTCGGTGCCAAATGCCACGGTGCTGAAGTCGCTGGATTGGGTTAAATAGGCGATCAGTCGCGCGGCCTCACTTTGGGCATCGGTCAATAATCCTGGATAGCCGCTAATCGGATAAAAACGGATCGCGCTGTCCGCTGCGATGGCTTGCATGCGCGGCAAAAGTTCTGCTTGTGCGAACGCCTCGAGCTCAGCGGCGATGGCTTGCGCATCATCCTGCGGCAAGGTGCGCACTTCGAAATCAAAGGCGCATTCGGCGGGCACAATGTTCAATGCGCGGCCGCCGCTGATGATGCCGGTTTGTACGGTGGTAAACGGCGGATCAAAACGAGAATCCCGATGTTGTGCCATCCGCTCGCCCATCGCCGTTAACTGCTGAATCAATCTCGCGGCATATTCGATAGCATTGACGCCCTGCGGCGCATAGGCCGAATGGCAAGCCGCGCCCTTCACTTCACAGCGCATGCCCAATTTGCCCTTATGACCCAGCACTGGTTGCAGTTCGGTAGGTTCACCAATCAGGCAGATAGCCGGTTTTTCCGCACGCTGCGCCAGCGCCTCCAGCAAGGTGCGCACGCCAAGGCAGCCGACTTCTTCGTCGTAGGAGATCGCCAAATGCAACGGCTGTGTCAGCGGTTGCGCCAGAAAGTGGGGCACTGCCGCCAGCATGCAGGCGATGTAGCCTTTCATATCGGCGGTGCCGCGCCCGTATAACTTGCCGTCACGTTCGGTGAGAGCAAACGGCGGCACGCTCCAGTTTTGTCCATCCACCGGCACCACATCGCTGTGGCCAGAAAGCATCACGCCGCCATCGCCAGCGGGTCCAAGGCGTGCATACAAATTGGCTTTACTGCGTTCCGCGTTGTGGATTAGCTCACAGCTGACACCCAAATCACTCAGGTAACGCCAGACGAAATCGATCAATGCCAGGTTGGATTCACGGCTGGTGGTGTCAAACGCCACCAGCTTTTCAAGCAGTTGTCGGCTGGTAAACATAGGAACTCCTACTCGTCGCCTGGCACGCCGTAACTGGGTGCCTGCGTTGGATCGATGGCGCGCGTCACGTAATCGTTCATTTGTGGCTGATAGGCCAGCCACAGCTGCTCGAGTTCGCCAATCGGATCGCCGTCCGTCCAGTCAACACGCAGATCGACAATCGGCCATACCTGATCATCAACGATCGACAATGCAGAGGAGTGCACCGGCCCCGCTTCGCCGCCGGCCTGCATACCCGCTTGCATCGCCGCGATTAAGCGCTCGGCTAAATGCCCGGAATGCTGCTCGAAGGCGCTCACCATCACCGGAATCACCGCAGGGTTAGCCAGCAGATTGCCCGCCGCAACACAGTGATGACCGGTTTGCGCGTTATTGATTCCCAGGGTTTTATCGCCGCTAAAGCAGGCCGTTTGGCCATTCGCAGCTAACACCGTCACCTGGCGAAAATGGTGATAATCATCACTGGCTAAACCGGCTTTGAGCGCGGCTTCTGCGCTATCGCCTTGTTGCAGGCGATCAAGAATGCGCGGACCTAACGTCGGTAAAGTGATGTTTTGGGTTGATACTGCACCCACCGCTGAGCGTAGCCATGGGCAACGTGCGCCCACCGCAATGCTGGATGAGCTAATGGCAATGCCGATTTGACCGGTTTGATCGCAGCGTCCCACAATGGATAACGTCATCGTCGCCTGCCTCTTATTCCGCTTGCCAATCGTCTGGAATAACCGCGATCACATCGATTTCCATCAACCATTGCGGCTGACCTAAACCGGAAATCACCAAGCCGGTGGAGATGGGAAACACGCCTTTCAGCCATTTGCCGACCACCTGATACACCGGCTCGCGATAACGTGGGTCAATGATGTAAGTGGTGGTTTTGACGATGTGCGACAAGTCGCTGCCCGCTTCTTCCAGTAGCTGTTTAACGTTCTTCATCGCCTGCTCGGCTTGCGCGGCGGGATCGCCTAATCCCACCAAATTGCCCGCAAAGTCGGTGCCAATCTGCCCACGGACATACACGGTGTTGCCCGCGCGCACCGCCTGACAGAGATCGTTATCCAGTGCCTGATTGGGATAGGTTTCTTTGGTGTTGAATTTACGGATGCGAGTATGTGTGGTCATGCTTGCCTGCTATGCGAAAAGGA
Organism: Pantoea sp. YR525; assembly: GCF_900116775.1. Classification (NCBI taxonomy): domain Bacteria; kingdom Pseudomonadati; phylum Pseudomonadota; class Gammaproteobacteria; order Enterobacterales; family Erwiniaceae; genus Pantoea; species Pantoea sp. YR525. The sequence continues at coordinate 36,915 of NZ_FPBU01000006.1, forward strand.
TTTGCGCAAGGTATACCTTCCCACGCCTGGCAGCGAAAACAGCATTAACCGAGGTGTTGCTTTAGAAAATCCGAAGGAGCTCACGGTGATGATTTTTAGCATTAAATTGTGACCATCATCACCAGTCGCCTAACCGACGTTTACCGGACGCGCGTTCTGAGGTATACCACCCTCCTTCTTCACCTAACTCTCAGATAAGGATAAAAAATGTTTACAAAGCAGTATGAGGTTGATGAAAAACATATCGATTTTCAGGGCGTGGTCGATGGCCTCTACTATCCGTTTTATATGGAGTGGACGCGCCATGCTTACATGCGTGAAGCCCTGGGTATCGATATGGAAGAAGAGTTTAAGCAGGGCAAAATTTACATGGTGCTGGAGTACTCCCTGCGCTTTCGTAAGAGCCTGGTGAAAGGTGACAAGGTTGAAGTGACCTGTGAGCTGGCGAAGAATGAGAAACGCAATCGCGTCAATTTTGTGCAACAGATTCTGGTCAATGGCGTGGTGTATGCCGATGCGACTTTTGTTGCCACCTGCCTGCAGAATGGACGCCCTTCCATGCCTGATGCGGTGATGAATGCGTTAGCGGATGCTTGATGCGGTTTTGGTAAGGGTCGCCATGAATGGCGACCCTACGAATACCAATGTGCGAAACAAACATTTTATGCGGTCGCCAGGACAGCCAGTTGCTTAATTATCCATTCTCTGTAACTTCTTCAATTTCCTCAATTGATAACCAACGAGTTGAATAAATGAGCAACATCACGGCTTCTTCCCTTTCTTACCAGGTTGGCAACGACACGTTCGAAGGATATTTAGTTTTCGCTGCAGATCATCAGGCACCGCAGCCGGGCATTTTAGTGGCGCCAAACTGGATGGGTGCCACTGAGGATGCCGTTGCGCAGGCCAAGACCATCGCCGCCAACGGTTATGTGGTGCTGGTCGCTGACTTGTACGGCCAGGGCCAGCGCCCAACATCTGGCGATGAAGCTGGCGCGATGATGATGGCGGTGAAAGATAAGCCGGCCGAAGTGGAACGTATGCAGGCAGCGCTGGCGGCATTGCGCACGCAAACTCTGGCAGCAGTTGACGCCACAAAAGTCGCGGCGATCGGTTTCTGCTTTGGTGGACATTGCGCACTTGAGTTAGCGCGCAGCGGTGCGGATATTAAAGCCGCCGTCTCTTTCCATGGCACGCTGGATACCACCGGCAGTTACGCGGGCAACACCATTAGCGCATCGCTGCTGGTGCTGGATGGCGCTGCCGATCCGCTGGTGCCGCGCGAGCAGTTGGCGGCATTCGCAAATGAGATGAACAGCAAGGGGGTGGATTGGCAGCTGGCGAGTTTTGCCGGTGCGGTGCACTCCTTCACTGATCCGAAAGCCAATAATGAAGGCGTCGCGCAATATCATCCTGAAGTGACGCAGCGTGCATTCAAGCGAATGTATCAGTTGCTGGACGAAGTGTTTTAAACAGTATGGGTCGCCTTTGATGGCGACCCGTAAATAAAATCACTGCATCATAGTTGGCAAAAACAACGTGAGCTTGCGTTGTTCTGCCTGCGATGCAAATGCTTGTATCGCCTCGCGGAGATCGGGTGCCAGCGTGATGCCATCAGCCACCTCAATATAGACAGTACTTTCATTGGGGATACTGTCTAATAAGCGGCAAAGTTCGGGTTTACTGATGAAGGTAATGTTCTGGTGAATACGCAGTAAATGAATGCTGCCGTGCTGTGTGAGCGTTAAAGTATTTTTCTCGGCTTTCATGACGCTGATTAATAGCTGGCACAATACGCCAAGACCAATACCTTGCAGCAGGCCTATTCCGACAATTCCAGTCACCGTAACCATAAAGGGAATGAACAGCGTCTTACCTTGCCGCCATTCTCTGATGAACAATGACGGAGAGGCGAGTTTAAAACCGGTGAAAATTAGAATGGCGGAAAGGCTGGCAAAGGGGATCGTATTCAATATCGGGCCCAGTAACAGCGCGCTCAATGCCAGGAGCAGACCGTGAAAGATCGCCGAAAAACGCGTGCGAGCGCCGGCATACACATTCGCAGAACTACGCACAATAACCGCCGTTAGCGGCAGACCTCCCAATAAGCCGCTCACCATATTACCTGCGCCCTGCGCAACCAGTTCACGATCGGAGTGCGGTGCGCGCTTGAGGGGATCTATACGTGACGTCGCCTCGAGGCTGAGTAAGGTTTCCAGGCTTGCCAGCAGAGCAAGACTGAAAGCAATCTGATAGAGCGAAGGCTGTGATAATGCCGACCAATCGGGCGCTGAGAGTGGCCATGCTTCATCCCATGACCAGTCAGGCAGCTGCACCCGCTGCGATAATGGTAACTGCCAACCTTCTGAAGTGGATAATAAAAATTGCGCCACTATTCCCCACAATACAACGACCAGTGGTGCTGGCAGCGCAGACCATCGGCTTTGCTTAAATCGTGGCATCTCCATCAGGACAAGCAACACCAAACTCACCGCCATAATCAGCACCGATCCGCCGGTGATGTCATGGAAAAAATGCAGCGAAATCTGACTGCCTGCTGGTCTGTCTGGTACATAACCAAACGCGACAGGTATCTGCTGAACGATAAGTAAAATGCCAATGCCCGCCAGCAAACCACGAATCACGGTTCCGGGGATTAAGCCGGCCAACCGGCCTAAACGAAATAGCCCCGCCGCAATCTGAAGTGCTCCCGCCAGAATCAGCGCAACTAACATGGCGGATATGCTGCCGAGTGTTGCAATGCTCGTCACCACTAGCGCTATCATTCCTGCTGCTGGCCCACTGACGGAGAGCGGAGAAGGACTGATGGCTGTAATCAGTAAACCGCCAATAATTCCACTGAGCAGACCCGCCAAAGGCGGCATGCCGCTTGCCTGAGCCACCCCCAAACATAACGGTAACGCCACCAAAAACACTACCACGCCAGCAAATACATCCTGTTTCACCGTCGCTAAATAAGAAAAAAGAGGCGTCTTCATAGAGTGTTCTCTCCGTTCTCATCCGACAAAACGTCCAGAATCCCTGTTTTTAAATCATAAATGCAGCCAAAAATCTCCAGCGGGCGCTGCCGTTTTGCCGATTGAAACAGCGAAGTTTGCTGCAAATGTACAATCTGCTGACGCACGTTAGCTTCTACAAAGAATCGTTTGAGGTGATCTTTGGATAACTGCCTCCACTCCGGATGCTGTTTGATCTGCTGGCGCAAGGCCTGGCTGAGAGGGAACATCTGTCGGGTGAGTGGCGTATCCTTTTTTTCTTCGCCCGGTACCACTGCCATCAAACCGGCAAAATCAACACCGCCGCAGTGGGTATGGCCGCAAATGATCACGGTATCTACTCGCAACGTATTCAGAGCATATTCAATGCCGCTCATAATGCTGTCGTCCTCTGCCAGCACCTGATTCGCGACATTACGCATCACAAATAATTCACCCGGCGATGCCTGAACCAAAGTATCTACCGGCACCCGGCTATCAGCACAGCCAATCCACAGGCAACGTGGCGCTTGCCCCGCCTCATGACGGGAAAAGTATTCGGCGTCGTGACGACTGACGCGCGCCGCGTGGATGCGGTTACGCGCCAGCAGGAGTTCTAATGTGGCGTTAGGCATTAGCTATTCTCCTTTAGGATCATTTGTGGCAGCGTTTTCTCAGTGCGTAATAATCTGAGCGCATTAAACGTTACCACCACCGTGGCACCCGAATCGGCCAGAATAGCCACCCAAAGCCCGGTAACACCGAGCATGCTGGTCAGGAGAAAAATGATTTTTAAGCCAATTGAGATCGTCACATTCTGACCAATGATGGTTCGGGTGCGGCGGGCTAAATGCAGAAGCTCAGGTAATCCAGCAAGGCGATCATGCGTTAGCGCGACGTCGGCGGTTTCGAGGGCGACGTCGGTTCCGCCGCTCATCGCAATGCCAATATCTGCCGCCCGCAATGCAGGCGCATCGTTGATACCGTCACCAACCATGGCCGTTGGCGCTGCGATTTGTTGCAGATAGACCGCTTCCACTTTGTGCCTGGGTAACAAACCAGCCTGATATTTCATCCCAAGTTGTCCGGCGATAGCCGCAGCCGCTCGTGGGTTATCACCTGTCAGCATCAGGCTATCAACATTCATAGCGGTTAAAGCCTGAATGGTTTTTTTGGCGTCTACACGCAACGTATCCTGCAGTGCAATAATGCCCAGCGGCACATTCTCTAATGCGACCACCACCACCGTTAATCCGGCATCCTGCAAACGCTCAGTTTCACCCTGCAAGATGCTGTCAGGTGCGAATGGCGGCGCAAACGTAGGTGCCATGACGTTGACGTCCCGACCATCAATATCGCCTTTTACCCCCTGACCAGATAACGCCTGGCGATTGCCAGCAATCGGATAATCATTAAAGCGCTTTCTGGCTTGACGGATAATGGCTTGCGCCAGCGGATGGGATGATCCCTCCTCTACACCTGCGGCGAGGCTTAACACCCGGTCTTCATCGTCGGGTTTATCAGTGATAACGCAAACCACTGTTGGACGCCCTTCTGTCAACGTGCCTGTTTTGTCCATGGCGATAACTTTTATCTCGGCCAACTTCTCTAATGCGGCTCCCCCTTTAATCAGAATCCCGCGACGGGCTGCCGCAGCCAAACCGGAGGTAATTGCGGCAGGCACTGAGATCACCAGCGCACAGGGACAGCCGATTAACATCACCGCCAATCCCCGGTAGAACCACATATCCCAGGGTTGGTCGTAGAAAAAGGGAGGAATAATCATCACCATCATGGAGAGCAGAGCAATGATCGGCGTGTAGGTGCGGCTGAACACATCAATGAATCGTTCTGTCGGTGATTTATGCGCATCGGCTTCATCAATCAATTTCAGAATGCGATCAATGGCGTTACAGCCTTGTTCAGAGGTGACGATGAACCGACAAACACGATCAACGATTACGCTACCGGCATAAATCTGTTGTCCTTTTGCGTATTCCACCGGAAGAGATTCTCCCGTCAATGCACTCTCATCGAATGCGGCCATGCTGTCCTGCAAAATGGCATCAGCCGGTAACCTACCGCCGGGCGCAATTTCAATTTCATCACCTGGCTTCAATTGACTAACGGGTACCGCCCTCAAGATTCCATCATCCAAAAGCATGACGGTTTCCGGCATTATGGCCATCAGAGAAGAAACCCCCGCTCGCGCTCGCTGCGTAGCGTAATGCTCAAGACTTTCACCGATATGAAACAGCCAAAGCACCACTGCCGCTTCGTGTACGGCATTGATCATCAATGCCCCCAGCGATGCGAAACTCATTAAGGTTTCCATGCTGAAAATATTGCCTTCCAGAGATTTCCTCCATGCTTTACGGGCAACTGGCCACAACGCAAAGAGTACGAAAAATATAAAGAGCAGTTGTGAAAATCTGATTGAGAGAATCTGCATAGACCAGGCAGTCAGCAGCAGAATTGAAAAGCCAGCAATAGGTTTAAATAAATCATTTGAACCAGATCTAAATATTATGTTCTTTTTCACCTTCAGCTCCAAATTAGCGACACATGTCGAGAGTGAAGATAAACAACAGATCATTCCAATCGCTCAATGTGAATTACAAATAATTACATGAAGGTTTTATTACAACAAACATAACGACATGAATTAAATAAACAAAGACCCCATCACTAAACGAAATATAAATTGCTTTACGCGTCAAAATAAATGCAATTACTAAATTCATGTAAATAATGACGTTTACATGTTGCCCGACCGGGTATATTTAATGCAAAACTAAAAGCGGAAGCCTGAATACCAGGCGCAAATGGAGAGTGTAATATGAAAAAAATGATGCTTGCTGTCGCAATGTTTGCTACTACATTGATTTTACCCGTAATTTCTCAAGCGCAGGATAATTTTCCGGTTGAAATTTCTTACAAGGAAACAAAGGGGGGAAACTGGGAGCATATTGGTGACATCTCCTTTACCAACCAAAGAAGAACTTCTGAAGAAGTGCTTGAGTCAATCAGAATTGAAGCGCAAAAACGTGGAGCCGTTGGGTATTATGTAACTCGCCTGCAAATGATGAACAATGGTTTCTGGAGTGCGAATGCAGCCATTTATTCGCCGAGAAATAATATGGCGAAAAATAATTAGGGATGATGTGTAATGGGATTATTCAAATCACTCTTTGCGGGCATTGCAAGTGGGCACCATGGCGGACATGGACATCATCATCACAAGGGTAGTGATTCCAGCAGATATTCCCCCTCTGCTAATGAATCCCTGACGCTACCTTGCCCATATTGCCAATACCAATGCAATAAAGACGATCGCTTTTGCGGAAAGTGTGGTGGCGAAACCAATGCCATCTGCCCCAACTGCAACAATGTGATTTCACCGGTGGCGACATTCTGCAATAGGTGCGGATTGCAGAAGCGCAAAGGTTAACTGATATTCATTGAGCTATAAGATAAAAAGACCAGCGAGCAAGAGTCTGGTCTTTTTATTTATTCAGGGTGAGATAAGCGTAATGGGCAGGATGAGCCATCCTGCCCTTACTATCAAATAAACGACCAAATCAGCCAGGTCAGCGCAAAACCACATAATCCCATGATCGTGGTCAGCACCGTCCAGGTTTTCAAGCCATCTGCAACCGACAAGCCGAGATAGCGCGTGACCACCCAGAAGCCGGAATCATTGACATGCGACAAGCCCAGCGCACCGAAGCATGCTGCCAGCGCGACCAATACCAGCTGCATGTCACCCAGCCCGGCGGCAGCGGTGCTTAACAAGCCGCAGGTGGTGACGATGGCAACGGTGGCGGAACCTTGTGAGGCGCGCAGCGCTAACGAAAGGATAAATGCGGCTGGGATGAGCGGCAGATTAATGGTTTGCAGCGAACCCGCCAGCGCTTTACCGACGCCAGATTCAACCAGCACGCGGCCAAATGCACCGCCCGCGCCGGATACCAAAATTACGCCTGCCGCAGTTGAAATGGCGTTATTCGATAAGCTTTCAATCTTATCTTTCGTCCAGCCACGGCGAATACCCAGCAACCATGCGGCTAACGCTACAGTCACCAGCAAAGCAATACCTGGCGAGCCGAGCAAGGTTAAGGTGTTCAGTAACAAACTGTCTGGGGTTAAGTATGGCGGGAGCAGCGTGCCCAAGGTAATCAGGAAAATAGGCAGAACGATCAAGCCGGAGATCACCCACGCGCCCGGCACATTTTGTTTTTCCTCGCTGGATGACGTCTTCTCGCTGCTTTCAGTTAATTGCAGCTGCTCCAGCACCTGAACTGACAACGCGTAATTTTTGCGATTAATCGCTTTGGCCGCGAAGTAGCCAACCACACCGACGGGAATTGAAAGCGCAATGCCCAGCAGCATCAACCAACCCAAATCCGCATTCAGTAGCGCAGCGGCCGCCGCTGGGCCGGGATGGGTTGGCACGGTGACATGGACCATCAACATCATGCCGGCCATCGGTAAACCAAACTTCAGCGTTGATACTCGCAGCACCTTGGTGAAGCCGTAAATCAGCGGTACCACAATGATAAAGCCAACATCAAAGAACACCGGTAAGCCAAGGATAAAAGCCACCGTGGTCAATGCCGCTACCATGCGCTGTGGTCCGCACAGCTTCGCGAAGCGATTGGCCAGCGCATCCGCACCGCCTGATGCTTCAATAATCGCTCCGAGTATCGCGCCCAGAACAATAATCAGCGCGATGTTACCGAGCAACCCGCCCATGCCGCCGAGAATCACCTTCATGATCTCGCCGGTAGGAATTCCGGTGGTTATCGCCACAAACAAGCTGGAAACCAGCAGAGCAATAAAGGGATGAACTTTTGCTTTTATCACCAGAAGTAACAGCAAAATCACGCTTGCCAGCGCGATGGTTAACAACAACGTCGTAGACATCAGTAAGACCTCTAATAATTTTTTTCAGCAGGTAAAAATGGTGTTGGCGCAATGTGAAGCTAAAAAACGACTCATCCCAACGGGATATGAACCGTACGGTGGGTTACTTTTTAAAAATCAATGACCCAAACCGCTTACCACCGTATTGATGTGTAGCACTCGCAACCCTCCTTGTTAAATTACGTTAATATTTGTTTGTTAGTGTGAATCCTGACAGCTTTGTTGTTAAATAAACGTGTCAGGCTTCACAAAACCCACCGTAAAACGCTTGAAATAACAATTCTTCACATTACCTTTCATATCTCTACAAACCGGCTTAGCCCCACGGGCCAACGCCTAACCCGAAGGGGTGAGTTTGTATTTGCACGATGGCGATGGTGAAGGTTCATAAGCGTGTGAAAATATGTTAAAGCGCAGGTGGGATATGAAGAGTGTTGATAGTGGAGCGTGAGAAGTGATAGAAAAATCCCCGGCGATAATCACGCCAGGGATGGGGAAGAAGGATATGTTGTGTACTAAGCTCCCGCGCCAGATTGCGGTGCCGCGGGGATGCGTTTCCCCTTCAGCATATTTCGCAGTGCCGGTTCGGCATATTTGGTGATCAGGAAAGCAATGTAGTACAGCACTGTGGCCACCACGATAGGCATCAGCAGCATGACAACTTCACTTTTGATATAGACGTTAAGTTTAATCAGCGTGGCGATCATCAGGTTTTCATGAATCAGATAAAATGCATAACTGGCAAATCCAACAGCAGTCAGGAAGCGTATTGAAAGCCAGCGCTCCATCTGCTTTGAGTAGAAACTGGCGACAAAGAACAACATCACCATCAGCAATGGAATCACAGTTATCGCGCCGGCATTTTTGACGAAATAGCTGAAGTTAATCAGCATCGCCACGGCGACAATCGCATAATGGAACAGTTTATCGCGGCCGTGCATACGTTCATAAACCAGGCAGCCGACCATAAACCACGAATAATGAATAAAGCCAAACTTAGAAATAATATCAATCAGCAGCGGATGCCCAAGCGATTTTAATACCGACGAAGCAGATAACAGCAGCATTGGCACCAGCAAAGCAGGCAAACAATATTTCCGGCCCAGGGTAAAGTAGACGGCGCCAATAATCAGATAGAAAACCGCCTCGACATACAGCGACCAGAACGATCCCGCCATCGATTTAAATTCAATGCCGGTTAATTGCGTTAGGGTTTCAGGATTGGTAAATATTAAGCCAGGCAGCAGATTCCTGACGTAAGGCGTCATCGCTGACCATTCCGGAAAGAAACCGCCTACCGCAAACAGCAGCATGCTGGCAATAAACATGGCGGGAAACAGGCGCAGCCAGCGCTTCTTCAGGAAACTGACATAACTCTGCGATTTATCCAGCGTCATAAAAATGACAAATCCCGAGATCATGAAAAACAGTTCTACGCCAAGCCAGCCAAAGCTGAAAAGTGGGATATGTTGTGTTTGTGCGACATAAGGCAATAATTCCGGCCATCGCGCGTAAGCGTGGTAACCGATAACTAACAGGATCGCCAGGCCGCGCATACCATCAAGGTGCGTTATACGTGCGTGCATAATTCCCTCAGGAAAGATGACTGGAAGAGTAAAGTCAAATTAACACTGACAGAGTTTTACAATCAATCAGGCTAATTCTGATTAAAGCAGAATAAAATAAGAGTCTCTTTAAAAAAACAAAGCCACTCATTAATGGAGAAATAAAAAGATTCCCATCAAATATCAGTGACTAAATTAATGGAATCAGAAACTCAAATTTTCCATTACAGATTGTGATGCGGTCCCGGCCCGACAGATTCACGCACAATTAATTCACCGGAAAAGGTTTTGTCATTGCGCATTTCGCCGCCATCCAGCATGGAAATCAGGCGTTCAATGGTTTCCTGAATCATCTCGGTAACCGGCATTTTCACACTGGATAATGCTGGAATAGTGAACGGCGCCAACGGGATATCGTCGAACCCGATCACTGCCACTTGAGCAGGCACCGCAATCTGCGCTGCCGCCAGCGCTTTTAATGCGCCTACCGCCATATCATCGTTGCTGGCCACCAGCGCCGTGAAATTCCTGCCCTGCTTCAGCAACTGTTCCACTGCTGTCATGCCGTTTTGCGCCTGCCATTTTCCTTCGACCACCAGCGCATCATTCATTGGAATGCCATGTTTGGTCAGCGCTGCCTGGTAGCCCGCCAAACGTTCGCGCCCGGTCGGCGAATCCAGCGAACCGGTGATAAAGGCAATATCGCGATGACCCAGCGCAATCAGCTGCTCCACCGCAGCGCTGCTGCTGCGCTGTTGATCGGAGTAGATGCAGTAACTGTCGTGCTGACGCAGACGGCGGTTGATTACCAATATCGGATGTTTGTGCTGCGCGATGATGCTGTCCATTTCATCGGTGGTGAGAAAACGCGGATAGATAATCACGCCATCACAACGCAAATCGAGCAGAAACTGAATGGCCGCGCGCTCCTCTTCGGCGCTGTGTTTGCCATCCACCAACAGCAGCTGACGGCCCTGCTGTTCCATCAGGCGCGCGGAGTGCTGCATCAACTCGGTAAAGTAGCTGCCGGTATACAAGGTGTTGGTGATCACCAGCCCAATCGTCTGGCTGGATTTGGTCGCCAGGTTGCGCGCCAGCAAGTTAGGGCGGAAATCGGTGGCGGCAATCGCCTGATACACCTTCTCGCGTTTTTCCTGACTGACATAACCATTGCCAGACAACACGCGTGAAACGGTCGCTTTTGATACGCCGGCTACTTTTGCCACCTCAATTATGGTCGCCATGTTTCACTCTTTTTTCATGCTCATCGCATCAGTGTACCTAAGCGACGAAATGTACGGCAATTTTTCTGCAATCGCGCCATAAATGCCCTTTCACCCTCAGCGATCAACTTCACACTTTCAATCATTGAATTTTAATTCTCTTGCCTGGTTTACATCACATCTTCATGATTTTGTGAAACCGGTTTCTCATGATTAAAAATCACGCAGAAAACCGCTGTACCTCTACCAAATAATCAGAGATCAAAAATCCATGGCTAAAAATTATGCGGACGTCTCGCGCGCCATCGTGGCTGCGCTCGGCGGCCTGAACAATATCGAAGCGGTGACGCATTGCATGACGCGCCTGCGTTTCGTGGTGAAAGACAGTGCGCACATTGATAACGCCGTGCTGAAAGCCATTCCCGGCGTGATGGGCGTGGTGCATACCGATACACAATGTCAGGTGATCATTGGCAACAACGTGAACCTCGCCTATCAGGAAGTGTTGAAGCTCGGCACACCGAACAGCGATGGCTCAGCGCCAGTGAAACGCAAAATCACCCTGCGCAGCATCGGTGCCGGGATTCTGGATGCGCTGGTGGGCACCATGTCGCCGCTGATCCCGGCGATCATTGGTGGCTCGATGGTGAAGCTGCTGGCGATGGTGCTGGAGATGAGCGGCGTGCTGGAGAAAGGCTCCTCGACGCTGATCATCCTCAACGTGATCGGTGACGGCGCGTTCTTCTTCCTGCCGATTATGGTGGCCGCTTCAGCCGCGCTGAAATTCAAAACCAACATGTCGCTGGCGATTGCTATCGCGGGCGTGCTGGTGCATCCCAACTTTGTCGATTTGATGGCGAAAGCGGCGCAAGGCCAGGCGGTGGAATTTGCCTATATCCCGGTGACGGCGGTGAAATACACCTACACGGTAATTCCGGCGTTGGTGATGACGTGGATCCTGTCTCACATCGAATATTGGATTGATCGCATCACGCCGGCGGTTACCAAGAACTTCCTTAAGCCGATGCTGATTGTGCTGGTGGCTGCACCGATTGCTATTGTGCTGATCGGACCGCTCGGCATCTGGATTGGTAGCGGCATTTCGGCGCTGGTTTACACCATTCACGGCTATCTTGGCTGGTTGTCGGTGGCGATTATGGGCGCGCTGTGGCCGCTGCTGGTGATGACCGGTATGCATCGCGTATTTACACCAACCATCATTCAAACCATCGCCGAAACCGGCAAAGAAGGTATGGTTATGCCGTCAGAAATCGGTGCCAATCTGTCGCTGGGCGGTTCATCGCTGGCGGTGGCGTTCAAAACCAAGAACCCTGAACTGCGTCAAACCGCGTTTGCGGCGGCGGCATCGGCGATTGTCGCGGGCATCTCTGAACCGGCGCTGTATGGCGTAGCGGTCAGGTTGAAACGCCCGCTGATCGCCAGCCTGATCAGTGGCTTTATTTGCGGCGCGGTGGCCGGGATTGGCGGACTCGCCAGCCATTCGATGGCCTCGCCCGGCCTGTTCACCAGCGTGCAGTTTTTCGATCCCACCAATCCGATGAGCATCGTGTGGGTCGGCGGCGTGATGGTGCTGTCGGTGGTGCTCTCCTTCATTCTTACGTTGATTCTCGGCTTTGAAGATATTCCGGTCACCGAGCCCGCGCAGGCTAAGCCGGTAACGGATGAGGCCAAACCCGGCAACGTTAATTTATCCAAGGTGTAAAAGAGGTTTTTATGTCTGAAGTGACATTTCCAGAGGGATTTTTGTGGGGCGGCGCGTTAGCCGCCAATCAGTCAGAGGGGAGCTATCTGGCGGGCGGTAAAGGCTTGACCACGGTGGATATGATCCCGCACGGCGCGCATCGCATGCCGGTAAAGCTGGGTCAGGAGAAGCGCTTCGCACTGCGCAGTGATGAATATTACCCAAGCCATGACGCCATCGATTTTTACCGTCGCTACAAAGACGATATCGCGCTGATGGCGGAAATGGGCTTCACCGTGTTCCGCACCTCGATTGCCTGGAGCCGTATTTATCCGCAGGGCGATGAATTGACGCCCAACGCGGAAGGCATTGCGTTCTATCGCAGCCTGTTTGAAGAGTGCCAGAAATATGGCATCACGCCGCTGGTGACGCTGTGCCACTTCGATGTACCAATGAATCTGGTGACCGAATACGGTTCGTGGCGCAATCGTAAAATGATCGAATTTTTCAGCCGCTACGCGCGTACCTGCTTTGAAGAATTCAACGGTCTGGTGAAGTATTGGCTGACCTTTAACGAGATCAATATCCTGCTGCACAGCCCGTTTTCTGGCGCAGGTTTGGTGTTCGAACCGGGCGAAAACCCGGAGCAGGTGAAGTATCAGGCGGCGCATCATGAGCTGGTTGCGAGCGCGCTGGTGACCAAAATCGCCCATGAAATTAACCCGGAAAATCAGGTTGGCTGCATGCTGGCGGGCGGCAATTTCTATCCGTGGTCGTGCAAGCCGGAAGACGTGTGGGCGGCGCTGGAGAAGGATCGCGAAAACCTGTTCTTTATCGATGTGCAGGCGCGCGGCGCTTATCCTTCCTATGCCGCGCGGGTGTTCCGCGAGAAAGGCGTGGAGATTGCGATGGAACCGGAAGATGCCGCCACGCTGCGTCACACCGTCGATTTCGTCTCCTTCAGCTATTACGCCTCACGCTGCGCCTCGGCAGAGATGAACGAGCAAAACAGCAGCGCCGCCAACGTGGTGAAATCGCTGACCAATCCGCATGTCAAACGCAGCGATTGGGGCTGGGGCATCGATCCGCTCGGCCTGCGCATCACCATGAACATGATGTATGACCGCTACCAGAAGCCGCTGTTCCTGGTGGAAAACGGGCTCGGCGCGCACGACGAAATCAACGCCGACGGCGAGATTCACGATGATTACCGCATCAGCTACCTGAAGGAACACATTCAGGCGATGGGCGAAGCGATTGCCGATGGCATCCCGCTGATCGGCTATACCACGTGGGGCTGCATCGATTTGGTGGCGGCATCGACCGGCGAAATGAGTAAGCGTTACGGATTTGTTTATGTTGATCGTGATGATAAAGGCAACGGCAGCCTTGAACGCATCCGCAAGAAATCGTTCTGGTGGTACAAGCAGGTGATCGCCAGCAACGGGCGAAATCTGGACGCGATTTAAATAGGTGGTCGCCATGAATGGCGCCCCTACTAAGTGCGGCGCGGCGTTGCGGTTGGCCACGCTTGTTGCGGGAACAGATAGAGCCGAATACTGAACAGATGGAACAGCGGCGTTAGCACCCTTTCGTCGCGTTTCGCCAGTTGTTCCAGCTTCAGCAGCAGCAAATCCAGCTCCTCCTGCAAATCCGCATGCGGCGGCGTTTGCAGCGACTTTAGGCGGCGCTTGAGAAACAGCGCCAGCTCATGAAACATCTGACCGCTATCCAGCTGATATTGCTGCAGCAACTCCTTATGGCGCGCGTAATAGTCAAAGCTGTTAACGCCCAGCCACACTTCCTTGAGCAACATGCCAGCCGAACGCATATCGGGATGCGGATCGAGGCGTAAACGCGGCAACACCACGTTCACTTTATCCAGCATCAGGCTGATAAAGCGTTGACGTCCCAGCAGTGACGAACCGTTTCGTTCGGTCTCTTTAATAAAGCGCAGCAGCTCGCGCAGACCTTGCCGCACGGCGCGGCGCGCGGTCCATGAGGGACGTTTGTTGCGCATGATGGCGGTGATGATGACTGCAAACATTACGCCCGCCATGGTGGCAATCGCGTTGTTGATCAGCAGCACCAGATCGGGTTTTAAATGGTGGCCAAGGCCAATAAAGCCGGGGATCTGAATCGCCACGCTCAGGCCAATCATGTTGGTGGAGGGACGCGCAATCATCAGCGCCAGCAGCATCAGGCCGGGCGCGAGGCAAATCATCAGGGCTTCGAATGAGGTGGCTTGCGGGATCAAAAGCGCCACGTAAATCACGCTGATAATGATTGCCACAATGACGCCACGCACAAACAGCTTCATCGACGTCAGCGGCGTATCCTGGCTGGCGAGCAATGAGCAGAGAATTGCCGCCATCACCGGCGCCGATGCGCCATCACGCCAGCCCGTTCCCATCCACAACAAGCAGGAACCAAAGGTGGCACAGAACGCGGTTAATGCCGACAGCCGGATTAATCCTTTATCGAAAAAACGGTGCGTGCGTTTGCCGCGCGCCAGTGTAGTGTCGCCCGAGAGATCGCTCACCAATCCGCCAACGCTTTGATAAGCACCCGCAATGCGCACGAAATCCGCCAGCCGCTCCATTAATCCGGTAAACAGCAGCCAGTTTTCGGTGGGCAATTCGCCATTTTGCCAGGCGAGATTAATTTCAGCCTGGCAATCACTCAACGTCTGTTGAATGCCGCTGGTTTCCCCTACCGCTTCACCGTTGTTGAGCCACTGCAGAAACAGCTGAAAGGTCTGCGCCACGTTTTCCGGAAAGGCGATTTGCAGTGTGGAGAGCCGCTGCAGGCGCATCTCGATGGCCGTTAACGTTGGGATCAAATAGGAAAGATGTTGATACTGCACGCTCACCAGCCGAATCAGTCGCCGCGCGGCATCACCTTCATAGACGCAATGAGTGATCAGCACTTCTACCTGCTGCGGATGGGTCGCCATGCGGATCAGAATGTCGTCACGCTCGGGCGAACTGTCGCTGGGAATGCCAGAAAGCAGATCGCTGCACAGCTTGCGTGCGTTGAGATACCAGTGGCTGACACTCTGCTCCAGCAGGCTGCGCATCGACACCGGAAACAGCAGCGCGTGCACCAGGCTGCTGCAGACGATGCCGAGTGTGATCTCTTCTATCCGGGAAATCACCGTACTGGTGATCGACAGCGGCGTGGTGACTTCCGGGAAACCCATGATCGCCGCGCTGTAACCGGCCAGCATAAACACGTAACTTTTCGGTGTGCGGTCGTGCAGCGAAAGATAGAGGCAAACGCTAACCCACAGCGAAATGCAGAAACAGAACAGCAGCGGATGCTGCACGGTCGGCGGAAAGATAAAGAAGACAAACACGCCGCCTAATAAGGTGCCCAGCAGGCGAAACACCGATTTGGAAATGGTTGAGGCGGAATAGAGCTGCGACGCGAGCAAAACCGTGGTAACCGCCCAGGCCGGTTTATCCAGGTTAAGTTCAAGTGCGAAATAGAGTGCCAGAAAGGCGGCCAGACAGGTTTTTACAGCAAAAAAAACGGCGTTTTTTGAAAACCACTGCATGACACGGTGACCAGGATGTACTGAATGTTGCGTATCCTGCCAGAATGTGAAAAAGCCTCACCTCGATAAATATGTCGAATTGTTTCGTAATCGAAAACCATGTTCATCGCGTGGTTTGTTTGCGGCGCGAATGCGTAAGCGAGGCTAATGCTATATCACGAAAAAGATGCCGTATTGTTGCAAAATTACTCATCATCAGCGTTTTGAGCCGCATTAACGCACATTAGTTATCAGGTCGATAAATGTGTGCTGGATCACATTTTGGCGAAATGCGCCCTTTTTGGCCGTTTATCCATAAAATAATTTCGCGCATCGACAGGTACTAATATCGCTGGGATTTTCTCAGGGTGTGCATTTATGCATGCAAGGTCGCCATGAATGGCGACCCTACGGGGGACATGTGTACTTTTTTAACCGCAGCGATGGTAATATTTGCGCGCTGAATAATGCGAAGAACTTTCGGGAACGCAGTATGTTACGTAAACATCAAATTCATCGGGAAGCCGACGTGCTGCTTTCCCTGCTCCACATTTGCAAAATCGTCATTACGGCCCTTTTTCTGCTGCTGTTTATTTCTCGCTCAGCAATTGCTGAAATAAAAGACGATAAAGCCAATCGCATTGTCAGCGGCATTATTAGTTTTACCCATTGGCCGGGATTAACCGGCACGCCTCAGCTTTGCGTATTTTCTTCTGCACAGCATCTTTCGCTGCCACAAAATAAAGTGCCCTCAGCGGTACCGTTCAGCGTGGTTTATCTCTCCAGCGAGAGTGAACTGGCTACGCAGCATTGCGATGCGGTCTATTTTGGCGATCAGACACCAGAACAACAGTTAGAACTGTTAAATCACTTCAAGGGTAAAGCGGTATTAACCCTTGCAGAGAACAATGCGGAATGTACTGTCGGGGCGGCTTTCTGCCTGATTTTTAAATCAGATCACACGCTGTTCTCAGTTAACCTTGATTCGCTTGCCAGGAGCGGCGTCAAGGTGAGTCCGGACGTGTTGTTGCTGTCCCGCAATGGAAGCAAATAAGATGAAATTAGAAAATTCAATCAACGATAAATCATCGATTCGCAACAAGTTGCGCAAGATCAGCACCATAAACTCGGCGGTTATTTTACTGCTGTGCTGGCTGTTGCTCTCATCGACTTCCCTGCTGTTTATTAAAAGCTACGAGAAAAGAAACCTCGAATTAATTGCCGCCACGCTCAGCACCACGCTGACCGCCGCCACGGTTTTTGAAGACAGCTACGACGCGCATAATAAAATCGCGCGTCTCGGCAATGAAGGTATGTTTGATTCGGCGAAATTAGTGACTGACGATCAAACCGTTTTAGTTGACTGGCATGATCAACAGGAACAAACCGGCTGGTATCCGCGTTTATTACGTGAGTGGATTTATCTCAAACCGTTTAGCGTTAATATTATCCACTCTGAAACCAATGTCGGTACGCTGACGCTGGAAGGTACGGTGACCGGCGCGGCTGATTTCATTCGTTATTCGCTGATGATTCTGACCAGCGGCATGCTATGTGTATTAATCATTTCATTCCTGCTGAGTGAGTTTCTCCATCGCGGCATTCTCGCCTCGCTGCGCAACATCACCAGCTCGATCCACTATGTGATTCATTCCGGTGATTTTTCCTTACGTATTCCAGAGAGTCCGACGCGCGAGTTTCAGCTGTTTTCAAATGACCTCAACTCGTTGCTGACAGAAATGCAGACGCTGCAGGCTTCTCTGATGCGCGATAACCGCACGCTGGCGGCTAAAGCGCTGGAAGATCCTTTGACCGGCCTCGCCAATCGCGCCGCCTTTGTGGCGCGCTTAACACAGTTGCTCGATCAGCAATTGGCGAAAGAGCGCTTCGTTTTGCTGTTTCTCGATGGCGATCGCTTTAAAAGCATCAACGATAATTGGGGCCATGCGGCCGGTGATGAGGTGCTGAAAGCCATTGGTTCACGGCTTTCGACATTGGCTTATAAGCAGGATCTGGTCGCCCGATTAGGCGGCGATGAGTTTGCCATGCTGATAAGCAGCCGCGCCAGCGACGCACAACTGCAGTTGTTGATGCAGGATATTAGCGAATCGATCAGCCAGAAAATCATTATTGCGGAAGGCACACCGATTTCTACTTCGGTGACCATTGGTTACGCCTGGTCGCAGCACGGTGATACCGTTGAGTCGATTCTGGAACGCGCAGATATGAACATGTACAAAAACAAGGGAATGAGTAAGGTGCGGATATGAAGATGAAAATTTTCCTGATGGTGTGTGTGTTAGCGCTGGTCGGTTGCCAGACAAAGGGACGTTTCAGTGACGAGCAGATTGCGGCAATGCGCAATGCCGGATTCAGCCAAAATACTGAAGGCTGGGGATTAGGCTTGTCGGACAAAATCCTGTTTGGCGTCAATGAAGTGCAACTCACTCCCGCCAGCAAAGAGAATATTCAGTCGATGGCGAAAAATCTGGCGTCGACCGGCATTAACCATGTGCGTATCGACGGTCATACCGATAATTACGGCAAAGCGGATTACAACCAGCAACTCTCATTGAAAAGAGCCAACGCCGTCGCAACACAATGGGCAGCAGGCGCCGCGATTCCGCGCGAAAATATTATTACGCGCGGATTAGGTATGAGCGCACCGATTGCCAGCAATAACAATGCGCAGGACCGCGCGCAAAATCGCCGCGTGGCGATTGTGATTACGGCGCCGTGATAATCTGGCGCGCAATCGCATAATCATAAAGGCGGTCGCGCGCTAAATTCTTCATCTTCACTTCGCACATAATATCGAAGGCGTTAAACGACAGCGCCCAATCATTTAAGCTTTGATTGAAGTAATAATCGGCATGGGCGCGAAGTTTGCTTTTCGACACCGCCAAATCCTGCTGATCCGGAAAACCGTGATCGGGAATCAGACCTTCCTGCGCAATTGAATAGTGCAAAACTGGCCTTACTCCGCGCCACGACTCTTTTATCAGCGCGATGCGCGTATCGTCTGCCTGAATATAGTGATTCTCTTTCACCCAATGATGGTGAATATCCAACACCACCGGACACAACTCACGCGCCTGCAACACATCGTCCAGCGAACAGGATATTTCATCATTCTCAACCGTCAGCATATTGCGCGCTTCAGGACTCAGCCGCAAAAACGCGGCGCGAAATCCCTCATAGCCCTTTTTGCCGTTCATATGGATGTTGATTTTGAAATCCTGAAACTGGCGGCCATAACCCATTAATACCGCGCAGGTGGCATGATATTCCACATCCTCAATGGCGCGATCGACCACGCCATCGTTATCGGATGCCAGCACCGTATATTGGCCGGGATGGAATGACAGACGGATATTATTGGCACGCGCCAGCTCGCCGCAGCGACGTAATAACGGTGTGAAATCGGGCAATAATTCACCATATAGCTGCGTGGCTTCCGGCACAGTATACAGCGGCAAAAGATCGCTGCCGATGCGCATCATGCGCAGCGCGTCCGGCTGAGTGGCAAGCTGTTCGAGCGTGAGAAGGAGATTGTGCAGATTGTTTTGCGCCAGCTGGTTCAGCAACGTGATGCGTGAATCATCGTCAAGGCCGAGGAAGCGCGTGCGCGTGGTGCTTTTGAAGGGATACGGCTGTTTAGCCTGTTGATCCAGATACTTACAAGCAAAGCCTAATTTCATTTCATCCCCCATTTAATCAGCCTGAAAGCTTAGCTGTTATTTGGGAATGTGCACGGTTGGTCGTTATAAATGGCGATCAACCGTGCAGGGTTTTGTAGGGTCGCCATTTATTGCGACCTGGATAAATCACACGTCAGGGAACGTCATATTGCTGCCCGGCGCTTCACGATGTAGATGGATAAAGTTCAGGTGACGTTCGTACTGATCGAGAATATCGATAATCACCTGCTCTTTGTTGTAGTCCATCAAATCGTTGCCCTGGCTGCCTTCCAGCAGGAAGGTTTCCAGACGGTAATAAGTCGATTTACCACTGCGTGCACGATAGGTAAAGCCCGGGACCGAATACTGCTGCGGCCAGATTTGATACACGAAATCCTGCTCTTCGCCCAGCAACACGCGCAGATCAAGGTGGCCCAGCGGCTGCCCCTCTTCTGGCTCCGCACGCTCCAGCGAGATACGTCCGCCGCGCAGCTCCAGCTCCTTCGCCACATCCTGCATTGCCGGGAACAGCACTTCTTCCATCATCTTCTGCGTGTAGCGCGTGCCAGGATAGTTCATCAGGCGTGACAGGCGTTTTTTCCAGCTCAGGCGATCGTTACTGGCCGGAATGTACGGCGCAGTGTCGCGGCTGGCGCTGGCACGGCGATGATCTTCCACCTTCAGCGATTTATAAAGTCCGGCCATCACAAAGAAGATCACAAAGCTAAACGGTAAGCCCATGATCACCGTGGCATTCTGCAGCGCAGAAATACCGTTGGTCATCAGCATACCCATCGTCAGCACACCAATCGCAATCGACCAGAAGATACGCAGCCAGTTCGGTGCATCGCTGTTGATGTCTTTCAGCTTCGAGGTGAAGTTACCCAGTACCAGCGAACCGGAATCCGCTGAGGTCACGTAGAACAGCATGCCGGTGATGGTGGCCACCGAAGCGCTGAATTTAAATGCCGGATACTGCGCTAGCAGGCTGTAGAAGCCGCGTTCAGCATGCGCCATCACTTCCTGGGCAAAGCCCGCGTCGCCGTGGATGATTTCATACAGCGCCGCGTTACCAAATACCGACAACCACAGCAGCGTAAAGGTGAACGGGATAATCAGCGTACCCAACACGAACTCACGAATGGTGCGACCACGCGAAATACGTGCAAGGAACAAGCCGACGAATGGCGACCAGGCAACCCACCACGCCCAGAAAAACAGCGTCCAGCTATTCATCCACTCGCGTGGCTGATCGAAGGCAAAGGTGTTCAGCGTCATACCCATAAAGCGATTGACGTAGTCACCGACGTTCAGCACCAGCGCGTTGAGCAGGAAATCGGTTTTGCCCATAAACAGCACGAACAGAATCAAGCCCAGCGCCAGCGCGACATTTAACTCAGAGAGAATACGGATGCCTTTGTCCACGCCGGAGGTCACTGAAATGGTGGCGATGATCACCGACAGCACAATCAGCGCCGCCTGCGCCGTGAAACCTTCCGGCACATCGAACAGCACGTTGAGGCCGTAGTTTAGTTGCACCACACCAATCCCTAAGGTGGTGGCGATACCAAAGATGGTGCCGATCACCGCAGCAATATCCACCGTGTGACCAATCGGGCCATTAATGCGTTTGCCGAAAATCGGATAGAGCGCGGAGCGGATGGTGAGCGGCAGGTTGTAGCGATAGCTGAAGTAGCCGAGCGCGATGCCCATCAATGCGTACATCGACCAGCCGGTGACGCCGTAGTGGAACAGCGTCCACACCATCGCCTGACGCGCGGCTTCCATGGTCTGCCCTGCACCTTCTGGAGGCTGCATATATTGCGTTACCGGTTCGGCAACCGAGAAGAACATCAGGTCAATACCGATACCGGCGGCAAACAGCATCGCCGACCAGCTCAGTAAACTGAACTCGGGTTTAGATTGCTCCGGCCCGAGTTTGATCGCGCCGTAGCGCGAACATGCCATATAGATGACGAACACGATGTACAGCGTGGCAGCGAGCATGTAGTACCAGCCAAACGTGGACGTGACCCAATTGACGGCGGTCAGAAGCCAGCTGGCAGCGAGTTCGCTGTAAAAAATCGTGACAAGTGAAAATGTCAGAATCAGTCCAGCTGAGGTGTAAAACACCACAGGATTGATTCTGTCTTTTTCACTGGCAGGTGGATTAATCATCGATTACCTCTGGTTAATTTCCTGTAGTACGTGCCAAAAAAGCTCAATCAGGTCGCCATTAATGGCGACCCTACGAGGGAAAGTGCGGTTTTCGTGGGGTGCGCGTGAGTACGCACCTGCTGAGATCCCTTCAACTCACCGCTTCGTTTTTGTAACAATCCAAGCACAGCATCCTAACAAATTTCTTTTTTATATTGAACGTGCAATCAAAAAAAGTTTTAATAGTGTCCTTACATTGAGGTGGAGCTGGAGTGTTATGCCAAAGGTGGGAATGCAGCCGATACGTCGTCGGCAACTGATTGATGCGACCCTGAGCACCATTAACGAAGTCGGGATCAACGACGCCACCATTGCGCAGATTGCGCGACGTGCTGGCGTATCGACAGGCATCATCAGCCACTACTTCAAAGACAAGAACGGTCTGCTGGAAGCCACGATGCGTGACGTAACCCGTCAGCTGCGTGATGCGGTAGCAGCAAGGTTAAAACCGCTGGCCGACGCCAGCACCGAAGCGCGCCTGCTGGCGATTGTGGAAGGCAACTTTGATGATTCGCAGGTGCACAGCGCCGCGATGAAAGCCTGGCTGGATTTCTGGGCCAGCAGCATGCATCAGCCACAGTTGGGCCGCTTAGAGCGCGTAAGCAGCCGTCGTCTGTTTTCCACGCTGGCAGCCGAATTTCGTCGCGTTATTCCGCGCGAAAAGGCGCGCCTGGCGGCACATGGCCTCGCCTCGCTGATTGATGGCCTGTGGCTGCGCGCGGCGCTCAGTGGCAAACCGTTCGATTTGGCTATCGCCAGACAGCTCACCACCCAATTCATTCGTCAGCAATTGGCTGACCAGAATCACTGAGGAAGGAGAAATCATGTCCCGATTCACCGAGCAACACCTTTATATTGATGGCGCATTAGTTCCCGCTGCGGCGGGCAACACATTCCAGACCATCAATCCGGCAAACGGCGAAGTGCTGGCCGACGTGCATGAAGCCGATCGCACAGACGTTGATCGCGCAGTGGCCGCAGCGAAAAAAGGCCAGAAAGTCTGGGCGGCGATGACCGCCATGGAACGTTCGCGCATCCTGCGTCGCGCGGTCGATATTCTGCGTGAGCGCAATGACGAACTGGCCGCGCTGGAAACCCTCGACACCGGTAAACCACTGAGCGAAACCCAATACGTAGATATCGTGACCGGTGCCGACGTGCTGGAGTACTACGCGGGCTTGATTCCTTCGTTGGAAGGCCAGCAAATCCCGCTACGCGACACCTCTTTCGTGTATACCCGCCGCGAACCGCTGGGCGTGGTGGCCGGTATCGGCGCGTGGAACTATCCGATTCAGATCGCTTTGTGGAAATCCGCACCTGCGCTGGCCGCCGGTAACGCGATGATCTTCAAACCGAGCGAAGTCACGCCGCTCACCGCGCTGAAACTGGCAGAAATCTACACCGAAGCAGGCGTACCTAATGGCGTGTTCAACGTGCTGAACGGTCGCGGCGCGGTTACTGGCCAACTGCTCACCGATCATCCGGGCATCGATAAAGTCTCCTTCACCGGCGGCGTCGCCAGCGGTAAGAAAGTGATGGCGAATGCGGCCGGTTCCACGTTGAAAGACGTCACCATGGAGTTGGGCGGCAAATCACCGCTGATTATCTTCGATGACGCCGATCTCGACCTCGCCGCTGATATCGCCATGATGGCGAATTTCTACAGCTCGGGTCAGGTTTGCACCAACGGCACGCGCGTGTTTATCCCGGCTACGTTGCAAGCGGCGTTTGAAGCGAAAATCGCCGAGCGCGTGGCGCGCATCAAGGCGGGCGATCTCAACCATCCTGATACCAACTTCGGTCCGCTGGTGAGCTTCGCACATCGCGACAACGTGATGCGCTTCATTGAATCCGGCATCAGCGAAGGTGCGCGTCTACTGTGTGGCGGTAAACGCCTGAGCGGCGCAGCTTTCGATAACGGCGCATGGGTAGAACCAACCGTGTTCACCGACTGCCGCGATGAGATGACCATTGTGCGCGAAGAGATCTTCGGGCCGGTGATGTCGATTTTGAGCTACGAAAGCGAAGAAGAAGTGGTTCGCCGCGCCAACGCCACCGAATTTGGCCTGGCTGCCGGTGTAGTAACCCAGGATCTCAACCGCGCGCACCGCGTGATTCACCAGATTGAAGCGGGTATCTGCTGGATCAATACCTGGGGCGAATCTGACGCTGCGATGCCTGTCGGCGGTTACAAACATTCGGGTGTCGGCCGCGAAAATGGCCTGATGACGCTGCAAAACTACACGCAGGTGAAATCTGTGCAGCTCGAAATGACCCGTTTTCAGTCCGTATTTTAATTTTGGCTTTTAACCTGAGGAACGACTAATGGAATTTGATTACATCATTATCGGAGCCGGATCCGCAGGGAACGTTTTGGCAACAAGACTGACCGAAGATAGCAGCGTCAATGTGCTGCTTTTAGAAGCGGGCGGCCCAGATTACCGCTTCGACTTCCGCACGCAGATGCCTGCGGCGCTGGCTTTCCCGCTGCAGGGAAAACGCTACAACTGGGCGTACGAAACCGAACCTGAGCCGTACATGAACAATCGCCGCATGGAGTGCGGACGCGGTAAAGGTTTGGGCGGATCGTCGCTGATCAACGGCATGTGCTACATCCGTGGTAACGCGATGGATCTCGATAACTGGGCCAATGAACCTGGTCTGGAAAACTGGAGCTACCTGAACTGCCTGCCCTACTATCGTAAATCTGAAACGCGCGATATCGGTGCCAACGATTATCACGGCGGCGAAGGTCCGGTGAGCATCACCACCTGTAAACCAGGTAACAATCCGCTGTTCGCCGCGATGATTGAAGCCGGCGTGCAGGCGGGTTATCCGCGCACTGACGATCTCAACGGTTATCAGCAGGAAGGCTTCGGGCCAATGGATCGCTTTGTGACGCCGAAAGGTCGCCGCTCCAGCACCGCGCGCGGTTATCTCGATACCGCGAAAACGCGCCCGAACCTGAAAATCGTCACTCATGCAACCACTGACCGCATCCTGTTTGAAGGTAAACGCGCGGTCGGCGTGCAGTATCTGCTGGGTTCCAGCAATACCTCGCATCAGGCGCATGCGCGTCGCGAAGTGCTGCTGTGCGCCGGTGCCATCGCCTCGCCGCAGATTCTGCAGCGCTCCGGTGTCGGTGCCGCTGAACTGCTAAAACAGTTCGATATCCCGCTGGTGCATGATTTGCCGGGCGTGGGCGAGAACTTGCAGGATCACCTCGAAATGTACCTGCAATATGAGTGCAAAGAGCCGGTTTCGCTCTATCCGGCATTGAAGTGGTGGAACCAGCCGAAAATCGGTGCCGAGTGGCTGTTTAACGGCACCGGCGTCGGCGCCAGCAACCACTTTGAAGGCGGCGGCTTTATCCGCAGCCGTGAAGAGTTCAGCTGGCCTAATATTCAGTATCATTTCCTGCCGGTAGCGATTAACTACAATGGCTCGAATGCGGTGGAAGCGCACGGTTTCCAGTGTCACGTTGGTTCGATGCGCTCACCGAGCCGCGGCCATGTGCGTCTGAAATCACGCGATCCGCGCCGCCATCCGGCGATTCTGTTCAACTACATGTCACACGAACAGGATTGGCAGGAATTCCGCGATGCGATTCGTATCACGCGCCAGATCATCAACCAGCCGGCGCTGGATAAATATCGCGGCAAAGAGATCAGCCCAGGCTTGGATTGCCAGACCGATGAGCAGTTGGATGAGTTTGTGCGCAATCATGGCGAAACGGCTTATCACCCGTGCGGCACCTGTAAAATGGGTACTGACGAGATGTCGGTAGTTGATGGCGAAGGCCGCGTGCATGGCGTCGAAGCACTGCGCGTGGTGGATGCCTCAATCATGCCGCTGATCATCACCGGTAACCTCAATGCCACTACCATCATGATCGGCGAAAAAATCGCAGATAACATTCGTGGCCGCCAGCCGCTGCCGCGCAGCGAAGCGGATTACTTTGTTGCCGGTGATAAACCGGTGCGCGCTGAACCGATGCGTGGGTGAGATTAATTTAAGGGCGACGTTGGTCACGGTGCCTATCTGTTAAGCATAAAACGGTCGCCATTAATGGCGACCCTACAAATGTTTAGCGAGGGTTTCGTAGGGTGCGCATTCATGCGCACCTGCATACAGATGCAGCTTATTCATTAGGTATTAATAAATTGCGCAGCTACGGTAATGGGTTTAACTCCTCAGGTTACATGTTTGACCGCGTCTAATTGACCCTAAAATTTCGATTGTCACCACAGTTCAAATCGTCTCTCATCAAATACATCTTCTCTCTCGCTCATGAAATCTAATTCTTCCTTTCCCTCATGCACAAAGGTCTTCCAGCTCAGCTTTACCGGACGCAGCAATAATGTATCCCCTTCACGAGTGATTTCGAGTTCGTTGATACCATCCAAATCCATGTCATGCGGCAGACAGATAGCGCGTTCATTGCCATATTTAAATATTGAGACAACACGCATAATTTTGTCCTCTTAAAATTTCAACCTTTTATACGCGCATGATTTGAATGTAACTATCTATTAGTAATGATTTTTTGATATAGATTCCAGGTAATCCCATTTTCATTGTTAGAACGATAACCGCACTGTTGCCAAACAAAGGAATTAAAGTTAGTAATTAAAGCATGTTGTAACTACAAACCTTAATTCTTGCCCCGTCGCATTTGGTAATACAAAGCAACGCCCTCTTCATCTTCTCTGCGGATTTATCTGCTTCAATAA
Organism: Pantoea sp. YR525; assembly: GCF_900116775.1. Classification (NCBI taxonomy): domain Bacteria; kingdom Pseudomonadati; phylum Pseudomonadota; class Gammaproteobacteria; order Enterobacterales; family Erwiniaceae; genus Pantoea; species Pantoea sp. YR525. The sequence goes on from NZ_FPBU01000006.1 coordinate 63,495, forward strand.
GCCTCCGATTTCATGAGGATTCGCCATGAACCGCCGCCACTTTTTATCGTATCTGACACTTTCCGCGCTGGCCGTGCGCAGCGGGCTAAACTTTGCTGCTCCAGCGCGCGTAACCACCCAAGTCCTGCCGCTGTGGCCTGATTTACCGCCGGGCGGCGGCGGTCCTGCAGGCGATCTGGTGATTTCAGCCAAAGGCGCACAGCGTAATATCGTGCAGCCCACGCTCACAGTAATGACGCCGCCCTCGCCCAATGGCCACGCGGTATTAATCGCCGCCGGTGGCGGTTATACGCGCATTGAAATGGGCAAAGAAGCCTGGCCCGCCGCAGCCTGGTTGACGGCGCGCGGATATACCGCTTACGTACTGAGCTATCGTTTGCCGCATGAAGGCTGGAAAGATGGCGCGATGGTTTCACTGCAGGATGCACAGCGCGCACTGCGCGTGGTGCGGCAGCGTGAACAGCATGTCAGCGTGCTGGGATTTTCCGCCGGTGGGCATCTGCTTGGAATGGCGATCACGCGCGCGGATTTCCGCTCGTATATGGCCACCGATGCACTGGATAACCTTCCCGCCACGGCCGATCGCGCTGCGCTGATCTATCCCATCATCACGTTAGAGCCGCCTTACACGCACACCTCAACCCACAAAATTCTGGTAGGTAAAAATGCGCCCGCCAGTGAAGATGCCGCATGGTCGGTGCAGGAGTTTGTTAATCCGCAATCGCCGCCCTTCTTTCTGGTGCAGGCAGAGGATGATCCGATTTCCGATCCGCATAACACGCTGATTATGGCTGACGCCTGTAAGCGCCAGCACGTGCCCGTGGAGATGCATCGCTACAGCAGTGGCGGACATGGATTTGGTATGGGCAGGCCCGGCACGCCCACAATGGCGTGGCCGGAACACTATGAAAGGTGGCTAAAGAGTTAACCGACTTCAGCTGTTTGCTTGCTAGCCAACCCCGCCAGCAAGGTCTGCGAACTGGCTACCGCACCAAAAATCCCGCCTTGCATATGGATCATGCTGAGCGCCGCTTCGTGGTGTTTCAGCTCGGTCGCCGCACAGCAATCTGACAACACTAAACACTCGAAGCCGCGATCGTTGGCTTCGCGCAGTGTGGTATGAACGCAGACATCGGTGGTGATGCCGCTGATGATCAGATTGCGAATGCCACGGCTGCGCAGGATCAGTTCGAGATCGGTGGCATAAAAGGAACCTTTGCCCGGTTTATCGATGATGACTTCACCCGGCAGCGGCGCCAGTTCCGGGATAATCTCCCAGCCCGGTTCACCGCGCACCAGAATGCGCCCGCACGGACCGGGCGCGCCGATTTCTGCCTGCATGCGCTTTGATCGCCAGCGCTTATTCGCAGGCAAATCACTTAAATCCGGCCGATGCCCTTCGCGTGTATGGATGATCGGGAAGCCCAATTCGCGCATCGTTGCCAGCACCTGCTGCAGCGGCTTAATCGGCGCGCGCGTTAAAGCAATGTCGTAGCCCATGCTATCAACGTAACCGCCCTTGCCGCAGAAATCAGTTTGCATATCGATGACGATCAGCGCGGTATCCTGCGGGCTGCAGCGGCCGTCATACGGCCACGAGTAAGGGGTTGAATCAATGGCGTAATCAGGCATTTTTTTCCTCCATCACATTTACCGTACTTTCACGTTTCAGTTTCACAATCAGCGTATAGCTGGCAGCCGCAGTGACTAAGCCAATCACCGCTTCACCAAACTGCGGGAAGGCGATATGCGCAATCACCGCACACAAGCTGCCGATCGCCCAGGCGGCAAAGGCGCTGCCACGCATGCGGCGCAATTTGCGCTGCTCGCTGATTTTGGCCATGAAGATCAAATCGACAATCATCACCGCGCCAAACGGTGGCACCACGATGCCGAGCAAGCTCAGCCATTCGAGGAAATAGGACCACACGCCAGCCAGCGCCAGCGCACCGCCGATCACACCGAGGATCACCGTCCACAAACGCATTTTGCTGCTAAACAGATGGCTGAAACCGACCGCGCCGTTATACAGGCAGTGCGTACACACCGAACCGAGATTGATAAACACAAACAGGAAGGCAATCACCGAGAGCAGCATGCCGTGACCCATCAGCATCGGCAGGAAGTTGCCACCGTTGCTCGCCGGATCAACCGCCGCGCCCACCGCCACAATCACCACGCCAAACAGATAAGAGATAACGTTCGCCACCGGGAACGCGGAGAACGCGGCAATCACCGCCGATTTACCGTCTTTCGACCAGCGGGTGAAATCTGCCGTCATGGTGCCGGAATCGGCGAATCCGGCCACCACCATTGTCACGGCGGTGCCCATGCTCATCGCGCCCACCGCACTACTGCTGCCGGTAAACTGCGTGATGGTGCTGAAATCGTGATCCTTCCCAATCAGCCACAGCGCCACCAATCCCAATACCACGAATAGCGGTGCTGCGATCATGCCGAGCACAGATAAAGCGCGCACGCCGAGGAAAGTGATCGCGGTATACAGCACCATGGCAAACGCCGTCACCGCCAGCGCGTTCCAGCCAAAGGTTTGATTGATCACCGTACCAGTTAAGCCGGTCTGGAATGCGTACCAGCCGATCACCACAGTAGAAAGGAAGCCCGAAACCAAAATGTAGCCTTTGGTACCAAAGATGCGTTTCGCCTGCAGCGCGAAGTTCATGCCGGTATTACCGGCGAACCAGCTGAGCGCGCCGACATAGGCAAACAGCACCAGATTGCCCAGCAGGATGGCGATCAGCGCCGGCCAGAAGCCGAGATGCCAGGTAATGATGCCGCCAAACAGCGCATTGGTGAGGATCATCGGGAAACCAAACCACACTGCCGAAACCGAACCGGTCGAGTGACGATGGCTGAGCGGAACCGGTTCGTGCTCGAACTCCTGCTCTAACGCCGGTGAATTTTTGTTAGTCATGGGCAACTCCGATTGAAACAGGTGTGATGTGATTCCAGGGTTGAATGCGCTCGAATGCGGCAGACGCCGCCAGCACCAGGCCATCGTCCAGATGACGACCCACGATTTGCATGCCAATCGGCAATCCACTGGCCGTAAATCCCGCGGGAACAGACGCCGCCGGTTGGCCGGTAAAATTGAATGGGAAGCAGAATGAGAGCCAGTGATCGCTACGCACCATGTGGCCATCGATGATCTCGGGTCCCTGCATGTTGAGCGGGAACGGCGGCACCGCCAGCGTCGGCGACAGCAGCAGATCGTAATGCTGCATAAAGCGCCACATCTGGTTGCACAGCTTTTTGCGCGTGGTATTGGCGTCGGTAAAGGTTTCAGCGCGCCAGTCGCGTTGCAGCATGGCGCTGAGATGCGGTGACATACGTGAACCGAGTTCAGCCTGCATGTGACGCATGCCGGAAAGATCGCTCTCAAAGGCCACCAGCGCGGCAAAAGTGGCGCCTTCATCGGCGATGCCGGGATCGACCTCATCCAGCTCGGCGCCAAGTTCACGGGCAAAACGGCGCGCGGCCTGAGTGACAACGTCACGCACTTCAGGATCGACAGCGATGTAACCGAAATCCGCGCTGAAGGCGATGCGCAGACCGCTCAGCGGCTTATTCAGCGCGGCCAGCCAATCCACGTCATTGCAGGGAATCGAGTGGCGATCGCGCATATCCGGCCCCGCCATCACCGACATCATCAATGCGCTGTCGCGCACTGAACGCGTCATCGGGCCAATATGCTCCAGTGATTCCCAACTGGAAACGCCGGGATAACGCTCATCGCGACAGCCCGGCCACAAAGGTACGCGCCCCATCGACGCTTTCAGGCCAAACACGCCGCAGTGCGCAGCAGGAATACGCACCGAACCGCCGCCGTCGCTGCCTAAGGCAATCGGACACAGGCGCGCTGCCAGTGCCGCACCGGAACCGGCGCTGGATCCGCCCGGCGTTTTGCTGAGATCCCACGGATTGCGCGGTGATGGAAACAGCGGATTATGCCCGACGCCGCTGTAACCAAATTCCGGCGCGGTGGTTTTCCCCAGCAGCACCGCATCAGCGGCCAGCAGGCGTTCAACCGTGATGTCATCCTCATCCGGGATGAAATCGGCGTAGGCATGCGATCCCGAAGTGGTTTTCACGCCTGCGGTGCAAATCAGGTCTTTTACCGCCAGCGGTACACCTGCCAGCGCACCCAGCGTTTCGCCGCGCGCGCGTTTCGCATCAACGGCGGCCGCCTGTTGCAATGCCAGTTGTGGCGTGGCGGTACAAAACGCCTGAATCTGCGGCTCGCGCTGCTCCATGCGATCGATTGCGGCTTGCGTCACTTCCTGCGCCGAAACGTCGCCGCTGCGAATTAACGCCGCCAGCGTGGTGGCATCTTCATCCAACAGTGCATCAAACATGCGAATACTCCCGATTTATGACTTATCGGAAACGTTGCAGTTTGCGTGCCAAAAAACGCCAAAAATGAGATTACTGTCCGCCAGGCCAGATGGGATACGCTCTTGGATACAAGATCGAATACTTATGTTTCTTTACAATGCAGGCGTTGAGACCAGAAGCACGAAAATGGCGCAGCAGTGCGCCACAATGGAGAGCGGCTTAATCAGCCGCAGGGATTAAATCCACCAGAACCTGTTCGATCACTTCAACCACGCGTCTGACGCGCAGCGAGATAAAGCGCGCGTCAGGAAACACCGCGTAGAGAAAACGATCTGGCAGGCGATATTGCGGCAAGATGCGCACCAGCGTTCCTGATTGCAACGCTTCGTGCACCAGCGGTAATTGCATGCCGCCGACACCAATATTCGCCTGCAGCGCCTGCAACAATCCTTCGCTGCTGTTGGCACGAAACACGGTATTTACCGCCAGCGCCACGCTTTCCTGATGGGATATCAGGCGCAGCGGCGCCTCTTTATCGATGCCGCTGAAGCGGACATGCGGATGCGCCGCCAACTCTGCCAGCGTGGTAATCGGCGTCGCACGTACCCGTTCAGGTGCAGCGAACAGCGGTGTTTCAATACGCGCCAGTAATCGCGCCGGAAACATCTCAGGCGGCCTTTCACTCAGGCGCAACGCGATATCCACGCCTTCACTCACCAGTTCAGCCACACGATCGTCGAGCGCGATGGTCAGATGCAGTTCGGGATTTGCTGTTTGCAGCGCCAGCAAATGCGGCAGAAAGCGCTGGCCTAATCCGCTGGGTAGCTGGATATGCACGCTGCCATGCAACGCTTGCTGCGCCGGACGCAACTGGCTCTCCACCTCCTGCATGGCGGCAAGCAGCGGCTGCATCTGCTGCAAATAACGCTCGCCCTGCTCGGTTAATTTCATGGCGCGCGTGGTGCGGTGCAGCAACACGATGCCGAGTTCCTCCTCCAGCGCGGCGATTTGCTGGCTTACAGCGGATTGTTTCATGCCGCACAGGCGCGCCGCCGCCGAAAACGATCCGGCTTGCGCCACGCGAATGAAGGTGTTAATGGCGTTAAGTTTGTTATTCATTTAATGATTTTTCTGATAAGTGACATCTGAATTGTGGGATATCAGCAATAAAAATAATAGATAACACTGTGCCTGTCTTGTTATCAGGAGAATCATCATGTCGCAAACACATAACGTCGCATTGGTGGCGGGCGCAACTGGGATTGTGGGCAGTCAGCTGGTCACCGCACTGCGTCAGCAGGATTGGCAGGTGATCGGCCTGACGCGCCAGCCCGCAATCTCAACGCACGATATCCCTTTCATCCACGTTGATCTGCTGGATGCGCAACAGAGCGCGCAGGCGCTGGCCCCGCTCAATCAGGTCACGCATATCTTCTACAGCGCGTGGCTGAATGCCGCCAGCTGGCGCGAGATGGTCGAGCCTAACGTGACGATGCTGCGCAATCTGGTGGTTAACATCGATAAGGTCGCGCCGCTGCGCAGCGTCAGTTTGATGCAGGGATACAAAGTGTATGGCGCGCATTTGGGGCCGTTTAAAACGCCCGCGCGAGAAAGCGATCCCGGCGTGGCGGGAGCCGAATTCAATGCGGAGCAGCGGCGCTGGCTCAGTGACTTTCAACGCGGAAAAAGCTGGCACTGGCATGCCCTGCGACCCGGCGTGGTCGGCAGCGCGGTGCCCGGTAATGCTATGAACCTGGCGCTGAGCATCGCGATCTATGCGTCGCTGTGTAAATCTCAGGGTTTGCCGCTGCGTTTTCCCGGTTCTTCACTCGCCTGGCACAGCATGGTCGATCATACCGATGGCGGATTGCTGGCGCAGGCCACGCTGTGGGCGGCCAATGCGCCTGGCGCCCACAATCAGGTATTCAACGTTAACAACGGCGATTTGTGGCGCTGGAGCGAGTTATGGCCGGCGATTGCCCGCTGGTTTGAACTGGAATGCGCGCCGGCGGTAAATCTGTCGTTTCATCAGCTTTTCCAGGATTACCGCGACCAATGGCAAAACATCGCTGAACAATATCAGCTGATCGAGCCGGATATCTTGCAACTGAATGATGGGCAATTTGCCGATTTTGTCTTTGGCTGGGATTACGACATGTTTGGTGACGGCAGCAAATTACGGCGCGCGGGTTTTAGCGGATATCAGGCAACGGATGAGATGTTCTTTACGCTATTTGCGCAGTTACGCGCAGCAAGCATTATCCCTTAAGCCAACAGGGAAGCCTGCGCTTCCCTGTTATTAATCGATTAATGCAAAATAGTTTTAGAGAAAACCTGAATCACTACAATGCCCAGCCCGATTAACATTAAGCCCGCCATTGCAGCAAAATCCAGTTTCTGGTTGTAGAAAAAATAAGACATGACCGACACCAAAAATATGCCCATTCCGGCCCAGATAGAATAAGCAATGCCGACATTCATCTGTTTAACCACTTGAGATAATCCATAAAATGAAATGGCATAACCGATTACCACAACCACGCTGGGAATAAGGCGTGAGAATCCTTGCGAAGCCTTCATCATGGTTGTGGCAATCGTCTCAGCGACGATGGATATCGCCAGTATCACGTAAACATTATTCATAAAGCCCTCTTAAATACCCGAGAGTAAACACGCATTATAGAGTAGCTGTTAGAGGTTGTTTTTCCAACGGATTAGATCGCGCTTTAGTAACGTCAGACCAATCGCCACCACCATAATATCTTTGAAAATAAACGAATCGAGTCCGCCCAACTGCGGTAACAGACTTAGTGTGACTAATCCGGTAAGAATCAACAATCCAGCGCCTATCATGCCTAAATCCGGACGTTTAAAACCCGCAATAAGCAGAATAACCGTAGTGAGTTCAACCACACCAAGAAAATAGCTGCTGCCGTGCAGGCCAAGGAAGTAGGGAAAAATACTCAGCCATGTTTTGGTAAATATGGGCTCCAGCGCCTGAACTTCAAATTCAAACCACTTTGCCATACCAAAAACCAGGAAAATAATAATCACCGATAATCTCAACACCATCGGTTCTTTGCTCGCGAGGAAATGGACCACTCGTGAAGTACAGACTTGTTTAGCTGTTGTCATAATAAACTCTCCAGTGATTCATGCAGCCAGCTCAATAAGAAATGAGCTGGCATAAAGACATGGTTCATGATGTCGATTACATCTCAACGCTGTCATATAAGGTGGCGGTGGCATAACCCTGATTACGCGTGTTGATATAGGTCACGCGATAAAAATCACTGCCCTTCATCTCGGCTTTCGCCGCCAGTTTTGTCACCAGTTCACTGTGCGTACCGCCCTGCACACTGATACTCCCGGTACGCACCACATTTTCACTGCTGTTACGCGTGAGTTCCTGAGCTGCGTTGGAGAAAAATGGGATCAAAACCAAAACTGCGATGATTGCGCTTTTCATAATACCTTCCTTTTGTTAGTGTTCGCTAAAATATATAACGCAGCTTAAGAGCAAACGCACCACGTTTTATTAGTGAACACTAAAATATGTGATGGCTTTATCAGAAAGTTCAGGTCGAGAGGGAGTTATGTCAATGAATGTCATCAAAAAATCAGGCAGACCGCGTCTGTTACCCAAAGAAGAGCTGGCGGCGATCATGTTCTCGATCTTTGCGAACAAAGGTTATGAAGCCACGTCACTCAACGATCTTACCCAGGCAACGGGTACCAAACCCGCCACCTTGTACCAGGCCTTTGGTAATAAAGAAGGGATGTTTATCGCTGCGCTTGAACACTACAAAACGACGTGGCTGGAGGATCTGGAGAAGATTCTTTCCTCAGAGGGATTGAGTTTTAACAATAAGATTAAGCAGTTCCTGTTTTCCGCTTTTAACCTTTTTTCCTGCGAAGGCAAACCGCCAGGCTGTTTGTTGGTGTTTTCCGCACTCTCATTTCGCCCTGAAGCCTCATCGTTAGGCGCTGAGTTATTCAACGAACGTCATGCATTTAAAGCGTGGATCATCGAGGAAGCGCAGCGTGCACAGCAGAACAACATCCTTTCAGGCAAATTATCTCCTGGAGAAACCGCTGAATTTATTCTGACTTTCGAAAGCGGTTTAGCCCTGATGGCGCTGGATAATCCAGACCAGAAGGTGATTAACAGTATGATCGATAAGATGATCGACGCAGTGATGTGCGAGTAACACCGCGTATTGTGATGTTAAAAACAGCCATATCTCCGCCTGGTTAATCGCTATATACTCCGGTGCATATCGAATTCAGGAGCCTTTATGCACATCTCTTTTAAGCGGATTATTCTCGCGGGATTACTCACTTTCGCCTCGTTGCACAGCTATGCCAGCCGCGTCGTGACCGATCAAATTGGCCGTCAGGTGACAATTCCGGACAAGATTGATCGCGTAGTGGTACTGCAACATCAAACCCTGAACCTGCTGGTGCAGCTCAACGCCACCGATAAAATCGTCGGGATTTTGGCGAACTGGAAGCAGCAATTAGGTGAGGGTTATGCGCAATTGGTGCCGGAACTAACGCAAAAAGCGATGCTGGGCGATTTGACGCATGTCGATTTGGAAAAGCTGGTGGCGCTGCATCCGCAGGTGGTGTTTGTCACCAACTATGCGCCGAAAGAGATGATCGACCAGATTTCTGCCTTGGGCATTCCGGTGCTGGCGATTTCACTGCGTCACGATGACGCCGGTCAGCAAGGCAAAATCAATCCCAGCATGCAGAATGAAGATCAGGCTTACGATCTTGGCATTAAGGAAGGCATCACGCTGATTGGAAATGTGGTTAACAAGCCAAAACAGGCGCAGGAATTGATTGATGCCGCCTTTGCGGGACGCAAAATCGTCAGCGATCGTTTGAAGAATCTGCCCGAACAACAGCGCGTACGTGCCTATATGGCGAATCCCGATCTCACCACTTACGGATCGGGTAAATACACTGGCTTGATGATGGCGCATGCGGGCGCTTTCAATGTGGCGGCCGCGACCGTGCAGGGCTTCAAACAGGTCAGCATGGAACAGGTTGTGGCGTGGAATCCGCAGGTGATTTTCGTGCAGGATCGCTATCCCAACGTGGTGCCGGAGATCCAGCAGGATGCGCGCTGGCAAACCATTGACGCGGTGAAAAATCATCGGGTGTGGCTAATGCCGGAATACGCCAAAGCCTGGGGCTATCCGATGCCAGAAGCGATTGGCCTCGGTGAACTGTGGATGGCGAAAAAGCTCTATCCGGAAAAATTCCGCGACATCGATATGCAACAACTAGCCGACCGCTGGTATCAGCGCTTCTACCGGACGCATTATCATGACCACGCTGAAGATTCTGGCCGCCGGTAGTTTACGCGCCGTGTGGCCGGATTTGGTGGCGGCATTTAGCGCGCTTTCCGGCCTCAAAGTCACCACCGATTTCGCTCCGGCGGGCCTGCTGCGCCAGCGCATCGAAGCAGGTGAACCCTGCGACTTTTTTGCTTCCGCCAACAAGCAGCATCCTGAGGCGCTTTTGCAGTCTGGACGCGCATCAGAAGTAGGATTGTTTGCCGCTAATACGCTGTGCCTGACGGTAAAGCGTGACATTGTCACGCAAAATGATGATTGGTTATCGCTGCTGTGCCGGGATGATTTGCGCTTAGCGACCTCAACGCCGCTCAGCGATCCTTCGGGTGATTACACCTGGCAACTGTTTGATAACATTGAGCAACGGCATCCCGGATTAGGAATGATGCTGAAAACCAAAGCGCGTGCTTTGGTCGGTGGTCCAGACAGTTTGGTGGTGCCCGCTGGTGAACTGGCGGCACAATGGTTGATTGAGCAGCAACACGCTGACATGTTTATCGGTTACGCCAGCTATGCGCCGCGCTTGCGGCGCTGCCCGCAGCTACAGGTGATAAGCATCCCCGCGCCCTTCAATGTTCAGGCCGAATATGGCTGGGCGTGCTGCTCAGCTGCCGCGCAGCCTTTCGCGGCGTTTATCTCATCCGCTGCGGCGCAGACGATTCTGCAGCAGCACGGTTTTATACCGTTTACGGATCGGTAGCCGAACGCTTATTTCCAAGCTGCTGCTGCAGCCAACTCGCCGCCCTTTTATAGCGACTCAAGCGCTGTGCCGGTGCCAAAACCTGGCGTAGCAGCAGGCAATAATCCATCACCAATCCCGGCGTCCAGGTCATACCTTCGGCGCGGCTGCGCACCAGGCTTAACAGCCAGAAGTCAGGATTAAACAGCACCCATAACCCCTGCAAACCGCGCTCGCCGAGCAAACCTTCGGTGGCGACATCCAGCGCCTGAATCACGCTGGTGGAACAGTTACGTGAGGTCAGGTTATAGCGCGTGTCGCTGGCGTTGCTGAGCCAGAAATTACGCAGCGCTTGCTGATTATAATGTGGCAGCGTCAGGCGTTTGTCAGGCCGACACCACGCCTTAATCTCTTTCTCCAGTGAAGGCAGGAAACAACCCTCTACATCAAACTCCTCTTTCGCCCGCAACGTTTTCAGGAAGCCACGAAAATCGCGGGAAACGTCATCCGCAGGATAGAGGCTGATATAAATCTCTTCGCCCATCTCCAGCGAGGTATGGCCGGTAGAAACTTCGCCGCGATGGTCAATCGCCGCCACCCAGCGATCAAACCACGGACGTCGACCTGCCACATCGCCGGAACCCACCGGCGTCCAGATGTAGACGTTAAGTGGCGTGCTCACCGCATTCTGACTCATCGGCGGATGCACATAGCCTAATCCGTGCGGCGCACGCAGACCGGCACGCGTAAACATTGGCAATGCGGTGACGCTGGTGTTGGCGGGCAAGGCGTGGATTTGTGCCGTCATCACCAGCAGATTGATGCCCCAACCCAACAGCAACAACGCAAAACACACCGGCACAATCACATGCGGTGATAGCGGCCAGTTGGTGGCAATCAGCACGCTGAACACCAACTCGCTACAGCCGAGCGTTAATTTGCGCGTCCAGCGCCGACAGCGCATCAGGCAACATGAGATGACGCGGAAACCGCCATCGAGTAAAAACACCGTAGCGAATGCCAGTGAAAGGCAAACGCCGCTGTCGTGGGGAGCGAGAAACACCAGCGCGCCAAAGATCAGCAATATCGTCGATTTCATCAAAGACGGCCAGGCGATACCGGCGGGGGCATAAAACGCATTTAGCGCTTCCGCTCCGCCCTCTAACGCCAAAAACATGCCTAAAAGCTGCAAGGGAAAGGAGACCGTTCCATGTTGCAGCAGATCCATGACGATCCCGGCACTGGCCCCCAGACAAATCACACCTAACGCGGCGAGATAAGGCCAGCCGGATCTGAGTGCCGGCCCACCCATCAGCAGAAACAGTAATCGCAACAAATGAACACTCCAGCGCTTAACTCAAAGCTCAGTACGCTCTGTAGACGCGGGCAATCTGCAGGAGTTCGGCGATCGCCCTCTAATTCTGACTTCGTTTACTGATGGTTGTAACAATGAGGGCACTGTACGTGGCGAAGCTTAAAATTGGCTTAACGATTAACCGGTTTACACAGTGATAGCCAACAATACCAGGCACAACAGCAGAACATAGGTACGCGCATGCCAGACATCGGGCACCGCCGGAATACAGCGGCGGGCAAACACCATCCCGATAAAACCGGCGACCACTAGCAGCAGTAAAATATTCAGGCTGATAAAGCCGAGATAACCGCTGGCAGGAATCTGCTGCCAGCCGCTGATGGCGTAAGTTATCGCGCCAAGAATGGCGACCGGCAGCGACAGCGAATTAGCCGCGCTGACGCAATCGCGCATGGCATAACCATGACGACGCAGCAGCGGCACGGTCATTACGCTGCCGCCAACGCCGAGCATGGCGGCGATCACACCAATCACTGTGCCGCCTGCGCTGAAGGTCAGCCGCGACAACATTCGCGGTGTAGTGCGGCTAAAAAAGCCTTTCCGCAGCAGGCAATCAGCGATAGTCACCACCATGTAAAGCATAAACAGCCTGCGCACCCAAATGTCGCTCATCACGCCCGCCAGCCAGGATCCGATCACCGCACCGAGCGCGATAAACCAGATTAGCGGCAACAAAGGGACATCATGCAATTTGCCCGCCCGCCAGTTTTTATAGCTGGCCCAGCCGGCGTTGAAAATCATCACGGCGGTCGAGGTTGCCACCGCGATATGCATCGCCTGCGCCGCCAGTAGCGGCTGCTGCAACAGCAATTGATAGACAAACGGCACCACCACAAAACCGCCGCCAAAGCCAAACAGCACCGTGGTGATGCCGGTGGCAAAACCCGCCAACCCAATAATTAACAGCTCGTTCATCGCCTTTCTCTGCATCATGAAAAGAGTGATGCAGCTTACGCAGCAAGCCACCCGCTTCCCATTTGCGCAGCGCTCATTTACCCTTGCAAATCAGTCAATTTGCGGTGGATATCGGGGATGCGAAATAGTCACATTGATGAATACGACCAAATTGATCGTGACGTGGTGGCGCTGGGCAATGACTACGCGCAGGGATTTGTGCTGCCAGAGCATCGCCATCGCCGCGCGCAGCTGCTGTATGGCGCGACGGGTTTAATGCACGTCGCAACGCAGGCGGGCGAATGGGTGGTGCCGCCGCAGCATGCGGTGTGGATTCCGCCGAACACTGTGCACAGCGTGAAGTTTGTCGGCGTCTCGACGCGCAGCCTGTATATCGAGCCGATTTGCGCGGCAGCATTGCGCGATCGCTGTAGCGTCATCAGCGTCTCGCCGCTACTGCGACAGCTGTTGATTGAAGCCGTTGATTTACCGCTGTTATATGCATCCGATCGCGATCGATCGCTGGTGCAGTTGCTGCTATTGGAGCTTGCGGCGATGCCTACACGGGAATTCGATATTCCGCTGCCGCAGCATCCGGTGTTGTTGGCGCAATGCCAGAAATTCTTACTGGCGCCAACCATTCATGATGCCGCCGATGGCTGGGCCAGCGCGATGTGTATGAGCCCCAGTACCTTCCGCCGCCATTTCTTACAGCAAACCGGCTTGTCTTTCTCGGCCTGGCGACAGCGCGCCTGCGTGGTGACGGCGTTGGCGTGGCTGGTGGCGGGCAAATCGGTTAACGAGGTGGCGCTCTCGCTCGGCTATGACAGCAGCTCCGCCTTCTCCACCATGTTTCGCCGCGTCACCGGCCAGGTGCCATCATTTTATATCGGCCACAATTGAACAAAGTTTCGCCACAACTTTGGCGATTTCAGGCTGAAAACCGGCTTTTCTTAGCCAGAATTATTTGCCTAACACACTGATTATTTGGTCATTCCTTCAAGCCCAAATGCATGTCGAACTTTCAGGCGCTTAACTGCTGCTGCACCGCATCTAAAAACGCCCGCAGCGCCGCCGGTTGCCGTTCACGCGACATGTAAAGCCCATAGATCGCCAGCGTTTTTGGCTGATAAGCCGGCAGTACGGTTTGAAGCTGTCCATTGTCGATGGCGTGACGCGCTTCCATCTCCGGCACCATCGCCACTCCACAACCGGCAATCGCCGCATCACATAGAACCGACGAGATGCCGGCGCTGAAATTGCCGTGCACCGCTGCAGAGATCGTTTCGCCGTGCGCATCTGAAAATTGCCAGCTCTGCCCAGCGAAACGGCTGTAATGCAGGCAGTTATGCTGCGCGAGATCGGCTGGCGTGTGCGGCGAACCATGCGCCTGCAGATAGCCCGGTGACGCGCACACCACCGAAACACAATCGCCTAAACGTCGGGCGATGGCGCCAGGTTCGGGATCGTCAGTGATGCGCACTGCCACATCAATGCGCTCACCGATCAAACTCACCGGCTGATTATTGATCTCCAGCTCGATGCGCACCGCCGGGAAACGCGCCAGGAATGCCGGGATCATCGGGCCCAAAATATGCGTGGCGGTAGAGTGCGCACAGGCGACGCGCAACGTGCCGTGCGGCTCGCTATCCGCGCCCTGATCGGCAATCTCTTCGGCTAATCTGGCTAGCGCGCGCGATTTTTCGAGGATCTTCTCGCCAGCGGGCGTGATGGTTAGCTTGCGCGATGATCGGTGCAGTAAACGCGCGCCGGCCCACTTCTCCATTTCATCCAGATAGCGGCTGACCATCGGCCGCGAAATATCCAACGCACGCGCCGCAGCACTTAAGCTGCCCAGTTCGCAAATGCGGTTAAACACCGTTGCCGCCGTGACTCTGTCCATGTTGGCTCCATCTGATCGTTTTATGAAACTGATCATATCCAGTTTCGGGAATTCTACCAGCCAGCGATTTCCCTACAATAGAGCCACAAATACGGCGAGGTGCCGGATAAAGGAAAATTCGATGAAAATGAAAACGCTGACTCTGGCATTGGCCTTCGCCGCCCTGCCTGCCTTCGCTGCGCCGCTCCATTTAGAGGTGTATAACCCGCAGCAGAACGGCATCTTCCCGGTCTCTTCGACGCTGGTTTCCGGGCCGCATGAAGCGATACTGTTTGATGCGCAGTTCAGCACTAAAGACGGTGAAAAGCTGGTGCAGATGATTAAAGCCAGCGGTAAAAAGCTGACGCAGATTGTCATCACCTCCGGCGATCCTGACTTCTATTTTGGTCTGGAACCGATTGTAAAAGCGTTCCCGCAGGTGAAGATTGTGGCGACGTCGGACGTGGTGAAACACATCGAAGCGACCAAAGCCGCCAAACTGGCGTATTGGGGCCCGCAGATGAAGGACGGCGCACCAAAACAGCTGTATGTTCCGCAGGTTACGCATGCCACCAGCTTTAAAGTCGATGGTGAAATGCTGGAACTGCGTCACGTCAATGATTACGCCGCTTACGTGTGGATCCCGGCCAACAAAGCGATTCTCGGCGGCACCGGCGTGGCTTCCGGCATTCACGTCTGGACCGCCGATACACAAACGCCTGCTGTTCGTCAGCAGTGGCGTAATGTGCTGAGCGAGATGCAAAAACTACAGCCTAAACAGGTGATTCCGGGCCATTATCTTGGCGAGCGCCCGGCGGGTGATGAGGCGATTACCTTTACCTTGAACTACCTGCAAACCTTTGAGAAAGCGTTACAGCAGCATAAAGGTTCGGCGCAGGTGATCAAGACCATGAAAGCCGCTTATCCGCATCTGCCGGAGGAGAGTTCGTTGGATCTGAGCGCCAAAGTGAATACCGGCGAGATGAAGTGGTAATGGATGTAAAAAACCGCACCATTCTCTTGTAGGGTCGCCATTCATGGCGACCTCTCGAAAGACCGCAGATAATCCAGCAAATACAAAGCGCGTTTGATTTGATAGGATTTTGGCCCGAATTTGCGAAATAAGGTTGCGGGTTATGCCCCAAAAGAAGGCGACGCTGATTGGTTTGCTGGCCATTCTGCTGTGGAGCGCGATTGTAGGACTGATTAAAACTGTCAGCGAAGGATTCGGACCGGTGGGCGGTGCGGCACTGATATACAGCGCCAGCGCGGTTTTGCTGATTTTCACCGTAGGCTTGCCAAAACTGCGCTCTTTTCCGCGCCGCTATTTGATTATCGGCAGCGTACTGTTCGTCTGTTACGAACTCTGCCTGTCGCTCTCATTGGGCTTTACCCACAGTGGACGCCAGGCGATTGAAGTCGGCATGGTCAATTATCTCTGGCCAAGTTTAACCATCGTTTTAGCGGTGATAGTGAATCGGCAAAAAACGCATCCGCTGATTATTCCGGGCGTGTTGCTGGCGGTTGCGGGCATTTGTTGCGTTTTGGGCGGCGATCAGGGTTTTTCATTCAGCGAGATCGCCAATAACGTGATGGATAATCCGTTGAGTTACGGCCTGGCATTAAGCGGCGCGGTGATCTGGGCGGTATATTGTGTGGTAACCAAAAAAATTGCTAATGGCAGCAATGGCATAACGCTGTTCTTTATCCTAACCGCACTGACGCTTTGGCTGAAGTTTTTGCTCTCGCCACAGCCGCCGTTTGTATTATCCGTTGGGGTTTGCATCAGTCTGGCGCTAGCGGCGATGGCGATGGGCTTTGGCTATGCCGCATGGAATGTCGGTATTCTACATGGTAACGTCACCATTTTGGCCGCCGCGTCTTACTTCATTCCGATCATCTCCTCGCTTCTCGCCGCCTTTATTCTGCGCTCGCATCTGACCGTCGCCTTCTGGCAAGGCACCGCGATGGTTAGCCTCGGATCGCTAATGTGCTGGTGGTCAACGCGCGTGCGGAAAGCGTAATACTAATCCTTAGCACAAAATTTACTCATTGATCATTTCCTGCACAGATAGAGATCTGTTGCTACTATAGCGACGCAACACACAGCAATGCGTTGCTACGAGAATTTCAGATTGGTAACGTTTACCTGGCCCGCGCTTAGCGGGCTTTTTTTTGCCGGTTATAAATAACGCGGCTTTTCGGTGCGGAATCCCAGGCCAATTAAGCGGCCAAACAGATGGCGCAGGAACGGAAAGCGGCTGATCATCTGTGGCACTTTGCTCGGTGTAGAACGTTTGCGTTTGTTGCTGCTCATCTTGATTTGCAGGAACTGGGTTGCGACCGTTGGAAACTGGCGGCGCTGCTGCACTTTTTGCAGATCGTGCAAGGCAACCTTGCCCTGCTGCAGCGGTTTGGTCAGCATATTGGCCGCTGCTACCGCATCCTGAATCGCCAGGTTAACCCCAACGCCACCAATCGGCGACATCGCATGCGCAGCATCGCCGATACAGAGCACGCCGGGTTTCATCCAGTGATCGAGGCGGTCGATGCGAATCGACAATAGCTTGAGTTTGTCCCACTCATCGACTTCCACCATGCGCTCTGCACTGAACGGTGCCACCTGCGCCATGGTGCTTTTCAGTGCATCCAATCCCGCCAGTTTTAACTCGTCGAACTGGTTTTTCTGAATGGTGTAGCCGCACTGCCAATAATCACCGCGATCAATGACAATGAAGTTCTGCTTCGGCCCTTTATGGCCCATGCCCAGCTGCGGATCATCGGGATGTTTCTCCAGCCGGAACCACAACACATCGCGTGGCGCACCGAAGCTTTTTCCGGTGAGTCCGGCTTTGGCTTTGACCTGCGAATTGCGGCCATCCGCGCCTATCACTAACGAAGTGCGAATGATGTGACGCTCGTTACCCTGTAACGTTTGCACGCCACTGATTGCGCCATCCTCATAAACGAAGTCATCAAATGCGGTGGATTGCAGCAGAGTAAATCCCGGAAATTTAGAGGCTTTTTTGGCGAGAAAGTTGAGGAAATCCCACTGCGGCATAAAGGCGATAAAGCGGCACTGAACCGGCAAACGTGAGAAATCTGCCATGGTGATCTCTTCGCCAGCCACTTCCGCTTGCAGCTTCTCCGCGCGTTGATGTGGCAAGGTTAGCAGCTCATCCAGCAAGCCAAGCTGGCGCATGATCTCCAGCGTTGAGGGATGAATGGTGTCGCCGCGAAAATCGCGCAGAAAGTCGGGATGTTTTTCGATTACCACGGCACGTAAACCCGCGCGCGCCAGTAAATAGCCCAACATCAATCCCGCCGGACCGCCGCCAACGATACAACAATCCGCGCTTAACGCATTTTCCTGTGCTGACTGCATCCTGTGCCTCACGCCAAAAATGATAATGGTTATCATTTATAGCATAGCCTGGCGTTAATGTGAGGAAACGAACAGCGATGCCTGGTGCGCCGGCGGCACGGCAAAGTTACGCTGCATGCGTTTTATCTCTTCTGCTGGCGGCAAACCGAACAGACGTTTGAACTCGCGATTAAACTGCGAAGCGCTTTCATAGCCCACCGCATGGCCGGCCGCTGCTGCAGTTATCTCCTGACGCACCATTAACATGCGCGCCTGATGCAGTCGTACCGACTTCACATACTGCATCGGCGGCTGATTGGTGATGCTTTTGAAATGGGTGTGAAATGTGGGCACGCTCATGCCCGCCAACGCTGCCAGTTGTCCGAGCGTTAGCGGCTGCGCATAGTGCGCGTGAATGTGGCTCAGCGCTTTGCCCACTTTGCCAAATTGCCCTTGTAAGGTGAGCGCAGCGCGCAGCGCGCTGCCCTGCGCACCGGTCAGCACGCGATAATAGAGTTCACGCACCAGCGCGGGGCCGAGCATCTTCGCATCCAGCGGATGGTTAAGCGTGGTGAGAAAGCGCAATACCGTCTCGCGCAGCGTCTGATCCATCGGGCTTGACATCATGCTCTGCGCCGCCTGGCTCTCAAACGCCATATCCTGCTGCTCCAGCTGCAACAGCAATTCAGTCGCCACATTGAAGTCGAGATGCAGGTAAATCGCCAGCAGCGGATGTTCCGCTGACGCCGCCGTTTCCATGGTAAAAGGCACCGGCACCGAAACCGCCAAATAATGTTGCTCATCGTACAGATAGACCTGATCGCCAAAGAAACCGCGCTTCGATCCCTGACACACAATCACGATGCCCGGATCGTACAGCACCGGCGTGCGCGCCAGTGGCCGATCGGAACGCAGGATGCGCACGTCCGGCAGCGCAGTCAGGTTGTAACCTTCCTGCGGCGCTAGCGTTTTAAGCAGTTCTACCGTTTGCTGCTGGAGAGCTTCGTTCATCGCGCAACATCACCTTCATAATATTAGGCAAGGAATATACAAGATAAGGTCTTATTGCCGTTTAATCGCCAGATTATTATGCATCCTCTACTTTTTGAGGAGAACTCGCAAATGTCCAAGGCTAAAACATTATTCATTACCGGCGTCAGCAGCGGATTTGGGCGCGCATTGGCACAAGTTGCACTAAGTCGTGGCTATCGCGTGGTCGGTACCGTGCGCAACGCTGCCGCAAAGGCTGAGTTTGAAAGTTTGCATGCGGAAAATGCTTTCGCCTATGAGTTGGATGTCACCCATTTCGCCGCCATTGATGCGGTGATTGCCAATGTTGAATCCCACGTTGGCCCAATAGATGTGTTGGTAAATAACGCCGGTTACGGTCATGAAGGCGTGATGGAAGAGTCATCGCTGGACGAGATGCGCCGCCAGTTTGACGTCAACGTATTTGGCGCGGTGGCGATGATTAAAGCCTTGCTGCCCTTTATGCGCCAGCGCCGTCACGGCCACATCATCAACATCACCTCAATGGGCGGGTTCATCACCATGCCCGGCATCAGCTACTACTGCGGCAGCAAGTTTGCGCTGGAAGGGATTTCGGAAACTCTGAGCAAAGAGCTGGCACCTTTCAACATTCACGTGACCGCCGTTGCTCCGGGATCGTTTCGCACCGATTGGGCTGGTCGTTCGATGGTGCGTAGCGCACGCAGCATCGCCGACTATGACGCGCTGTTCGACCCGATTCGCCAGGCACGTGAGGAGAAAAGCGGCAAGCAGTTGGGCGATCCGCTCAAAGCCGCCAGCGCGATGCTGGAGGTGATCGAAAGTAGCAATCCCCCGGCGCATCTGTTGTTAGGCAGCGATGCTTTGGAGTTAGTACGGCAGAAGATTGAATCATTTAGCGCAGAGATTGATCGCTGGGAAACGCTGACGCGATCGACGGATGGCTGATGAACTATAAACGGTAATATGCAGGTGCGCATGAATGCGCACCCTACAAAAAACGCTCCAAGCCTTTGTAGGGTCGCCATTCATGGCGACCGAAAGACGATAAAGTGACGAGTATTGCGCGGAATACACTCAGCATTGCCCTAGCCATTCCTTAAGTTATTGTTAACAATAAATTAGCACTTTTGGCCAAATCACTGCGAAACTGATTCGCCATATTCCTGTACATATTAATTAAACTTGTATAAGTTTGTTGGCTAAAGTTATACGTCAACCTTAAGGATGGAACCATGCGTCAGGATCGTAACTTTTCCACCGCGTCGGAAGCTATTGCGCGCTACTTCAAAGAAGCCTCTTTGCCTTCGCAGCAGGAAACGCTGGGGCAGATTGTGGTTGAAATCTTGCGTTCCGGAAGGACGCTAAGCCGTAAAACGCTGTGTACTAAGTTGCTGTGCCGCATGGAACAAGCGCGCGGTACTGAAGCAGAAATTCACTATCAGCAATTAATTGGACTGATGTTTTCCGTAGAACGAGAATCCTAAACCAGGCGCAGCTGGCCTGAGAATTAACCAAGTGGTTTCCGCCTCATTCGCATACTGGTAAGACTGAATCCACTTTGTTATTTGCCGCAGGTCTGCCGCGGTAACCAGAGAGAATCTATGTACAGAAGTGATGAAGAACGGCTCACCGACATCATCATGGGCGATGCAATTTTACAGTTGCTGAAAAAATCCGGCCCGCTTTCACCTCGCGCGCTGCTTGATAAATTGCGTGGGATGGCGTCGATTGAGCGCGATCCTCCGCGCCAGCAAGCACTAAGCCGCGCGATGTCGGAAGTGATGAATCATATTGAAACCCCGCAGTCTAGCGGAGTGGCGATCAAGAATACCGACAACGTGACGCATATTTTCCGCAATCGTGACGGTTCAGGTAATGGAACCAAGCATTAAATACCAGGCGAACGCATGTTAATCCGCGTTCGCCTTTTTGTTTCAAAGCTGTTAACACTTCACGCTTGTTTTCATCTGGCACTCTGTTAGATTCAAAACTCACACCACATTCTGGCGAGCTTTTATGTATATCTTCAACGCATTAACCACAGAGACCACAACCACCACCGCATATGGCGGCGGCGTGTGTGCATCTGTAGCGAAGAGATAAGCTCAAGCATCCTCAGCCCCGTCAATCACTGGACGGGGAATGGTCTCCGTTCATAGCATGCAGAAAGGAGACACACCATGCAGCCACAACATAAAGCCTTATTGGTTATTGATATGCAGAACGGCTTATTTCACGTTTCGCCAGCGCCCTTTGCTGCGGAATCTGTTTTAGCCAATATCAATCAGCTGATCGCGTTAGCCCATCAAGCGCATGCGCCGGTTTTCTTCGCCCGCCACACTGGACCGGATGGATCGCCCTTCGCCGAAAGCAGCCCGCTGACTCAGCTGATTCCTGAACTGCAGATGAATGCATCACACGATCGGGTATTTATGAAGCGCTATCCCAACTGTTTTCGCGACACTGAATTACTGGCAGCGCTCAAAAGTGCCGATATTCAAGAATTAGTGATTGTTGGAATGAAGAGCGAATACTGCGTGGATACCACTTGTCGCGCTGCCGCAGATTTAGATTTTCGCGTGGTGCTGATTGAGGATGGACATACTTCGGTGGATAACGGCGTGCTGAGCGCTGAGCAGATTATTGCGCACCATAATCAAACCCTTGCTGGGCCCTTTGTACAGCTAGTTTCAAGCGCCGCATATGCTTTCTGAGTGGCTGGAAATGAGGGCAAACGCCCTCTTTTCACTTAGCAAAATTACATCAGCTCAATACCAAAGCGCTTGAGCAGCGTGGCCCACAGCAGAAATAACAAGATGGTGAGCACGCAGCTCGCAATCAGCGTCGGCCAGAATCCGAGGCGTTGATAGAGAAACGGAAAGGCGACAAACATCGGTAAGGTCGGCACCACATACCAGAAGGTGTACCAGGCGTGGCTGGCAATTTTGGCCTGACTTTGTCCTTCCAGCTTCATCCAGATCAATACCAGCACGGTCACCAATGGGAGCGCGGCTATCAGCCCACCGAGGCGATCGCTACGCTTAGCCACTTCAGATATCAGCACCACCATGCCGGCAGTAATGGCATATTTGGCGATAAGCCACAGCATTAACATCTCCTTCCGTTTCTTCTTCAGCTATCAATGCCGAATCGCACATCCGCACTGCGACATTTCGCCCGGCACATGCTTGCCGTGATGCGAATGGCGCACCTGCAATTCGCCCTGCTGCCAGGCGTTACTGGTATCGGCACGGTTTTCCAGTAAACGATTAAGCGCTTCGGCCACCAGCAAATCACGACGCTGCGCCCAGCTGGTGAGATGCCAGGTTGACGCGCGAGCTTCATCGACATCATCGAAACCCACCACCGCGACATGCGCGCCCTGCGCGAAGTCGCGCACCGCTTGTAACGCGCCAAACGCCAGCACATCGCTTTCGCAGAAAAGCGCATTGATGCGCTCGGCAGCCCGCGTTTTCTTTAAATACGCCATCATCGCCTGATAAGCCAGTTCGCGATCGTTGCCACCGGCGGAGAGCTCGATTTTCAGTTCTTTCTGTTCTGCTTGCAGGCTGGCGACAAAACCGTCCAGCTGGCGCGCAGGCGCGCTGTTTTCCTGGCTGTGCATAAAGCCGAACCGTTGATGACCTTGCGACAGCAGCAATAATCCCATCTCTGCGCCTGCGTCAAAGCCATCGGCAATCACGACGTTGGCATCCGCACTGGCGCTGTGACTGAGATGGACGGTTGTCGCCTGAGGCAGAATATCGGCTGCCACACTCATTTCATCGCTAAACAGCGAGGTCAGAAACACTAAACCGCTGACAGGAAGTTGCGCGGCGTTATGCAGCGCGTTTTGATAACTTTCACGGGAATTGGCATTGAGCAGCAGCGTAATCAAGCCGCGTTCATTCAACTGACGCGTAACTTCATTGAGTAGCTTTACGGTATTGGGATTGGTGAACTCATCGCTGACAATGCCGACGATGTTGGAATTAACGGCCATGGACTGACTCTCCTGCAACTTAGCGTGCGGTAATTATTTGTAGGTAACAAAGTTAAGCATTCCACGTTACCCGAATAATTCGCGAGCGCCAATCGCTGGCCGTTGTTCCTGAGGTGAATTTATTAACGACGCGTCAGCGCTAATCTAACGCCTAAACCGATAAAGGTGATGCCCACCACGCGATCAAGTAATTTCTGCAGCATCACATTGCGCGATACCGCACTGGCCGCGCTGCCAGCAACCAGCGCAAAGATCACGTCAGTCATTAAACCCACAACGGCATACGTCAGGCCGAGTAACAGAAATGAGCTGGCATGATGCTCACCATCAACCATGACGAACTGTGGGAAGAAGGAGATGAAAAACAGCAATACTTTTGGGTTGGTGATCGAGGTAATAAAGCCGCGAACCAATAAATTGCGCGTATTAGAACGTGGGATCTCAGCCGGCTCCGTTTTCTCTTCTTCACGGTTGAAAAAGGTTCCCCACACCATTTTAGTGCCCAGATAAATTAAATACGCCGCACCAATATATTTAATCACCGTAAATAACAGTGGCGAAGCGGTAATTAACGCCGTCAATCCGATGGCGCTGGCAATGGCGTGAGTGCAACTTCCCAACGCAACGCCACTCGCTGATATCACGCCGCTGCGTCGCCCATTCGCTACGCTTTGTCCAACGACATAAGCCAAATCCGGTCCCGGTGTAATACACAACAGAAATACGGATGCGAGGAAAAGCGGAAAGTGCATGATATCCAGCATAGTGACACCTTGTATAAGATGAATAATTCAAGCACCTATCGTAGCGGCGCAATTAATTGCGCACAACAGAAGCCAGTCTCATACGATAATTTAAAATCTAAACAGCGAGATAAATCGCGTAATGAATAAATTGCATGTGTATGCGGTGCGCATAAATGCGCACCCTACGAAAACCTCAACTGTAGGGTCGCCATTTATGGCGACCATCTTAACGCCTTAGCGCTCAACTACTCATCCAGCAAAATCGCGAATCCGCCATAGATCATGCGTTTGCCATCGAACGGCATATTCTCGCCCATCTCTTTCATACGCGGATCGGACATCATTTTGGCATTGGCGGCGTCACGCGCTTCTCGCGAGGGATATTCGATCCAGCTGAATACCACCGTTTCGCCCTCTTCAGCTTTTACCGCGCGATAGAAATCGGTCTGTGTGCCTTCGGGGACATCGTCTGCCCAGCACTCGACGATACGCGTGGCGCCAAACTCTTTAAACAGCGGTGCGGCTTTGGCCGCCATGGCACGATAATCCTCCTTATTGGCTTCCGGCACCGCTACGACAAAACCATCAACATACGACATAGCTCGTTACTCCGTCGTGATTTGCGCGGTCAGTAATAACCGCCCATTAATTGTACAAATGATGTGCAATACGAGCCGAAACATAGATGGAAAATTGCGCGCTTACTCGCAGATTCTGCGCGTGCCAGACGATTTACGTTACACTGACGCCTTTGATCGTTAAGTTACCGAGAAATCTATGCGCATCACCATTGAATCGGCCGATCAGCCGTTTATTCACCGCTTATTGGGTGAAGAGATTGAGAGTATTGACACCGCATCCACCAATGCCACGTTATTACAGCAGGCGCTGCACAGCGCACGTCAGCAGAAGGATCACGAAGCCGATCTCGACTGGCGGCGCAACGCGCTGTTTCTGCTGCTGTTTGTGTTTTTATATGCCGCGCTGGGTGCGTCATTAACATTGGATCTCACGCCGCAGGCATCCAGCCATAAAAGTCTCGCTTATGCGCTGGAAGCAGTGCCGGTACTGATCGCCTTCTCAGGTTTATTTGTCTCGCTGCTCTACGTATTTCTCACCCGCAGTGGCGCACGTCGTTTGCGTAATTGGGAACAGGGAATTTTTGTGCTGGAGAAATACAGCGGCGCGAATTTCAGTCGGCAAATTAATGAAATGGGTTCACGCACCACAGATTATTCGCAGTCGGCAATTAACGTTGCGCTGGCGCTGTTTATTTGTGTGACCTGGGTGGTGATGTATAACTATTTCACCTTCACCACCAGCGGCGTGATTGGCAGCGTGATTTCGTTATTCATCACCACCATGACCTACGTGATTCTGGATATTCAGTTGCTGAAATCTAATTCATCCATCGCCATTGATGAACCGCTGATTCCGGCTGAAGACGAGAAAGAGAAGCCTTAAAAATTTTGTAGGTGCGACATCCTTGTCGCACCTAATTTGGTTAGAGTTCTTCGCCGTTGCTGGCGATGACCCGGCGATACCAGTCAAAACTCTTCTTCTTCGAGCGGGCAAAATCTCCGCTACCATCATCGTTTTTATTTACGTAGATAAAGCCATAACGCTTACTGTATTGGCCGGTGGTAAAGGATACACAGTCAATACATCCCCAAGGGGTATATCCCATAAGATCGACACCGTCCTCGGTCACGGCTTTCTTCATCTGTTCAATATGCGCGCGCAGATAGTCGATGCGGTAGTCGTCATTGACCTCGCCCTTTTCATCCAATTTGTCGATGGCTCCAAAACCGTTTTCAACCACGAAAAGCGGCTTTTCATAACGCTCATAGAGAATATTCAGCACATAACGCAGGCCGACCGGATCGATCTGCCAGCCCCAATCGGAGGCTTTAACGTGTGGATTCGGAACGCTTCCTTCGAATCCTGAAAGTGCGGTCCCGCTGCCGGCATTTTCTTTACTGACCGCATTACTCATGTAATAGCTCAGCCCGATATAATCGGCACATCCTTCACGCAGGATCTGCGCATCATCGGACTCCATCGCAATGTGGTATCCCTTGCGCTGCCATTCATTGAGGATATAAGCCGGATAATGACCGCGCATGTGAACATCACTAAAAAGGAATCGTTCCCTCATCGCTTCCTGGGCATACATCACATCATCCGGATGACAGGCAAACGGATACAGCGGCACCATGGCGATCATGCAGCCAATTTTCAGTTCATGATTAATGTCGTGTCCTAACTTCACCACTTGAGCACTGGCAACAAATTGATGATGCAGAACCTGATACATGCACTCTTCAGGATTAGGCTCGTGGGTGAAAATAACGCCGGAACAGCAATAACCGAAAAGTGGGGTTTTCCAGTTGCGCTGATTATTAATTTCATTGAAGGTCATCCAGTATTTTACTTTGTGCTGGAAGCGTTCAATAACTACCGCGCTGAAGCGAACAAAGAAGTCCAAAACCTTTCTACTTTTCCATCCGCCATATTCGGTGACCAGGAAATTGGGCATTTCAAAATGGGACAGCGTAATAACCGGTTCAATCCCGTATTTCAACAGCTCATCGAATAACGCATCGTAAAAACGTAGCCCCTCTTGGTTCGGCTCGGCTTCATCGCCGCGTGGAAAAATACGCGACCAGGCTATCGATGTACGGAAGCAGCGGAAGCCCATTTCGGCCAGCAGCGCGATGTCTTCAGGATAACGATGGTAAAAGTCAGATGCTTCGTGATTGGCATAAAAGCAGTCATCCTGAATGTCCGAGGTGATAACGCGATCAACGCCGTGCGCCCCGCTGGTCAGCACATCGACAATGCTCGGGCCTTTTCCGCCTTTATCCCACGCACCTTCGACCTGGTGAGCCGCAACCGCGCCGCCCCACATGAAATTTTCTGGGAATTGATTATTCATAATAAGTATCTCTTGATCAGATGGTGCCAGGCTGCGGCACAGGGCGAACGTCAGACTGGCTGTCTTCTTTGAATCCCGCTACCCAGGAGAAGACCATGCCCAAAACAAATGCGACGAAAATGGATATCAGGAAGCCGAGTAACTGCGTCATGTGCCCTTCTTTAAAGAACACCGGCAGGACGGCAATGCCTGGAATGCAGTAACTCCATGAAACCGCATTGAAGGCACCGGCAATCATGCCGCCAGCGGCGCCGGCCAGGCAGCCACAAATCATGGGGCGTTTGAGGCGTAATGCCACGCCATAAATGGCAGGTTCAGTGATGCCGAACAGCGCCGTCACACCTGCAGAGAGCGCCATGCGCTTAAGCTCAGCGTCTTTCGCCTTCAGATAGACGCCAAGTACCGCGCCCGCCATGCCAAATACCGCAGAGGCTTGTAAGCCAGTAAAAGTGTCGTAGCCCAAGGTTGCATAGTTGCCGACGGTTACGGGCGTAATGCCCCAATGCACGCCTAACGTAACCAGCGGCATCCACAAGGCACCGACCACAAATCCAGCAACGGAAGGACTGAGGTGATAGAGCGTGTTGTAGACGCCACCGATAGCGCCACCAATCATGTTACCGACCGGACCAAATGCCAGCAGCGTGAGAGGAACCATGATGGCGAGGCAAAACATCGGCGTGAACAGGTTGCGTATCACCATCGGCAGCAGGCGCTCAAAGAAGCGCTGAACATACGACATGCCCCAGACCATCAAAATAATCGGGATCACCGACGAGGTGTAACTCAGATACTGAACCGGCAAGCCCATAAAGGTCAGCGGCGCGGCATCCAGCGGAATGCCGGCAATCTCCACCAGCACCTTTGAAATAGCCGGGTTTTCAACTGCGCTCTGCATCAAAGCATGCACAGCTGGATCGGCTGAGTTGGCGGTGAGTATTTTGTTGGCCGTCAGCATATTCAGGTAATCCGGCGACACCAGCGCACAGGCGGCGATTACCGCTGTAAACGGATTTACGTTGAATTTTTTCGCGGCGGTAAAAGCCACCATGACGGGCAGGAAGGTAAAGCCGGTCCACGAAACAAAATTAAGAATGCGATAGGTGCCGCTTGCCGGATCCATCCAGCCGATGGCGGTCAGCAGCGAAATGATGCCCTGCAGCACACCGCAGGCTGCCAGTGGATAGAGGAAAGGCGCAAATATGCTGGAAATGATATCCATAACGCGGCTTACGATACCGACATTAGGCGGTGCTACCGCAACACTTTCGTCGATATTGAGTAGATTCTGCACTTCGCGGTAAGCATCACCGACGTGATTGCCAATAACCACCTGCATCTGGCCGCTGGCCTGCATCGCAGTAATCACCCCTTTAACCCGCTTGAGTGATTCAACCTCGACCAGAGCATAATCTTTAAGCACAAACCTCAGACGCGTAGCGCAATGCGTGACACTTATCACGTTATTATCGCTACCTATCAGCTTTACAATCTCTTTTGCAGAATCCGCATAATTTATTGCCATGGTTTTCTTCCATTGCCAGAGGGAATTCAGTCCGTCAGAGGCGAACTAATCGCGGCAATGTTAGAAAATCGCTTCGGCAATGTCACGAAGTCACAATATGTTATAACCGGTCGATAATTACAAAAATGTCACACCGCGTGACATCTCACTGACATTATTCACCTCCAGCTTCCGGCCTATCGATTCAAGAATAAAAATAACCGGAACCTGCGTGGTAATGTCATATTCGTCATCAATCAAAATACGGGATACATGATAGGGAACAATAAAGTCAGCGAGTTTTGCCAGGGTTGAATCCGGGTTACAGGTTATCGCAATCACTTTGCAATGGTGAATGACAAATTGTCTGGCAAGCTTCACTATTTCGGGTGTTTCGCCAGAGACAGAAAGCACGATAGCCACTGAACTCTGCACCATGTCCGAGCTCACCGGATAATAGGGATCGTCAATGTGATTGCTGAACTTGCCCATGTTAGAGAAGAAACGGGCACCATACCTGCCGAGCGTGCCAGAGCTGCCTGCGCCGGCAAAGAACACCCGTTCTGCATCACGAATGTATTCTGCCGCCTGATTAATCATCTCATCAAACTCATCATTTCTGATGCTCTTAAAAAAGGTCAATATTTCCTCAGCGCCATGAGGAATGAGTAATGTGCTATTTCTGTTCAGGTGCAACTTCATACTGGCTTTGAGTTCTGAATAACCCTTGAAACCCATTTTTTTACAGAATCTCAGAACAGTTGCGGTAGACACACCAGAATTATCGGCAAGCTCCCTTATGGTCATATAAATAACAGCGTTAATATTTTTGATAATATAATTGTGCACGCTGCTTTCGAGGGCATTTAAAGTGGATAGCTTTCTGGCGTCAAACATATATTTAAATATCCAATTAGACGATTTATGACGTTTATCATGTCACAAACCGTGACATGCAGGTGATGTTTAACGTGAAAACAGGCTTAGTGCTCAAAAAGAAATGTTGTTAATTGTGATAGCTCGCACATTTCGGACGGCGAGAGACGGAATCACTATTAGCTTTCTAGTGCAGCAAGGATTGCGGCTTCCATTTTCTCCGGAGTGGTGATTGGCGCAAAACGCTTGAGCGGTTTGCCGTCACGTCCGATGAGAAACTTTGTGAAGTTCCATTTAATCCGCCCGCCGAGCACGCCGGGCAACTCGTCTTTTAGATAGCGAAATAGCGGATGCGTTGCGGCGCCGTTAACTTCCACTTTCTCAAACATCGGGAAGCTCACGCCGTAGTTAATTTGGCAGGTCTGCGCGATATCATCGGCGCTGCCGGGTTCCTGCTTACCGAACTGGTTGCAGGGGAAACCCAGGATCACCAGACCTTGAGCGGCGTACTTCCTGTAAAGCGCTTCAAGGCCGGCGTATTGTGGCGTGAATCCACAATGGCTGGCGGTGTTAACCACCAGAACCAGCTTGCCGGCGAAATCGGCCATAGCGATGGACTGGCCACGCAGGCTGATGGCATTGAGTTGGTGAAAGGTGGTCATGTCAGAATCCTCAGAGCAATAGCGGTTTGGCGTCGATATTGCCACTTAGCAATCGCTAGTGCCTCAAATATTGAACGGCGTGACGACAATAACGCGTGATGATGCCGTTTCATCTTCGGCTTCGGGCAAAAAACCGTGAAAACGCAGGATTGCTTTAAACGCCGATCGCGCATCTTCATGAAGATCATGGTCAATCACCGCATCCATCTCTTCAGCAGCCAGTAGCCGGCGATTTTCTTCATCCAGATCATGGCCAATGAAAACGTTTACCTCGCGGTGCATCGCTGAAAAAGCCTGCAAAATGGCACTATTTCCGCCCCCCACGCTGTAAATAGATTGGATTGAGGGATCCTGTTCCAGCGCTGTGCACATCTGCGTAAATGTGAGTGAATCGATACCGTAACCTTCACTGACAGCTTTAATCTGCAAATATGGCGCTCGCTGACTTAACGCCTGAATGAAGCCCTCCATTCGCTGCTCTTCTCCACGAAAACCCGTGCTGCTGATCACGACGGCGACCGTTTGCACGGCAGCAGGCAGCCACCGCGACATCAGCCAGGCCGCCGTTCGACCGGCACCTTCATTATCCATGCCGACATAGCTGATGCGCTCGCTTGAAGGTAAATCAGTAACGAGCGTGACCACCGGAACATTGAGCGCCGCCAGCTCCGCAATCGTACTCTGCAGCAAAGGGTGATCGCTTGCTTTGAGCAGCACGCCATAACTGTCATTGCCACAGCGGCGCAGCTCACGCTGCAGCTCTTCAGGCGAGATTTCTTCAAAAATATGGCAGCGCAGCGTCAGTCGGAAAGGTGCGAAGCTGTTGATTTGACTAAGCAGTGCCGCCAGCACTAGCGAACTGAATCGCTCTGGCGCGTGCATCACCAGATCGATCGGTAGCGTGCGACCGCTTGCCAGGCTGGCGCGCTGCTGTAATTCCAGGTCGCGGATCGCCTGAGCAATGCGTCGGGCAGTGCGTGGACTCACACTGCCGCGCTGATGCAATGCTCTGTCGACCGTAGCTTTGCTGACGCCAGACTGTGCCGCGATTTGCTTAATGGAGAATGACCTTGCCATAAATTGAGGTCTTTTTGAGGTTATGTGGCCGTATTGTTAGTCGAATGTAATTGCTAAGGTCATTGTGAGCAAGCAGACAGACCTTACCTCACCCAAAATAACAAAGGACAACCAATGAGCCTGAGTGAAAGCAGCAGATTTAAAAACAAAGTGTTCGTCGTGACCGGCGGAACACAGGGATTAGGCGCAGCCGTTGCCAGTCTTCTGGCAATTCGCGGAGCCCGTGGCATTGTGATTTGCGGTCGTAACGTTAAAGCCGGACACGAACAGGTGGATATCCTCAGCCAAACCGGTTGTGAAGTGATATTTGTTGAAGCGGATATCAGCTCGCCAGAAGCCTGCGAAAAAGTAGTGGCGACCGCAGAAACGGCGTTTGGAACCCTGCACGGGCTGGTGAACTGCGCAGGCATGTCCGATCGCGGCACCATCCTCAACACTTCCCCGGAATTGTTTGATGCGATTATGGCTGTCAACGTTCGCGCGCCTTTTTTCCTGATGCAGGCAGCGATCAAACTGATGATTGCCAAAGGCATTGAAGGCAGCATCGTCAATATCATCACCATGACTTCCCACGGCGGCCAGAGCTTCTTAACGGCATATGCCGCATCCAAAGGTGCGCTGGTCACGCTGACTAAAAACGTGGCCTTCAGCGCCATGCGCAATCGCATCCGGGTAAACGGTCTGAATATTGGCTGGATGGATACGCCACACGAACACGACATCCAGCGGCAATATCATGACGCTGATGAAAACTGGCTTCGCAACGCTGAGCAGGCGCAGCCTTTTGGTCGCCTGCTGAAACCCGCCGAAGTCGCGCGTGGCGTCGCATTTCTCCTTTCTGAGGAGTCAGGAATGATGACGGGTGCGGTGATCGATTTCGATCAAAGTGTGGTTGGTTGTGGTGATAACGGTGGCTTTCAGCCATCACATGCTCTGACTCTGTGAGGCAAAAAAATGAAGAATATCTACATTAACGACAGCCACATTTCTCTCGATGATTTCGCCACGATTTGCGCGCAAAACCTGCGTAAAGACGATTTCCCGCTGGCACGTTCGGCTGATAAAAATGTGCTTATCTATCATCGTGACGACCTGCTGGCGGCTGCAACAGCAGACCGTCAAAATATGCTGGCTGAACTGCATCGTGCATTGTCCAGCGGCCCCGGCGTCCTGGTAGTTCAGGGGTTATATGGCGATGTATCAGCCGTTGATCGCAGCAGTAAAGTCTTTGAGGATATCCTGGCCAGTGAAGCGGCAAACGGCGGCGGTGGCGATCACTTTGCCAAAGCGGGCAGCAACGGGCGTATCTGGAATGCACTGCAAAAAGTGGCGGAGCGGGATGCTGATGCCTTCATCGATTACTATAGCAATCCGTTGCTGGCCCTGATTTGTGAAGCCTGGGTTGGGCCCGGATATGAAATTACGGCGCAGGTGAATCAGGTGCGTCCGGGCGGTAAAGCGCAGCAGCCGCATCGGGATTACCATCTCGGTTTCCAGGTAAATGACGTGGTTGCTCGCTTCCCGCTGCCGTTACAGATCCTTTCGCAATACCTGACGCTACAGGGCGCGGTGGCTCACAGTGATATGCCGATTGAATCAGGTCCGACGCAACTTTTGCCCTGGTCGCAGCAGTATGCCGAGGGATATCTGGCGTGGCGCGATCCGCGCTTTATTGAATTCTTCCAGCAGCATGCCATTCAGCTGCCGCTGAAAAAAGGTGATGGGCTGTTCTTCAATCCGGCTCTGTTCCATGCCGCCGGCAATAATGTCACGCAGGATCACGTGCGTACGGCCAATTTGCTTCAGGTCTCATCCGCATTTGGCAAAACCATGGAGAAAGTGAATCACGTTAAAGTGATGGAAGCGATTTATCCAACCCTGCTGAGTAAAGATCTGAGCGATGAAGAGTTACTGGCAATTGTGGCGGCGAGCGGTGAAGGCTACTCCTTCCCGACCAATCTGGATACCGATCCACCACTGGGAGGCCTGGTGCCCAAAACACAACAGCAGCTGTTACTGGAAGCATTACAGCAACGCTGTTCAGCGGAAGAGTTCAGCCGGCAATTAGACAACCACGAGAGTAAGAGAAAAGCCTAGGCGTGTTTTGCAACGGGTATGGCGTAATGCCCTGACGTTGGGTGTTACGTCATATCGGTGAATATATCTGGTCTGATGAACCGGATTAGCAATAGATCCTGAACCGCTAATCCGGTAAATTTCGAACAATGCAGAGACGCTTCTTACTGCCGCTATTTATCCGAATGCCCGTCATCCACCTCTTAATGTCAGAGCGGTTATTGACTACTTTCTGGAGGTTTATGGCTCCAGGCCTTACTGGCTATTCGACTGACGAATGTCTCCTATGAGCGAAAATCGTATATTCAGCTTTACGCCGAATGCTATGGCAAAGAGCACGCTTGAAAGAATTTAATTGCGCTAGCGCGTGTTGCAATCTTGACGGAACATCACAAACGTCATTGCCACCGCACCAAGAAGTAATAAACCACTCAAGCCGAAAGCACTTTGCCATCCCAGGCTGTCGAATATCAGACCTCCTGCTGTTGAACCCAGCGCAATGGAGAGTTGGATGACAGCAACCATCAAGCCACCACCGGCCTCTGCATCTTCGGGTAGCGTCCGCGCGATCCATGTCCACCATCCGGTTGGTGCGGCGGTCGCAAGCATTCCCCACAGGCTTAGCATAACGGCAACAACCCACGTGCTGTGTCCGAACAAGAGTAACGTACCCGCAATCGCAGCCATAAGCAGAGGAATCACGATTAATGTCGGATAAAACCTTGCGTTCAGGAAGGTCGAAAGAATCATGGTGCCGATAAAACCTGCTGTACCTATAGCAAGCAAAATCAACGACAGGCCAGAAGCACTGACTCTGGTCACGTTCTCCAGAAACGGCCGCACGTAGGTAAACAAGGCAAACTGCCCCATAAAGAACAGTCCGCAGGCCAGCAGACCCGTTGCTACGACGGAGACTCTGAACAGACGAAACACCGATCCCTGTGGCTTGCGTTGAGTATCGCTTTCCATCGAAGGCAGGCTGATGCATTGCCAGATGAACGCCACTATCGCCAGCGGTACGAGAGATAAAAAGGCACCCCGCCATCCAATGGTCGCCCCGAGATAGCTCCCCAGCGGTGCCGCCACAACAGTAGCCAGCGCATTACCGCCGTTAAAAATCGCCAGCGCGCGGGGAACCTGATGCTGCGGCACCAGCCGAATGGCCGTCGCCGCCGACATTGACCAGAATCCACCAATCACGATACCAATCAGCGCCCGCCCCAACATATAAATCGGATAGCTGGCCGCCAGCGCGACAATCATTCCTGATACCGCCATCAGAATTGTCAGCCCCAGCAGAAGATATTTACGATTCAGAGCCCCGGCAATGCGGGAAATTGTCAGGCTGGTCAGCACCGCCAGCGCGCCTGAAATGGCAATTCCCTGTCCTGCCAACCCCTCCGTGACATGCAAATCGCTGGCAATAGGCGTCAGCAAACTTACCGGCATAAACTCAGAAGCGATCAGCACAAAAACGCAGAGCGTCATGGCAAATACGCCGCCCCAATACGCGTGGGTTTTATTGTGTGAAGGTTGAAGACTTACGGTAGACATTATCATTTCCCTGCGTTACATCAGACAGGTTAACGCCACCCGAGGATGACAGGTGGCATGGTAAATATGCATTATTTCAGTAAGTTAGTTTAAATTTGATTTGAAAAATTGTTCAAATTTAGCAAACGGGATCTTTCCAGCAACGTTGTCATATAAGTCCACATGGTTTGCCCCTGGAATAATCACCAGCTCTTTCTCTTTACTCCCGATCGCCTTAAAGGCGTCTTCCGCAAAATAACGTGAATGAGCTTTCTCACCGGTTACAACAAGCGCGGGGATGGTGATTTCATTTGCATAGCTCAGCAGCGGCATATTCATAAACGACAGCGGCATGGTTGCATTCCATGCGCCGGTAGAATTGACCGAACGCGCATGGAAACCACGCGGCATGCGGTAATAATCAAAAAACTCTTTCAAAACTGGATTGGGATTAGCGGGTAACGTCTCCGGCAGAATACGCTCAGAAGCGCTGGCTTTACCGTTTTCGTCAACATAGATGTCGTGACTGCCAGGCGCGAAAGTGCCGCTTTCCGCATCCTTCCAGCGCTGCGCGTTCAGATACTGCAACACAGCATGACGATCGGCTGTGGTGTAGCGGTCTTTGCCATCGCCCACGCCATGGCCCATCGCGCGGCTCATGTCATACATCACGCTGGTTGCCACGGCCTTAACGCGGGTATCCATCGCGGCGTCGTTTAACGCCATGCCGCCAAGGCCGCAAATGCCGAGTAGCCCAATTCGGTTGCGGTCGACCTCTTTTTGCAGACCTAAGAAATCAACCGCCGCGCTGAAATCCTCGGTATTGATATCCGGAGACGCCACATTACGCGGGTAGCCGCCACTCTCGCCCGTATATGAAGGATCAAACGCCAGGGTAACAAATCCCTGTTCAGCCAGCGTCTGCGCGTACAGGCCGCTGGACTGTTCTTTGACCGCACCGAAAGGTCCGCTGACGGCCACGGCTGCCAACTTGCGCTCGCCGCGATCCTTCGGAAGGTAGAGATCCCCGACTAAAGTAATGCCGTAGCGATTCTGAAAAGTCACTTTACGGTGATCAACTTTGGTACTTTCAGGAAAGGTTTTATCCCAATTTTTGACCAGCGAAACGGGTGCATTGGGATTGTTTGTATCAGCATAACTCATGGTTGTGACTCCACTTAATGATGCATATAGCAGCAATGCAGGTAGCGCGGCTGTCAGTTTTTTGGTGAAAACAGTCATCAAAATCCTCCTAAAAAAACCTAAAAGATGCAGGTTTCATACCGACAACGCTGCTGTGCTTTATTGCAATGCGCACATTGTAGTTAGCAGAATGCGTTCTGATTAGAGGGGGTTTTTTGCTAAGATTGATATCATATTGTTATAAATAGCGGTGCAGTCAAGAGGGCGGGATGATGGCAAAACGGGAAAATTACAACGTTCTTTATTTATTCATGCTGGTGGTGCGCGAGGGAAGTTTTACCGCCGCAGCGCAACGTCTTGGCCTGGCACAATCAGGAATCAGTCGTTCAGTACGTGAGCTTGAAGAAAGACTGGGCGTTCAACTCATTGTTCGCACCACGCGCAGATTATCGCTCACCCATGCCGGTGAGCAGCTCTATCAAACCATTGAGTCAGGATTCGATGCTTTAGATATGGGACTCGCCACGCTGGCCCACTATCGCCAGACGCCATCCGGTACGGTACGCATCAATGCCAGCCAGCACGCGATTGATAAAGTACTGCTGCCGAAGCTTGCAGTGTTTAAGCAACACTACCCGGATATCAGGCTGGAACTCATCAGCGAAAGCCGGTTTGTCGATATTATTGCAGAGAGATTCGATGCGGGTGTACGTCTGGGTCCAGAAGTGGGCAATGGCATGATTGCTGTGCGCATTTCACCCGACATGGAGATGGTCGTTGTTGGTACGCCAGAACACTTTCGCCGCTACGGCTTTCCGCAAGTCCCTACAGATTTAGCCGTTCATCCCTGCATCGCTTACCAGTTTGGTGATGGCAGCCTGTACGCATGGGAACTCAATCAGGATGGAAAAAAAATCACCCATCGGCCCCAGGGCCAATGGGTTTTTGCTGACAGCTATATGGAAGCAAAAGCCGCCGCTCTGGGTCTGGGACTGGCTTATGTCCCGGAAGAATTGGTATCTGAGGATCTGGAACAAGGGAAACTGATCAGAGTACTGCAACGTTACAGCCAACGTCTGGAAGGTTCATTTCTCTATTATCCACATCGAAATGTGTCGCCCGCTTTGCGCGCGGTGATTGATACGCTGAGAATTTAGGGGATAAGAGCCCTAAGCATCCGCATACTCTTTTTTTTGTGGAGATCAAAAGGATCGGGACAATATTTAATTAGAGGCTTTCCCAGCTTTCAGGCTTATTGCACTCTTCTCATAATATTTTGCTATTACCTGATAAAACAGATTGGATTCTTACTTAATGCAAAGCAGATATCCTGTTCCATCGATTATCAGCCCATAACTTTTTAATTAGCATTGGTACTCTCTCTCCCGAAGTATTCTGGAAAGCCATTAAACATCTGCAAATACACGTCTTTTGTCTGCATGTCCGTGCATAATAAAGCGTGTCGGGAAGCAGCAGCATTGGGAGGATTTTTCTTTGTTATCAACAACCTGTGTAACCATGGCGCATTCAGACTTTTTCTTAAACACCATAACTACATATAGATAGCAAATACCTATTTTCCATTTTTAATTGCAAAAATATTTCAATTAATCCTGTTAATTTTTTGCACTCGCCAGCAGGGGGAAGCATGAAGATTATCGTGGGTGGTAATGGCTACCCGGAAAAGAGAAACATCATTACAGACCCTTCACATCGCTATATTGATTACCGTCCCAGAAACATCTGGACCTGGATTAACGTCATAAGGCAGCGCTTATTACATAAAAATAAGCTCTTTATTTTCCGTCCATTGCCCCTGATCTCTTCCGTTGATGCGGACATTATCCACCTTTTTAATGAAGTCTCTGCGGGGTCAGGTGACTGGGTGGCGACCTTTGAAACCGAACTGCCCCGTGTTCTGCCCGTTGGCGGAGTACAAAAATTTGCCAACCCCGAACTGGCGCGGGAACTCAGGTACGTCTGCTCTCCGCGCTGTAAGGGCATCATCGCTATCTCAGAAGCCACACGGCAGATCCAGCTGCAGCTGCTGGATCATTTTCCCACAGAGCAGGCCATCATCGGGCCCAAACTGCACGTACTCCATCCTCCGCAGCCGATGCTGCATAAAAAAAGCGTGGTGGTTCAGGAAGGACCGGTGACTTTCACCTTCGTGGGTAATGAGTTCTATCGCAAGGGAGGTGCAGAAGTTGTGCTGGCCTTTACCCAGCTATTAAGGGAAAACCTGATAAGTGTGAACGACGTGCGCGTTAATCTGGTTGGTGATCTTGGTAGAACGCATAACGTGGCTCACCAGGCATTCCAGGACGACGACGTTTTTAGAAAATGCGTGGAAGATAAGCTGCGTGATTGCCCGATATTCCGTCACCATACGTCGTTGACCAATGACGCGGTGCTGGCGTTAATTAATACTTCTGATGTCGGGCTGCTTCCAACCTGGCAGGAGACGTACGGCTTTTCCGTTCTGGAGATGCAGGCATGCGGCTGCCCGGTTATAACGACGAATGTCAGGGCACTGCCAGAAATCAATCCAGAAAATGCCGGCTGGTTGATCCGCTGCCCCCTGAATCCGATGTTAGAGCTAACGGTAGCCTCATTGAAGGACAAAACCGTTCTGAGAAGTGCCATCGTATCTCAGCTGAAAACATACATATTGCAAATCATCCGCGACAGAAAAATCGTATCAGAGCGCGCTAAAAATTCACTCGCGCGAATATGTCTGGAGCACGATCCCGTGTTGTTCAGGAAGCGACTCAATGCGATATATATGGGTTTTGAGACTGACAAAAATAAAACGTGTATTTAATCGGGTGCAGTCCATATTGCTTATGGCGGGTGAATTGTTCCCTTTTATTCAACTCAGAATACTGCCAGTTACCCACATTTTTGACACGAAACTGTAACCGGAACATTAAAAACCTTTGTATCCATCCCTTAATAATTTTACCTTTTATGACATACTCTTATGTCAGCCAAACCCGGTTTATCAGGGATAAAATATAAAGGACTAAATTCATGCCTAGCGCAAATATACGTGCCACGTTCGGAGGGGCGCTTCTATTGATGTCCGTCTTAGTTTCAGCGTCAGAAACTCAGCCGATACCTGCAGTGCATTCAAACTCGCAACGCATCTCTGTAGAGACGCAAGGCTCAGGACCGGATGTCATATTGATTCCGGGGCTGGCGTCGTCTCGCGAAGTTTGGACTGATTTAGCAGCAACTTTACGTAAAAGCCACCGAGTTCATCTTGTTGAACTTGCCGGTTTTGCAAGCACACCTGCCCTTTCCAATCCAGATGGCAAGGTCATCGCTCCGGCAGTTGATGCCATCGCGGATTACATTCAAATCCAGCACATCAAAGCACCGGTAATCATTGGCCATTCGCTTGGGGGTGAGATTGCACTGATGATCGGGGCCCGTCATCCCGACCAGGTCAGTCGTTTGATGATCGTCGATGCCTTGCCATTCTATACCTTGATGATTGATCCTGCGGCGACCACCGAGACTGCTGCGCGGCATGCAACAGCGACGCGGGATTGGCTGCTGGGACAGTCGCCGCAGCAATTCAAGGAGTTTCAGAAAACATCCATCATCCGCTTAGCGAAGACTGAGGCGGTGAGACCGGCTTTGGTGACTGCGGGGCTCAATTCTGATCGCAAAACTGTGGTGGATGCCGTGTATGAATTAATGATTACCGATCTGCGTCCCGAGCTCACACGCATTAAAGCGCCGATGGAGATCGTGTACGCGTATGACGCTTTATTCGGCGTTTCTGCAGCCAGCGTGGATGCCATGTACCGTCAAGCCTATGCATCTGCATCCGATATCCATTTCACGCGCATCGATGACAGCTTTCACTTTGTCATGCTTGATCAGCCAGAACGGTTTTCCCGCGCGGTAACGTCATTCTTAAATCAATAAAGGATGCAACTGGCCTTCATTTGACGCGTTGTTGTAGGGAAATGTTCAGGTCAGCGTTTCCCTCACCTTTAGTCCTATAACTAGCGTTGCAAAAAACATTATGCAACCCGCGGTGATGAAAACACCTGTTACGCCGCTGATACCAAAGAGTAATCCTCCCAACGCTGCACCCGCAGCAATCGAGGACTGAACGGCTGCGACTACCATGCCGCCAGCGGTTTCAGCCTGATCGGGAACGGAACGCGCTACCCAGTTTGACCACGCAACGGGTACGCCACCAAATGCCATCCCCCACAACGCGACGAACAACATCAATCCTGTTTCCTCCAGCGGCAGCAAAATCATACTTAATGCCGCCACACCAACAAGCGCTGGCATCAGTATCAGGGTAAGACGCAGGCTTTTCTCCATCAGCCACCCGGCCAGCAGCGTTCCGATAAAATTAGCGACGCCAAATCCAAGCAATATCAAAGACAAACGATCCACATCAAGTTGAACAATATTTTCAAGAGCCGGCCGAATATAGGTAAACAGCGCATACTGACCCGTATGGGCAATTACACACCCCGTCATTCCCATCGCAATGCCTGGGCGGCGGAGTAAATCCATGACAGATGCCGTTACCATCATTTTACGCGGAGCCATTCCGGGAAGGGTAAATAGCTGAAAGAGCAGTGTCAGCACACCTACTGCGGTTGCAGCGATAAAAGCGCTACGCCAGCCATAAAGCCCACCTAAATAGCTTCCCAGTGGGATCGAAACTACGGTTCCGACAGCGATACCGCTAAAAATAATGGAGAGAGCACGCGGGACGCTTTGAGCTGGAACCAGCCGCATAGCTACAGCAGCTGCCATGCTCCAGAAGCCTCCCAGCGCGATGCCCAGCAAAATGCGCATGATTAACAGAACAGCCAGACT
This sequence comes from Pantoea sp. YR525, assembly GCF_900116775.1. Taxonomy (NCBI): domain Bacteria; kingdom Pseudomonadati; phylum Pseudomonadota; class Gammaproteobacteria; order Enterobacterales; family Erwiniaceae; genus Pantoea; species Pantoea sp. YR525. Next base: position 103,837 of record NZ_FPBU01000006.1, read on the forward strand.
GGATGAAAGTGCGACAAGCAGGTTAGAGGCAATCATCAGCACGGTAAAACCCAGCAAAACAGTTCGGCGATCATAATTACGCGTCAAGCGGGGAACCATCAGACCCGCAAACAGGGCCACCACAGCCGTTACCGTCACAGCCTGACCAGCGAGCGCTTCCGTCACACCGAGATCGGCGGCCATGGGTGTCAGCAGGCTGGCAGGAAGATATTCTGCTGTCAGTAAGCCAAATACGCCCATAGTCAGTGATATCACAGCCATCCATGCGGATTCTTTGGGTTCAGAACAGGTTAAACTCGCGGATACAGCTTCAGTTGCTTCGTTTCTCATAACACACTCTTTCTGGAGTAAAAAATCACAGCTCCAAGTCTAGAGTCGAGCAACTGGACGATCTATGATGCCTTACCCTGATTTTTTACCCGAAACTCCGAATATGCATGTGAACAAACATTTTGCCCTGTCATCCGAGCTCATCAGTGAATTGCTGTTGGAAATGCGGCTACGTGGTGTGCAGTATCGCCGTTTGCAGACGGGTTCTGAGTTTGGCATCGGTTTTAGCAACAGGCCGGGACACGCCTATTTTCATTACATCGCCGTGGGTACTGCGCTGCTTCGCACAAGCGATGGTTCGTTGCACGAACTGCACGCCGGCAGCATGGTGTTCATGCCGCAGGGTGAAGAACATCAGCTTTTATCGGATGTCAGATGCTCATTTCAACATATCGACACTTTCGGCTCTGCTCCTTTAGGCGAGGCCGTCAGCGGAATTGATACCTGCCCGAGTTCGCACCCTACACCCAGCGCGGTTCTGTTTTATGGCTGTATGGAGTTCGATCTTGGTGGAATGCAGGGCCTTGGTAAACTGATGCCGCAAGCCATAGTGGTTGAGGCAAATGAACAGATTTATCCGGGGCTGGTTCCCATTCTGGGCGCGATGAAAGCTGAAATCTGTTCTGGACGCGCTGGCTTCGCGGGCATCCTGGCACGCCTCGCAGAAGTGGCTGCTGCCATGATTGTGCGTGGATGGATCGAAAACGGCAGCGAGAACGCCGCTGGCCTGATCGCTGCGTTACGTGATCCACGACTTGCCCAGGCTATTCTGTCCATTCATCGCGATACGAGTCGCGAGTGGTCTGTTGCTGAGCTTGCGGCCCAGTCGCATGTGTCGCGTTCTGTTTTTGCTGAACGCTTCAAATCAATCATCGGCATACCTCCTCTGCGCTATGTAAGGGAAGTGCGAATGCGCATCGCAGGTCACTGGATTATTCACGATAAGATCTCAATCGATACCGTTGCTCTACGCCTCGGTTATGCCTCACAGGCAGCGTTTAGTAGGGCTTTTAAGCGCATCAATGGCTATCCGCCGGGCGCTATGCGTCAGCGACCAGAGAGAGGCGCTAATACTGTAAATGAGTGAATGTTATTTTTAGCATATGCTGGGTTAACTGAAGGGCGTGTAGCGGACGTCAAAATGATAGCTACAGGGATGTTCTCCACATTAAACATAATAACCCAGCGCCGAACCGTTCATCGAGTGCACCTATCGCCGCAATAGTTAGCATGATCACAATATCAGCACTTATTGTTAATAGACTAATAGTAACCTTGGTTATCATTATTTCATCGAAAGCAAACACGCTTTCAACCATAAAAACCAAGGATAAAGACCATGAAAACCATCAAAGCTATGTCTATCGCCGCCGTTGCCGCTCTTTCACTGATGTCAGCAGCCAGCTTCGCGCAGAGCGTTACCGCAACGTCCCTGACTATGGACGGTGCCGAGGCAAAAATCGCCGCGCAGGCCCAGCAGCAGGGCGCGCAGTACAAAATCATTGAGGCCAGCAACGGCAACGTCGTTCACATGACCGCTGAGCTGTACAAATAACGGATGGTCGCAAAAGGAAGTGCCAGGAAAGGTCGCCCACGGGCGGCCTTTTTTGTATCGGAACCGTTATACAGGCAATATGAACAGAACATCTCAGCAGCGAACCTAAGCAGTGTCTTCAGCTGGCGTTCCCTGGTGAAAAACCAGAGTCCAGTGTCCTTTATCCGAATACAGCCAGCAGGAAGAACGCAATGCAGGACGACTGCCGTCAGCATAAGACGTCCGGTAGTGAAGCATGGCACATCCTCCCCCCATTTCGGTGAGTCGGAGATTACTGCTGATAATAGGTGATGCAGTTTTCTCGTTTAATAGCGACGTGATCGTCTCTGAACGGTCAACCATCACGCCTGACTGTGTGATTCCAGGAATTCAGGGTGGAGAAGCCGCTCAAGCCACTCCCGATCGTTTCGCCTGTCATCGTGAAGGCTGCATTCCAGCAACCTGAGCTTTTCCAGAAGCATTCTGCTTATCCTCAAGTGATCCTACCGGATGCTCTCTTCTAACATAAAAGTGCTTCACTGAACGCTGTAGGCTCTTCTATTTTGTAATTTCATTTAAAACGCTCAGCCAAACATGCGTAGCATCCCTGTTTCGCATTGTGTATCTGGATATAGCTAATCTGTGGGTCGGCAAAGAAAATATCTATGAAATTTTCTACAGATTGGCCCTCGCAAATTTCTGCCTTAATTAGAAAGTGCTTTTCGTTATATGCTCGTAATGAAAGGACTCTGCCATTCATAACTTCAGGTAATTCGTTGATATAAATTCCTTGCTCGGTACATCCCTCCCAAATATATATTGCATGAGAGCCGCGATAGGGTGTATCTGCTGGCTGATAAATGTGGTTGATAAGCAGAGCGGTTTCGCCAACAGGTATATCGCATAATGAGATCCTGTCGGGATAACCGGGGTAACTGGTGACAATTTGTCTTACTGCTCCGTATCTTCCCAGATAGCCATCACTACGCCCAAAAAGATGAGTAAACTGCTCGGCTCTAAGGCCAGAAATTCTATATTTCATGATGCCTCCAGTAGTATCAGCATCACCTTAGTGGTTTTTCTAAGAAGAAACTCGCTGTTTCCGGTCAGGGAAATATTGGTTATTGAAGAGTATGAAAATTTCGCATAATGGCCGCTCCCCTTTGATCAACACAGATTGTTGTTAGCTACTTCAGCTCTTGGCACGAAGCGGACGCGCATGCCACGTCTACTATGAGCGAAGAACGGACATTGAATCCCCGATAAAGTCAGGGATCAGTGTTGTCCCATTATCTGTTCTGAAATGGTGATTTTTCAGGCAGCGTACTTTATTCTGGTTAAACTCCCTTTACAGGATCTAACCATGATAACCGTAGAGAAATCAGATCCATTTTCTTCAGAATCCCATCGCTTAATCGAAATGCTGTCAGCTGAACTTGCCGCTATTACTGGCGATAATGGCAAAACCAACTTCACCGTTGAAGCTATGAACAATGACAAAGCATTATGGGTATTAGCAAAAAATGCACATGGCGATGCGATAGGATGCGGTGCAATCCGCCCATTAACACAAAACATAGCTGAGCTTAAAAGAATGTTTTCAGACCGAAGCGAGCCAGGAGTAGGTCTTGCTTTACTCACTTTTCTGGAAACTTCCGCAAAACAAATGGGATATCGTGAACTAAAGCTGGAAACACGATATATCAACCATCGGGCCATCAGTTTTTACGAGAGAAATGGATACATCCAAATTGAGAATTATGGCCCATACGTAGGCAGAGAAGAGGCTATCTGCTTCTCAAAGGTATTGTGCTGATTATATTTATCAGACCTCACTTCCGCTTCTGGCACAGAGCGGGCATTGATGGCATTAGAAGTATGAGAGTGCCATTGTCATACTGGACACAATCCTAATTCTGTCCGGAATATGCAGATTGAAATCAGTGGGAGAATCATGGATATCCAACTCACAAACGTTACCCCGGAGAGCCCAGGATTTGCTGAGTTAAAATCGCAGAGCATGGCTGAAGGATTTAACATGTTACGACGACTGGAAGATAACTGGCTTAGCGGACTGAACCGCTTTGACAGACCCGGAGAAAAACTAATTGGGGCTTCTGTAAATGGGTTGATCGTTGGCGTCTGTGGACTCAACGTTGATCCATCTACGCTAAAAACTGGCATCGGACGTCTGCGACATCTCTATGTAGACTCAGGATGGAGAAAAAGGCAGGTTGGCAGCGCCCTGCTCAGTGAAATACTTATGGATTCTGGCCACTGGTTTGATTTTATCAACACAAACGCTCCTCCATCGGCATTCACCTTCTATGAACGAGCTGGCTTTATTGCTTTAACTGGCATAGAAAAAGTCACGCACCATCTATGCCTCAGAGACCCAGCGCGTTAATTCAATCACGTCCTGGACAGACCGCATATCTTGTCCAGTGAACCAATTTTCAGCAGCGCCTGCCCAGATACAGCCTTGACGCATCCAAGCCGTACCCCTTTCAGGCTAATCAGAGCCATTACAGTTAAATCCGCGCCGCCTTGGACACGCTGCGTTTTCTAACCAGGCATGCAGTACGGCGGCTTAAACATCTTCAGGAAATCAAAGGAACTGGCTGGCAGCCATAAAAAGCTTGTCGTATGTCTCAGGGCGTGAAGCGGACTTTTGATTCATGACGATTCCCTGTTTTTGCTTAGCTGAACATTACCTATATGCGAAACGCTTGGACTGGCAATTTCAGGGAGTCCCAATTACTATCCAGAATCTATGGATGTGAACATTTTTGGCTTTATGCCAGCATTACTCCCTGTTGCACTGTCCCCCGGAGCGAGCTTTACTCTCGTTATGAACAGTGCTCTGGCAGGAGGTAACAAAGGTTTATTCAGAACTCTCACAGGAACAGCTCTGGGCATATATACCCATGCATTTTTTATAGGGCTTGGTATTACGGCAGTGCTCATCTCGTCGCCAGCAGCGTTTGCTGTGCTTAAAGTAACCGGAACTGTCTATCTGCTTTGGTTAGGCGCGATGCTCATCCGCAGTGGGATAACGGTAAATTCAGGCGGGGTTAGTGGCGCAAGGCATTCCGTGACTTTAAAAGAGGCTTGGCTGGCTAATGTTTTGAACCCTAAAGCCATCCTTTTTTATCTGACAGTCGTTTCACAGTTCGCAGGCGCGAAGGGTGGCGTTAGCAACTACCTTATACTGGCATCAGTTCATATAGTGGTTATGAGCATCTGGCTTTTTGCAATCACTCAAACGCTCATATTCTCAGCAAAAAAAACTAACCCATTAATGCTGAAAAAATACGTCAACATTGTCGGCGGGATGATGCTCATTGCTTTTTCTCTGCACAGCCTTATCTATTAACTCCTCAGCCAGAGCCATCACGTCCGCTTTTGGCACTAAGCGGCCTTCCACACTTTATTTTGATATGCCATCTAATAAGAAGACCCAAGCTCAAAGACAGCTCATTTTTTAACCAGTTTTGCAGGAGAGTTTTGCTGGAGTTTTGCAGAAGACCTCTGACGTCCATTTTCATCGACCAGGCTCATTATCGATGCCAACGCCCTGCCCGGTAAGTCATAGCAAGTGCCGCCACACTTCAGGCATTTTTCACTGGAAAGTGCCGCTTTTCGCCACTATTATCAGCTCACTTATTCACCCACTGATAACTAAGGAGGATTACTATGCTGCTGTGTGAATTGTTTCTTTACTCACACTTCTAAAGGATTTAAGTATTGATATAACTCACTGTATTTAAAGGATAATAAATCATTTAAAACTTAAGTTCTGGATGCTTTTTGTTGATTTTTTATTGCCAAGATATCAAGACGTTACTTATCATTTTGCAGAAACCAAAAAAGTTACTATGCAACCTTCTCACACTCATAGTGACTTAACCTAGAACCTAAACTTGACTTATTTAATGACTCAAAAATTAAGAATGATTTAGCCCTTTATTTTCATTAAGACATTAAAATTCTCTCTATGTTATTTTTTAAATAAATCTCTAATGGTGTGGCTTATCAGAGAATAATTTCAGTCTGTTCTAAATAAGCCATTGCATCTAGTATAGATGACCAGCCGGTAGACTTTGTGAGGGGATAATTCAGAACTTTCATCCCGTTATGCAGATAGATATCACAGGTTTTTGACTTTCCGTCAATTTTAATATCCTGAATTATTCTTCGAGCTATTAATTGATATTCCTTGCGGTCGGCTACGTTGAGTACATTTAGTGCAGAAGCAGCCTTCATATCGCGCTCAACCTGTATTTCAACCATGTCACTCTTTAACTGATTTATTTCAGCAGCAATTTCAGCTGCTCTGACTGTCAGCTCTCTGACATCCGGTGCTAGCTCTATTGCCTTAATCACGTTCTGAAGCTTACCGGTTAATTCCAATTGCCTGGCTGTCATTGAAGTTAATGCAGTTTCATTTGATAAATGCAGGTCCATTCCTGATGCACCTTTTATGACTCCAGTAATCAGGTAGCGATCGGTTAAATCTCTTCTGACCGCTTCAGTTTTACATCTGTGCTGACGCCGCATTGAGCAAACATAGTAGCCATAGCCTTTTGTGCTGATTCCCGTCAAAATAATGGCATGCCCACAACCTTTACAGTGCATCAGCCCCTTGAATATATTTATTAGATGGGGATTAAAATTAGTGTTTCTTCTGCTTTCAGGTTCGTAACTAATACGCCTTACACGCTCAAAATCTTCAATACTGATGATTGCAGGATAATAATGAGGAATGTCCTCAACATCGGGAACAGTTATGCGATATGACGGAGAAAGAACGCCAATCACAGCTTTAGATTTAACCAGTCTTTCAATTGAAGCTGAATTCCACTGAGAAACTTTTCCACGAAGATTTTTCTTACCCTGGACATTCAGTGCCTGACTGATTTTCTCAAAAGAGCGGCCGTCGAGTCTCATTTCGAAAATAGTTCTGATAATGTCTGCTTTGTCTTCTATTACCTCAAAACCATTACAAGCAGCGTTTACTTTCAACCAGGAGGGGCAATGGCGGGTCATTATTTCCCCCTTTTCAGCGGCCTGTTTACGCTTTTCGGCCCAGACTGCTCGCTGGCGTTTAGACTTGATCTCGCTTTCTTCGTTAGCGCGCTGGGCTATCAGAATTGCTTTGATGATCGAGTAAGGGTCGTCAAGTGAATCGCGGGTATAATGCGTGCCATCAGTGAGTGTGACCACATCGATCCCCGCTTTGAGGATTGTACGGAGTCTGTCGGACGCATCACCTATTTTTTCTCTTGATAGACGATCCAGACTTTCTACAAGGAGTACACTGCCCGCTTCAATTAACTCCCGTTGCACCGCTTCCATAAATTCAGAAAATGCGCCTGAAATAGCATGCTGTCCCCTGTATGCGCTCAGCCCAAGGTCCTCGAATGTTACCGGATCAAGGTAGTAGTCAGCGTTATGTTTAAGCCATTCATCAATTAATTTCTTCTGTCTTCTGACTGAATCTCCCTGGACCTGCTGTAAAGATGAAAAACGTAGATAAGCTATAGCCCTTTTCATATTTCCCCCTTTATCCTGATAGAGACAACTGATATTTAGCATTTAAGAATATTATGTTTGGCGATTGACTGAACAATATCAGGATTATATCTCAATAAAATGGCCGTTATTGTGACGACGAAGTGGGCCATTAAATCCGCGTCGACCAACATGAGAGGTGTTTGAAATCTCCCGTATAAAACACGACATCACGAGTAACGAATACAAAAGCAGAAAATAAGTCATGTATATACATCAATCTACTGACAACATCTTACTATATAGGTTGTATTTGAAATCTCGCAAACCATAAATATTCATTTTTATGACTAAAAATATCTGTAACCTCTTTACTGATTAAGGCGACCTCCTTAATCTAATAGCTAACGCAGGGCAATTGAGATGCACAGTAAAATATTATGCGCTTTTTTAATCTTGGCCTCAATTACAAGTGGGGCAGCTATTGCTTCACCTGTTGATTACAATGTTAATGCAAACAGGACGACCATCTCCATGGGCTATTCGCAAGGAGAACTTCGTGACTTCGGTTCTCTCTATGGGGGAAATCTAACGGTACAGTATGAACCCGATCTACCAGTAGGAATCATGGGTTCAGTGACAGCTCTGCGGTCAGACCTGGACGTAATTACTAGCGGCATTAGAAAACATAAAGGATCATCATCAACAAAACCTGGCAACAGTGCTGAGTATTACTCGGCGATGTTTGGTCCAACTCTTCGGTTAAATAAATCCATTAGCATTTATGCATTGGCTGGTATATCGCATGGCAAAGTCGATAAAGCCTCAGTTGCTAACTCAATTAGTGGCAAAACTTCCTCCACTAGCTCAAACACTAACAGATTCGCTTACGGCATCGGCATGACTGCTAACGTAACAGACCATCTAATTCTCAGTATGGGATATGAAGGTTCCAGTGTCAGGTTTGATGAAAAATCACATCCCATTAATACCGTCATGCTGAGTGCCGGCTATCGCTTCTGATTACGTTACCCCCCCCTCAATACACGTAAAGGGGCCTTTATCATTCATATCATGTTGGATTTCAACGGAAACAGAAATGAAAAATAATTTGATTAAAATGATCGTCGCATTGGCCTGTGTTTTTTGCATGACAGCAAAAGCAGTGTATATTCCAGACCGCGCCACGATGTTATTTGGTTATGAGTACGGATCAATTGAGGGTTATGGCAGCCTCCACGGACCCAACTTTAAGATGATTTACGAGCCTGAGGGCGTGTTTGGTATTGTCGGCTCTTTGACGGCTCTCAGAAATATATGGGATAACACGGATGAGTTTCACAATGAGAAGAACATCAATGGCAAACGCATCAGAGTCAAGACTGATAAAAAAGCCACACAGGATACAGAGTATTATTCTGCCATGTTCGGCCCATCCTTCCGCATAAACGATTTTTTGACTGTTTATGGCACTTTTGGGTTGTATCATTTGAGAATGGATAAGCCCCTTATACATGACCCGGTCACGAATAGGATGGGAAGAAATGGTTCCCACTCTTACAACAACGTTGCCTTTGGTGCCGGCGTGATCCTGAATGTGACGGATACGCTCACGCTTGCAGCAGGATATGAAGGGGCGCCAACAGAGAAAAATCAGGATTACCACAGCCTGAACGCCGCATCACTGAGTATGGGGTATCATTTTTAAACAATTCCTGCCTTAAAGCATTGAGCTGATTAAATCAGCTCTCTCAGCTAGATTTGCCACAGCTTAAACATTTTTTATTCCGGGACGTCTGGCCAGCGAATGGAACTAACATTTCCCGGTTCGATGCGGTATACATCAGCAAGATGCTTTTTCCATGACAAAAGTCTCTGAGTTTCTTCATCCGTTAATGCATGAAATTCTTCAACAATCTTCATCTGGCGAATTTCGGTGTCAGCCGTCATTAGCATCGCATTTCTTTTACTCACTGCTTCCGCTATGCGCTCCTGTTCCGCAGGTTCTGGAGCATCAATCCAGCATGGCATACCATGGTTATCGGCACCACGAATTTTTCCCTGTGGAGGCTGCCCATTGTAATTTAGCCAGAGCACTTCTGATATGTTTATGACATCATCACTCCATGAACCATTCTGAATGTATACCGCTTTCTCATCCAGGTCATAAAAGGCTTTTGTTGTTGCACTGAATCCAATATTCATACTATTACCCTCTGCTTTCAGTGACCAAACGCAACCCAGTAGAATCCGGTTTCACCAGACCCGGCGTTCAGCTCAAAGTGTGTGCCATCAATCACACTGATATACGGGTTCACGACACTCTTTTTATGTGTTCTGTTCAATGAAAACTGAACGTTCAGGCAGCCAGATGGAAATGCGATGGGAAAGCTAACGCTGGTGCTGTTGCTGGAGCGTTCAAAACTCCCACCCTGAATAATGAGTCGCATATTGGGTGATTTATAGTACCAGGCTTTCTTAACGCCTGCAGTTACAGGCAACAGCCGTTTAAGCCATTTTTCCAGACTTCCGTCCCAAAGTTTACCTCTTACATCACCTTCCTCAGTCAGCTCGGCCTCCCCTACATTCAAACTTTTTTCGATTGTCAGATTGCCCTGTACAACGACATCGCCGCCAATATGTCCTCCGTCGCGGGAATAATACTTTTGATCCGATTCATCTGTGGTGTAGCTGCTTTTAGGTGAACTGAGAATCCAGGCGCCGATCGCGCTATTCCATTCAACTTCCGCAGTATGTCCCTGAGAAATCTGACCAGCCGGCAATTCCTGGTGTTCAGCAGTGAGGATGCTGGCCGCTGGAAAACGACTTACCGCCAGTGCCGACGGACCCGAATTTGTATTCTTCGCACGAAAATGTAATCGCATACCGTCGCTGATATGGCCAATTGCTGGCTGAAAAGAGACCTGATAGTGATTTACGGTTCCCGAATCCATTCCGTAAGTTAGCCTGCCCTGCTGAATCTCACCGATGAGACCATTTACGGGTAGAAAGGGAGCGCCATCAGCGGGACGGATATCCGCCGCATTAACATGACGATCGCCATAGTTAATCGTGATGACCCAGGCAGATGTATAGCCTGCATCGGGAAGAGGCGTAATCTGAGAGCCAGATGCAGCAGCTACTCCAGCTTTGAGACGAACAATACATGCACCTGAACGCACCGTACTCTGAGCATTGCCGGTATTATCAGGACCGCTAAATGCCATAGCAGGATCTGCAGCGTTGTAATAAGGTAGAACGGTTTGGCCGCCATCCACATCGTTATAGGCAACCTGAATCAGATAGTTGATGCTGTGGCCAGGCGTCGCTGGTGCAGACAGGTGGAATGTAACTGAATCAGGATTAAGTCCCTGCTTCAGCAGTGTATGTGTCGTGTCAGCTGCCAGCGATGAATACGGCGTACCGTCTGTGTTGTGCAGACTGTAAATCTGCCCTTCTCCTATGCTCACTGCCAATGATTCGGCAACAGCTGGTGTACAGACGAGTCCATGAAGATAGGTATTATCTCCCATAATGACTGATGCCAGTTTGGCCACCCCTGTCATGGCGAATTTGTTGGTGTTAAGTAGGTCAGTTTCGAGCGGAATAGCGCCCGGATAAACAATAAGACGATCCATTATTTCTCCATAGAAATGGCATTTGCTTAAGTGTCCTTAATGACGCCATTTATCTGAATTAACTATTTACTGCAGTCGCACCCATACGAGCGTGCCTTCCATCTTCACTGCTTCAATGGCAGCGTAAATCTGTGCATCCGTGATACTGCCGGCAACCATCTCACGAGAAACATACTCCCCCTGAGATGATTGCCCGTATGCCGCTGTAGAAGTCCGGTAGCCCGCTACCCACGGAATGCCCGCCTTCTTTGAACGCTGGACAGTAACAAATGCCTGGTAAGGTAAAAGGGATGAACCATAACCACCAGCCGCGCCATAACCCATTGTCGGCCGACTATATGCTCCCGTGTCCTGCACCCGCTGCGGCTCAAATATCGTCGGTGAATTGCCCGTCAGTTCTGCAAGAACATCGTTGATAGCCTGTCGTGTTCCCCGCTCACGTAAGAGTGCCCGTTTAATCACCGTGCGAAAGACGTCATCAGTCATATCCACAGGCCGCGTAAGAGAGTTCCCGAAAAAATCATACGCCGCCATATCCAGCCAGCCATCACTGGCGGAAGAGATACGGATCTGTGTTTTGGCGTAAAGATACAGGGTGTAGCACCAGGATAACGCCGCAGCGCATGCTGATAGCGGTCCATTCAGAATGGTGCTTTCCTCTGCAAACCATGCGGGAGGAAGCAACACCCTGAGTCTGGTGTAAAAGTCGTTCTGATCACCTTTGGCCATTCAGCTCACCACGATTTTCCCGGCACGAATAATCTGTCTGGCAGAAACCGCAAAATCCGCCATGCCACCGTTTACCGTCAGAGAAGTAACGTTGATTACACATGGGCTGGCGGCATAGGCCACTCTTACCAGCTGGGTGTAGGCAAGCAATTTGCCCAGTGACAGGCTCGACAGGTATTGATTAAGAGAAGCGCGCACCTGATTGACGATCTCCGCGTGATTAGCAGTGGCCTCGGTAGATACCATTAAGACGACATCGACTTCGATGGTTTCTGGGGGGAACACGCCGAACGACACCGTGAATCCCCGGGTATTTTCGATAGCCTGATAGGCTTTTTTCAGTAATGCAGGTGCGGGCAGCCCTGTGCCATCATCCACCACAGCATAAAAATAGCCGGGCTTATACTCTCCTTCCAGCGTGACATTTTCAGTCAGCGTATAACTGATACCGCTCTGCAGATTACTGATCGCAAAACCAATAGCCGCTTTCGTGGCTCTGGACAGTGAAGCAATCCACAGCACAAAGCGCGCGCGGAAGCTGTCATCGGATTCTGCATCCTTACCGTTTGTAAAAGCATCGTTATTAGTTACGGCATCAACCGACATTACCGAGCCAGTAATGACAGTAACTGTCTTCGCCTGCGCGTTACCTGCAGTCCCGGCAATATTCGCACGCACCGGGACGGCTAGTGAACTCACACCGGGGGCGATGACATACGCAGCCCGTGCTACATCCCACTCTTTAATCAAAGTGTTGGGTATGACTGAATAGGTCTGAGAGCAGTCAAATGTAGTCACCTGCGCGCCTTCCTTAATCAATGCCTCGCTGCCTGGAGTAAACCGGCTAAACGTCACTATCCCACTGGCCTGAACGGCCTGAAGGCGGAAAAAACTGAAGTCCGCCATCCAGCTGTCCAGGTCTTCGCCAGAGCAGGTAGCTGCACGTGTCGTGACCAGCAACTTCACTATCATCTGCTGTATCCACATGGCCACCCCAGCGTTGGATTCCGCAAGCGATCGCAGGATGCTACCGATCGAAAAATCCAGCAATTTTTCCGCTCGGGCCTGAATAGCCGTGACCTGTTCACTGACGAGTTCAGAGAATGACCTGGTGTTAAGGGAAGCCATCGCTTTACCTCGTTACGTCGAAATGGAGAGATTCATTGACCCTGGTCGTGGCGTCGGTGTAAGCAACTGAGACACTGACCCCACCTTCAATAATTGTCAGCCTGATTACCGGCGGTGGATTACTGGCCACCGATTCCTCCAGTAGCATCTGCCCGGTGATGAGCACTTTCCACTCTCCAGGGTTCACCGTTTCACCAATTTTTTTTGCCAGTCCGGCGCCATATTGTGGGTGAAAAACGTAGTCGCCCGGATTAGTCAGTAGGCGACGTAAAATTCGTTGATTAGTGCGCTCGCTTCCTTTTACTGTTCGCAGGTCTCCAGTAGGCGCCTCCTCGAGGTCGCCGCCTGTGAAGTGATAGATGTCGTACATGCACTAAGGCGCCCGCGTTGATTTAATCTGCTGCTCGGGAGGGTCAGTACGCTTACCCCGACCTTTTTCAAGGTGGGTATGACCGCCATAAACAGTGCGGATGCGATGTAACGATCCAAACCTGCCGTTTTTGTCGAAGATGTCTTTAACGACCCTGAGGTTTTTATCGACCGTCACATCACCGCCGGTAAAGTGATGCGCCGGTGCGTTAAAGGTGAGCTTAATTTTCGCACTTAGCAGAACTTCACCGCTGTTCAGGAACTTCAGGAGGGAGCCACTCTTATGCATCAGCCAGAACTCGCCTGATGGCGGCCCAGGACAACGGTCTTCATCGTTATAAAATTGCCCTGCTGCCATGCCGACGCCTGTCAGACCACTATCAAACTCAATCTCCACCACTGCACCGATCATCGGTCCAGCGGCCATGCCCCAGCCATTGCCTACCCAGGGAGAACTCAGTGATATCCAGCCTGTTTCTTCACCCGTAGGTTGCAACTGAACCTTCACGGCATAATTGTCAGGATTATAGGCAGTGATGATGCCCTGGCGTGTGCCACTTTCACCGGCGGCACTCTGTTGTGCTGTCGCCGCCATGATATTCAGTAATGCTCTCAAAGCCAGACTCCCAGCGCTGGGCTGTGGTTTTTCCCTGATATGTCCATGGTGTACCCCGTTTCCCAGCTCAGCGTCCGGCGTATCCGATCGCAGTGGTAAATCTGGTCGAAAGGACTCTGTGTGCCCTCAATACGTATATGTCTACCCGGCATAAGCAGATTGTCTCCTGCCGTTGATCCACTGAACTTCATCTCATGCTGTACCACCTGCCGGTAAATGGATTGCGCCAGCGCGTGAGCACCCTTTTCTGACAACCCGTTGCGGATGACCCGATAGACCTGCTTTTGGGATGTGGCTTTTCCTGGTGCGATACTTTTAGCCGAAGCCGGAAAGGACACGACAAACTGCTTATTTTTCAGTTTTGCATTCCAGCTCAGCACCTCAACCGTAATCCCCCGGGAAATGGTCAGCGCGCGTGAAAACGACAGGTCGTCGGAGGTATTGCACTGTGGATACGCCAGCAATCCGGGAGGCTGCCATCGAATGACATAGTTCTCAGCTTCAGCCGGATCCCGTTTCGGCTCAAAGTGCAGGTTGTCGCCATCCACGTAAACCAAGAAATTCTCAATGGCCGCAAGCGTTGTGATGAGGTCCCACTCCGTCTGCTCACCTGTCAGGTGTGCAGTATCAATCTGGTAAAATTCGCCAACACGCCTGCTGGTTGCGATAACAACCGGCGTGAGGCTGTGCCGTTTGGCCAGCATGGTCGCTATCTTTGAGCTGGTCATGTTTTTAAAGCTTTCCCCTGTGGTCTTCGCATCAATAAGCTTCGCGGCAAAGTCACGTCCTTCAGCCAATATCACAAAGCGCGCGGGTTCGAAGTGCCAGGTATCAATGTTGCCGGTGATGTGCCTCTTCTCATCAATGCCTGCTCGCGTGCTGACCGAGATGAACAGTTCAACCCGGATAGTCGTCTGCACTGCCCACCAGTTCAGCATCTGCATGGCGGCTGGCAGAGCTGTGATGGCCAGTGTCAGATCAAACGTCCCGGCGCCGCGAAAGGCATGCGCTTCAACACTAAACGATATGAAAGGCACGTCAGTACCATTCAAAAGACAACGCCCGCTGATTTGGCGGGCGCTGGATAAAACAAGAGGATCGTTGACGTCCATGGCTAGTTCATCGTTCCTGAGGGTATTTGTAGAGTGTTGATACCGCTCAGTTGCGGATCGGTCAGGTCGTTAGCTTCGGCAATTCTGGTCCACATAGATGCGTCCCCGTACTGTTCTGATGCCACCTGATACAGATTGCCTCCAGCAAGGGTAACGGCTTTAAACCCCTCAGCAGACTGACCTGTTCTGACGTTTTTATTCAGTCTTCCCAGCACTTCCTGTAACCGATACAACGCTAAAATACGCGTGCTGCAGTCCAGATGGATAAGCAGGTTACTCACGGTTTTTGATACCGGATTACCTGGAACCAGGCCACCGAGTGAGGTGATATCGCCGGCAGCGGCTTCCAGTAATGCCAGCTCATGCTGGATAATATTACGGGCGGCAATGAGGGGTCTGATTACAGACTGAATCTGCGCCACGGTAGCATGGGCAAAGTCCGTAATCTGTTTTACCGCCTGATGGAAATCTTTTACTGCCCTGGTGACAGCATCGATACTGATCATACTGGACAGGCCCAGCGCGCGCCCAAGATCACTGTCAATCAGCCCCCGCAATGCGCCCGTCAGTGCATCAGCTTTATCGGAGTAACCATCATTGCTGATGATTGCCACTTCAATGGAATACGGGCGACGCCATACATACTCATAAACCGGCGCAAAACGGGTGATGATCACCGTAAAGCGGTAATCGTCGAAAGTGAGCACTGTTGGTCGCCCTTCGTCCCGCATCCGCTCAAGGGCACCAACGCGTTCACCTGCCTGCGAGCCGGTGATGACGCCAGACCAGGTCAACGGTTCGTATTCGGTACCCAGCACATCAATGATGCGCCTCCCCCCGATTAGTTGGTGCTGGACTGTCTTCTGCCGACCGGGAATAACCACACGTTCCGGCACTTCGAATTCCATAAATTCGAATTCGCCTAATATCAGACGTGTGGCGGTCGGATCTCCACCACCGGTGAAAGATAAATTTATATATTGAATGCTCATACGATGATGACTGGACTTTTCCAGTAAGTGGCCCTAAAAATCATTGTTCAGGGATTTACGCCTAATGAAGGCTGAGGGGATTACATGCGTCACACTGTCCATTTTTTGTGTCCGGTTAACATGTCCACGGTTTCAGGCCTTCAGGACGCATGTCTGAAAGCTTTGGGGAATGGTGCAACGCAAATTAACCTGCATATCTCCAGTCCGGGCGGTGAGCTGTTGGCCGGTTTTACGGCTTATCACTTTTTAAAATCCCTGCCTGTGCCGGTGCATACGCACAATCTCAGTAACGTAGAGTCCATTGCAACGGTGATTTATCTGGCTGGTTGCGACCGCCGGGTAAACCCAGGTTCGCGATTCTTGATCCACCCTCTCCAGTGGGGCTTCACTAATCATGCTGCGGATCACGCCCGAATAGCAGAGTGGGTTAGAAGTCTCGATAATGATATGAAACGTTTCATTGATATCCTCACTGCAGAGACGAAAAACTCTGGTACGGACTGGTATGCGAAAATTGAAAACGCTTCATTTATTGATGCTGAGAACGCCGTTAGTTTCGGCCTTGCTGATTGTGAGATCCGGGCGACGCTTGAAGGTTCGGTAACTAACTGGTGGGTTAACTGCTGAAAATTATTGATAATGCAATATTGCGCGCGATGCATAAAGGTTCAGTGAGTCAGGTCCCAATTACTTAACACGAATGCCCACAGAGAACATTGTGGGGTGATTAATGTAGTGCGTACGCGGTTTGCTGTTCCTGAATCAATGTCAGAATAGGTTTGTGATCATAAGTTGTCCTCCAGAGATTCAATTGCCATCCGCATAGCCTGATGTTCCTCTCCGGTAAGAATTTTGTAACGTGCTGCAAGCTTTTTAATCTCTTCAACTAACAGTAAGCGGGTGGTCTCTTCTCCCCGCGCAGCTTTTTGTATAGCTACCTGCCCTATAATCTGACACGCATCATCAAAATTCTGTTCGAGTTGTTTACTTAATTTAGACACGATTGGCTCTTAATTCTGGTTATTAGTCTTAACTAAGAGTGGATGAATATGAGATAAATTCCAATAAGAAAAGAGGAAATGTTGAGGAGTATCAATGCGCTGCCCTTTCGAATCCCATGTAGAAGGATTCACACCTCGTCTCATGGTTCATCTACACTAAGATGATCACGGCCCCTGGTCCGATAAAAGATAAAAATTTGCCGCTTTACATGTACTTCTCTCAACATAATCTACAATCATAATTGTCTTTATCACCCCCTGTGATGAGACCCGCTCTTGTTGGAAATTTGGCACAGGATTGTGCCCAGCCCGGTTGCCACCACTACCGGGCTTTTATTTTTATCACCCCTTCTCATCCCTCATTGTCTTTAATCTGATGCTTTACTTCTCACAAGATTATTAGCAATTGACGGCTATCAGATAACTGAAGTTTTGTTTCACGTTACTGCCGCTTTAGCTTGTCGCCCGCATGAGTCGTCGATCGCTACAATTGATGCATAAAAAATGATTAGCAACAGTATGGCTGGGCATAATGATGACGATGGATTTAAAAATACATACGAAACTCAGCCTAATCCCGCCCCTTAAGTCAATTTTTGGTTGCTTATTTGACCTTCATCATTCTATTCCCCTGCCTGAGGGTGGAAAAAACACACAAGCTGCCTAATATTTTTATGTGAGTGGCTTAATCCTAACCTAAATGCAAAATTAATTAAGGACTAACTATGGCAGAAGTAAAACTCAGAGGCGGTGCAGGTAATTTTGCTAACGATCCTAATAGAGCGAGTGAGGCCGGTAAGCGAGGAGGACGTGTCAGCGGTGGTAACTTTAGAAACAACCCGGAACGAGCAATCGAAGCTGGACGTAAAGGAGGACGGATAAGCCGTCGCCCTCCAAACCCATCTACATGAAGAATTAATAAGATATGTGCCATGGATTGGCATAAACACCTGTCCTGTTAACTATTTTTAGGACCTTTTAATTCTCCAGTCATATGCAATTAAGGAATTAGAGAGCTTCTTTATTGTTGGTAATTTCATCACCAATTTTGGCAATGAACTTTCTTTATTACCTTTTAATGTTGAATACGATTCGTCATTAAATAAGTATCATACGGCCATTCTCCTTATGTTCCGTACGGCGCAAGGGAAGTTTAATTAACAATAGTCAAGGCATAAATACATTGCTGACCTGGCCCGGATGAGTCATTAGCATAGATGGATCGAACCTACTACTCCCTTCTGTTGCACGAGTCGCCTCACGTACCTGATGTTGCGTTACGGCCTCGCCCACTGCTTTTTTGTCCAGATAGACCTTGCTGTGAACCTGAACCATCTGCTGAATTCTGTCTGGCATTGGCGGGACGTCATTACCGCGATGTAAGCTCTGCATACCTTTAGCATAATCTATCCCACCCTTATTTCTTCCCTGCGTTGCCATGGCGATCGCTAATGCTGAATGAGTTCCGGAGACGCGTGTACCACGGGTTATGGCCTCAATATCATCGTACAGCGTGTACGCGCTCTTCTTCAGTTGGCGTTGAGCCGTTGTCGGAATGTTGACGCCTGGCAGATTGTTGAGCAGGCCGATGATGTAGTCAAACAACCGGTTAAAGCCTGACTGCATACTTTCTCCGAACTTATCCGCCCTGCTCTCAATGCCTTCCCACCAGCCAATGAAATGCTGCCCCATCCCCTTTATTGCTGACCAGGTGGTACTGCCCACTTCGCTGAACTCTCTCCACATTCCCGTCAGCGCGGGACGGATGCGTGCCCAGTTGCTGTAAATCAGCACGCTGGCACCTGCAACTGCTGCGATGGCCAGCGTCACCGGACCACCCAGCATGGCGGCAACAGAAGTTATAACGCCGAGACTGCCCACCAGCCTTGCTCCGGCAATGGTGGCACTTAACAACAGAATGCCACCGGACAGCAGTGTCAGACCCGCGAGCGCAGTCGCAGAGTAAGCCGCAATCCGGGTGGCCCATGGATTGTCTTCGGCGAACTGGCTGAGCTTGTCGATAAATCGTGTAAGTCCCAACGTCAGGCTGGTTACCGTGGGCAGCAGCTGGATGCCCAGGATGGCTTTCAGGTTGGTCCAGGCTGCCGTGAGCCCAACAGCGGCACCGTCAGGTGAATTCAGATAAGTGTCGTAAGCAGCGCTGTAACTCTGCGCACGGTGGAATACCTTGGCGTCTTTGCTCAGCTTAGCGGCATTCTTAATGTGCTGGCCATAAAACTGTCCGGCGTTACGGTTCAGGTATTCACCGAGCATGTTTCCGACTTCATCATCGGTAAGCCCGCTGCCGTAACGCTGTCGGATTTTATCCGCCATCACGGCAGCAAGTTTATCGGGGCGGGAAAACAACCTCGCATACTCCGGCTTCAGACCGCTACTGGTAACGGACTCACTGCCAAGACTCTGCCGGTATAAATCCCTCTCTTCAGCCGACATGTTGCGCATAGCTTCGCGCATCATCTTCAGTCGTACAGGACTGACACCCTCTTCCAGCATGCCTATTTCAGCGAGCAAACCCTTTGCCTTCCGGTCCATGTGCCCACCAATCAGCGAACTGAATGCTGTCATAAGCGCAGTACCGGATTTGTTACCCCCTTTGTCCATGCTCATCAGGCCAGCAAACTGACCATACAGATATTGCGGATCGAGCATCATATAAGCGGCTTTGCCCGTCTGCGAGGCGGCAAGAAAGTCTTTCGGGCTGACACGCCCGCGAGATGCAAGCTGTACCTGAGACATCATTGACAGCTCATTCAGGAATCGGGCGGGATCATTAATCACCGCACCGCCACGGTGCTCTAAAGCCTTCGCTGCGGCATTGACCAGTCCGTCAGTTGCGCCTTTACCAAGCGCCATACGTACTGTCGCTTCATAGCGGGCAAATTCTGGCGCGGTCTCAACGGCATGGTGCAGATCACCAAAGGCTGTATGCAGGTCCTGAATCAGGCGAATATTACCTGCAATCGTGGTACCCAGCGTCTGGTGTGCCAGCAACTGCGCCTGACCCGTCACTGCGGCATTGTCCTGAGCTGAAAGATTAAGCGTGCGGAAATCAGTCTGAGCGCGCACCAGGTCTCGTGCAGCCTTAAGGGTTGCATCCAGTCCCTTTGTAATACCCAGGCCAACAGCTGTCAGACCTCCACCGGCGATCGTCATTCTCCCGATCTGTTTCATCTGAGCCTGAAACAATGCAGCCTGCTGGTGGGTGTCTGCAAACCTGCGGGAGACAGCCAGTAAACCAGCGGAGATGTTTTCAGTCAGACTAAGCCTGACGGCGACTTTGTAGGCTTCTATATCCATCGACACTCCGTTAACAGGCAATAAAAAACCCGCTTTCGCGGGTTTAGTCAGGCTGCATGGCTTTTACGCCATTCATCGACCATCTCTCGTGAAACTTCTTTTTTGTAGCAAATAGGGGCATACCCGCCCTGCTTGCTCCACGCACTTCTTCTACCACAGCTACTGCCATTACGGGCGGAGTTGAACGGACAAGCACAGACGCCAGGGTAAGATGCGATTGAATCTTCGATGATGAGCTGTCGTATCTGATCGTCGGTTTGTTTTGATGATTTCGCTTCTGCTGCGCCTACAAAAAGTAAACTAATTGCCATGGCCATCGAAAAAGCGATACTGCGTGTTTTCATGAACCCCTCCTTATGATTAGAGGGACAAATTAGAACAACCTGACACACAGCAATCGTGTGATAAAGAACCAATATATTGCTTAATTTTAATCAATGACTAAAGGCAAAAATCAGCCAACTCTTCTGCCACTAAGTCGGAAGTGACTTTTTCAATCAGCCACCTTTTTATGAATTTTGACGAGGACTTGAGAAACCCGGCGCCGACTAGGAATATTCTCATAAATTTTATTGATAATTTTGTGCCTCAGCCGTAATGTGATTTCGCCATTTGGCAACACAATCACACAGCGAGAAACATGATGAAAAAGGTAATGGCTATTTTTTGCCTCATTCTGTCAATGGGTGCTTCGGTAAGCGCATTTGCGGGTAATTGTCAGCATAACAACGATACTGCTGCAGACGGTTCACGTTGCGGTAACCGCTCTGCGGACGCTCGCCCGGGCGGCAACTAAACTGATGGCCCACGAAGGTGGGCTATAACTCTCAGACGGCTTAATGTGGGATAGATGATCAAAGGTTATTTTGGCTAAATGATCCTCGTTATTCGCCGATAATCTCAGGCAATCAACTCATGGAGAACTCTCAATGGAAAAGCCAAACCCTCTCGCAGCCCTGTCACTAATCATCTGGTTTCTGATGTTCATCCCTTGCTTTCGTATGGCTCAGAAAGCTGGTTTCGGATGGAAAATGGCGTTGCTGCTATCCTGTCCGGGCCTTCACTTCATCATGCTCTACGTCTTTGCCTATAAGAAATGGCCAACTGCCCCATATCGGTAAGCATTGCTCACATTTTAGACTAGGCGACAAGGAAAAGATGAGTTAGGATAATTCTTAATTCACTTCACATTCATACAGTTAGACGTTGGTAGCTAAATACATAAACTTGGATATCAATGATATGCATTAAGTGTTAAGTGAATTTTGTCAATTTAAAGTGTTAGTCCTAAAAGATGCCATCTATCGAATCGCTTACAATTTTCAATGTGACACTACAGGTGATGTCAACTACTATGAGCAAAGTATCAGATGCTATAGACTATCTGACCGCTAGGAAAAAATCTGTAGCGTGTATGGGTAAGCAAGGTTTGCGTCTTATGATGACTGACCTAGGGTTTAAGGATACTCCCGGTGATACAGATAACCACCGAATCTTCACACATGCTGCTCTGAGTGATGAAACAGACTTCAAATCTACTTCTGTAGATTGCACTCACCAGCAAAGTAGACCAATGAAATTGCCTTACGTTGTTAAGATCATTGGTGTTCTTCGAACTTATAAAGGAACATTCGAAGAGTGGGAGAGAAATGAGAATGAGAATGCACAAAGCTGAAGAATATACAGTCTCAGTCAGACTTGAGATTATTGAAGATGAAAACTATTTTGTTGGTCGTGTGGCCGAGCTACCTGACGTTGAGGAATATGCTGATTCAGCTGAAGAAGCCATGTCTTTGGTCTTAGACTCTATTCGCACGACTCAGCGAGTGTTTGCTGAGGAAGGTCGTGAGTTTCCGACACCACTGGTTTTCGATAGGGAATCAAAAAATGCAAGTGGGAGAGTCACGCTTCGCTTGCGTAAAAGCACACACTACAAAGCCGTAGTGGAGGCTGAGTCTGAAGGGGTAAGCCTTAATTCTTACCTCTCATCGTTGATAGAAAGTAATATCGCATTGGCAGGCTTCAGTGAAGCTACCAATAAGCTTAACTTTGTCCAGCAAAACATTCAGAAACTGACTACGTTAGTTGAGAAAATCTCCACAAATAGCGATATGCATTTAACGATTTTCTCCACATTATTCAGAAAGACTGCATTTTCAATGCAATCAAAAGTTAATTACTTGCTGGAAGATGAAATTGAATATGAATCACAAAGTCAGCCATCTTTCGCACGTTTAAATGTAAGTTTCATGCAGGGCGATAAACATGTCAGCTGTTGATTTTATTGAAAGCGTGAGTCTGAAATCAATCAGACCTGAAAAGCTTATATCTAATTACGATAGAAGCACAGTTTGTCCGGGTGAAAAAGAAATAAAGCTCACCCTGCAATCTTCATATGGGCAAGACAAGTCTGAGCTTAATAAGTACGTTTTGAAATTTTCAGCATGCACCGAAGTGTTCGAGGATAAGTCGCAAAAAGAACTTGTCTCAGTAACCTTTGAAACACATTACCTCTTTGACATTATTAACGCTGACAGAATCAAGAATATTAGCGATGAGGATAGAACCGCAATAAGTTCATCGATGGTATTTCTTGATTTTAGAACAAGGCTTATTAGAATCCTTGCGGATGTTGGTTTAAACTCTGTAAAAGTGCCACTTAGCCCTATTAACGCACAAACATCAGAATAGCACTAAAATTAATAAGCAGTCGCCATGGTAACTGCTTATTACATCCAATCACTCCCCTTAAAAAAACATTCCAAAATAGTTCCTCGGTTTAAATCGCCATTAAAGTCTGCATTAATCATAATTTTTGCACGCAACTTTGCTCGCCTAGGCCACCCATCACTCCCGGACTTTTTGTTTTCTAACTTTTGCGTTTCTTCTCGTCCACTTTTTTCAGGAACATCCACTGAATGCTGTAGGCCACACCGCCGGGCGCCCGTACCCACGAAGACGAAGAGTGTCCATCTGTGCCCATCACCACGAACGTCACTCCGACCAGGTTAAGCAGTTCGACGACCTTTCTGTCCCAGGTTTCTGCGATACCGGTATCGCCTGGCACCACATCCACTTCGACGCGTGTACCTGGCGGGCATGTTACACGTGTGCATGTTCCATGAATTTTAGCCATGGTGTTGTCCCAGCTGTCTCCGTAGTAGGTTTCACTGTCATTCGCATCCATGCCAGCGCCAACCATCGTCAGCGCAAGTAAAGATAATACTGATAATGAGTTCATACTCTTTCGCCCCGAAAAATGCCGAGACTATAAGCTGACACTGACAGCATTAAGTTTTCCGCAAATATGCTTTCCGTTCGTATTCACTCATCATGTTTCCGTCTGTGCGCGCTTCACCGCCTCTTCAAGTTCACTGAAAGGCACATCACCCGTCAAAACGGTGTCGCCGATAAGGGTCGCGGGCGTATGAGTGATGTTGAGTTTTTTCATCAATGCTTTGTTCAGCGCCAGGGTATGCGTGACATCCGGGCTGAGTTGATAAATGGTTGAGCCTGCAGAGCGGACTGCATTCCGGATACTGTAATCATCCAGTAAGCCCTGATAACGCATCAGATAGCGATGAAAGGCCTCAAATGTTGAGGGCTGTTGTTCCCATAAGGTGAGAGCCATACGCGAAGGGTTAAGCGGCTGAAACATGGATGGGCTGAATTTGTAAGTAACAGCCAACTGAGGATGCAGCGCCAGCAGCCGATGCAGTTTTTCATCCAGGCCTTTACAGGCTTTGCAACTGTAATCGGTAAAACATACCAGCGTCAGCGCCGGTTGCAGCGCCCCGACTCGCGGTGAATGCGGATCATCAAGCAGGTTGCTGCGAATTAATGCCTCCGTCTCCGGAACCCTTTCGGGGGTATATGCCACCAGCTCCGGAGCAGGCACGCGATGGATGTGACCTGGTGCGATGGAAACAATCTGCGCAGGTGCAGGTAAAGCAGGCAGTAAAATCATTGGGACAATCAGGGCTTTCAGCATAATTACTCCCGAAACAGTTCATCGGCCGGCCCCGTGAGAAGGTCAACTATTGGCCGTAATGACATTGAGGCGCTAATTTGACTTAAGTTTGGCGATGAAGTTTCGTGGCGGGATTTATATCTGGCGGTCATA
This sequence comes from Pantoea sp. YR525, assembly GCF_900116775.1. NCBI lineage: Bacteria > Pseudomonadati > Pseudomonadota > Gammaproteobacteria > Enterobacterales > Erwiniaceae > Pantoea > Pantoea sp. YR525. The sequence continues at coordinate 128,241 of NZ_FPBU01000006.1, forward strand.
TCCCATAACACTGTGGATGGCGGTGCCTTCAGTGATACCCGTAACTGCAGCACGCCCCAGTATCCGGCGGATGGTGCGCTCATTGTGGATGACTGCCGGGCCAAGCACCGGACGAGGAGGCATATTGACGGTACCGAATTCAAACCAGGGAGCTCTTTTATCTTTTGAACCTACCACCGCCTCGAAACCACTGATCTCATGCTCCCACGTATCGCGGAACTCACCGGTACGCAGAAGCGGAGCTTCCAGTGGAAAGCCTTTTCTCGCCTTGTCCTCTTCGGTACTCTCAGCCAGCGGAGCCCAGTCCTGAAAAGGACCCACCGCCGGCTGATAAAAACCGATTTCATCTTTCGCGGTCTGTGCGATAGATTCTGCGACGTTTTCGAGTCCGTCAGCCAGTCGCTTGTGCAGCGTGACTTCCAGCGCCGCAAATTGCAGTGCCGCAGCGAGGAATCCATCTAACTCTTTCACGTCTGTTTCTCCCAGGCCCATGTCTGCCAGTTGAACTGCGCCCCTTCCAGCTCTGAAAAGACGATCGCCATCGCGTGCCGTTCGTGCGTCACCATCTCTGTCACATCAAATACCATTGAGAATGGAACCCCGTTCTTCAGCAGCCAGCAACGACTGCGAAAATCAGGGTTCAGGGCGAGTTTTTTGTGGCGGTCCTGTGAATGTCATCACCTTGATTGCAGTCTCCGGTCGGGAAAAATTGGGTGGCCAGCGCGTCCATGCCCTCGCGCCCCAGAATGCTGATCATGGCATCTACCTGAGCCTGCGTCTGAGGAATGGGGTACTCATCCCCATCAATGTCTGAGACCCGCGCTGCAGGAATGGCATACACATTCACATAAACCGGGTTCATTGCGGCCTGCGCGCCAATTGCCAGAATCAGACGTGATTCCTGTAACGGGTCAAGCTCGCGATAGCGGATAACGCGACCGCGAGTGTCAGTTACCTGATTTAGTACAGCAACGGAGGGTTCATCAGATCTCGGTTTTTCATGGACTGTGACTTTCACTCAGTAACCTCAGTTAACTTTTTTACGACGGCTGGCTGTGAACGTCAGCGTCTGGTTGACGGTTTTCTCACCCTGCTTGTTGCCGGCATCGGTGAGGTGAAATGACACCCCTTCATAGCGGAACACGCTGACCGTGCCATTCGCTTCAGTGATGGTTTCAGTAATGGTGCCGCGCGGCTGATCAATACCGTTGTAGTAGTTCTCTTCCCACTTCGCCCAGAAGTCATCCAGCGTGGCATCCATACGTTCAGCCGTAATGGTCCCATGCCAGCCAACAGGGATTTGTAATTCATCAGTAATGCCGTTGAGCGGGGTAATCTTCTGTGTCGAAACCTGCGGCTTTGAGTCAAAGCTCATTATTTTGGGAATGCGCAGCTTGCCCGTGTGCGTATTGATATCAACAGCGATATCGCGGCCCACGGTATAGCCAAGGGTTGGCATGGTTTATCTCCGGATTAATAGCGCAGCGGCATTAGCGGTGTGAGTCGTTTGAGACGGAGATGGACACGCTGCCGCCCCCTTCCATATTCACCAGGAAATAGCGCACCACATTCAGATATTTGACCTGCACATCGGCCGTCATATAGCCCAGCGCAACGCGGGAATCCGGGTTGTTGGTCGCATCGAGGCGCACTGAGAAAGCCGGCCCGCCGTTCGGATCGCCGATCATCTTCAGCCCTTCCAGGTTTGACAGGAATGACTCCAGCGTGCTTTTCGTTTCCCGGCGCAAATCCACCGTCTGGTTGTCACCCACCACGCCACCAAAGCTTACCGCAATCGTCAGCGACAGGAAGTTGGTCATGCGGGTGTAAGTGTCATCATTCTGGGTCGGGTTGGATGAGGTATTCCGCCCCGAGCGCATGCCAAAGTAATGGCCGCCCGGACAGGGATTGGTGATGACATCAAGACGCGCTGAGTTAATCGCGCCGATTTCCGGTACTGAATAGGGACGCCCCGCCTGCTGGCGCTCCGTGGCAATAATGCCAGGGATACGTTTGTTCAGGGTGGAGATATGCGGTGATCGGGATGCAATATTCGCCGCTTCGAAGGTGGCTGGCGCAATCAGCCGGTTAATCCCGTTGGAAGTGTCTTTCCAGGACGGCCAGTCGCCCACAATCAGTTTCAGGTGCCAGTCATCCACACCAGAACTGTTAAGCTCTTCAGACAGGGTTTTGTAGTCGGTGGAAACACCGCCCTGGGTGATGATATATGCCCCTTCTGACTCCGCAAACGCAGCCATCGAAGGCCAGCAATTTTTATCCGTCACATCAATCAGGTTGATGACCTGCGAGTTGGTACCTCGCAAGGCAAACATGCCTTTACGAGGGGTATCAATACCGTCCTGACCAAGGAGAATTGTGTCATTAATTCCTGTTACGCCATCGGTACCGCCACTCAGGGTGACCTCAGTAGCCGGTGACGGCGTCGTCGCCTCTGACTCGGTGACTTTTGCCCTGACTAGCTGGCTGGGACCGCGAATATTCATCTGCCCGTGGTTCACCGCCTCTGCCATGGCTTTCCACATCGCATCCCCTTCACCTTTCAGGTTATCGAAGACCTCAGCACTGACACCCGGCAGGCTGATGGTGAGCTTTCGTGAACCGACGGCGGTACCGTTACTGATGCCTGCGCTGATCTGATTACCGCGCGTGCCGCTGTACAGTGCCGTAAGCAGCAGGCCTGATTTATTGGCATTTTCACAGAGTCTGCCACTGGCCGCTTTATCCTGACCGTTTGTCACACGCACACAGTTCAGGTTTGTGGCACCGAGCTGCAGTGAAATGGCAGCCGCCGTGGCCAAGTCATACTGGCGGTCTTTAGGCGCGCCCAGAAAGAAGGCCATGTCGTTATCAGAAAGGATACAAAAGGCGCTGTTAACCGGCCCCCAGCATGCCACACCCACCAGCCCCAGCCCGTCGGTGGGTACACCATTAATGTAACGGGCCCGGGGCGGGACAACCTGAACATAAAGGTCAGGTGCCGTGAGTGCAGACGTGTTGAGGTCGCCGGTTGAATAAATCGGCATGAGAGAGACTCCGGATGAGTGAGCTGATGCTGGAAAAAGGGTTATCGCTTGGTCTGGTGCCCGTTCAGGGTGACCTCAAACTGTGTCACCTCAGGTGCGGTGATGGTCCGGGTGGTGGCGTAATTCACGCTGAAAATCAGGTCGCGCCGGTAAACATGCCAGTTCTCTGACCTGTCCGAATCTAACTGCCGGGCATAAAGGAGCTGCGCGGGCGCGCCGTCGTTTAAATCAATGTGGCACTGTTCAGAGAGCGCCGTATCAATGGCGCTGCCGATGCGGTCCCGAAGGCCGGGCGTGGGTGCCCATACAGTAATATGAAAATCCTTTATCTGCCTGCGCAGCTCTTTTACAGCCGTGCCCGCGGTGGTAACTGAAATACTGAGATGCTCTGCCAGCGGGATACATACACTGCTGAGCACAGTGAATGACTTCGGCAGTGCTACAGACAGCGCGTGAATTGCCCGTCCAGCCGTGGTTCCCGCCCGGAAATGGAAACTGAACGTTTTCCTGTTTAGGGTTATCAGCACGTTTGTAAGTGCCGACGCCACACCTGTAACACTTATCGCGGTGCCGTTCACTGTGAACTGCAGTGTCGGTTTGCCCTTAGCCATCAAACGGAACGGCCTGCCAAGCGCCGTGCTGATTTTACGCTCTATCGGCAGCGGCCAGACGGAGATGTGCACACCACCGTTATCAATATCCTGCTGCAGTGTTCCCGGCACCGGCCAGCCCGGATAGATTTTCACTGAGGGGTTAACAATACCGGGTAACCGGCTGCCACCCGGATACACCACCTCGGCTACCCGACGGGCCAGGTAACGGGCAACATCATCGGTACTGGCCATGCTACACCGTCACCTGAAGCGCTGTCAGACGCCAGCCCATGTCGGTAAGCTCCGAGCCGCTGATGACAAAACGATGCCCGGCGTCATCCGTTATAAAATCCCCGGCATGAACAAAGACGCCTCTGAACGCGGGCATCATAATGTTATGCCACGCGCTGCGCGTTTCACCCGGCAGCTTCAGCGGGCTGTGCTCACCGCCCCGGCTCAGCAGAATATTGGCGGGCCAGCCGGACATGATGAGCGCTCCATTTGCTGCAGTCGTGCCACCGTAATCCTGCAGCCCGGTATCGGAACCTGACTGAATAGTTCGCCTGATGCTGACAAGCCGCTCGGCTTTGACACACAGGATGGGTTGTAACAGCGGCATGGCTGCCACGTAAAAGGTCCCCTCTGTGGACACCAGGATATCGCCTGCCTCGAACCCCGCCGCGTCAAAGATACCAATGCGGGCGGCCTGACCAAAACGCGCAGCACGCATGTAGCCGTAATCAGTCGTGAAGGACGCTGCAAGCACCTGCAATGGTTCCGTTTTGAGCGGGCTGAACGGGTTCACTGCCCGGTAATGCCGGGCGATACTGCCAAGACGTTTTGCTGCCTTGCGATTACCCATGCTTACCCTTACTGAAAGCTGTAACGCATCCATATCAGCTCCTGACCAGTCGTGCTGAGCTATCGCCCAGCGAAGGACCGGGAGTGATGCCCAGCAAGCCGCACAACTGACGTCGCCACTGGTTGTAGAGGCGTGTGCGATCGGCCACTTCAGATCGGTTGCGCTGCCATACCGCTGCTTTATCCGTATCGAGATTTTCCGCAGCGCGGGCAATGCCACTCTCCAGCCCCGCCAGCGTAATGAGGAAACTTGCCACTATTAGTTCCTCCTCATCCCGCAGCGTGTTCAGTCGATGCGCCAGCGTCTGATAGCGTCCGGAGGTGACCTGTGCGTACGCCACATCTGAGCGATCGTCGGGAATGGTATCACCCAGCATCGGATAGCCCATATAACGGCGTGCGTCCGCCTGCTGTTGGGGAGTCAGCATGAGATACCTCATTCAGTGAGATGTCACCGGAAATGGCAGCTAAAGGCTAGCCCAGCAAAACGGCGGTGTGTTCAGGTTTGATGTTCTGACATCCCCACGCAGCAGCGATTTCATAACGAACACGGCGGTATTGCTTATACATCGAGACTTCGAATGACATGTTGGTGCGTGGGTCGGTGATCATGATACGGTCGTCTGCCATATCCCCCTCTTCAGGCAGCGCGGGCGCACGTGTAGCGAGGATGATCGCAGAACGGCTGAAAGCAAAGTTGGCCGTGAACTTACCGACGACTTTAAGCTCGGTTCCTTTCAGTATCTCTTCACGTACGCCAGGCGCAAAAATATGCACCCCTTTTTCAGAGTCCACCTTAGCAATGACATATTTATGATTGCCGGCAACAAGAACATCACCCAGGGAAGCCTGCTGGGATGTGATCGCTAAGGGGATAAATGTGGAACCGACAGCAATTTTTTCATCTCCGGCCAGTTTAGAGGCTGCACCTGCCTGGCCATTCAGTGAAGCCACCCCCGCCGACTCGCGCAACGTGAAGCCATGCAATTCGAGCAGTGTGCCCTGCGCACGCAGCGATGTGGTGCCCGCTTCGTTGGCTCTGGTCAGCTGCGCCATGGTGCGCAGTGCTGCACCTGCAGTCGTGTCGATAACACATTGCAGGTCACTGAGCGGTGCACCGTTATCGGTGAGAATTTTACGCACCTGTGCCGTATCGGTAAGCGTGTCTTTGAAAGGCGTTTTACCCGCCTCACCCGCCGCACGTGAGGCGCGACGAAAGAGCTGTCCCAGGTCGACTTCGATTTCATTAACCAGCGTACGCATCGCCTGAGTGACCTGGTCGCGGCGAATACCGTGGTAGCCTGGTCCCGATTTGATGCCTTTCTGTTGCTCGCCTTCCCAGCGGAACGGCACCATGCGGGATTTGGTGATGGTCAGCGGCACATTATCAATAATCTGATCGCCGTTATCGGGTGGTAACTGGCCGGGCGTCACATCATCTGCTTTGGCTGCAGGCGTCAGCGGAATACGGATCGGCTGGTTAAGAGCCGCACGTTCCGCCGATGCATCAAGCGTGACGGAGGGAATAAACCCTGCCAGTTCGCGCGACACTATATCGAGCGACTGATACAAGTCGGGAATAAGTTGCGTTAGGGTATTAGACATTCAGAGTGCCCTGTTAATCAGTAATCTGCACACCCGCGCACGCTCGTTCGCTCTGCTCCTGAGGGCTGAGTGTTTCGAACTGTTCACGGGTAAGCGTATTCGGGTTGGTGTTCCCATTGCCTCCACTGGAGCCGCCGCCTGATGCGCCGGTGCCCTTGAGGATCTGGTCTTTGTAGGGATAGTGCTCAACGAGAATGCCCAACGCTTCATCGAAGCTGGCTGCTTCGCCAGGCTTGATTGCACTGAAGATTTTATTGCCTTCACGATCAAACGCCGTGACAGCGTCACCGACTAACTGGAAGTTACTGCCAAAACGGGCTTCCACGAGGTCAGCCGGGATACTCATCTTCTCGGCGATGAATTTAGAACGGGCAAAACTCCCACCGATTTTTTCCGCAGTGAGCTTTTCGCACAGGTCGTCGCGCTCTTTGACGATCGGGGCGTATTTCTCTTCTACTGCACGAACTGCTTCTGTACGCACCTTTTCGATTTCACCAGCATCCACCAGCGTTTTGTCTTCCAGGTTTTTAACGGTTTCCAGCGCCGCCAGCGCAGCGGCCGGATCAGTGATGCCGTCGAACGTCTTAAGCGCGGTCTCCGCCGTCTCCGCACGTTCGCGGTGCGACCTCGCCTCGCCATTCAGGCGCGAGATGGTCTGCAGAGTGCCCGGCGCATCGAATACGATTTCTTTGCCGTCATCCTGCATGTACACAGGTTTACCATCGTTCACGACAACATTGCCGTTCTCATCGAGTTTAAGTTTCATACAGGTCATCCAACCGGGTAAGAGCCATCCGGCTCGTGGCGCCGAGCTGCATCCGCAGCGGTCGGCAATAAAAAAGGCCCATGCGTTTGCACAGGCCTGAGAAGGTTAAACCGGGTCTGGTACCGGCTTATCTTTATTGGGTGGCGGCATGGCGCGGATACGTAGCAGTTCATCCGTCCAGCGGAGTTCGCTGTTTATCAAACCACGGCGCTGAATTTCGTTGAACAGCGTTTCATCTGACAAAGCCCGGGCTTTATGCATGCCCACCAGGAAGTCTGCTGAGGCTTCGGCGAGTGTGGTGGCACCAAAGTCGCTGAATATCGTGACGTGACCGCCGTCGTTTTCCCCGATCCATTCAGCCAGGTACTGCAGCGCCAGACGAGATGCATCGGTCAGGTCACAGACCATACGCTGCAGAGCACTGGTACCCGCCTCGTTATCTGCCAGCGTCTGCACCACGGTTCGGTGGCCGGGTTTAATCACCAGCAATTCCGCCCCTATCTGACGCATCTTCTCCTCAAGGTCGAGAATGTCAGTGCGCCCGGCTTCGATGGCTTTACCGCTGTGCTCGACATAGCGCAGGTCTGCATCGTCTTCTTCAGCCATGATGGCAGACGCAGCCCCAACAGATATCGGCCCATCGCCGAGTTTTTTACCAAACAGGACCGGCACCCGCGCCACGTGCAAAATGGTCTGCTGGTCACTGCGGGACTGCCAGTGCTCGACATTGAGCCATGCAAGCTCAGTCAGCGGCGGCCTGCCGTGCATGAAACCACGCTTATCGCCATAAACCGGGACAAAGGTGATTTTTTGCAGGCTGGTTTTACCCTCATCGTGCAGCTGCCACTCCAGAGTACCGGTTGTGGTATTGGGTTTTTCACGGTAAACACGCCAGCGGCCGGGGTTCAGCACCCTGACCTGTTCAATGTTTTTAACAACAAATTCATTGTCCGGATCGCGCTCGCTCACCGTCTCGACAAAGCGCAGCATGGTGAACGTCTCCTGACCATTGACTCGTTCGGAGTCGAAGTCCAGCAGGCTGTTGGCGGTCACCTTCACGAAGTAAGGACGCAGCCCCCGGTGACGTTCCTCAGCCAGAGAAATGCGATTATTTGAGGGCGGGTGCTCAACCAGAATGCCACACAGGCCATACGCCATCGCCTCTTCACAGATGTCAGCCAGAAACGAGTGCAGATTTGTACCCTGCAGGTCGATATCGGCGAACATTTCTCGGATGCGGGCAGGCACAACCTTCTCATCCCAGGTCACCGGGCGGGAGAAGGGTTTGCCGCTGAGCACTTCAACGGTTCGGCTGAACGCCGGAAACAGCGTGGCCGTACTCAGGCGGTTCTGATAGAACGCATCTTCTTCGTTGGGCCACCGTGGCAGATACGTTTTTCCTGCCTTACGCATTGCCGCCGTGCCACCCAGCAGTGCGCTGATCATGGGCCAGCATCCGGCCATCGACTCAATTCTGGGCGATCGCTTCCGGACGTCGTTGTTCATGATGATATTCAGTTATGCAGTGAATGGACGGACTGTTGTGCCTTTTGGCTGGAACAGCTCAGTAATGGCCCAAACCAGCGCATCGAGGCGATCCGGTGATTTTTTAGCGGTGGCAGGTACGTACTCCAGCAGCTGATTCTCCAGCTGATAAAGATTGCCACGGTGCGCCACCCGCCCCTGTTCATATAGCGCCGAGATAGGTTCAGCGCGGGCAAATTTGCCCTTACTGGCATGGACGCGAATGATGCGCCCGCGATAGCCCGCATTACGCAGCGTATCTTCCGCCATGTCACCGCCCTGATTGGTTTCGATAACGATGGCTTCAGCCCAGTGCTCCTCATAAGCCCGGATGGCACGCTTCGCCCAGCCATTGGGCGAGTATTTCCCCGAATAATCAGCATCAGCGGAGAACAGCCGGTCATTACCGCGCCCGTAGCTGCTCGCCACGACAATGCCCGTTTCGTCACTCTCTTCGCTGTTGGTGGCCTGTGGGTCGATAGCCACAACGGTACGGGACGGCTGAAGCGCAATCTCCAGCGCTCGGGCACCCGACACCATGGTTTCTGTCCACAGTGCGCCTTCAGCATTAAACCGGCGCGGACGCTGCATGTACTGCGCTTCGGCAGTGCGGCGGTGTGAAAACAGGGAAACCCGGTGCGACTCGTTATGCTTGTATGGCCACAGCCAGCCGTCAGGGAGCCCGTGGTCAATCGGTATCGCGTGAGTGTTCTCAGGGTAAAGCGCGCTGTAAGACTGACTGTTATCGATAATCACCGGCAGATTCAGGTGATGCCACTCTTCACCGCTGCCACCCCGCAGCAGATAACCGCTCAGGTCGTGATAGTGGATACGCTGCATGATGACCACGATAGGCGTGGTCTCAATGGCCAGACGGGAGCGGATAGTTTCGTTAAAGCGGGTATTTACCCCGTCGCGGATAATTTCGCTGTAGGCGTCGTCAGGCTTTACTGCGTCATCAATTATGAGCGCGCCCTGCCAGCCAGGCTCCATGTGCCCGGCACGAAAGCCGGTAACCTGTCCCGCAGCCGACGAGGCATACACCCCGCCGCCATATTCGGTCCACCACATGGCTTTACTGTCCGCATCATCGCGAAGTGCCATAGGCCACATGGCCTGATAGGCTGCTGACTTCACGATGCTGCGCGTTGTAGAGGAGTTCAGTAACGCCAGGTTGTGGGAATAGGAAAGATGCATGAAGCGCGCGCGGCGGTTCAGCGCCAGCCCCCGGCCCATCATGTTGATGGTGGCCAGTTCGGTCTTGGTGTAGCCCGGTGGAACGTTGATGATTAGTCGCTGGATGTCACCATCAATCACCCGGTCCAGCGTCTGCTGTATGACCTGATGATGTGGTGCCACAATCATTCTGCTGCCGGTGCGCTGCCTGAAGAAGTAGCGGGCGAAGTACATCCCGTCCTCTTCACACTCTATACGGCGTGCAGCGGTCTTATAGTCAGCAGTCGTCATCCTCTAACATTTCCCGGCGTGCCTGCCGGTATTCCTCGCGGGAGAGCAGCTTAACTTCAACTGGACCACCATCCTTGCCCGTCAGCGCATGCGTGGCCTGCTCTCTGAAGGCCTGCACTGCAATGTGCTTACCCAGCAATTCCAGGTTCTTCACTTTATCCGGCCACTTGATTTTTTTGAGTATGTTTTCAGTGGTGGTTTCGTCGAAGTTAGTGACGGTCGTCAGCACATCCAGGCCACTCAGTGTCGTGCGCCAGACTTTTGGCCACTCATGAACAAGTTTAAGGCCACCGTCGTCTTTCAGGATGTCGAGTACGTCCATTTCATCGATCTGAACCAACCGCTGCAGAACGTAATCTGCATTAATCTCTACCCTTTCATTTCGCGCTGATTTAAGTTCAATGATGCGCTTCGCAATATCAGGTTTAGAGAGGTTTTCAGATCCCATGCGGCTTGCTGTTTTCTGACTGTAACCAGCCCGAATGGCGGCCTGTGAGGCGTTTAAATCGATGAGGTACTCGCGACAGAACATCTCTTGTTTGTCCGTGAGTGCCATATTTAACCTTTGGGATTATTTCGCTATGAATCTTTTTATATTTCGCAAGCTGTTTGATACAGACGCTGTAAGGAATGCCTTCATTGCGTCTACTGACAGCACTGACGATTTGGGTGTTGTGCTGAGGCTTCATCTCGTTACCGAAAGTTTTCTTGAAGCTTTTATTTGTTCAGCAATCCGAAGAGAAGATTTATTCGACACCGAACCGAAGGAAGGCAGGGCATTCAAATTAAATTATTTTAAAAAGTTAGAGTTGGCAGCCAAGCTTGGTCTTCCCTTGCCTACCTTTAAGGCATTGGACAAGCTAAACCTATTAAGGAACAACCTTGCACATAAAATCCAAAATGATTTCATAGAAAATAGCGTCATTGAATCTTTGTCTTCGCATGTCAAATCAATAGGCGGAGAAGACAAGGTTTCCTTAGCTGAAGAAGCCGCTGAGTTCTTCAATGAGGATGGCAGTAAAAGAGCCACCTATCATTTAAAAGATTCTGAAACTCCAAACCGCGTCAAACTAATGATTCTGATATCGTCCCTGATACGCCGTACAACCGGGGAAACTTTAGGTTTCTATCAGCTTCACGCCTATCATCAGTTCACAATGAAATCTACTTAAGGCATTGTTCCCTAATGTACTGCTGCAAGCCGGCTATTTGCTTTCCGGCAACTTCGATTCGACGTCTGAGAGTGAAATAATTGCGTTCAAGGGCGTCATCAGATCGGGGGCTGGCAGCATCATCCACGCAGGAGGTGCCGGTGGCTTTTGCCCTGTAACGTTTGACGTTGAGCTGCAACCGGCGCTTGCCAGTAGCAACATCATCGTGCAGCTGGTCAATAGTTGCCTGAGCATCGGCTAAGTCCCTTGTGTATTTTGCATCGAGCGCAGCAACATCGCGCTGGCGAACCTGCATGTCATCTATCTTTGCATTTCCTGACTGAAGTGCATCTGTCGCTTTGTCGCGCTCGCTCTGGTAGATGATGGCATTGCTGCGGTAATAAATGGCTATTGAGCCTGCCATTAGTGCGCTGCTTAAGGCAATCGATGTGATAACTACACCGGAATTAAAGGTCATCTGCACCACCCGCCAGGCAGAGAGAACGCTCCATATCGCGGCGGTTCATCAGGCCTTTCCACTTCATGCCACCGGCGTATACCCAGTGGCGTAATTCATCGCACGCTCCGCTTTGGTCGCCTGTATTGAGCTTTTTCAGAAGGGTGGATTTTGAGAAGGCTTCAGTACCGACGTTATAAGTAAAACTGTACAGTGCTGCCCGTTGGTACTCGTTGAGCGGCACGCTTACCAGGTCATCAACCGTTCGCCTGACTGGCTGCAGGTCATTCCACGTCAGGCGTTCGCATTCGCGATCGGTATACCTTTTACCTCTGACAATATCGTCCCCCGTATGACCGTCGCAAACCGTCAGGACACCAGTCACATCAAGATAAGGCTCATAAACCCGCCCTTCAATACCGGTTCTGCCACTGAGCAATACGGTGGCAATCATCAGCGCCCCGCCGCCAGCAGCAGCAATCAGTTTTTGGCGCAGTGCTTGTGGTATGGCCAGGGTTTATTCCTCGCGCGGATCTTTATCGCAAGATTTGTAGTGTAGGGCCTCAATCTGGGCTAGTGTCACTTTTCGCTTATAAAACCAGTTAATCATCAGTGTTAGGAGTGCAAGTGCGATACCGGTCAGCACGCCAAAGGCACTCCATTCATCCGGGCTGAGCCAGCTCAGAATGCCATTGGATACCAGCCCTGCCGAAGTACTGTAAGCAGCGCCAGAGGTAAGCCTGTCCATTGTGAAAGTCATGAGCCCAAACTCGTTAAGGTGAGGCGCAGATACACCAGGAAAATGAATATCGCCTAAGGCCATATCATTTGCTGGATGCAGAAAGCAAAAAGCCCCGCTTTCAAGCGAGGCTCAGATCGTGAATGCCATGAGGAAATTGGCATCGAGAGAAGTTGTGCAGAATATTATGGTGAAAACGAAGGCGTGATGAAAAAGATTATCAGGCACACTACCGATCCCGCGTAGTTTTCTGAAGGGCAACACCCCACGGTTGGGGGCAAGATACCACAAAAAATGGAAATGTAAATAGTGAGCTATATAATCGCCAGAAAACATATCGCTTACTACTTAGTGATTTGTTTTAGTTGCTTCTCCGCCCATGATTCTTCCGTCAGTAGTTTGGTTACGAGACTTTCATAGAATGATTTGACGCTTTTGTGCCATGTATCCAGCGATATTTCGGTAGTGATGTGACTAATAATGCCAAAAATATGGGTTGAAGGGATCCGGCTAAACCCTCGCCCACTACAACGCTTGCAGGGCTGGTAAACGGGTACACCCCGCAGCTTTGACTCGCGGCGATTGACGGCTTCGCCACGGCCCTTACAGGATGGACAGGCAGCGCGAACTTTCCGTTTACCTTTGCAGCACGGGCACAGGCCATTATCAAGAATGCCTTTTCCACGACAGACAGGACATTGATTCTCAGTGGCAGCACTGCGTGCAAACTCCATAAAAGCACACACCGACATGTGGTTAATGACTGATATTCTGACTGCCGGCGTCAACTTATTGAGCGCAGGAATATGTTGCGCCTGCTCCCGCGCATAAATACTCAGAAGGCTCACCGCACGCTGCGATTCAGTTTTGCTCAGATTCATTTTTCCTGCAAAGGCTGCATAGCCCAGCGCCGCACGGTGCTGCAGCATGCCTGCTGCAGCCATCACATCACTGGTGGCAAGCGATGAACATGAGCCTTTCGACGGCACATCTCCACGCGATACAGATTTGGGGTTGTGAAACTTGATCAGGTGTTCGAGATTCATGTTGACTCCGTTGCACTGCATCAGGAATGAAGTGATACAGGCAACGGACTGTAGCGATGAAGACGTTCACTTTTCTGAATGAGGTGAAACGATGCAAAGCGGTTTGTGGATAAACGCCCGCTTGCAGACAACCCTGGGTAACTCCTTTCGGTCCCTGCCAGTCACGTTCATCCAGATATCTATCAGAGCTTCACCCGTATGATGGCGAGGGCTTGCGCCCTGCTTCCAGCCGATGAGTGTTGAGGTAGCGACATCCAGTTCGTAAGCAATGGTCTGAAGCGAGAACCCGGCCCTGCTGATGTCGCAAAGCACTTTGAACCAGTCTGTCTTATAAATGTTGACTAAAGGCACGATGCTCTCCTGAACATGCATAACTTCTGATGAAAACATTAACCGGAAATCGTGGATGTATGGGTTGCATTGTCTTACATTCTGGTCAGGTCTTTAAGGCTTTTCAGGCCGAGTTTGTTAGCGCAGTTTTTTCTATGCTGGTAAATGGTTTTGACATTTACGTTTAACAGGACGGACTGGGCAGGAGCTTTAACACCCTTGATGTAACCATCGATAATTGAAAGTTCGCGCAACGACAGGTGGCATGCGTGATCGTTTCTTATTCGGCCATTCAATGCATCCACGAGTGCAAATCTGAGGCTGTTAACCGGCATAGTTGAATACAGGATGCAATCAGCGTGAGCTACCCTGCTGATAAGCCGTTTTTTTCCGTCACACACATAACTCTCATCATTGATATAAATCAAAATCCGCCCAAGCGTTTTTCTTTGCAGAAAGAGGAAAGTATTAAACCATTCTGGAAAGAATATGTTCGCTGAAATGCACACGATCGCGCTGAAGCTAACATCTTCGCGAAAACAGGGCTGCCTTCTGAAAAAATCACGCTCATCCCGGACATAAACGGCATGCGTTGAATGCAGATAACTCAGGTCATCAATAAGACTGAAAAAACCCAATGTTTCAATATTTCGCTCACCGAGCACAAGAAGGTAACCATTTTTGCTGAGCATTATAATATCTTCCCTAACCTGTCGAGTTGAAGAGCTTATTTATACTGCCCCGGAATAATGATGAGAACATGATAATTCCACTCAATCAATACATCATGAGGTTGCCTGACCAATTGTTACATCCTGACGCACCCTCTATAAAACAAATTAAGGATATTGAATTCATGCTATTGCAGAAAACATCAAACTTTATCTATGAGTTTTTTAAGAGAAACATACAGGTGTAACTCTTAGATAATTCATAACGGATGAATTGACCAGGAGCATAACTCTGACATAAAATCCCTTCGCCCATTAATAGTAACCAGATGAATCATCATGTTTAAAAAAATGGTCTACACGCTCGTTCTCTCATTATATTCACTGACTAAATGCACTGCCGAGCCTGATAATAATTTATGGCTAAACCCTCACGCTGTTCATTCGATCCATTCCGGTTACATAGAAGGGTATGAAAATTTTATCTTTGCAGTGCCTGATAAAAATATCTTTGGTGATGAGGCAAAATCCCATCGACTGGATCCCAATCGAAAGCACCAAAAACTTAAAGATTTAAAAAAGGGACAAAATCAAAACAGCAGTAGTTACAGAGGATAACTGCGCTTTTCGCTTCATGACAAAGCGCGGGCGTGAAGAAAGTGCATTCGGGGAATATTTTTTTAATTATGCATGTAGCGCTGCCGAGGATGAACAATTTATCTTGCCCGGCAAGAGCCCTGATGCCGTTATGCCCTGAACGCCCCCATAGAAACATCTGCAGCCAGATAACAGACAACATCTGACCTGTGCCTTCATAGTCCGCTGTCCAATCCCCCCGGCATCAAGCCGGGCACACTAATAAATGCGTTTAAGTTTATCTTAAAGACTTCAAATCATGAGGCTTTACAGGTCTGGCATAATATCCCCCAGACAACAGTAACACACTCAGGTTATTTAATTCTGCATAAAAAATCCACAACAAAACATCAGTACTGCCACGAGCACTCAATATTTACCCTTCAGTAAAATTCAGATAACTTAACCAGAAATGACTCACACTAGCCTTTTCAGACAAAAAAGATTAAATCCGAAAAAATTAACATCAAAAAGTGAGTTAGCTCATAACAGCGTTAACACAACCCTGAGAAATTTCACTGCCTTTGCTTAACAGGTGGAGGCTTTCAATATCAGAAAGCAGAATTTCTGGCCCTCTGCAGGAGAATTACACATGGATTACTTTATCAAAGGCTGGACTATCGCAGCGACAATCTATACCTGCCTGAATGTATGTGAAAAGCTGTGCCAGTTATTTCCTGATGAACAACTTACGATTTGCATTATTTGCACATGCCTCAATGTCGCCATCAACGTCATGCTTTTCTCATATCCTAATCGCGGGCGAGATTAACCTGCTGCTCTACGAGTTGCCTAATCCTTCATGCTAAACCTGATAAATTCAGGATTACGCATCTCGTGTGCGCAAATATGTGTATTGTCCCGACATCATTTGCCAGTTCCAGAACCGTTCACCCGTGTCCGTGAGGGAAATATTCAGGTTTAAATATTTCTCTCACTAACCCGATACGACCAAGGAAAACCATGAATAAGGATGTTAGCACGGGTAACACACTGAACCTGATGGCCATCATTGCAGTATCGTTAAGCACGGTCATTGCGATGCTCGACAGTACAATCGCTAATGTCGCGCTCCCTGTGATTGCGCGAGAGTTTTCAATCAGTGAGTCCAACTCCATTCTGATCGTCAATGCTTATCAGTTTGCCGTGGTCGCATCACTGCTTCCACTGGCGGCACTGGGAAAATCCGTGGGTATCACGCGCGTATTTAATACAGGCGTACTCTTATTCGCGCTGTCATCACTGGGCTGCGCGTTATCTGAAAGTCTGGAAATGCTGACGGTATTTCGCGTGGTACAGGGTTTCAGTGCAGCGGCGATTTTGAGCGTGAATGCTGCCCTGATCAAAGCTATCTATCCCGCAAGCCTGCTGGGCAGAGGTTTGGGCGTGAACGTTATGCTGGTCTCAGTTGCCGCAGCTGCCGGGCCATCTATTGCCTCTGCCATCCTTGCTGTGGCGAGCTGGAACTGGCTTTTCACCATCAATGTACCTGTTGCGGCGTTATCGTTACTGATTAGCGTAGTCTTTCTGAATAAGAGCCCGGCTGAAAAGGGATCGTTTGATCGCACAGGAGCCATCATCGTATTTATGCTTGGTCTCCTTTTCTCATGCACTGTTTTCGGTCTGACGCGGCAAAAAATGTTTTTTGCGATGGGGAGCCTGATTGTTTTTGTATTGTTGCTGGAAACGTTTTACCTGAACCAGAAGCACAAGGTCGAAAAGGCGCTGATACCTGTAGCCGTCTTCCACAGTAAAACGTTAAGCCTCTCACTTCTGATGTCAGCGCTCTCCTATGCAACACAACTGCTGGCCTATGTATCGCTGCCCTTCTACCTTCACAATGTGCTTCATCGCGATATCGTGTCAACAGGGTTACTTCTGACTGCCTGGCCACTGGCAACAATGTTTACTTCGGTTCTGGCAGGCAATCTGCTGAAAAAATATGACTGTAATATCATTGGAGCCGCAGGTCTTGGGTTGTTGTTTGCCGGCATGCTGCTGACCGCTGCCCTGCCGGTGCTACCCGGAAATATTGATATTATCTGGCGAGTCGCGCTATGTGGTGCGGGCTTCGGACTTTTTCAGTCACCGAATAACTATCTCATCATGACTTCAGTAAACGATGAAAATACCAGCGTCGCCAGCGGTCTGTTAGGAAGCTCGAGGCTCCTGGGTCAGATTGTGGGTTCAGCACTGGTTGCACTGTTTTTTAACATCAATGTGAATGATCCAATCAACTGCAGCCTCATAACAGGAGCGTGCTTTTCCTTCTTTTCTCTTGCAGTCAGCTACTGGCGATACATATCGGCAAAGCCTCATTAAAGCCATAAAACCTGGGAAGATGAGATTTGTCGCCGGGTGACTTCAATCATAAAGACATTACTACGTGGTTCCGGGTTTCGGTTATCGTTTCAGACTACTGCAGCGGGCAGTAGTAAACTTCACTTCGCCATGGGCAGATCCTCATACCGCGTCGTGTATGCCGGTGACAGCATCTCACGCTTCATCTCCCAGGATTTCTGGATCCCCTGACCTGCAAACCATAATTTCCCCTTCCCGCTCTGGTTTAGGCCATCAACAACACGCATCAGCGCCTCACTGTTGGCCTGAGGCTTAAATTCATCAAAGAGATTGAGTTGAGAAACGCCCTGGCTGTAAAAATCGCCCAGCATCACGCCTGCTTTCATATAGCGGCACCCGTCACGCCAGATATGGTCGAGACCCTGCATAGCAACTCTGATGATATCGCGCGTGTCGTTGGAGGGCGTTAGCAGCTTACCCATCGCCTGGTTTCCATAAAACACTTCACCTTCAGCGTGTGGGCTGGTCCGGACAAACACCGCTACCTGACTACAGTACTGGCGCTCCCTTCTCAGCTTCTCCGCCGCGCGTTCTGAATACGAGCAAACCGCCTGACGCATATCCATATACTCGGTTATGCGCGAGCCGAAGGATCGTGAGCAGACGATTTGCTGCTTGGTAGGCGCAAATTCTTCCAGCGCAAGGCAAGGCTCGCCCCGCAGCTCGCGCACCGTTCGCTCCAGCACAACGTTGAAGTGCTTACGGATGATATATGTGCTTTGCTCCGACAGGTCTTTCGCGGTGATGATGCCCATAGCATTTAGCTTCTTACTGATGCGCCGGCCAACACCCCATACTTCTTCGACCGGAACCAGCGCCATCAGCTTCCGCTGGCGCTCAATGTTTGACAGGTCAACAACGCCGCCGGTCTGCGTCCACTTTTTGGCAGCGTAATTTGCTAATTTTGCTAACGTTTTAGTTTGCGCGATACCGACGCCCACTGTCAGATGCGTGTTGCGTCTGACGCGTTCACGAACTTCTCGCCCATAATCTTCAAGAACCCGGCAATTTCTCAGACCTGTCAGGTCCAGGAAGGCCTCATCGATTGAGTACACCTCGACGGATGGCGCCATAGCTTCCAATGTTGTCATTACGCGATTGCTAAAATCTGCATACAGCGCGTAGTTGGAGCTAAACACGTGAATCTTGTGTCTGCGTATTTCATCTTTAAGCTTAAAGTAAGGTGCGCCCATGGGGATATTCAGCGCTTTGACTTCCGCGCTGCGGGCAATGACACAGCCGTCATTATTACTTAAAACCAGCACTGGCTTTCCCCACAGGTCAGGTCGGAAAACCTTCTCGCAGGCGCAATAAAAATTATTAACGTCCACCAGCGCGAACATTACTGGGCCATCGATTTAATCGAGTATTTGACCACTCCAAAAATTTCAAACTGGTCAGGATCGTTGACCGGAATGATAGCGTGCGCTGGATTCATGGGCTTCAGGTGCAGGCAAGGTTTAGTCATGAGCTGTTTCACCGTGAACTCTCCCTCGATGGCCGCCACAATAATGTCGCCATGATCAGCTTTCACTGAGCTGTCCACAACCAGCATATCGCCATCACTGATGCCACCGTCAATCATGGAGTCACCGCTTACCCTGATGAAATAAGTTGAGCTGGGATGGCTGACAAGCAGACTGTTAAGATCGATTCGCTGTTCAACATAATCCTGTGCAGGAGAAGGAAACCCACATGGGACGCGCTCAATAAATAATGGCAGCGCTAATATGGCGCGGATTTTTGCAGGTTTGTAGAACTTCATGGCTGTAGTCTCAATTGATGAATTTCAGAACAAAATTAAAAGAAAATTTAATATTTTATTTATTCTCAACCGTTTGGATTGAACACCTGAAACACGCGCTCATCACCTTCCGCTGTGGAAATATCCCGGAAAACTGACTTATGCGCTTCTATCCAGTTGTTGGCTTCGCGTGGCGTGTAATGCCAGTTGAGCCGCTTAAGCTCAGTGACAAAATCGAGTGTACTGACGGTGTATCGGCCAGCGGCATCGCGTTTGATTGCGAACCTAAAGGCGTCTTTGATTTCGTAGTCGCGGGGCATGGTTATAACCCTCCCTGATAGATACTGTATATAAATACAGTAATATCGATCACCAGGTTCGATCAAGTCAATTGCATGAGGTTTTTGCGAAGGGATTGGCGGGCAAAGAAATTTATATTGCAGTGGACTTTATGAGGGGCAAAAACTGGCTGAATACACAGATGTGAAAAAATACAGCAGTTAAGCTGATCTTTTTATTGAGGTTTTTGTGCTGCCTGGATATTATCCGAAGATGTGGTCAGTAAGTGTCCGCCACATAAGGGAAAGCCCCAAGTTGCGTCAACAACATGGGGCCGATAAAAACAGTCAGTGCTTGAATGTTTTCTTGAGATCTCATTTTTGAGATTATCTCAAGCGAGATCCCGTGTAAAGCGTTCGGCACCTTATTTTTCAAGGTGCTTTATGAAAATTATTTGTAAACAAGGCCATCGCCGCAATCAGATGTTCGAGGTTCTTCCGGAGAACCAAGGTCAAACTGGGCGCCATAAATGCGCTGGTTGTGCGTATGATTTAGGTAAGTGGCACGCAATGATTGGCGTTCCAAAAGCTAGTGATGACGGTGTGCTCGCCGACCTAGCAGAAAGTCAGGCAAGTTATGTTCGCCACAAGGATGCATTCACTGCATACCTAATGGGATACGAGCATGGACTGAAGCTACAAAACGTTGCGTAATTACTGACCCGGCCGCCGTGCCGGGTTTTCTTTTGGCTCAGTGCTTGCTGACAACAAAAAGATGCATTGCCAGCTCTGCCACGCAACTCCTGGCTCATCCTCAAACATTGCGCCCATATAACCGACCAGTGAATCGTTCGTAATCGGTATACCTTCGTCAAGCATGTTTATAACCGCCTGCCCCATAACGCTGCGTACTACATGCACAGTCAGCATCCTCCTATTGTGAAGTCTCCTCGATAGGCCTGCCGCATGTCTTTTAGTTCTTCTGGAGGGAAATTCCTCCATACTTTTCGCGCCAGGTGTAGGACATGACGTCGGAGATATCGTGCTTTCGATAGACCGCCGGCACGGAAGGAACCCAGCCAGAAAGCTTCACCCAAAATACTAACTGCTCATCGGGACTTTTAAATTGGCACAATCTCAACTCGGGGGAGGGATTATCATGCCAGAATTCTGTTCCTGAATGGGGCCGGTTTTTGAGTCGTGATCAGCGTTCAGAAACGTTGGAGAAAGAATAGCATCGTAGGGTGTTCTGGCAGGCTGCTTCTTCTACAAACTCTGGGTAGAAGGTAGTATGCCCATAGATTCCTTCTGCACTCAAACTGCAGAGCAGATTTGGCTATGGGCTAAGTGCACTCAATTCTGGTACACGTGAGTGCCATAAGTGTATGATTTTCACATATGACGAACGAGTTGGAAATCAGTGCCGTGGATTTGCGGCTGCAGTGGCTTCTTTAATCCAGCCGTCAAAGAGAGACTGATGCGCATGGATCCAGCCATTCACATGTCGCTCAATATCAGCTGATGAAGATTCGCCTGTGTGCATGCGCTGGTTTTGTGCGTTGACATCGGCAAGTGGAAGCTTAACGATAGAAAAAAGTTTTGCTGCTGCAGGATTTTTCTCTGCCCATTCCCTGTTAGCGACAACATGCTCATTGTTGGCCTTGAATCCATAATTTTTGCCGTTAGGTAGTGCAGTATCCTCATTTTTTTGCGATCCGGGAGTTGCCGAAAATGGAACAGTAAGCCAGATCACATCCCTGCCGGGTTTTAATTCATCACTGACCCAGTAAGGTGTCCAGGTGAAATAAAGCACAGGCTTGCCGGATTTATAGCGCGTCATAGTGTCCGCTATTATAGCGGAGTAATTTCCCTGGTTTTGTTGAACAGTTTTACTAAGTCCATATGCTTTTAACTGAGCATTGATAACTTGTCCACATACCCAGCCAGGATTGCATCCTGCAAGGTCAGCTTTACCATCATCATTGGCATCGAAGAGTTTCGCAATTTTAGGGTCTGACAATTGTGAAATATCGGTGATCTGATATTTATCTGCTGTTTTTTTATCAATCAGGTAACCTTGAGCTGCACCACTGATATAGGTGCCCGCACGGTAAAATTTACTGTCTCCACCGGCGGCATTATACATATCGTGTTGCAGTGGTTCCCAGTTGACGGCCATGAAGGTTGCGTCACCGGAAGCAATAGCGGTATATGCTACATTGTAATCGACTTCCTCGGTTGCCTTTACGTTGTAACCGAGCTTTTCGAGAGCTTTGTTTATCAGCTCAGTCTGAAATGACTCTTCTGGAAGTGTACTTTGTACCGGAAAAACACTAATGCCACTGCCTGGTAGTGTTTCAGCCACAGCAACGTGAGAAACTGCAGTCACTGCAAGTGATAACACGAGTAGTTTTTTAGTCAAAATCATTGAATATTTCCTGGTTGTCGTGCACGCAAATTCTTTCCTCACCAATAGGTGAAGACGGAAAAAAGAAAGGGACTGGAATATTGCAAATTTGCTATTTGCTTAGGTGGTGATGCGAGTAGCGGAGTAGATGATAATAATTAGCGAGGAAAACTGAGTTCAGGTTAACATTAGTCATATTTCATTTAAGAAGCTGGCTTGATATCCTTTTTGTGACCAGCAACAATTACTCCATAACAATTAAATGATTTCATACCCTACCACATCATAATCTTCGTGCAACCCTGAATCTATGATTAGCTGGAGAATTATCGGAGCGTGGATGCACCGGGGGATAATTTACACGTCCTTTGAATTCTCACTTCAGCCGTTCTTTGTTGCTGTGACATAATTAATGTAAGCCCTCAGGCAGCCTGGAGAAGGAATCAGGATTGCTCGTCAAACACTTCTTGCGCATGGATTCTTTCATATCAACGTTATAGTGCGAATTCTGAGTTCAATTCAGAACTCGTTAAAAAGACACTGTCGTGAATGTTGACAAGACACTCATGAGGAATAACTGTTATTTTGCCGCTTTATCGCTGGTTAAGTTTAAGGACAAGGTTGCATTTGGAACACAGGGAAAGTGCAGGGAATTTAGCCGCATAAAGGAATATTCACGCAGATTTCGATCAGCACCTTTGCACTTTACTTCTGATTTTTTTAAAAAAATCAGAAGTAATATAAAAATATTACACATTCTGAAAGTCGTTGTTGAAAAGGGGTATGATGTGCTTATCTCAGTGTATATTATAATATCACTGATTTTTAACCGTAACGATTATAACTTTTTCAATTTCTCTGCAACGCCACTTCCAGGAGAAGTACATGAGTGATGCACTTAAGTCATTAAATAATATTCGTTCTCTGCGCGCCCAGGCTCGCGAATTCCAGCTTGCAGATTTGGAAGAAATGCTGGAAAAATTTAAGGTCGTCGTTTCTGAACGACTTGAAGAAATCCAGGCTTCAGAAGCTGCCGTCCGTGAGAAAGAAGAAAAGCTGGCTAAATATCGTGAGCTGATGCTTCAGGACGGTATCGATCCAAATGAACTGCTGGGATCTTTTGCCTCTGCTGGTAAGATTGTCACTAAACGTGCCCCCCGCCCTGCTAAATATAAGTATAGTGAAAACGGTCAGGAGAAGTTATGGACTGGGCAGGGCAGAACACCTGCTGTTATTAAGGTGGCTATTGATGGTGGTAAGTCTCTGGATGACTTCCTTATCTGACCTCTGCATTACAGTCGAATCTCTGAAGTGGGCATTATAGCCACTTCAGAGATAAAATTTTTAACTTAACGGATGACTGAATAATTAATCTCTCATCACGCCACAAAACATAGGAAACATGGCTGAACTTTACTGATTGTATCGGTTATCGGAACTGCCGTCAGTGCGCTGACTAAAAAGGGGATCTCAGTCAACAAATAAGATATCCTTCAGGTACTTGAGCGCATGAAGGCGTCAGCAGGAGTTTTGCCGGGCTAAACTAATTCACAGGTCGCCGTGAAAAGATTGCGCTAAGTGCGCTGTGGCTTAGATTTAATACTGCGCACTCCGGCACGATGCCGAAACCCGTATAGAAGATAGCCCACTGTCTTCTTGGATTTTTTATGACCTCAACATTCAGGATACAGGGATGTCGAAAACTCAATGGATACTTAGTCAGCTAACCCGGCAGTTGTGGTTCAGAAGCTCCCTCTTTGCGGTGCTGGCCGTTATAACCGCTCTTGTAGCCATTGCGATAAAATCGTTTAT
This sequence comes from Pantoea sp. YR525, assembly GCF_900116775.1. NCBI lineage: Bacteria > Pseudomonadati > Pseudomonadota > Gammaproteobacteria > Enterobacterales > Erwiniaceae > Pantoea > Pantoea sp. YR525. The sequence goes on from NZ_FPBU01000006.1 coordinate 151,733, forward strand.
CCCACCAACGGTATCCGGCATTATCGGCACCGATGCGGTTGATAAAATTCTTGGTATTCTTGCATCCAGCATGTTGGCGGTTACCACTTTCTCACTCAACATCATGGTGTCTGCCTATAACACAGCCAGTAGCAGCGTAACGCCACGCGCTACTCGACTGCTGCTGGAGGACAGAACGACACAGAACGTGCTCGCCACTTTTATTGGCTCGTTTCTGTACAGCCTTGTAGGCATTGTGGCGCTGGGTATGGGGGCTTACGGCAGGCAGGGGCGCGTCGTACTTTTCTTTGTCACGCTGATGGTCATCGTGATGATCGTCATTACGCTGCTTCGCTGGATCCAGCATCTTTCGCAGTTCGGACGCATGGCTGAAACATCCCAGCGCGTTGAAGAGGCCACTGCGCTGCCGCTCGCTGAACGTCTCAGGGATCCCTGCATGGGATGCTCTCCCTGGCATGGGGATGTTGAGCCCACCACAGATTTCCCGCTGATGCCCTGCAGCGTCGGCTATTTACAGCACGTGGATCTCAGGCGACTTTCTGATTTTGCTGAAAAGCACAGCGTCTGGCTCTATCTCAACACTCGACCCGGTGTATTTATTCACTTAACCTGCCCCTTGTTGTGGAGCCAGAAAGCCTTATCTCCGGAGCAGTCCGGCGAGTTGAGGGAGGCATTTACGATTGGAGCTCAGCGATCATTTGACCAGGACCCACGGTTTGGGCTGAGCGTTTTGTCCGAAATAGCCTCACGCGCACTTTCCCCAGCTGTAAACGATCCTGGAACGGCAATCGACATCATTGGCAGAGCCGTCAGGCTCTTCAGCCAGCCTGACGGTGCAGATGTTGTAGATACGCCTTACTACCGGCTTTTCATCCGACCAGCCGAACTCAATGATATGTTTGATGATATTTTTACGCCCATCGCGCGTGATGGTGCGGCTCTGGTCGAGGTGCACATCCGGTTACAGAAGGCCCTGATTGCGCTAGCGCGCTTTCGACCCGAAAGATATGAAAGTGAAGCCAGGCGTCATTCAGAACAAGCGCTTGAGCGCGCAAGGCAGGCACTCACTTATAAGGGGGATTTTCACATTCTGGAAGTTCTTGCAGGCGAATTTACAGCTACTGGCTTGAGTAACAGGCCTGAGTAAAAGGCTTGAAGATGAATTTACCTCATAACTTCCGATTTACGGCAACCCGCTGCTGAATAATTGCGCATTTGCTGGCACATGGGTTTTACTGTTCCATACTGATTGTTACATTTGGAATTCATTCAATCTGTACAGGAACGTTATGACTTCTTCTGAACCTGGCGAAATCGCTAAACGAATCCACATTAATCCACCGGTGTTCTTTACATCTGCCGCGCTTATAGTTGTGCTGGTTGCATTTGCCGCACTTTTTCCCGAGCAGGCGGACGTGCAACTCGGTGCGTTGCAAAACGCCCTCTTTGCCAACGCCAGCTGGTTTTACATTTTAGCCGTTGCGCTTATTCTTCTGACAGTAGCCTATCTGGGCCTGTCTCGCTACGGTGACATAAAACTCGGCCCCGATCACGCCGAACCCGATTTCAGCTATCACTCCTGGTTTGCCATGCTCTTCTCAGCCGGAATGGGTATCGGCCTGATGTTTTTCGGCGTGGCTGAGCCCGTTATGCACTATATGGCGCCGCCTTCCGGCTCGCCTGAAACCGTACAGGCGGCCAAAGAAGCGCTTCGCATCACTTTTTTTCACTGGGGGCTTCATGCCTGGGCCATTTACGCCATCGTGGCGCTGATACTGGCTTTTTTCAGTTACCGTCATGGCTTGCCACTTACTCTGCGTTCGGCCCTCTACCCTCTTATCGGCGACAGAATTTATGGATGGATGGGACATGCCGTCGATATCTTCGCTGTGATCGGAACCGTACTCGGCGTTGCGACGTCACTGGGATACGGCGTGTTGCAGGTAAATGCGGGACTCAATCACTTATTTGGCGTGCCGGTAAATGAAACCATGCAGGTTATTCTGATCGTTGTCATCACGGCACTGGCTACGCTTTCAGTGGTCTCCGGTCTGGATAAAGGTATTCGCATCCTCTCCGAGATTAACCTCAGCCTTGCGGTGCTACTGCTTATCCTGGTCGGCGCGCTGGGGCCGACAGTACTGTTATTGAAATCATTTGTTGAAAATACTGGTGGATATCTTTCTGAACTGGTGACGAAGACATTCAACCTGTATGCCTACGAGCCGAAGTCCAGCAAATGGCTGGGAGGATGGACACTGTTTTACTGGGGCTGGTGGCTGGCCTGGTCGCCGTTCGTCGGGATGTTTATCGCCCGAGTCTCCCGGGGCCGTACAATCCGCGAATTTGTGACCGGCGTGCTGTTTGTGCCGGCGGGCTTTACCCTGCTGTGGATGACCTTTTTTGGCAACAGCGCCATCTGGCTTATCATGCAGAAAGGAGCAAGGGATCTGGCCGAGACGGTACAGTCAGATCAGACGCTGGCGCTGTTCAATTTTCTCGAGCACTTCCCGTTCAGTTCGGTCCTGTCGTTTATCGCCATGGCCATGGTTGTGGTGTTTTTCGTCACGTCTGCTGATTCAGGCGCGATGGTAGTGGATACGCTTGCCTCCGGAGGAACGGATAAGACTCCGGTATGGCAGCGTATATTCTGGGCCGGGCTCATGGGTGTTGTTGCTGTAACGCTGTTGCTTGCCGGGGGTATGAAGGCGCTGCAGACGGTGACTATCGCCAGCGCCCTGCCCTTTGCCGTTATTCTGCTGATGTCAATTTATGGCCTCATGAAGGCGCTGCGGGTTGATGCGTGGAAGCGTGACAGCAAGCAAATCGCGACCATTGCGCCCACGGCAGCACGTAACCCTATTTCCTGGCAACGCCGACTGCGCAATATTGCCTACTTTCCTAAGCGTTCACAGGTAAAGCGTTTTATGACCGAGGTGATCCAGCCCGCAATGGAAATGGTTGAACAGGAGCTGGCGAAACAGAATACCGTTTCGCATACCCTTACCGATACTGATGATGGCCTGCACTTTGAAGTTGACCTCGGCAACGAACTGAACTTTGTGTATCAGGTCAGGCTACGCTCGTACATGCAGCCGGCTTTCGCGCTGGCCGGCATGTCCGACACGGATCGGGATGAGGAGCACAGGTACTTCCGCGCCGAAGTCTATCTCAAAGAGGGTGGACAAGACTATGACGTCATGGGATGGACACAGGAACAAATTATTCATGACATTCTCGATCAGTATGAGAAGCATCTGCATTTCCTGCACGTAGTACGCTAAAAGCGCATATAACTCAAAAGAGGCGCTGAATGCGCCTCTTTTTTTAGCAAATATTCATATCAGAAACCTGACGAGACATCTCAGGACCGCCAGAAAAAGCGTGAGCACAAGATTAGCAGCGGATAGATTTCCAGCCGCCCCATCAGCATTGCCGCACACATCAGATATTTGGCAGTGTCATTCAGCGTGCCAAACGTTGATGCCGTTTCACCGAAGCCAAGCCCCATATTGTTGATGCAGGCTGCGACAGTGGCAAACGAGGTCAGCAGATCATAACCCATCATATTGAGCAGCCAAACCAGTAAGACCGTCATTGAAACGTACAGAAAGAAAAAACTCCAGACTGACCGAAGCACTCTGTCACTGACTACGCTGTTGCCCACACGAACACTCAGGATGGCGCGTGGATGTGCCAGCTGGTGTACTTCGTGGCGGCTCTGTCGGAACAGCACCAGAAAGCGAAGTGCTTTAATGCCTCCGCAAGTGGAACCCACACAGCCCCCAAAAAAGCTGGCGATCAACAAAAAGATGATGGTGTGTGAGGGCCAACTGGCATAGCCGGCCGTTGCGAGGCTATTATCCGTGATCATGGAGCTGGTGAGAAAGAAGGCATGAATAAAGCTATCCGTTACATCATACATGCCAGCATGCCAGATTTGCCAGGCCGTGATCAGCACTGCGACCGTGACAACCGCCAGAAAAAAGCGAAGTTCCGCGTTATTTTTGAACGGCTTTAGCGTGCGCTTTATCAGCGCCATATACCAGAGCGTGAAATTGAGCCCGGACAGCAGTGAAAACGCCCCACCAACAAGTTCAGCCGCATGATTCTGATAGAACCCCAGACTTTCGCTGTGCGTGGAAAACCCTCCCAGTGAAACCGTTGATAATCCATGACATATCGCATCAAAAATCGGTAGTCCGGCCATCCAGTAGGCCAGAGAACAGCTTACGCCCAGGGCCGTGTAGACAAGCCACAGGCTTTTAGCTGTGTCGGCAAGGCGGGGGGTGAGGCGTTCTTCCCTGAACGGCCCCGGCATTTCGGACTGATAGAGTTTCATTCCACCAATGCCTAGTAAGGGAAGTACCGCGACAGCCAGAACAATGACACCCAGACCGCCGATGAAATTCAGTTGTGCGGGAAGTTCGCTGACACTCTCAACGACAGTGGCACCCGTCGTCGTAATACCTGAAACGCCTTCAAACATCGCATCGGCAAAACTGAAGCCCAGTGAGTCATTCAGCCAGAAAGGCATAGCACTGATTATCGAAAACAGCAGCCAGAAAAGCACAATAATGATAAAGCCATCCTGAGTGCGCAACTGCAGCCCTGGGGAGCGGGTGATGGCCCACAGGCCAGTTCCCCGCTGAAAAATAGTGCAAACGTTGACAGGAAATCAAGATAACTGCGATCGCGGTTAAAAAGTGCCATGAGTGCCGGTAGCAACATCGTGAGGCTGTAAAGCATCACCAGAAAGCCGCATGGGTGGAAAATAACCCTGAGCCTGGAGGGGGCCTTTAAAAAAAGGTTATGCACGGGGGTCTCCCGAAACGCATGTCGGCAGGCACATCACTGGCAAGTTATAAGTCCCATGAAATTATGCTACCTGCTCATTATGTCGACTTACTGTCGCCAGTTTTAAGAAAATCAGACCGGCAAGCGCTGACAATGCTGATCCTGCCAGTACACCCACTTTAAGCTCAGTTTGCATTACATCATCGCCCGGGAAAGCCAGACCACCAATAAACAGGCTCATGGTAAAACCTATCCCACAGAGAATAGCCACACCATAAAACTGGACGGCTGTCGCGCCTTCAGGCATACGGGCCATTCGGAGCCTGATCAGTAACCATGAGACTGTCGCTACGCCCAGTTGTTTACCCACAAATAGTCCCAGTGCGATCCCGACAGGAATGGGAGACAGCAGCTGTTCAGCAGAAATGCCCTTCAAATTCACCCCGGCATTTACAAAGCCAAAAACAGGAACGATGAGGAAAGCAACCCAAGGAGAAAGCTTAACCTCAAGCCGGCTAAGTGGAGAAAATTGCGCATGCGTACGTGCGGTGTGCGGAATAGAAAGCGCAAGAATGACACCTGCCACAGTGGCGTGAACGCCGGAATGGTAAACAAAATACCACAGTAACATGCCTGTTAGCAGATAAGCGGACAGCGACTTCACCCCGGATTTGTTCAGGATTATCAGGCACAGTGTCACAGCAGCAGCGCCTCCCAGCATAATCAAGCTGAGGCTGTGCGTGTAAAATGCCGCGATAATGATTACCGCACCCAGATCATCAATAATTGCCAGCGCTGCCAGAAACACCCTGAGTGAAGGAGGCACTTTATCTCCCATCATGGCAAGAACACCCAGAGAAAATGCAATATCTGTGGCTGACGGGATGGCCCAGCCATTCAGCGCCTGAGGATTATCATGATTAAAAAAAACGAAACAGGCCGCGGGCACCAACATTCCGCCCAGCGCAGCTGCACCCGGTAGGATACGTTGATCCCACTGTGCAAGTTTACCCGACAGCAGTTCACGCTTTATTTCCAGTCCAACCAGCAGAAAGAAAACGCTCATCAGCACGTCATTGACAACCTTTTCAACCTGCCACCCCCCCAGTGAGGCATGCACCAGTTGATGGTAGAGGCCGTCGGCGGCAGTGTTTTCCATGATGATTGCGGTAACTGAAAGCATAATAAGCAACAGACCGGGAGCCAGAGGAGAATGGAGCAGTTTCTTCATAAAGAGACAGAGTCCGGATGATAAAAAGCGCACCTTACCATCTCTCCCGAAGCCCTTCCATCACTGCCGGGCGCGGAAAATTCCATTCTGGTACTCGCCAGCAAAAAGAAACGTTTTGTCGCGTCCATATCCCACTGGCTATCATCATATTTTCAGTCAGAGAAATGAATATCCATGGGACGTTGCTTCTCCCGCTGATGCCGCCACACCGGAGTTCATGTTTATCGATATGTTTTCAACGGCATCAGGGGAAAAGCCGCTGGTGAGGTGAATGCCGAACAGCTTTAAGCACTTTCGTTTTAAGCTTTCGCTGAGGTTTCCTGGCTTCGCGGCTAACATGAACCTGTGCCAGTTTTAATGGCTTTACTAGTGTTTGCTGGTCTTGATCCAAACCTAAGCACTGCGGGCAATAAGTAACACTCGCGTACTGCACCAATGCCACAGCAATTGCTTGTTTAGGTGTATAACAACTCCCGATAAACGCTCTTGATTCAACTGGAGGGAGGTGTTCACAACGTTCAGTATGTAACAACAATCCATTATTAATATGATCACTGACGTAGTACTTAATTGCCTTATAATTGTACATGATAGTTTCCAATATAGTTTGCTGTGTGAGTCGTAACCTGGACTCGGTAAGAAAGTAGTAATAACCTGAGTTTTTTTCTAACACTCTTGAAAAATTGAATTCTGTGCTCGCTACCAGCACGAAAATAGGTCATTAAAAATTGAAAATTTCGTAATTTGAGACAAATTCGGCACTCACTAAAACTTATACTCATTCAGGCCGTAATTATTCAAGAATACAAAATATTAAACAGCATTATTTCCGCCATTTTATCTGTTATAAATAAGAATACTACGCGTAGTAATCATCTGAATTGAAAAATAAAAATCGACCATCAAAAAACCTTTTACGATAAAGACTGTTGGAATACTTTACAAACTACCATCGAGAGATGATCTACATTGTCTGCAAGGCATCCATTACACATTACAACATTTTTACTACATGCTGCCACTTTTTTTACATTGATAACAATTTGAGAGAAAATATTTTTTTGATTTAAATATTAGTAGGCTTCTGTGCATAATGGACTGAAAACAAATGATTTTATTATTTATCATCATCTTGTCAAATCGTCGGTTTTGTGAGGGTACAATTTAAAGTTAAGCAGTCAATCATACGATTAAACTTATGTTTAGTCATTTTCAGAAAAGTGCCAAATCAAATAAATAGAACATCTTCAAGTGGTTTCATCAGAAAATTTGCACAGCAAAAATGTGCAGATTATAGCGATAAAGTACATATTGCTGTGATCTTATTTAGGCAACCCAGGTAGTATGTCTTGAAAATTTCTCAAGGTGGGGATAACACCAAAAAAACGGAAGGAAGATAGAATTGAAATGTGAAGTTTATTTAACCTTGAGCCAGAATTTAGAACTTTCATCACAACTAGTACTCGTGAGTTACATTACTAAAAACATTCTCCATGGCTCAGGATTATTATCATGAACTAATGCATCAACTCATGAGTAACGACTGCATTTAACTGAGTACCCTCAGTTCGATTTGAATATTGTCATAGGGGAAAAATGTCAGCGCTCAATAAAATTAATATTACTTGCAAAACCCTAGTAACCGAGCTATGTCCTCTGTCTTCTCATGAAAGATAAAAATCAAGTGAACATTAAAAAATAACTTCGCTTTCACCTCAACGCTTCCGGTATTACAAAATCAGCTCTGAGTACAAAAGTAACATCTCAGCGAACTCCATCCTTACCAGTAATCTTGCGAACTTTCGCTATAAAATGGGAAAGCTTGATTTCCACTGTTTCTGCAAATACTTTGCGCCCTCGTTCATCAACTAGTTATTAAACTTGGCTAGCTCATAATTCGATGCGTCAGAATCTGACTTGATGTTGATATGCCAGGCCTGTCTGTAAGTTTGCTGAAAATAGTCCCGTGTGTCGAACCTTTATCTATTCGTAGTGATAGAAATATCTCAACTCAATGTTCATAACTCACAACTTAACAACACATGATAGCTTTCAGGTTATCTCCCTAACACCGTCCGTTAATGTTTTTGACGTTGAAATAGTGTTAATTTTAATTCGATTTATTATGCCATTTATCGTCTTCACCTTTCTCATATTGATGCTTTACTGCGGCCCATGCAACCTTGTGTGATACCTCTTCGCGCGAGCTGTTATCATTCCTGTCTTTTTTATCTTTATACTCATCCCAGGCATTATTGAATGCTGCTAGGTATATGTCCTGTGCATGCGCAGGGAGAACATTTTTAACATTATCAGGTAGTGAACTTCGTGAATTATAGGGCATAGTGACCTCCGAAAGTAAGTCCGACAGTATCATACAGTGTCAATGTTTTTAAAGGGGCATACGCCAGTGAAAAATGCATACGCTAAAACAAGCACATGGTTAACCCTCAAAAGTGCGCTAATAACTCTAAATAAGCACTAAGGAGTTAAACTTGAAAATATTTGTCTAAGAGATTTTAAATTCCAAAAAATTATTCAATACTTTCATGAAGTTAAAAATCGCCTTGGAGTACCCCCTTTGTATCAAGAAGCAGTATGTATGCTGCCGGATGCTTAGAAAGTATGATTCATATTCAAAAAAATATGTCACCGGACGCCTTATCAGGAACTGATACTTATAAATACAGACTGACATTGTAAAAATGTTATATAAAAACCACCTTAAGCAGGTAGCATGAATAACAAGGCGTTAGCATTGCGGCCTGCTTATACTTTATTCCGTCGGCTTATCTTGCCGCCTTTACGACCTGCTTCTCTTGCTCGTTCAGGATCGTTTCTAAAATTGCCGCCACTCACCTTACCGCCTTTTCGACCGGCTTCGGCAGCACGCTCACGATCTGAAGCAAAATTACCAGCGCCGCCCCTGTAAGTCTCCATAACTACCTCCTGTTGAGATATAAGTTACCTGCTAGGAAGCATAGCGCGCCGGTAAAATGATGCAAAAACTGATAAGTTCTATTTGCGCCTCGTTTAAAGCATTTAAGATTATTCCTAATAATGGGTCATTATATTGCAACTCGCGAGATTGTTAACTTACTTATTTAACGGACGCATAATTATCACTAGGCTAGCGAATGCTTTCATGCAGGAAAGTAACTAAAGCCTGGTACGTTTTCCCCTGGTGTTGTCATCTATATGACGCCCGCTTCGGCGGGATTTTTTTTGTAAGATAGAGCTTAATACTCTCCCTGCAGAGTATGTTATAAAAACCTTTATCTTCAGATGAATAATAGCCCATAGGATTCTGATTTTCATACAGTTATATATCCATAACCATTCTTAAACAGCAGTTATGACAAGTATCGGCTAATGCCACCGTTATGTTTTAACTAACCGGAAAAAAAATAACTTTTGCTAAAAAAAGGCACTACTACCCTACTCTACAGTATACACTCTGACCCGTACTCAACTTATCTTTTCATACATAACATATAAATATCCAAGACGAGTTAATCCGTCTCGTTAACTATAACCACCCTAAAAAATTCATCTTGAAGTGATAACATCATAAAGGCTGGTTCGCTTATTAATTTCCGTCGTAAAATTAATAGGTTAGAAAAAATAGTTGAAATATCATAGTTTATATCTATTTTAATGTTTAATAAAATCACTTCTTTCATCATCCAGAAAAATGAGATCTATCAGAACAGGATTGATTAATAGGGCCATAGGCTCTGCTGTAACAGAACTGACATCCAAAGGTATAGCGGTAAATAAGGAAAATATTTTGTACGAACTTGAAAAGGTAGCTGCTTCATCAAATGAACTTCAAACGAAAATTTTTGCATTAGAAGCGGCTAAGTTGTTAAGAAAGAGTGACGGGAGCAGCCCAAACTAGTTCAAAGGCACCGAATAAGCCATATTATCTGACTTTATATTATTCTGAGGGAGTAATGCCCATATCAAGGCCTGACTCATGACAGAATTCGCCCGAGAGTGGGCCATTTATCCTGCAACCGTCTGGCTTGCATTTCAAGCTATGGCTACCAGAATTGTTGGGGTGCCAGAAACTTGTGCATTGAATTTTTACAGCGAGGAGATCAAAATGGGTAAGAAGATAGCAGTCCTGATAACGGATGAATTCGAAGATACTGAATTTACCTCGCCTGCAGAAGCCTATACAAAGGCTGGACATGAAGTCGTCACCATCGAAATGCAGGCGGGAAAGATTGTTAAAGGAAAACAAGGTAAAGCGGAAGTCAAAATCGAGAAAGATATTGATCATGTTTACCCGGCAGAATTTGATGCATTACTGCTCCCCGGCGGGCATTCCCCTGACACACTGCGTGGCGATGACAGGTTTGTTAATTTTACCAAAGAGTTTGTCGCAAGTGGGAAACCTGTGTTTGCGATTTGTCATGGACCTCAGCTATTGATAAGCGCTAATGGTGTTCGCGGACGAAAGATGACCTGTGTTAAAGCTATCGCCATTGACTTGCGTAATGCGGGGGCAGATTTTTATGACAAAGAAGTTGTAGTAGATGACGATAAGCTGGTAACCAGCCGAACGCCTGAAGATTTGCCTGCGTTTAACCGAGAAGCATTGCGAATTCTGAGTGCTACGTGAATATAAACCTTACTTTATGTACATAAGTATTTCGTTCACCATCCAGCACAGTTATCATCGTTTCGGCTTAACACATACAGATATGTGCCGGCAGGATTTGGTGGCCATGCCCCCCTGCCGCTGAGTAATCTTAATCTCATAAATTCGTTCAGTTATTATCATCTAGAGGTTTATTCATTCTTAGTTTATCGAATATCGACTTGCAAAAAGCTGAGTGTGCTCTCGAGTTGATAGGAGTGTTATGTCTTTATTCGAAGCGTGACACAAGGATTCATCTGAACAGTAAAATAAGCCAACAATAGTTGGTATGGGTTTATTTCTCCATCACCCCCTGAATCCTTTCAGTAACGCATTATCGGCATCGGCACTCGGCATGTCAGTGATATCCCGTAGAGAAGTTCGCTTCTTTGCCGTAAGCCTACGCCCCTTCGGGATAAAGCGGGCAAGCTTTGTCTACCAGTGCTTCTGGGTGTGCTGCGCGCCCTCTTGCTTGCTACATCAAGCTAATATTGATCGCGCTGCCCTTAACTAAGTGTTGAAGCGGGCATTTCAAAGCCAGCGTGTTAAATTTGAACACCGCTATCGTTTGTTTTAAACAGGATTCAACAAGTGAAAATCGATTGGCATAGTTCTTCATTAACACGTTTGACAATGGTGGATAAAGACTACAAAAACATACAAAACGTTCACCGTTTCATGATGTATGAGTGCGGTCCAGATTCCGGTTTGATCGCGAGTTTATGGCCTGGATACGAAATGACGTACCAAAAAATCTGGGTGATGTAATTGCTGAGTGGAAGCGTAGACATCCACTTTAGGCTAGGAACGTAGGGTCTTCGCTTATAGCGGATCGTTACCTCGTCCGCTGAAAGCCAATAGCGGACGTTGTTTAACTCATGCAGTATGGATTCACGAAGAACAGACGTTATATTTTGTCCTGATTGACACGGGATGAAAGCTCCCGATGGCTCTCTTTCCGCTCGCTGTAACGATCCGCAAGATAACCGGTTTGTCCCTTAAGCAGCAGTGTGATTTTAAACAGCTCCTCGGCTACATCGACGATGCGGTCATACCATGACGAAGGTTTCATTCGTCCATTTTCGTCGAACTCTTGCCATGCCTTAGCTACGGAGGACTGGTTGGGGATCGTAAACATCCGCATCCAGCGGCCCAGAATACGCATCTGGTTCACTGCATTGAAGGACTGAGAACAGCCGCAGACCTGCATTACCGCAAGTGTTTTGCCCTGTGAAGGACGAACCGCGCCTTCACTTAAGGGTATCCAGTCAATCTGCGCCTTCATAACTGCGCTCATAGCCCCGTGCCGTTCCGGAGAACTCCACACCATCCCGTCACACCATCTGACCAGACCGCGTAGCTCGGTCACTTTAGGGTGCGTGTCCGGCGCATCATCCGGCAGGGGTAAACCGGAGGGGTTAAAGAGTTTTACCACCGCGCCCATCTCCGTCAGCAGGCGACCAGCTTCTTCCGCGGCAAAACGGCTGTAGGATCGCTCTCTTACTGAGCCATACAGGATCAGAATCCGTGGCGGTTCCTGCGGGTGGAGGCGTTTCGCGATGTGTTGATCAAAGCATTCTGTGTTCAGGGCAGGAAATTCTTCCATTTTTCTCCTCCGGAGAGAACTGGTGATTTCAAAATCAATACATATGATTTAGCATATGTGTATTCTAAAGGGAACGGAGTGATAAATGCTACAACCTGTTCAGTTATTCAAAATCCTGTCGGATGAAACACGGCTCGCCATCGTCATGCTTCTCCGGGAGTCCGGTGAACTGTGCGTCTGCGATATCTGCGCGGCCACCTCTGAATCGCAGCCCAAAATCTCGCGACATATGGCTATCCTTCGCGATGTTGGGCTGGTTCTTGACCGTCGTGCAGGCAAATGGATCCACTATCGTCTGTCACCCCACATACCGGCGTGGGCAGCTGAGACAATCACAACGTCCTGGCAGTGTATGCGGGAGGATGTGCGTGAATGGCTGGAAAAATCAGCCAGCACCTCCTGTTGAGGCAGGGTGACATATTTACATAAGCATATATGATGGAGTCTGAGATGCTTTTGGCAGGGAGTATATATTTACTGACGCTGGTACTGGTGATCTGGCAACCCAGAGGTCTGAGTATTGGCTGGAGCGCGAGTATCGGGGCAGTGCTGGCTCTTGGGACCGGTGTCATCCATATCGCTGATATTCCCGTTGTCTGGAATATCGTCTGGAATGCGACAGCGGCATTTATTGCGGTCATCACCATCAGCCTGCTGCTCGATGAGTCCGGCTTCTTTGAATGGATAGCACTGCACGTCTCCCACTGGGGTAACGGACGTGGTCGCCTGCTGTTTACCTGGATAGTCTTGCTCGGTGCCGCTGTTGCTGCGGTGTTTGCCAATGACGGCGCCGCGCTAATCCTGACGCCTATTGTGATTGCGATGCTGCTCGCACTGGGGTTCAGCCAGGGCACGACACTGGCCTTTGTCATGGCAGCAGGATTTATTGCAGATACAGCCAGCCTACCTCTCATTGTTTCTAACCTGGTGAATATCGTCTCGGCGGACTTCTTCGGTCTGGGCTTTACGCAGTATGCCTCCGTTATGATTCCCGTGGATGCTGCAGCGATTGCGGCCACGCTGATCATGCTGCATCTCTTCTTCCGCAGGGATATTACGGCAACGTATGACGTTTCGCTGCTGAAGAAGCCTGCCAGTGCGATCAAAGATCCGGGAACCTTCAGGGCGGGCTGGATTGTCCTGTTATTGCTGCTTGTCGGTTTCTTTGTTCTGGAGCCGCTGGGGATCCCGGTCAGTGTGATAGCGGCGGCTGGCGCAGCAGTGCTTTTTATGGTGGCGAAAAGAGGTCATTCCATCAACACCGGGAAAGTCCTGCGCGGTGCGCCATGGCAGATCGTTATTTTCTCGCTGGGCATGTACCTCGTGGTCTATGGCCTGCGCAATGCAGGGCTCACGGAGTACCTGTCTGGCGTGCTGAATCTGCTGGCAGACAAGGGGTTATGGGCAGCGACGTTCGGCACCGGCTTCTTGACGGCATTTCTCTCATCAGTGATGAACAATATGCCAACGGTGCTGATTGGTGCGCTGTCGATTGAAGGAAGTACGGCGACTGGCATCGTCAAAGAGGCAATGATTTATGCCAATGTGATTGGCTGCGATTTAGGCCCGAAAATCACCCCGATTGGCAGTCTGGCAACCCTGCTGTGGCTGCATGTGCTTGCCCAGAAAAATATGACGATCACCTGGGGATATTACTTCCGTACCGGCATTGTCATGACTGTGCCGGTGCTGTTTGTCACTCTGGCCGCGCTGGCGTGGCGGCTATCTGTCACTTTGTAATGAGATACTGATATGAGCAACATTACCATCTATCACAACCCTGCCTGTGGCACCTCACGTAACACGCTGGAGATGATCCGTAACAGCGGTAACGAACCAAGCATTATTTATTATCTCGATACGCCCCCAACTCGTGATGAACTTATCAAACTGATTTCAGATATGGATATTTCAGTACGTGCATTACTGCGTAAGAATGTCGAACCTTATGAGCTGCTGGGTCTTGAAGAGGACAAATTTTCTGATAAACAGTTGATTGATTTTATGCTTCAGCATCCGATCCTAATTAATCGGCCGGTTGTAGTAACACCGCTCGGCACACGTCTTTGCCGCCCCTCCGAAATGGTGCTGGATATTCTACCTGAAAGTCAGAAAGGCTCTTTTACCAAAGAAAATGGCGAAAAGGTCATTGACGAAACGGGGAAACGGGTTAAGTAAACCTTCTGTGTATTATTAACGGGCGCTCGTTTGCTATATACCAGCGTCCGCTTTTCGCTCACAGCGGACCTTCAATGCATTAATCTCCCTGCCCCGCCCCAGAAGCGGACACTATTATCTCATTCGATAAACTGACTAAACCGCAAAAGATAACCATCTGGATCCTGCACGAGAAACTCTCTTTGGCAGGCAGAGCTTTCTCCTATGCTGTAATGGCTATCATGGAGATCCCGATAAAGCGTTACGCCATGCGCATGCACCCGGGTTAGAATCTGTTCAATGTCATCAACTTCTATCTGAAAATTTATGCCGCGTCCGTGTGGCCTTGTAAGTTCTCCCGTGTTCCATCCATCCGGGTGGTATGCTCAAGCATTAGTTGGGCTTCACCAAGATTGAGGTAAGCAAAATCGGGTTCTTTTCGCTTTATCATTATGTTGAAGCCAAGCACAGAGACATAGAAGTGCAGTGAGACGGGAAAATCAGTTACCGTCAGCTCTGGGACCATACGGTTCCAGAAGTGTTCTTTTTTTTCAGTCATTTTCTCATCCTTTATAGGCTGACCCAGCATACATCAAGTGGCTTTACCTGTTTGTAACTAAGACATTACGTCCGCTGTTCGCTCTTAGCAGCTCTCCAGACTCCCATGTTCACTAAAGGATCTGTTTTAATCATGGCTGTCTGTTCATCCCCCATGAAACCCATGCGGGATGGCGTAATCCATGCTGGTTGGAATTGTAAAGTCCTGACGGCGTTTAGCATGCTTAGCCGCCCGCTTACGCCCCTTGCCTATAAACCGTGCCAGCTTCGTCTCCCACTGCTTCTGAGTGTGCAGTGCGCCCTCTTCCATCCAGTAATTTACAAACTCGCTCAGTTCATAGTTCGATGCGTCAGTATCTAGCTCGATGCCGATATCCCTGGCATGTATGAGAAACTGGCTTGAGGTTGTCCAGTGTGGGTCAAGCCTGAATTTAGCCTGCTCAGTTGATTGTGCATTGCCTCCACCCGTTGAGCCACATGCGGCACGCTTGCGAGTGACACAGGTGGCGGAGTTTCCGGTTCTCAGGATTGTCACGCTCTGGGTCACGTTGCGCATGGCGTCGAAGGCACAACCGCTGGGCCGGGTTTTACGTGGGGAGGACTTGCTCACCCAGGGGGTTGGAAAGTCAGTCAGCCAATCAGGGGTCAACGTGATTTTGCTGTTGGGGTCGAAGTTATCCACAGGCCATGAAATTTTCTCGCGCGCGATGTGTGTTGTTTTAGGTTTTGATTTTAGGGTTTTAGATCTTAAAAAACTAAAACGGGTGCGCGCGCGCGAAGGTATAACACGCGTGAGCCCGCCAGGAACGTTTCGCGTTACGCTACCGGTGACGCTCTGAGTGACGCCTGAAACGCCGGGCGTTACGCTGTCGGTGACGCTCTGCGTTACGCCGGATTCAGCGGGCGTTACGCTGCCGGTGACGCTCTGCGTTACGCCTGAATCACCGATCGTTACGCTGTCGGTGACGCTCTGCGTTACGCCTGAATCACCGATTGTTACGCTGTAGGTGACGCTCTGCGTTACACCGGATTCAGCGGGCGTTACGCTGCCGGAGACGCTCTGCGTTACGCCTGAATCATCGGGCGTTACGATGTCGGTGACGCTCTGCGTTACGCCAGAATCACCGGGAGTTACGCTGCCGGTGACGCTCTGCGTTACGTCAGAATCACCGGGCGTTACGCTGCCGGTGACGCTCTGCGTTACGTCAGAATCACCAGGCGTTACGATGTTGGTGACGCTCTGCGTTACGTCAGAATCACCGGGCGTTACGCTGCCGGTGACGCTCTGCGTTACGCCAGAATCACCGGGAGTTACGCTGCCGGTGACGCTCTGCGTTACGTCAGAATCACTGATCGATATGTCTGATGCCCAGGATGGCCGGCCATGCTTGTCAGTTGTTTTATGTTGGGGGTAGCAGTAACCAACGTGCGTTGTTTTGCCATCGACAGTGATTGACCCTAACTTCAGCAGCCTTCCCTCCTCGTCATAAACCTCATCATGCTTTATGACGACAGTCTGATTTTTAAAACGTGAGCTATTAGCAAGTTCAGCAGCAGCCCGCCTTCCCTCAACTATCCAGTTCCTGACCTTAAGCCTCATGCGGTAGCGCTGCTGTCTCAATGCAGCCTGGGATTTTTTGCCTTCAATCTTCTGTTGCTCCCCTTTCATTTCCGTAAGCGCCAGGCAGTTTCTCCGCTTGTCATACTTAACCCAACCTACTTTCTGCATTGCCTGACCGAAACCGGGATGGTTCACGACAGCATCGATGTATGAGAGATCAGCATCAGGAATCACACCCTTTCGGGCATGATGTTTCGCAACAGACCAGAACTTAAGCAGACCAGCCACAGTGATATCGCGCTTATCACGAATACTGCCCTCCTGCTTTGCACGGTGACTGCCCTCGCCTACTGAGCGAGGGGGAATCAGGAGATGTTGTGCCATCAAATGCACTTTGGGATGGGATGAGAGAACTTCTGGCGACTTCATTTTTTTGGCGAACATTTCCTGCCCCTTAACTCAAATCGCAGCCGTTTACTTGCACGGCTGCTGCTGACATAATTGGGATGGTTTCTGACGAAACTGTTCTGCACTAAACCCCGGTACTGTTACAGCAGTCCGGGGTTTTCTCTTTTGTGCGCTCCAGTTCGTACTCGGCAAACTGTATGGCCACGGTGAGAAGCCATCGATACTGTTCCATTGGCACTTTCATCTCTCCCCTCAACACGAAATCCTCTACCCCACTTGCTGCCAGCGTTTCCATGATTTCTGGGTATTTTTCAGTTCGCCTTAGCACTGTTGAATCGGCTACGTTAAGTCGTTTAGCAACTTCAGTTTGCCGCGTATGCAATAACGCTTTATGGGCTAAGGAGAGAAGATGACGGCCATTCACACTCAGGCCATCTGATTTGCGTGCATTTGCTCTATCCATTGGATAAATTCCTAAATGATCGAAACAGCGTTTCCGGGCAAAGAACTTCGGAGACGCTGATGATGATTAGTGATAATTAATCTTCTAGTAAGTTTATGTTTAATATCATTTTTATGGAGGGAATACCTCATCTATAGTAAGTGTGTGACCGAGCGTTTCCAGACCCTTGAGGATTAGACGACAGCTGGCCAGGCTTGGGGTTCGGATGTTGCTCTCGTAATTGGCGATCCGAGATGGCCCCCAGCCAATAGACTTCGCCAGCACAGCCTGAGAAATGCCTATTTTTTTTCGAATCAAAGCTAAATTGTTCATAATGCCTCCAGTGTAATCACATATTAACTATCACAAATTGTGATTTAATTTCAACCACGTCGTGAGGCTGCTATACTCACGGCATGTGTAATTCCGTTAATTGAGAAATGAAATGTCTAACGATATTGGGGAAAGAATAAGGGCGCTCAGAGAGGCAAAAAGGTTGAGCCAGGCTCAGTTAGCAAAACAGTGCGGCTGGGTAACAGCTTCAAGATTAGGCAATTACGAGATCGGCTCGCGAAAAGTAAATTCTGACGACGCGGCCTTACTGGCTTTGGCTTTAGGGGTAACTCCTGCATTTATCTTATTTGGTGATGATTCAAGTACAGTTTACAAACAACACGAATATCCACTGCTCAATAAAGACCAATTAATAAGTCAGGAGCGCGGAGATCCCATTACTTTTGACAGTAATACTAAGTTTTACTCCTCTACAACACGGGCAAGTAAAAAATCCTTTTGGTTTCAGGTTCCGGGGCATTCGATGACTTCGCCCTATGGGGTAAAACCCAGTTTTCCAGAGGGCATCCTTGTTTTAGTTGATCCTGAGGCAAACATCGAATCTGGCCACTACTGTGTAAGTATCGTTTACAACAAGACGGAAGTAACTTTCAAAAAATTTGTTACTGAGGATGGTAAGCAGTGGCTAGAGCCTATGAATACTACAGCGAGATATCAAAGCATCGAAATTGATGAAAATTGTCGCATTCTCGGTAAGGTTGTAAAGGCACAATGGGATGATGAATTTTTTTAAGTCTTGCGAATGATCTTATCTTACATCTGAAATTGACCTCGTTCGAAGTTCTTAACTCATGCTCATAAAAACCCAAATTGCGGGTTTATGAGCATAAAAGATCACATAAAATTCAATAACAAAACGTGAACATCAAATTAAATCACACAATACGTGTTGACATATAATGCCACATCATGTGATCTTTGCCGTAGCGGAACGGAAACGCTCGAACTAATGCACTACGAGTTAGTTTGGACGGCACAATAAAGTCGGGCGGGAGGAGCACAGGAGTGCGATATCCCGAAGTGGCAAAACCCAGCTTCCTCGCAGCAAACGAGATGGCACTGATCAGTGCCATCTCCTTTGTTGAAGGGGGTTATCAATGTCTTATCGTCTTAAGAAACAATCCGTAAAATGCCCCGTATGCGGTCTTAATTTTGACCCGCGGACGCCACGTCTTCACATCACGCATTATCATTCCTCAGCGAGTGAATATGAGTTAAGAAAGATTTGTGAAGCGCGGCGCGAATGTTTCGGGAAATTAAAACCTCTCAAGCAAAAATCACCCTGCCTATCGATTTACGCGATGAAAACTGGCAAGGCTTGATTTTGCTAATCAAAAAAATCATTACAGAGGTGAAATGAAATATACGAATGGATAAGTTTTTCAGTAAAACGAATAACGATTAGATTATAAATCTCTTCGTCAGGAAGTAATTCTGACTCCTCGTCTAGTCAATGCGCGGTTGGGACTTAGCCCGGCTTGCCGGGCGTAATTTATCAGACCGCATACCTGCATTCCTTTGACCCTTTCCCGTCTTGTGCGGGATTTTTTTTTTACGTTTCTGAGCGAATAAAGTGAGAGTTGCATGATGCCCGGAAAAAATCAGACCGCCATCACACATTAATTTCGATAGCAGGTTTGAGCTAAGCGCTAAGAAAGATTTTTATAATTACAAAAGCCAACCAGACTAACCAAAACCAAAGCACACTGCTGGAATAAACATTATGATTCAGGTGGTTATGCATGTAACTCGCTTACTGAAAAATAACCTTATCGTAACGACAAGTGTTCCTTAGTATCGGATTTAATCTTAGGCATTATGCTTAAGCAAGGAACATTGCTGGTTCCGTTTAAAGGTGCAGTTTATACCACCCGGCTTAATGCCGGGTTTTTTTATTAGCGAATGGCTTTCGATACGTCACTAAAAATTGTCAGCTCTTGTCCTGAATTGAATTGTCATTTCCAGAGGACATTCCTGAAATCTCTGTCAGACCTTCATGGTTGATTTCAGTATCAGCCCCATCTACGGCCCGGGAAATAGTGAGCAAATCCTGCAATTCACTCAGCAAAATTGCAGCATCTGACTTGAGCATATCATCGGACTCTGCCGACTCAATAACTGTATTAATCGCTTTATTCGCACTCTCAATCATCGCAGTGACACCACCCTGCTTGCTGACGGCTAAAACCAACGCGCTGATGAGAAGTGACTGTGCTTCGACGCGGGCAGTCAGCTGCTTCGTTGCCGCGTCAATTTTCGAAATTTTGGCAAGCATGCTCAGTACGACATTTTTCATAGTGACCTCTCTCTGTAGAGGTAGAACATATTACCCGGACTGTGCATTTCCTCAATATGAAATAATCCTAAATGCCATCACGAGAAGACAGAATTGACTTATATACCCTCTACGTTGAAACCTTATGAGGGTGCTTAATAAATCAGCGCCTTACACTCACCATGTTATTTAATTAATCAACGCTATTAAAAAATTTATCTGGAGCATCTATGCACAATCGTGAAGCAGCAGTAAGCATTAAACAATCCGTTTTAATGGTTGTACGAGAACTGAGTATATCAGTGGGTAATATTTACGAGTATGAAGCAGAAGGTAAAGTGACCAACGAGGAATCAGAAGAGTATATGGAGAAAGTACAGATTTCAATTGATAATATAATCAGTGAAATTCTGGAGCCCGTCTATACATTACACCCGGACTTACGCCCTAAGTGTTGTGCGTGTGAAAAGTCGCATGATCCTGAATAAGAGCATAGCGTTTACTTAGGTTAATGATTTCTACTACACGTCATAAATAACGTGCGATCTATTTCGCCTTAAATCTCACGATCAGAAAGTAAAACAAACACCGCTCAGTATTATCATGCTGGTTAAAAATGGATTATACACTGCTGTCCCGTCCTAGACGGGACTATTTTTACCTGAAATCAGGAGATCACATGATTTACAGATTCAGATGGGGCTGGCACATATTTACAGCCAGTTCGCAGAAACGTTCGCGGAGATTTGTCCATTTCTGCGAAGGTTTAGACTGGGTGTTTACCCAAAAACTTGCGGCGTCATGCGCTGATGAATGGGTGGCCAACCATGAATAAACATAAGGTACCAGAACGCGTTAATATCCGGGCACGATGTCTCCTCAGGCAATGGCGTCTGGGACAAATCAGACCAAGACGCACTATTCGGCATGGCTATCTTTCCATCTGCGTGACCCCTTCCTGGCGTCTTCTCTCCAAAAACGGAGGGAGAAAATGGTTATTACTAAGTCACGCCGATTATGACAAAGAAATCTGAATAGGAATCAAAGAACATGCATGACCTGTCAATTGTAACTCGTCCAGTAAAAACGCCTAAGAACTCAATGACAGAAGAGGAATTATCGGCGCTACTTCAGGAACATAACGTCTGGCTTCAGTCCGCAGGCGAAGAAGGAAAAAGGTTAGTACTTAGCTACAGTGACTTATCTGATCACAACTTTTATAACACCAACCTTGAGAAGAGTATCTTTAATAAATGCAATCTCAGCGACTGTAATTTCCGCCGGGCAAAACTACGTCATGCTGCAATGAATGGATGCAATCTGGAGAGATCTGATTTTACTCACGTAAAGTTTGATTACGCGTCATTGAGCCATTCCAGTTTATTTTGCACCGACTTTCATGATGCTAATTTACGCCTCGCTGATGTAACGGGAACAAAGCTGAAAGGCGCCCATTTATTCGGTACCCGCTTACCTGCAAATACATGGCTTATTATGGGTGAGGAATACAGTATTCAAATTACGCATGGCGTCACATTAAGTGCTGGCTGTCAGACGCACTCAATCGAAGACTGGCGACGATTCAGAC
This sequence comes from Pantoea sp. YR525, assembly GCF_900116775.1. NCBI lineage: Bacteria > Pseudomonadati > Pseudomonadota > Gammaproteobacteria > Enterobacterales > Erwiniaceae > Pantoea > Pantoea sp. YR525. The sequence continues at coordinate 173,358 of NZ_FPBU01000006.1, forward strand.
AAAAAGAAATTGAATCGATGGACGGGGAACGCGCAATTAAATTCTATCCGAGACTCCTGGATATTCTGGACTTTTATACGGGAACAGGTGAAAGACCAGACTGGCTTTAATCCCCACCATCTATTCGCCCTGTTATTACACGGAGTTGACCCTGTGAAAATCATGTACATCACAAATGGCGAACAATCCATGCTCGTCATTAAATCCTGCATTTTTTCTTTGCTTAAGCATGCGCGTGTAGCTAATGCAGCCCTCAACGCGGCATCCGAAGCAAACGTATCGACAACTGGTGTGTTTTGTCTGAAAACAATTATTTCTGGCAAAACATCATCCATCTATGAAGCCCGCGCGGCAGCAAGGCGGGAGGAGTTTAAATGAATGTTTTGCATCTATGTCTTACTTACCCTGAACAACCCGACGAACCTGCTGAGTCTTCATTACGTGGACACACTCCGCTCTGGCGCGCTGGTCAGTTCCGCTACACACACACCAGAACGCAGCCCCGTTAGCAAAGTTCTCATTCGCCCGTTCTCCTTCAACTCAGGAGGAACAAGTCAGCCCATCACCTTTTACCCGTTAATCAATGGAGTAACACCATGAACCTTTCACAACTTGAAATTATACTGCGTGCTCACAAAATCTGGGTCCGCTCAGAGGGTCAGAAAGGAAAGCGTGCCGATCTGAGTTTTATGGACCTGAGAGGCGCGCCTCTCGATAACGCTGACCTGACCCGCGCCATTATGATTGGCGCAAATTTACAGGGAGCCAGTCTGAACAACACTCTGCTTTGCCGGGCTTTTATGCCGTTCGCTGACCTTTCTGGCACTATTTTGTTAAACACAGACTTCAGCCATGCAAAGTTAATGGCTGCCAATTTGCGTGATGCGGACATGCGTACAGCCAGGCTGGAAGGTGCTGATTTGTAGGGTGCTATGACCGGAGGAACCCGGTTACCGGACAGCAGTACGAAAGCCAGTCTGAAAATGGTCGTGATTGAAATCCTTGTTATCAGGCGCTAAGTGAAATCCAGAACTGACCTCTTTTAGCCTCGCTTAGCCTTTTCTCAGCAATACCTCTCTCCAGCCCCACTGACAGGAACCTCACCATGATGAACAAAAACATCAGGGGCGATGCCGCCTGCGCACGTCCTTTTCACCCCATCCATTCTGTCGAGTTTAGCCGAAAGAACATTCTGAGCAGTGCCAGCTTTAGCCGTCGTCCTCCCAAACCGCTACTGCAGGTTCTGACTGACAGACTGACCGAAATCATTCTTCAGGAGGGCAAGCCATGATGCCATTCATTGAGCTCGAGCGCAGAAAAGAACAGCTCGATGCGGAAGAACAGGATGCCATTCGAAAAGAGCAGTGGATAGACGACGAAGCCGCACGCCTTCTGACCTTCTTTCCTGACACGCTTGATGAATTCAGGGCTTCCCTGCTTCATCCACTCGCCAGCAAATGCTGTTTCGGCGGTAAAGCGAATGAAGAGTATCGGGACTTCATTCTTAACCTTGCTTACCACCAGGCAAATGAAAACTATGACCTGCAGGTATTACTGAAATGGGAGGAGCCATGCCAGTAAAACCCGGCGTGTATCACAACATCAGTAATGAGGACTACCACGCAGGCCCGGGGGTCAGTAAGTCGCAGCTTGATGATGTGGCGCTGAACCCTGCCATCTACAAATGGCGTAAGGATGCGCCTGTCGATCCTGAAAAAACAGCCGCACTGGATATGGGTAGCGCTCTGCATTGCATGCTGCTGGAACCCGGTGAATTTGATAAGCGCTATATCGTGGCCCCCGCTTTCAACCGCCGCACAAATCAGGGCAAGGCGGAAGAGCAGACATTCCTGGACGATGCCAGCAGGATGAATATGACCGTGCTGGATGCTGAACAGGGACGAAAGCTTTTGCTGATGCGAGACAGTGCAATGGCTCACCCCGCAGCCAGTTACTTTTTGAAAGACGAGGGGTATTGCGAATCTTCAATCTACTGGCGAGACAGTGAAACCGATGAGCTATGTCGAATCCGTCCCGACAAATATCTGGCCAACCGCGCTGTCATCCTTGATGTAAAGAAGGTCGCCGACATGTCTCGTTTTTCCCGTCACATCGAAGAATTCCGGTATCACGTGCAGGCCGCAATGTACTGCGAGGGTTTCTACCGTTGCTTCCAGGAATACCCTCAGTTCGTCTTTATTGCGGTGAGCGAAACCATCGATTGCGGGCGTTACCCCGTTCGGACGTTCGAACTGCATGACGATGATATGCATTCAGGCATGAAACTCTTTCGCCAGAATCTCGACACCTTCCACCACTGCCGCCTCAATGATTATTGGGGCGGCATTGAGACAATCCAGCGCCCGGTATGGGCACGCAGACAGGAGAATCAGTGATGCAGAATAAACCAGTGGACCCCACGTCAGATAACACCAGCACGGCAGCCACCATTTTCAGCCCGGATGCACTGGATAAGCTTGTGCGTTTCGCCGAGATTATGGCCGGCAGCCGGGTGACTGTACCTGCGCACCTCGCCGGAAAAGCCTCAGACTGCCTCGCCGTCACAATGCAGGCGGTGCAGTGGCGCATGAACCCGTTTGCTGTGGCCCAGAAAACCTTCATGGTTAACGGCGTGCTGGGTTATGAAGCTCAGCTGGTTAACGCCGTCATCTCGACAATGGCCCCTACACGCGATCGGATTCAGTATGCCTGGTTTGGTCCGTGGGAAAAGGTCATCGGCAAATTCACTGAAAAAACGTCATCAAAGGGAAATAAGTACGCGGCTCCCGGATGGACACTGGACGATGAATCCGGTTGTGGCGTTCGTGTCTGGGCAACGATGAAGAATGAGGAACAGCCACGCGAGCTGGAAATCCTTTTAACGCAGGCGCAGGTGCGCAACTCCACACTGTGGGCAAGTGACCCCAAACAACAACTGGCTTATCTCGCCGTCAAACGGTGGGCGCGACTGCATTGCCCCGATGTCATCCTGGGCGTTTATACACCCGATGAAATTGACACTGCTCCCACCGTTGAGCGAGATATTACTCCCGCTAAATCCACATTGACCGACTTGAACGCACTGATCAATCAGTCCAGGCAGCAAGCCGAGGCGTTAATTGAACACAGTGATGCTGAAGATGAAGCATCAGATGTTGACCAAAGCGCATCCGATACGCCAGCAACAGCGCCACCGCCCACCCCAGCTACACAGCATTCCGTAGTTACACCTCCTGAGCAAAAATCAGCACAGCGTTCTGCCGGGAAAGCGAAAGTTTTCGACAACGATCAGGATGTTCAGCAACGGACTCCCGATAAGCTGCTGGCCGATTTCTGTGAGGCTGCGATGAACGCCAAAACCGTCAGCGCGCTGGCCAAATGCTACGCCTATGCCTCCAGAGTGCTGGCTTCTACACCAGCACTACTTGAGAAAGCGACCGATGTCTTTCTGGTGAGGAAAGCTGAACTGGATGAAGCCGCAACCAGTCAGAAAACATGATTTACAAAAGGTATGACCATGAGACAAGGGAAGCCCCTCAAGAGAAATATACGTAACATTCGTTATTATAATACCGCTGAAGCAGCAGCGATTGCGGAGAACTTTGGACACTATGAAAAAGCAGGGAAGCTCTGGTTAAAGGCAATGAAACTGGCCATGAGACAAGTTAATGCAGAATGGTCAGAACATCGTAGCCAGTTTTGCCAGAGTGTTTTACGTAATGGATGGTCTCAAAAATAATTTTATATTTAATTTCGCCAACACCAGGGAAAAATACAGCTTCAGAATTTATTCACTTTTCTGACTTCATCCATAATGAAATCAATGTTAAGTTCATCGCACCCAACATTAAGCACAAGATTAATAATATCTGAAAATATTTAAATTTCTGACTGGAAATACAATCAGTGGAGTAACAATATTTTTGAGGCAATAAAAATGAATAAAAAAATCCTTCGTTATGTTGATGACCATCTCAGTCATGCGTCATCTCCACCTGGAGAACAAATTGTATATGTTTTTGCGAAGCTCTCTTTAACATCATCTCCCGATGCCTGGATGGTCAGGCACGTAAGGAATGAAGAGGATTTTCTTTTTACAACGCATCAGGCTGCGATAGAACATCTCGACATGCACGGTGATGGAAACGACTATATCAGTCCTTTATTTGCAACTGCCAGAGTAGATATGTGTAAAGGGGGTTCCGGCACCTTCTGCTCACACCGCTATCGGAAAAAGAGGATTGATTAACCAGGGCATTACTTTTTACATGATTTTTAACATTCACATTTAGCCCCCCTCTATTCATGAGCTCCATATAAGAACCATGGATTAACACATTAACTCGCTAAAGAGATAAAAATGAAAAACCGAATATTCATCACCTCGCTTCTTGCCTTTATAAATTTACCTGCACCTTCTTACGCAAGCTTTTGCATTGCTAACAGTTGCTTTGAAGATCTCGCCGACCTCAAAAAGCAGTTTATAGGCTTACAGAAAACCATCATTAAGACCCATTCAGATGTACTTAATCACAATGAACAACTCCCTGTTATAAAGAATGATATCAAGGGAAACAAGGAAGATATTAATAAAAATAGCTCAGATATAAAATCGATCAAAGATGATACATTCAAAAACAAGGCCTCTAACGAACAAAACAAAAAAGAAATCCTGAACAACAAGAAAGGAATATTGAACAACAAGAAAGGGTTATTGAACAACAAAGTTAAAATTGAAGAAGTTCATAGAGAAACTCAAAAAAATTCAAATTCACTTAATCAGTTGACTGGCGAGATTGATGAGTTCAGGCAACTGACAAACAACAGATTTCAGAAGATTGATAAAACTGTCGCAAAAAATCATAAAAAGGCTATGGCTGGCATCAGTGCTGCAATGGCAATGAATGCCATACCATTCTTTAATGGCAAGGATGTCAGCGTTGGAGTGGGATCTGGCTCTTATGGTGGCCAGGGTTCACTGGCTATTGGTTCTCAATTCCAAATGACCGAGATTATGAGAAGTAGCACCTATCTGAGTTATGACAGTAACAGGAATCTGGGCATTGCCGCCGGGATATCGATTGGCTGGTAAACGGAGACATTAATCAGCAGTCATTCAGGAACACATTTCCCGGAGATATTTTCAAGCCAAAGGCCTCATCCTGTAATGAGGCCTTTGGCTTGAAAAATATAAAAGGGAGTGAAAATAAAAATCCCAAAATTGACAACCATGTTTTGAATCCTACTAAAAAACGTCGACGCTGTAATCGAGCCCCATGATTAATTCTCAGTAAACCACCACAATAAATCTATCAACCATCACATAATTTATTTTTTAGCCGATCAGCCAGAAATCTGATAGCGAATAACGTCGCAGATTTTTAACCCACTCTTCTCCTCGTTCCTAAACAACAGAAGGAAATCATTATGAAACTAAATCAATCATTGCTGATTTTAACAACTACTATATTCATTTTTTCAACAGCACACGCCGATGTGAAAATTTTCCATCCCGGTAAACACAAGACAGATGTCAGTAGTATGAAAGAGGATATCGAACACAATCGTGACCAAATCTTCACTGATGGCATTAAGCTCAACTCTCTGGAATTGAAAGTTAATGATCAGGACGTAAAAATAAACTTCAACAAGCAACAAATCGACGAATACAAAGAAAAAATTAAGAAAAACAAAAATGCCATTGACACCAATAATGAAAACATTGAAAAACAACAACAACTGATCGACAATAATGAGAGAAACACAATCATTAATGAAATGAAAACAAAAGAAAACCAAAAGGGAATTCTCGTTAACACAGCCGACATTATCAAAAATAACAGAAAAATATCGGGTGCAAACAGCCTGATATTAGAAAATACAACGAAAATCAATCAACTCGACTTCAATCAACAACGGTTCGAAACGAAGACCGAACACAAATTTGCTGCTATGGATAAACGTATTGGTTACTACCATCACAAAGCAATGGCTGGTGTGAGTTCCGCTATGTCAATGTCGGCCATACCTTTCGTTGAGGGCAAACGTTTTAGTTTTGGTTTTGGGGCGGGTTCTTATGGTGGCCAGGGGGCAGTATCATTCGGATCACAATTCAGACTGAGTGAACAAATCAGGAGCAGCGCATATATGAGTTATGACAGCAATAAAAGCATTGGCGTCGCGGCAGGCATATCTTTTGGTTGGTAGTATCAGTCTCCAGTCAGAGAGATGCTCAACAAAATTCGTCAGAGCTCGATTCTAAATACAGGCTGTATGCTGATTTAATAATTCGCACAATCACGCCACGGGATCATCTATCTCTTCCAATAGTTCATCTCCCTGATTATGGATATTCCCAACTTTTTTGCTAACCGGATGCCAGGAGAAATCCTTCTCCGGCACTGCGGCATCGACAGCAATCTCCTGCGCGCGCTCAGGTGTGGTCTCTTCGCTCAGCCATTCACGAACAGCATCAGTAGTAAGCACCAGCGGGCGCCGATCGTGAATGTCGACCATACCCTTGTTGCTGGGTGACGTGACGATGACGAAGCCCTCTTTATCGTGATCTTTGCTAAATGGCGCTTTACCGATGGCAGCAAAAAACAGCGGCGTTTTCTTCTTGTGGTAGATGAAAAATGGCTGCTTATTGCTGCCGTCCTTTTTCCATTCGTACCAGCCGTCAGCCGGCACAATGGCCCGGCCGTTATTCCAGAGTGGTTTAAACATACGGCCGGTAGCTGCGGTTTCGCATCGTGCATTGATGAGCGGTTGTTTATCCCACCACTCTGGCCCGAAGCCCCAGTAGACCGGATCGAGGTGCAGCTCTTCGTCACGTTCATTAAGCAACAGCACCTTCGTGCCGGGAGCGACGTTAAACCGCCCTATCGGTTCCGGGTCATACTGGATTTCTTCAGCCTTCAGGCCGAGCGATTCAAAGTATTCATCTCTGCTGCTGTACTGCGCAAATCGACCACACATAGGCACCTCTTTTTTAAGGATAGCGCGGTATAATCAAGTGAGGAGGACAACTGCATGTCTCAAAACCTGGCAACACGCAGCAGAGAAGAACGCGATCGTATCAACGTTGATTTAGCCGCGTCTGGCGTTGCATATAAAGAGCGCATGAACATGCCCGTAGTTCCACATGAAGCAGAAATGCAGCAACCTGCAGATTTGCGTGAGTACTTCAAAGAGCGCCTGCAGCATTACAGGAATGTCGCGCTACAGTTTCCGCGTGGCAGTGACCCGGTTTATCAGAAGGAGGACGGGCAAAAGTGAATGATATTATGTTATTCGGTGCCGGGCATCATGGAAAGAAAGAACAAGTCGCGCCCGGAGTGGAAAAGGTAACTTTTGGATCCAGTATAGAACCTCACCAATCCCAAGCTCGTTTATCTTTCAGTAGCTATAACGCTACATTTATTGTTAAAACTGTCTATCAAGAAAGGGGCGGTTATTTGATTGGTGTCTGTGGGGATGAGCCATCTGATGAAGATATAGTGAAAGCTATTTTTAAATACCACCCCAAGCCTATTGGTTAATAAATATTGATTCAAGTCGACCTGCTCCAGCAGGTTTTTTTACGCCCAAAATTTGGAGAAATACCATGCAAATCGACATTGGCGAAAAATACGTCCTAACCGCTGACCAGTATCAGAACATCATCCGCGAGAAGAAAATCACCAAGGAAGGCGATAACGCTGGTAAGGAATGGCAGCAACTGGTCGGCTACTACACAAAGTTAAGTCAGGCCATTCACGCGCTGATTCACCTCGACGTGAGGCTTGAAGATGTGCAGTCGCTGCAGGCGATGGAGCAGCACATTAACCGTGTAGCGCTACAGTGTGAAAAAGCGTTTATGCAAACCGCCGAGTAATGTAACCTTCCGCCGATTTTGCATGATTGGTTACAGGAAGATTAAGTAGTGTCAGAAAAAGAAATAACATATCCGGACATTGCAAATGCAATGGTCGATGCGGCTGATAAAAACTCAGATACACCCCTCACATTCAAAGCTCGCCAGACTGATGAAAATCGTCATGCGCTGGATGTGATGGAAGAGATTTTAGCCAGCAGGTTGCCGCAAAGAGGCATGACATATACCCGGCAGTTATCGCCAGAAGGCGAAGTGATATTCCAGATTAAATGATGGACAAATGAACCTGCTGCGGCAGGTTTTATCCACACGCAGACAATTGGGCGATATAACCCATAAATCACAACTTAACAGCCCCTGGCAGAGAAGAGCGTGACAAGACAACGTCGATTTTTTCCGCGTCTCGAGTTGCGTTCAAAGAGCGCATGAATATGCCCGTCGTTCCACATGAAGCAGAAATGCAGCAACCTGTAAATTTGTGAGAGTACTTCAAAGAGCGCCTGCAGCCTTACAGGAATGTCGCGCTACAGTTTCCGCGTGGCAGTGACCCGTTTTATCAGAAGGATGCGGATAAATGACGATCGTCTTTGTGCCTTCGCTTATTGCCTTGCTGCTATCTAAAGCGGATGAGAAAGGCTCGCCTCTAACTGAATTGGAAGTATTAGGTATCAGGGATAACGCCACCGCCATTTCCTTGGACGCTGAAGCGGCTTTGAGTATGTCAGAGAGTCGTGGCTACAGGGATATCGACCCAGAAAACTGCTGGGCAGAATGGTTAGCTTTCATGAGTGAAGGCTAAAGTTTTACCGACAGGGGTCGATGAAATTTCCACGGGGATCGGACCCGGTAAATATGAAGGATGAAAAATAAGCTGTGAAATGGATTTTATTTACGGGAGCATTTCTCTCTATGTCTGCGGCAGCGGACGACAAAGCATTCGGAACGCCAGAAACGCGTTGTTTGAATGACCATACAATTCCCTTCATTAATTCAACCATACCCGCTAAGAAAGTTGTGGATGATGCCTACGTACAGTGTAAACCTGAACTTGATCAGTGGATGAAATTGCAAGAGCCGCTACCTGATGACATGAAAAACAGCATGCGCAAAGAGTTGTATGACTTTTACATCAGGATGATTGAAATACGAAGAAAGTATGAAGCCAGTAAAACCGCGAAAACCGCCCAATGAGGCGGTTTTTTATTGCCTACAGGAAATCGAAATGACACATCCAGATCCGATAGATGCAGCATCAGAACTTGAGCTTCAGATGATTGAATTAGCGCTGGCTTACCGGCCGCGTGTGACGGCAACGTTCACCGGTAAATGCCTCTGGTGTGATGAGCCAATAGACAAGGGCCATTATTGTGCCCCCGAATGCCGCAGCGATCATGAGAAGGAACTTCGCGCAATTAAGCACAGGAGAGCAAATGAAAATTAGTTCCCTGAAACCTGGTGATACGGCCTACCAGCTGTATCGGCATAAGATGGGTAATACAACCATCAGCACACTCTCTGTTTGGCGGGTCAGCGTGAAGGAGGTACATGAGGAACACGTTATCGCCTCGGTTAATGGGAATGCACCCCGTAAATATCGGGAGCGTGATGTAGCAAAATGGAAGAAAAAGGAGCCGGTACTGATTCGCAGTCGTATGGGTTACTCCCGCCTCGCCACTAAAGCCGAGAAAGAAGCACTGAAATCCGGGTAGTCAATCAACATCGATACTTATTATCGCGCCTTGCGTGCGAATTTTCATTTATGAACGCTTAAAACCAGACATCATTTTTCGGAATATTTTTCCTGATAGATACTTTAAAGAAATGACTCTTCCACTTCGTGGTAACCGATTGAATTTTTAACCGGAGAATATAATGTCTCGCATGATTAAGTTATCTACCTGGGCGGAAGAGGAATTCGGCAATCCGATTCCGGGCCCCGCTACACTCAGCAAATATGCCAGGAATGGAATGATATTTCCGCCTCCGGTAAAAGTTGGAAATATCTGGCGCGTTGAACGCTCTGCGCGATTCATCGGTGTACAGTCCAGTCCTGAAATCAGGCAAAGTGATAACGTGAGATTAAAAAGGATATTAGAGGATGGCCAGGCCACGTAAATATAATGTCATCATCCCTAATCTGTCCTGTTTTACTGATGCCAGAACAAAACGCGTTTACTGGCGATATAAGCATCCTGTCACAGGTAAATTTCATGGTTTAGGCACCGATGAAGCGGAAGCAAAAGCCATCGCAATTGAAGCTAATTCCAGATTATCTGAGAACCAGATGCGTCATCTCATCAAAGCGAGGAATAAACTGGCTGAAAGCCTGAACACGTCAATAACGACTTCGGGCTGGTCAGAAAAATATCTTCAGTTGCAAACACGACGCGTTAAGTCAGGCGAGTTAAAAACGAAGACGATTCAGCAGAAGAAACTGGTGCTCGACATTCTGGTGCCAGAAATCGGTATGAAGCCTCTTGATCAAGTCACAGTGAAAGACATCAACGCCTTGATGGAGCCTTACCTCGAACGAAATAAAAACAGTATGGCGCTTCTTGTAAGAACGATTTGTATTGATTTCTTTAAGGAGGCGCAACGCGCAGGTGAAGTCAGCCCGGGCTTTAACCCAGCGTTATCGACCCGTACACCCAGGGCAAAAGTTATGAGAGCCAGACTTGATTTACCTACGTGGAAAAAGATTTATGCCCATGCCGAAAAACCCCGGTATATGCAACGCGCCATGTTGCTTGCTGTAGTTTCAGGGCAGCGCATCAGTGATATTTCGAAAATGCGGTTTTCCGATGTGTGGGATGATCATCTGCACATCGTTCAGCAGAAAACAGGCGCACGCATAGCACTGCCACTTTCATTACACTGTAATGCGCTGGGTATCAGCTTGCGCGAAATCATCGGACAATGTCGTGACAGAATTCTGAGCCCCTACCTGCTTCATCATCGTGACGACAAAGGCCCCTCTAAAAGAGGGGAACAGGTTAAACCGCACTCTTTACGAGATAATTTTCGTCTGGCAAGAGAAGCGTCAGGATTAATATGGGAGGAAGGCCAGGCCCCCTCTTTCCATGAGCAGCGCTCTCTGTCTGAGCGGCTTTACAGAGCTCAGGGCATCGATACACAAACACTTCTGGGGCACTCAAATCAGGCAATGACAGACAAATATAACGATGAGCGAAGCAGTGAATGGAAGAAGTTGATCTTTTGACTCAAATTAGTTGCGCATATATTTAAACGGATGTCAGCCATGTGTGAACATCATACGTTCGCAGCTATCTTAAGCATATAAATGATTTAAGTGAGCAGTGGTATATTAGTTAAAAAGCTAATGTCATGTTTTTCTCTCGAAAGGGTAACAAGAACTATGGCAGTTAAAGTTTACACTGGATTGCGACCTTTCGGATTCCATGCGAAAGATGCGGATAAGATGCTCAGGAAAATAAAAAAAAAGTGCTGGTTACCTTAGTAACCAGCACTTACACCTAAATCCCCACAAGATTATGGATTTTTAAATCAGAAATTGACCTTAACCCCAAATAAGGCACTTGTATCGGAGTATCCTTTATCACCCATCTGCTGGCCGATATTTCCCCAGAGGTTAATATTTTTGGTGATCTGGCCCTCAACCCCTACTTTCAGCTCGCCCAGATTGCGCGTGCCTTTTTGGGTGACTTTTACGCCGTTTAGTTCGCTGCCAAATTCCTTTGTATTATGGATCCAGTTAGCCTCAATAAATGGCTGGAATACGCGATCTTTGCCATCATCGATTGAGCTGTGGCCTTTGATAAAGGCACGCGCACCTAAGCGGGTTTGAATGTTGCCATCACCGGTTCCTTTCACGCGAGTGCCATTCTGCTCGCGAATCTCATCCGCCTGCACGCCCATCCAGGTGATCTGCGCCTGAGGCTGCACGAAGTAGCTTTCACGCTCGTTCTTCTCGCCAATTTTCCAGGTATATCCGGCCTCAAGCGACGCGGTGATCCCTTTCGATTTGTAAGACTCCGCCGCCAGTGAATCTCCTTTCACGGTGTTATCAAACCAGCTGTACTGCGCCCAGCTGTCAATGTAAGCACCGGATTTCTCTTCGTTGTCCTGTAACCAGGTCGCGTAGATACCTGTGCTGTAACCATTGATGCTGCCATCCGCTTTCTGACCAGAAAGATGGTTACGGCTGTTACTCTGCTGGTTGGCATAACCGGCCATCACACCGAGGTGATAACGGTTGGCACCATCCGTTGTCCATTGCGCAATATCACCGCCCATCTGCATCACATAGCGATTTGCCTGAGTTTTCATCTGACCGCTACTGTCACTGGAGCGGGTATGTCCACCGACGTTACGCAGCCACATGCTGGTCACTTTCTCTTCGCCTGTCAGCGCATCAACATAATGGGTCTCACCCAAACGATCATGCAACCGCGTATTGAACAGGTTATTTGCTGCAGCCATATTCGCTGAGTAGGCGGCAGACTCCGGGCGATAAATCTTGATGATTTCATCTTTATTGCCATCCCCGCCACCTTCACCAGGGTCAACCACACCATTAAGCACATTTGTCAGATACCAATTGTTTCTGTTGGCGCTTTCGCCACGTACCAGATTGTAATCATAGGCTCCAGCGACGATACGGCCCTCCTTCACAAACTCACCGTCCGATATTCCACCGACACTGATAACTTCAATACCGTTGATAGTTTTGGCACCACTCCCGCCGGCATTATTGACGCTTACGAGGGTTGTACCACTGGTATCACCAGCAATTATAATTTTATCGGTGACCGAATTATCATCGCCTAAGGCGGTGTTCAGGGTAACGTGACCGTGATGACCACTGTAATTGCCTTCAATATGCAACTGATTGCCTACCGCTGCGCCTGCACCACCTACAATTATGTTTCCGCTGTTGGCAAGATTGCCGCCGACGTTGAAACGCATTGCCTCTTTAATTGCATTCGTGACGGGGTTGATTTCACCTAACTGCAGCGTACCGCTATTGCTAACATTGCCTGATGTACCACCAAAGCCACCAGCAACTGCCCCTCTGGCAATGTTCAGGTTGGCTGAAGCGAGCGTGACGTTATTATCTGCGCTACCAAGCTGCAACCCGCCCGCATTTACTTGCGTATCACCAGCGTACTGCGCTGCCTGCTGGCTAAGCGTTACCACACCTGAACCATTCTGGTTTAACTCACCGCTGCCGATAATGGTATTGTCCAGCAACCAGCTTTGACTACTGGCAAGATTTAACGATCCCTCATTGGAGACTTCAGCTGAGCCAAGGCTCGATTGAGTTGATGCCGTCAACACGGAGCCATTTTCAATACTGAATTTACCTGCGAATTCATCGTTATCACCCATCAAGACAACATCACTGTTCTGCGCGATATTGGTTTCACCTGAACCGCTCAGGCTGTTAAACAACGCGCCAGCCGCATTTTTTAATGCTAATAAACCTTCGTTGACGATATTACCGCTGCCCAAGCCGATGGTGTTGTTCAACTGCACGTCAGCACCAGAAGCAATTGAAGTCGTTGCAGTAAGCCCAGCGTTGCTGCCATTGATTGTTAACGTCTCACCATTTACATTCAGCGCACCACTACCCTGCAGGTTGCCGTTAACCGAACCGCCGTGGGTGATGCTCAGCGTGCCGCCGTTGAGGTGCGCCACCGATCCTGCCGCTGTGTTTAACGCACCAATAGTCTGGCTGTAGCCATTCATGTCAAAGCCAGTATTGGCCGCCAGCGCAAGCTCTGAAGTCTGACCCAATACGTTGTCATTATTCATCTGCAGGTCACCGCTGCGAACATCCGTTTTACCGCTATAGCTGTTATCCATATTGGACAGAGAGACGGTTTGGCCTGTACCGGTATCAATCGCCAAATCGCCGATACCAGTTAGCTTCGCGCTCATATCCGCAGCATTACCTTTTTTACCATATGCATTAAGCACCAGAGCATCATTGCCCTGAGTCAGCAGGTCAAGTTGCGTCAGGCCATAAGTCACATACAGTCCGTCATCGGCGTGCCCGCTGGTCAGGCGATAGTCATAAGTGGCATTGGCCACCACATTGCCATCCTGCAGCACGTTGGTATTTAACTGATCGGTAATCAGGTTGCCGCTGGTATCCCGCAGCTCCAGGTTTCCGCCGGAGCCTTGCACCGGAATCGCGCTACCTGCCAGCTTGATGCCCTGATCACCTTCATCCTGCTCCAGTAATGAAACGGTCTGTGGTGGCAGCACATGGTGGTTGGTGACCGAACCCGGATTAATTTCTACCGTACCGCGCCCACTGATATCCATTAACCCGGAGGTTTGCACCACGCCTTTAGCCACGGTATCGCCTGGAGTACCGGTATCGAATACTACTGTGCCACCGTCAAAGTTCAGGCCGCCGATTTGCTGCACGCCGTCGGCAACGGCGACGCGGCTATCGGTACCTGCAAGCAGGGTTGCGTGAGTGAGAGCTTGGGTATTCAGTCCATCCAGAGCAAATGTGCTGTCGGTAAGCGCTAACGTACCAGTAAAGGTGTTGCTGGCATTGTTGACAGTAAACTCAAAAGTGTTACCCGCCGTACTGGCCGCAATCATGCCCGCGCCACTGATATTACTGTCAAATAGCGTGTCAGCGTTTTGTTTCAGTACCAGGGTGCTGCCGTGAGCAATATTGAAACCGGTACCTGCGGCGTCATCTGCAGAGTCGCCTAAGGGCAGCAGAATATTATCCAGCGTCAGGGTAGAGCTGTTCTCAAGGTTAACCTGTTCAAAACCTGTAATTGTTTTTCCAGATTGCGCCAGAGTCAGCTCACTGTTACGCAGATTGAGTGTGTCATCGCCCGCACCCGCATCCAGAGATTCAAACAAATTGCCGTCAGTGGCATCAATGTTGACCAGATTATAGCTGTCATCACCGCTTGAGCTGGTGATATCTGTAGCGGTACTGCCATGCTGTAAATCTACAGTGTGGTCGTGTGCGGTAGTCAGATTTACATGACCGACTATGTTACCGCCCTGAGCATTCACAAAGTGAACGCCTGAAAGACCGCTGGTAATTTCCAGCGCAACCTGTGCAGCTGAGTTGGCGATAATGTCCCCACGGTTAATGAAACTCCCCACGTAATCGTTATTAACATCGACTACCGGGTTGGTTGTTGAATTCGACACCAGACGTCCGCTCTGCTCTACCACTGCACTCGTTCCGCCAACTTTCAGAGCAGGTCCGCCAGCAGCGTCATTGATGTTGACACTGGCACCTGATTTCACGTCCCCTTTGATATTTGTGACGATACCGCTGCCGTCCGCATGGTTGACATCAATTATCAGGTTACGTGAGTTTGACATATCAAGGGCGCTGGAAGCTGTTGAACCATCAGCATTCTGGATCAATAAGCCGGATCCGCTACCGTTGACGGTAATCTTTCCACTGTTTTCACTCGCCATGCTGGCAGCAGTGCGCACGCCAGCCCCGTTATCAACGGTTATCTGCGTATTATCAAGTTTGATGCCCGCAATTTCTGCTTTGTTTTCGATAGCATTACCATTGCCTACCGGATTCATCTCAATGCTGGCATCTTTCACTGTCAGGCCGCTGGCACCGGTGTCAAGCAGAATGCCATGAGCGCTGCCGCTGGCTTTCACCACACCCTGGCCATTAAGGGCAAGATTCGCACCGTTACCCACTTTAATCGCAGCTTCGCCATCTGAGGCTTCAATATTGCCGGTATTAGAAATGGTTGAAGTAGCCCCCTGAATATCAACCGCGATGCCATTAACCTTAATATCGCCGCTGTTCACCAGCGTGCCGCCGTTTACCAGGACGCCCGTGGTATTCGCCGTGGTGAAGTTTATATCACCACGATGATCCAGAGTGCCGCTATTGCGGACAATGTAGCCGATGGCATTCGGCGCTGTTGCTACGCTGCCATCGAGCGTCGCATAGCTGGTCAGCCTCGCATTGCCGCGATAAGCGGGATCGCCATTACCTGTAATATCTGCATAGCTGCCGTCTACAATTCCTGCCGTGCTGCTGGCACCACTGATCGAAAGGGTGGTCTCCTTAGCCAGCGTGCCCTGGGCATTGCCCATCACCTTAATACCCGTTGCGCCATCACCGCTGGCGGTGATGGTCATGTTGCCGGTGTTAAGCTCACTTGCCTGGGTGTTGCTGGTTACAAGCAGAGCAGTCGAATTTTTACCGCTGCTTTCCACAGCAGATGCGCTACCGGTGCCATCAAAGCTTGCGCCACCATCAATACGATACAAGGTCGATCCTTCCGTAGTCACATTTTGCGTACCGGTGCTGTTATCGACCACTTTCGAGCCCGCACCCAGTACGTAGTAACCGGTCTGATTGATGCCATCAAAATTAATTACGCCCGCATTGTCTACTTCAATGGTCCCGCCATTACGCGCATGGGCACCGATGGCACCATCCCCCTTAAGCTCAATGGTACCGGCATTGATGGCTACAGCGCGTGCGCCGTCGGCCCACAGACCGTAGTTTGCGGTTTTAGTAATGGCATCAATTCCTTGAAGAATGTTAATTAATCCGTCGTTGCGTACTGTGGTTGTTCCACTGTCCGTGCTGACAGAGCTCGCCATCATGGCTACAGCATTAATGCCGTCCAGGGTTATGTTACCGTCAGCTGCATTTAGCACTGAGCCTCCTGCAGCACCAGCACTTGCAAAACCTTTCATGCCAACATTTTGTAGGGGAGGCTGACCAGCCACACCGTCCGCTGCGCCTTTGATGAGAATTTCACCATGATTAATTGCACGCGCCATGGGTCCTTGAACTATTACGCCGAATCCACCCTGTGTTTTACTGCCCAGCGTCAACGTACCGTTGATCTGATTGGTAAAGGTTGATGTTCCGCGCGCAAGCACCAGCTGATTGTTGGGCGAGTCAGCTACGATATCGGTGGTTGTATCAGCAGTACTGCGTTGCGCCTCACGTCCCAGATAAACCTCACCTCTGTTGTTGAAGGCAGCGCTGTCTTCAAGCAATACACCCATGCTATAAGTTGGATAGGTTGTTATTCCGTTGCGTTCAATTGCCGAAATATTGATGTTGCCGTTGTTGTTCAACACTGCGTCATTGAATAATTGCACGCCAACGTTAGAAACGTATGCTCCACTTGGAGCAAGGTTGATCACCCCGTTATTGTTAATTGTACTACCTGTACTGGCGGCAACGGCATTATTATTTCCTGTAAAAGGAGTGCCAATCGGATTGCCAGAGTTATTCTTATAAGCACTCATTTCAGAGTTTGTCCCTGCATCAATAACCCCATAATTATTGACTACAGAGTTCTCGCGTGCAGACACGACCAATGAACCCGCACTGGAGCTTGCAAATGTCCCCAGATTGCCATAGTTATTCAGTGTTGACGCATTAGTCAGCCTAACAACCGATATATCGGTATTATATGCCTGAATGGATGCATCAGAATCGATATTAATAGTGCCAGCGCTGCCTAAAATGTAAGCTACTCGGGTTGGATCAATGAGAAAGCGTGTTGCATCATCATCTGGCACTGTTTCGTCAACGTAAATATGTTTAACGCCTGATGAGTCATAAGCTTTCTTAAATTCCGCATCATACGATCCCGGAGATAATGATCCGTCTTTTACAGCCTGAATTAACGCAGTATTATAGTTTTTCAGATCGTCAATATTCTCAACAGTTTGCACGCCAATGGCACTATCGAAAGTTCCAGTGAATCCTGCCAAAAATGCCAAAGCGGGGTCGGTGTTATTTTTGGCATAACTGTTTATATTTCCAAGGTGTGCTACCGTCTTGCTTTTGTAATTCAGCGTGCCTCCATTTGCTAGAAATACGGAGGATGTGCTGTTTTTACCTTTCATAAACAAGGTGATCTGATTATCTTTATTATTGAACCAGTCACTGCCTGAGGTACTGCCGACGTTCACATCCAGGCTGGAGCCTGTATCAACCTTAATCAGATTGCGGTCTACGTATTGCCCGTCTGCACCTACGGCATAATGATAGCTGTAATACTGATTCGCAAGGTCGACCATGCGCAGTTGGTCATTCTGATATGCAGAAAAAGTAGCGCTGTTACCCGTTGCCGGGTCAATATAGTCATAACCGGCCTGCTGTCCCAGACCGATATAGCCACCACTATCAATATATCCGGCACCACTACCGGAGAGTTTCCCCATTCCGGCCAGTACTGACAGTTTGAGAATATTATATCCTTTATCGCCACTGGCTATTGACTTCCAGTCTGTTGAAAGCAGATTGTCGTTACCAGTAATGGCCTGAACATGGCCGCCATCTTTAGAGTCAAAAACGTCCAGAGTAATATCCGCTGCCTGGGACGGCATAACAAATGCCATTGCCAGCGCAGTCAGAGATAACACGCCTGTTCTTATGAGGATAAAACTTGAATGTTTAGTTCCGCTTTTAGATGACTTGCTTTTCCCTTTGGTTAATTCTGAGGTGACATCAAAACGTTGCAGGGCAGCATTCCACTTTACTTTAAATATCTTATTCATAATGTTTGATTCGCGATTTTAGGTTGAAATCAGAATATGATCTGAATGATGACACCAGCCATAAACCAGGCACCAAGGGAAAATGCAGTTACAAAAAGCCAGGCGGCGGGCCTGAGCATTTGGTTAATTTCAATGAAACTAGTAATTGACTTCATGATTTTCTCACTGTCTTTGTGGCTCAGCGCAGGTGTGAGCACGTCTGACAGTAATTGTGTCATTTTTTAATCGCGGCAAATATCAGACACAAAGAGACGCCGTGTAATCCAAGGACTACATTCTCATGTTTTAATTCTTAATTGTTTTGCTATCGTAATTATCTCTGGGATAAATTGAATAATATTGTAGGGGATAGGACTACAAAATAATTTTTGCAGCCTTTATCTTAGCAACATATTATTAACCATTATCCAAACATTCAGGGTTCACATGGCTGCGTTTATTGTTGTAGACGACCATCCTCTGGCCAGATTGGCCATTCGTATGCTTCTTGAGAAAGAAGGCCACGTTGTTGTCGCAGAAACTGGTAACGGTTCAGATGTATTAGCTCTGGTTAAGAATCACAATACTGATGCGCTGGTGATGGACATTGATCTTCCTGGCATAAATGGCATCGATGCGATTACCTTGCTGCGCTCCGCTGGCATAAAAATTCCTGTCATCGTCATGAGCGGGAAAAATCCTGACTATTATATCCAACTCAGCATGAAAGCCGGGGCGAATGGTTTCATCAGTAAACAAAATAATCTATCAGACCTTTCTCACGCTGTAGGGGTAGTATTCTCTGGTTACGGTTATTTTCCCTTGCGCATATCTGAGCATTATGAAAAGACCAGCACAGCTTCGGAATCTGAGCAACTCCGGCTTCTGTCGCGGCGAGAATTTGAAGTATTGAGGTATCTTGGTGAGGGGGTTGAGATCTTCAACATCGCAGCACGTATGCAAATCAGTAACAAAACCGTCAGTACCTATAAAGCACGTCTTATGGATAAACTGGGGCTGAAGAATCAGCGTGACTTACTGGATTTTACTCGCAGGAATAATATCTCCTGATGCGCACAAATCGTTTTTGGATATTTGCTGCTTTATTATATTCGGTTGACGGCATCTCCGCCCCCGATAAGCTAAGTTATGTGCCTGACGCCCTTCCCGAAGTGACGGCTCCAACACTCACAGATTATCAATGGCGATGGCTCGGACAAAAGCGCGAATTAACTCTCGCGCTCTATGGTCCCACCAGACCGCCTTTGACGAGGATTGATGCTTCAGAGCGCGTTACCGGGTATATCCCTGATTTCTCCTGGACTCTGGCTCGAAGCCTCGGCGTGACGCTTCGCATCGTCCATTTTGATAGTGCAGAGTTGGCCTATTCCTCGCTTAACGAGGGCGACACTGACATAATATTTAGCCCCGCAGGAGATAAACCTCCCTCCCATTATCAATCAGTTATGAGCGTCAATGTGGCAGAAGCATATCCCATGGAAGTTGTGCGACGAAGCGCCGAGGCTCTTTCCGATATCACTGATAAAAGTACTATCTCAGGTGGCACACCTGGTAGGTTGCTTGCTGCGCTCGATCAGGGAAAGATTCAGTCTGTCATATTGCCGGCTGGGGAAGCGTACTATGTAACAGAACGAAACTACGTTAATTCCCTGAATATAGATGGTCTTTCTACCCAGCCGATGACAGCTTATAAATTCGTTACCGGGGAGCATACGCCTGTTTTGCATGAGGTGCTTAAGGAAGCGACCCTTAATCTACGTTCAAGTCAGGCTGGTGAGATAATTGCCTCTCGCTGGGATCAAGGCAATCTCATTCGCTTCATTTCCGAACCTTTAAACCTGACATCTGATGAACGAACTTGGCGTGAAAATCATCCCACCGTTACTGTTGTGGCCTCAAGTTTTAATCCCCCTTTTTTCATGAAAGGTACAGGTGGGAATTACACTGGGATAGGACCTGAATTACTTTCGCTGGTGAGTCTAAAAACAGGCATTCGGTTTCGCTACTCAGACATTGGCGACAGTACAAAGCTTCCGGCCGCTCTGGAAGGCGGAGATGCCGCCATGACCGCGCCGCTGATATGGAGTCAGGAAAGAAACCGGGACATCTTGCTCACGACCCCTTTTATGTTTACACCCACCGTGATGGTCACCCGCAATGGTAAACAATCATTAGATGGCATCCGCAGCGCGGCCCTGATTCCCGCACAAGAGGCCACAGACTGGTTCAGAAAGGTCTTTCCAGAGGCGAAGGTTACTTTGATCGGTAATCCAGGGCTAGCTATGCAATGGGTCGCTGAGGGAAAAGTAGACGCCACACTTAACACGCTTATAAGTGCCCGATATCTTCAGCAGGGTCTTTATCAGGACAGGCTGAAATTACAACAGGATTTAGCTGTACCTGAGGCGGCAATTGTCTTTGGGGTAAGAAGATCTGATCCCGAGCTGCAAAGCATACTCAACAAGACGCTTGGTTTAGTTCCAGCAGATATGGTGACCAGTATACTGACACACTGGCAGGCTACACCTGCAGCGCGCTTCGATACCTGGAGAATTTATCGCAGTGAGTTTTACAGTGGAGCTCTGGGTGCCGTCGTGCTTATCCTTATTGCCGCAGTATGGGCCGGCGTTCTGCGAAGACAGGTTAAGCGCACTCAACGGGCTAAAGCTTTATTGCGCCAGGAAATCCTGTTTCGTGACAGGCTGATAAACGGCCCCCCTCGTCCCGTCTATGTGGCGACTTCAGATGGACAAATCATCCACAACAACCTGGCATTCGAAAAATATTTAAGCAATTACCCCTCCTCATATCTGGCTTTATCATTATTTGACAGTCGACACCCACTTTATGAGGTCTGGAAAGAGTGCATAAGAATGCCACCGACGGGGGATGAGCCACAGGAGTTAGAATTCGCTCTTGAAGATGTATCTGGCCACGTAAGGCAAATCCGACACTGGATGACAACCTTCCAGGAAGACGACGGAACAACAGGCGGTTTTATCGGGGGGTGGCAGGACGTAACTGACTATCTCAACATGCAGGCCCAGTTAAGCACAGCCCGGGCAGAGGCTGAACGTGCCAGTCATACAAAGAGCCGATTTCTAGCCACAATGAGTCACGAGATAAGGACCCCCCTTAGCGCAATAATCGGCTTGCTTGAGTTGCAGGTTCAGGAAAAACGCACAGATACAGAACTCATTCGCGTGGCCCACGAATCTTCCCAGAGCCTTCTGGCGTTGATCGGTGACATTCTTGATATTGAACGTATCGAATCGGAAAAGGTGACGCTGCATCCCAGCTGGTGTCGCGTCTCAACTATCGCTCACGCCGTTGTTCAGACTTTCAGTGGACTGGCACACCAGAAGGGATTGCTACTGAGCCTAACGCTTCCAGAGTATGACAGAGAGATATTTTCTGATGGAAATCGGCTGAGACAAATAATAGGAAATCTTACTGGTAATGCTGTCAAATTCACTCATAAGGGAGAGATAAATATAAGTGTTTCTCTTCCAACTGAGAGCATGGGCAGAATGCAAATTGTCGTGCGGGACTCAGGTCCAGGCATACCCGAAAATGATCAGAAGCGAATGTTTATGCCCTTTGAACAGGCAGACCACTCAGCTTCGGGGGGGAGCGGGTTGGGGCTGGCTATTAGCAGCGAACTCACATTGCTGATGAACGGAACACTGAGTCTTGAAAGTGTTCCCGGGAAAGGCTCTGCTTTTACGCTTGATATTCCTGTAGAAACAAGGCCCGTCAGCATTTTAGATTCGGTTCCGGTCATTCCACCAAGGCTGCATTCGTCGCTTCGGATTCTGGTAGTTGATGATCATCCAGCAAATCGCCTGCTCGTTTCACGGCAGGTGGCCCTAATGGGCCACAGAACAAGCGTTGCAGATAATGGTCGGTCAGGACTTGAGGCATGGAAAAAGGAAAGACCCGATGTAATTCTTACCGACTGCAATATGCCGGAAATGGATGGTATCGAGATGACACGTAGCATCAGGAAGCAAGATCCGAATGTAATGATCATTGGTATCACTGCGGATGCACAGGAAACGGAAAGAGACCGATGCCTTACCGCTGGAATGAATGCCTGCTTGTTCAGGCCAGTAGATTTTTCCCGGTTGGCTGAAACGATCGCTATTTTTGAGCTAAACGATCCACATAAAGTTACGGACCTGACCGAGTGGATAGATCTTGAGGCTCTGACCGCCTTTTTACCCGACAGCCCCCAAGCCGTGAAAGAGTTTATTACTCTTTCGATCAGTGAAACCCGGAAAGACCTTCAACAAGTGCGCTATGCGGTAATGCAGAAAGATTTAGCTTCGGCACGCCGTATTATCCATAGGGTTGCCGGGACACTCAGGGTTAGCGGAATCAAAGAACTGGGTGAACAGTGTGCAATGCTTGAAGAGTTGACAGAGATGGATGAAGACCCATCGATAATTATCCTCCATATTGAAAAAGCACAAGCCACAGTTGATGAATTCGAAAACGTCTTCATGCGTTTGTAATTATTGGATATAAAAACCAGGACAATTCCTACATACCTGGCTGTCATTATCCTATTTCCCTAGAGAAGAAAACCCCGTTAAATGCTATCAGCAAACGGGAGGTGCTATGTTCACATTAACGGTTATGGACAGCGACAGGTGGATTGCTGCTGGGATTTCCCAGTATTTCAACGACAGGCACATTAAAGTCACGGTGATGACTGATGCACAGGATAATGAAGTACTAAAACTTGCGGCTGAATCGGATATTGTCATAAGTGAGCTCTATACATCTGGACGTGACATACAGGCAATATCCGAACTGTTCGTAATGCTTCGTATGATATCCCCCTCAACTCGAATTATATTTTTCACAGACCTCAAGGAAAAAGCCGTCATAAAGTACGTAACGTCTCTTCTACCAAATGCGTGTGTGCTTCCGAAGAGTTGTGATATACACCGCCTAGCGAGTGAAATATTTAGTTGCGCTTCGCGGTCGGATGAGGAGATTATTTCCTTAAACGTAAAGTGTAAAAGTGGGGCTCTGACCGCCAGGGAGTTTGGCCTGCTTCGGTTTTTAGCGACTAGCAAAAGTCTGACTGACATAGGAGGTAAGCTTCAGCTCAGCGTCAAAACAATTAGCCATCACAGAAAAAACATCATGCAAAAGCTAAATTGCCGTACTTCCCACGAGCTTTCGCCACGTCTGCTTGGTATGGGATTTGGGAACAACAAATCGTCCTAACTTGCTCCTTTTTTCTACAAACAGAGTTCTTTAGCAAATTACGCATTTACTTCAATTCTGCCTCACTCATTATCTTGTTATTCGGATTTTCATTCTTCAAACCCTAGCCTAAAATTAGCTCACTTTTTAACCAGTTTTGCAGAAGAGTTTTGCTGGAGTTTTGCAGAAGACCCCTGAAGGCGATTTTCACCGACCAGGCTCATTATCGATGCCAGCGCCCTGCCCGGTACGTCATAGCGAGTGCCGCCACACTTCTGGCATTTTTCACTGGAAAGTGCCGCTTTTCGCCACTATTATCAGCTCACTTATTCACCCACTGATAACTAAGGAGGATTACTATGCCATCGTGTGAATTGTTTCTTTACTCACACTTCTATAGTAATTGGCCGCGTTCAGGCATTTCCGCACTTGTGCTGCGATAATCCGTCCTGAGCGAAGTTTACTGAAAATTTAATCCCTTCCCTCCGGCTTACCGGGTTGTCGTCAGCGATTTCTGACGTCGGGCCTTTTTGCGCCTGCAACTTATGAGTAAGCACATGAGCACATTATTATCTGCCCACGCTGTTGGCTTTGATAACGCCTTCGGCACGCTGTTTCACGATATCCATTTCAGCCTGAAAAAAGGCGATCGCATCGGTTTGCTGGGTGATAACGGCACCGGTAAAAGCACCTTATTGAAAATTCTCAGTGGCGATCTGGAACCTAACCACGGCAGCGTTACGTCGGCTAATCACAGCTTACTGGCGCGCATCGAGCAGCATCTGCCTGCAGAACTGCATAATGATTCGCTGCTGGATAGCGTAATGGCGCGCCTGCCGGAACAAAGTGATCGCTGGCGTGCCGAAGCGCTGTTGGGCAGCCTGGGTTTCACGGCTGAGCAACAAGCGCAAACCGCTGCGACGCTGAGCGGTGGCCAGCATATGCGCCTGCTGCTGGCGCGTGCGCTGATCCTGCAACCGGATCTGTTGCTGCTCGATGAACCCAGCAACCACCTCGATTTACCAACGCTGTTGTGGCTGGAGAATTTCCTTAACAGCTGGAGCGGCAGCTTCGTACTGGTTTCCCATGACAGCACCCTGCTTGATCGGGTGACCAACTGCAGCTGGATTCTGCGCGATCGCGGTCTGCAATTCTTCCGTCTGCCCTGCAGCGCGGCGCGTCAGGCGCTGGATGAGCAGGATGAAGCGGATGCGCAGCGTCATCAGGCTGAGCAAAGGGAGATTGAGCGCGTCGAGAAAAGCGCCAAACGTCTGGCGATTTGGGGCCGCACTTACGATAACGAAGGGTTGTCGCGCAAGGCGCAGCAGATGGAGAAGCGCGCCGGTTGGTTGAAAGAGGCACAAACCACGCTGAGCGAAGGATCGCTGTGGCGGCTGCAACTGCAAGGTGAAGCGCTGGATGCCGATCGCGTTTTAGCGTTGCCGCAGATGTCGATTCATCCAGCCGATGACGCACCTGCTCTGTTTTCACTGCCGATGCTGCAGGTGAAAAGTGGAGATCGCGTAGCGATAGTTGGCCGCAACGGTTGTGGTAAATCGTCGCTGCTACGGCATTTGTGGGGTGAATATCAACACGCAGATAGCCCGCTGTTTCATCCTCGCGCACGCCTCGGCTATTACGATCAAAGCCTGCATCAGCTGCACGATGAAGAAACGCTAAGTGACGCACTGGCGCATTTTGCTGCGCTCAGCGATGAGCAGCGCAAGATGGCGCTGATCGGCGCGGGTTTTCCGTATCTGCGGCATCAGCAGTTGATTGGCTCACTCAGCGGCGGCGAGCGTTCGCGCTTGCTGTTTGTTGGGCTGACGCTGGCGCGTTATTCGCTGCTGCTGCTCGATGAGCCCACCAACCATCTGGATATGGTGGGCAAAGAGGAGCTGGCAGAAGCGTTAAACCACTTTGAGGGTGCGGTGTTGCTGGTGTCGCACGATCGTCAATTAATCGCCAACAGCTGCAACCGCTTCTGGCTGATTGAAGATCAAAAACTCAGCGAATGGCACGATTTAGACGCGGTAACCGAACGCATGCGTGCTGAGCAGGCGATAGTAACGTCAGATTCTGTCGCACCTGCTGCAACGGCAACAGCGTGGGATGAAGATGCGTTGCTGCTGGCGTTGCTGGAGCTAGAAAGCAAGTTGGATGAGGATCTGGCGCGCAAGCCGAAGCATCAGAAACCCGCGTTGCAGGCGCAGTGGCGTGAGGAGATTGCGTTGCTGAAAGCCCAGCTGGAGCTGTAATGAAAGGGTCGCCATGAATGGCGACCCTACAGCGCGATTTGTAGGGTGGTCATTAATGACCACCTGTTTTCCCCGGTGGCCATGAATGGCCACCCTACGCCAGCATTGCCTGTATTAATGACTGCGCGGTCTTTTTCAGTTGCTGCGCAGGATTTCGGCCAATCAGTACATATTGATATCCCGCTTTGTGCCACCACACCACATTCATCCCCTGCCGTTTCTCCTGCGCCAAATCGGTGGTTTGCTGATGATCTTCGCGCGAAATACACAGCGCCATCGGGCCGTAGCTGCTGTGATTCCAGGCAATCTGCGTAATCAGCGCATCGTCATAACGCAGCATGCGCACACTCTTCAGCGTCGCTTCCGGCAGCGTTAACTGCGCTGGCGTGAAATGCAGATCGAGATCGCGCGCGGTACGCGCCAGCGATTGCTGCAACACCAGCGGTGAACTGTCGACGTCGGCCAGCGTTTCCGCGCTGTACAGCGACATATATTGTGCTTCCAGCTCGCGGATCTTTTCGCTTTCGCCCTGCTCAGCTTTGATTGCCGGTCGCGCCAGAAAACCGATACTGCTGCCCACCAGCAAAAAACTCACCGAAGCGGCGATCAGCGCGCGGCGGCTGACCTGCGGCGCGGACGGCGTGGTTGCCAGCAGATGCGCTAAGCGCGGTGCCATGCGCTCAAGCGGTGCGTCATCCAGCATTGGCGCAAAGGCCTCAGCAAAAGGTTGATTGCTTTTCATCAACTCGGCAGTGCGTGCCGACAGCGCTTCACTGCGCTTAAGTTCATTCTCAAACGCCAGCGCTTCATCCGCGCGCATCTCGCCATCCAGCCAGGCGACGATCGCCTCGTCCGCATAAGGCGAACTAAAACGTGCAGCCTTCACAAACGTTTCTCCTGTCCAGCCGGGCGCAAAGTGGCTGCGCTGGCTAAGGTAGTGCGCGCCGCCGCAAGGCGACTCATGATGGTGCCAATCGGCACCGCCAACGTATCGGCGGCTTCCTGATAAGTGAATCCTTCGACGTAAACCAGGAACACCGCGTTGCGCTGCGCTTCGGGCAACTGACTCACCCGCTGCATCACTTTGGCGTATTGCTGACGTTGCTCATCATGCTGTTGCTGATCCGCAGCAACAAGCTCGTCGCAGTCGACAAAGCCTTGCCCGAGGCGCACCCGCTGCGCGCGCAGTTCATTGATCCACACCGAATGCAGCACGCTAAACAGCCAGCGATCGATACGCGTGCCGGGCGTGTACTGGCCGCTGCGTTCCAGCGCCCGGACGCAAGTGGATTGCACCAGTTCTTCGGCGACATCGCGGTTGCGTGACAACACCATGGCGTAGCGCCACAGGCGGGCCAGATGCGCCGCTAAATGCTGGCGGACTTCAGTGCTAGTGATGTTGATGTCCTCTAAGCGCTGCGTTCATCAGGCTTCCGGATGGCCCTGAATCGCGGCATTGAGATCGCGATACTCTTCGCAATCCACGCCACACAACGATTTGATGATAGTGAGCTGTTCTTTAGCCAGGTCCGGCCGCCCTTTGATCATCCAGGCTTCCCCCAGATATTCGCGCACTTTGGCATATTTGGGATCGAGCGCGATCGATTTTTGGTAATAGGCCATGCCTTCGTCAGTTTTGCCCAGCTTACGCGTGGCATAACCGCGATAGTTCCAGGCTTCTTTGGTGTTCTGATTATGCAGCGTATCCAGCAAGTTGATCGCCGCTTGATATTCGCCCTTTTTCGCCAGGTGATAGGCGTAATTGGTTCTGTCGCTGTCGCTCAGCATGCTGGTTTTCTCCGGCACGCAGGATTTAGATTTGCTGTCATAAACCTGGCCTTTCGGGCAATCCGGCGTCTTTTTGTCGCTGTCATCATCACCCATTGCCAGTGCAGCAGGCGTATGCAGCGTCATTAGTAATACGGGCAGCGCTAACCAGCGAAACTTCATCATCGTATTCATCGTAGATCCTCATGGCGTGTCATGGATGGAACTCAAGCTGAGGCAAACAGTGACTCAGATACGCTGTAAACAACTCAGCCGCCATTTCTATTCGGAAAAATTTAAAGTTTTTTTCAGCATGAGAATTTTCTCCAGTTTGTTCCCTGAAGTGATTATGATTCTCACTTCATAAAAGGGACGCTTATGCTCAATATCTCGAAAAAGTGGCTGTTCGCCACGCTCGCTGCCGTCATTCTCCTGCTGTTGATCTGGCATTACGCCGGTTCACGCAACAAACCCAACGCGGTGGTCACCGCCGAGGTGCGCCAGGGCAATATCGAAAACGTGATTGCCGCCACCGGCAAAATGGATGCGATTGAACGCGTCAACGTCGGTGCGCAGGTTTCCGGGCAGGTAAAAAAGCTCTATATCAAAGCGGGCGATCGCGTCAGCAAGGGACAGCTGATCGCCGAGATTGACGACCAGCCACAGCGCAGCGATTTGCGCAATGCGCAAGCGGCGCTGAGCGTGGCGCAGGCCGATCTGGAAACCCGCGAAGCTGCGCTGGTGCGACAGCAAGCGCAATATCAACGCTTGCAGCAGATAATTAAAACCAATGCGATCTCGCGTCAGGATTTTGATACCGCCGAAGAAGATTGGCGCAGCGCACGCGCAGAACTGACGGCGCAAAAAGCGCGCGTGATTCAGGCGCAGATCGAGGTAGACAAGAAGCAACTCGATCTCGGCTATACCCGCATCATGGCGCCCATGGACGGCACGGTTATCGCCATTGTTACCAAGCAAGGCCAAACGGTGAACGCGGTACAAACTGCGCCAACCATCGCCAAGCTGGCGCAACTCGGTACCATGACGATTAAAGTGCAGATCTCCGAAGCCGACATCAACAATGTGCAGCCCGGCCAGCAAGCGTGGTTCACCACTTTCTCCAATCCGGACAAGCGCTACAACGCCACGCTGCGCAGCCTCGAACTGGCACCGGAATCGGTGATGAAAGATGATGCGCTGATGGGCAATAGCGAGAGCGCGTCGAGCAGCAGCACCAATGCGGCCGTTTACTACAACGCCCTGCTTGATGTGCCAAACCCGGACAACGCGTTACGTATCTCCATGACCGCGCAGGTGAATCTCATCCGTGATGCGGTGAAAGATACGTTGCTGGTACCGGTGCAGGCGACGAAGAAAGATGCCGACGGCAAAACCTATGTGGAAATCCCGGATCAGGATAACCAAGCGGTGAAACGCATCATCACCACCGGCATTACTGACAGCGTTGATATTCAGGTGCTGAGCGGCTTAAAAGCCGGCGAGAAAGTGATCCTTGCCACGCAGACGGCGGGCGCTGACAAGGTGGTGATGTGAATATCATCGAACTGAAAAACATTCAGCGCAGCTATGTTAACGGTTCGCAATCTCTGCATGTGCTGAAAGACATTAACCTGAGTATCGCCAGTGGCGAGTTGGTGGCGATCATCGGGCCGTCCGGTTCGGGTAAATCGACGCTGCTGAACATACTCGGCTGCCTTGATGCGCCGGATAGCGGCGACTATTTGATTGGTGGTCAGAACACCGCCACGCTGTCGCCGGATGCATTGGCGAAAGTACGCCGCGAACACATCGGCTTTATCTTCCAGCGCTACCATCTGATGCCGGATCTTAGCGCACTGAGCAACGTTGAAATCCCGTCGATCTACGCCAATCTGCAGGGCAAAGCGCGGCTGCAGCGCGCGGCAGATCTGCTGGCACGTTTAGGTTTACAGGGCCGCGAACATCACAAACCGGGCGAGTTGTCCGGCGGCCAGCAGCAGCGCGTCAGTATTGCGCGCGCACTGATTAACGGTGCCGAAATCATTCTTGCCGATGAACCGACCGGCGCGCTGGATTCGCACTCTGGCGAAGAGGTGCTGCGCATCCTGCACGATCTCAATCGCGAAGGTCACACGGTGATTATCGTGACGCATGACATGAAAGTGGCGCAGCACGCCGACCGTATTATTGAGATTCAGGACGGCGAGATTTTTGCCGACAGCGGCCGCAAACCAGATGCAACGCGCGCGCAATATGCCCCTGCGGCGCGCAAAAGTCAGAGCAAATTGCGCGGCTTTCTCGACCGCTTACGTGAATCATTGCGCATGGCACTGAATGCCATGAACGCGCACCGGCTGCGCACCGCGCTGACCATGACCGGGATTATTTTTGGCATCGCGGCGGTGGTTACCGTAGTGGCGCTCGGCCAAGGCGCACGGCAAAAAACGCTGGAGAGTATTTCCGGGCTCGGCACTAACGTGGTGTCGATTTATGCCGGCGGTGATTTCGTCGAGGATGAAGCGCATCCGGTGCTGACGCTGGTCATGTCGGATGCCGACGTGATTGGGCGTCAGCAGTTTGTTGCGGCGGTCAGTCCGGAAATGATCACCAATCAGCCGATTCGCTATCTCTCCAACTCCTCAAAAACCTCGGTGTATGGCGTCGGTAAAGAGTACTTCCAGATTCAGGGCATCAAACTGCTGGAAGGCAGCAACTTCAGCGATGAACGTCACGCGCGTCAGGAGATCATTATTGATACCAACACGCGCAATAAACTGTTCGGCGAACAGGGCGACAGCCCCATTGGCAAAATGATCGTGTTGGGTTCGGTGCCGGTGCGGGTGATTGGCGTGGCGGATAATAACGATGGCATGTCGCCCAATCGCCTCAGCGTGTGGCTGCCGTGGAGCACCGTGATGTATCGCATCAGCGGGCAAACCGCGCTCACCAGCATCAGCATTAAACTCAAGGACGATGTGGTAAGCGGCCCGGCGGTGGAATCGCTGACGCAACTGTTGACCGCGCGTCACGGCACCAAAGATTTCCTGGTGTTCAACCGCGACAAATACCGTAAAGCGATTGAAGATGCCGCCGCGACCTTAACGCTGCTGATTCTGCTGGTCGCCTCGATTGCGTTGATGATTGGCAGCATCGGCGTGATGAACATCATGCTGGTGTCGGTAACGGAGCGTACCCATGAAATCGGCGTGCGCATGGCGGTGGGCGCACGACGCGGCGACATCATGCAGCAGTTTATGATCGAAGCGGTTTTAGTCTGTCTGGTGGGCGGATCGCTCGGTGTCGCGCTGGCGCTGGTGATTGGACCGATTATCAGCCTGCTAGCCGGCGGCATGATTACGGCAATCTTCTCTTGGCAATCGGCGGGCGCGGCCTTTGCCTGCTCCACCATCATCGGCATGATTTTTGGTTATCTGCCCGCGCGCAAAGCCGCACGCATGGATCCAGTGGCAGCGTTAGCCAGCGAATAATCAAATCTCACGCCGTAGGGTCGCCATTCATGGCGACCTTCCCCCATCCCACTCAAATCACATCAACATCGGCAACGTCGCCGTCGCCGTTTGCTGGCTCGCCGCCAGATAGCGTGCATCGTGCGTCATCAACTCGTTAATCAGCACTTCCACCAGCAGCATCGCGCCCACTTTGCCGCTCAACGCACCGGCGTTGAACGGGCCTTCCGGCCGTGCGGCCACCAGCAGCATATCGGCTAAGCTGCCCATCGGGCTGCGCAGCGTATTACTCAGCATCAGCACGCGCGCGTTTTGCTTTTTCGCCACTTTGACCACATGCATCACATCTTTGGTCGAACCCGAAGCGGAGATGGCAATCACTAAATCGCCCTCTTTTAACGTCGAGGCATTCATCGCCGCGCGATGCATATCACCAAACAGTTGTGCCGATTTGCCTAAGCGCAGCAGGCGATAGTGCAAATACTCACCGGTAATCGCGCTGGCCGCCACGCCGTAGATCTGGATGGTGTTGGCCTGATGCAGCGCTTCTACCGCGAGCTGTAACACCTCGCGATTGATGAATTTCCCGGTATCCCGCAGCGCCTGCACCGTTTCCTCCACCAGCATGTCGATGCTGTCACCGCTGGCAATCGCGGCGGGCTGATTGTGTTGCACATCCAGCGCCAGCGCCATTTTGAATTCGGTATAGCCTTTGCAGTCGAGATGACGACACAGCCGCGTCACGCTCGCTTCGCTGGTGTCGGTCTCGCGCGCCAGTTCGGTAATGGTGAGATACAGCACTTTCTGCGGGTCGGTGAGGATGAAATCGCCCAGCTTTTGCAGCGTCGGACTGTAGCCCGGCAAGCCTTGGCGCAGATGCAGCAAGATGTTTTCATTGTCCGTCATGGCGGTCTCTCTGGTTCACGGCATTAATGGCGCACAGTGTGCAGCAGATTAGGGCATAAGTGAAAGCTATCACAATAATGATGGAAATTTTCACCTGATGAATTAGATTGTGGTAATAATTTTTACCACAACATCACTTCAGGGATAAAAATTTATGTCATCCATCTTCAGCGGTGCCTCCTCAGGAGGTTGGTTCGAAAAAGCCCAGCGTTTTGGCAAGTCGTTCATGTTACCGATCGCCGTGCTACCGGCAGCCGGGTTATTGCTGGGCATTGGCGGCGCACTCTCCAATCCCAATACCATCAAAGCCTATCCGTTCCTCGATGTGACCTGGCTGCAAGGCGTGTTCACCATTATGGCGAGCGCCGGTTCGGTGGTGTTTGCCAACCTCGCGGTATTGTTTGCGGTTGGCGTAGCGGTAGGATTGGCTAAGAGCGACAAAGGCACCGCTGGATTGGCCTCGCTGCTGGCTTATCTGGTGATGAATGCCACCATCAATGCGCTGCTGACGTTAACTGGCGTGCTGGCGCAGGGCAACCTGAGCGCGGAAGGACAAGGTATGGCGCTTGGCATTCAAACCCTGGAAACCGGCGTATTTGGTGGCGTGGTGATCGGGCTGGTGACGACCATGCTGCATAATCGCTACAACAAAATCGCCTTGCCGCAGTTCCTTGGTTTCTTTGGTGGCTCGCGCTTCGTGCCAATTATCAGTTCCCTGGTGGCCATTCTGGTGGGCGCGGCGATGACCATTGTCTGGCCGCATTTCCAGAAGCTGATTTTTGGCCTTGGCGGCTTGGTGGATGCCACCGGCTATTTCGGCACCTTTATCTACGGCTTCGTGCTGCGCATGCTTGGCCCGTTCGGCCTGCATCACATCTTCTATCTGCCGTTCTGGACCACCGCGCTCGGCGGCAGCGAAGTGGTCAACGGACATCTGGTGGAAGGCACGCAGCGCATCTTCTTCGCCCAGCTTGCCGATCCCAATACCCAGCAATTCTACGTTGGCACCGCGCGCTTTATGTCCGGGCGCTTCATCACCATGATGTTTGGCCTAATCGGCGCGTGTCTGGCGATGTATCACACCGCCAAACCGGAAAACCGCCAACGCGTGGCGGGATTGCTGCTGTCGGCGGCGCTGACCTCTTTCCTGACCGGCATCACCGAACCGATTGAGTTCTCGTTCCTGTTTATCGCGCCGGTGCTGTATGTCATCCACGCGCTGTTTGATGGGCTGGCATTTATGATCGCCCACATCCTGCACATCACCATTGGTCAGACCTTCTCCGGCGGCCTGATCGATTTCATTCTGTTCGGCGTATTACAGGGCGAAGCGAAAACCCACTGGTGGTATGTCCCGCTGGTTGGCGTGCCGTGGTTCCTGCTCTATTACTTTACTTTCCGCCTGCTGATCACCCGCTTCAATTTCAAAACGCCGGGCCGTGAAGATGCCAGCATTGAAACAGCGCCGATGGTCGCCGGAGAACGTCCACTGCAGGTCATCGCGGCTTTAGGTGGCAAACAGAACATCGCCGAACTGGATTGCTGCGCCACGCGTCTGCGCATCACGCTAATCGACAGCAGCAAGCTCGATGAAAACGCATTGAAAGCCACCGGCGCACGCGCCGTGATCCAACGTGGCAAGGGCGTGCAGGTAATTTATGGCCCGCATGTCACCATTATCAAAAATGAAGTAGAGGAGTTACTCGCGCTATGAAAGCACCGATGCTGGCCCAGATTAAGGGAAAACTGGTGGTCTCGTGTCAGGCTCTGGAAGATGAGCCGTTACACAGCCCGTTTATTATGTCGCGCATGGCGTTGGCGGCAATGGAAGGCGGCGCAGCGGCGATTCGCGCCAACAGCCTGATCGACGTGCAGCAGATTATGCAAACTGTGGATTTGCCGATTATCGCCATTATTAAACGCGACTATCCCGGCAGCGATGTGTATATCACCGCGACGCTGCGGGAAGTGGATGAGTTGATGGTGGCGAATCCGGCGATGATTGCGCTGGATGCCACGCTGCACACGCGTCCTGGCGATTTGCAACTGCCAGCATTGGTGGCGGCGATTCGCCAGCGCTATCCGCAACTGCTGCTGATGGCTGATATCGCCACGGTGGAAGAAGCGCGCAAGGCAGCGGAATTAGGTTTCGATTGTGTTGGTACCACGCTGCACGGTTACACCGCAGAAACGCAAGGTTGTTATCTGGCCGCCGATGATTGCCGCTTCCTGCGAGATGTTTTAGCTGCGGTAACGGTGCCGGTGATTGCCGAAGGGAATGTTGAAACCCCGGAAATGGCGGCGCATTGTCTGGCGCTGGGGGCACATGCGGTGGTGGTAGGCGGTGCGATAACGCGTCCACAGCAGATAACGCGCCGCTTTGTGAATGCCATCAGTTAAGCGTAAAACGGTCGCCATAAATGGCGACCCTACAAAATTTACTGCGTTGAACTGTTTTTCTGATTCATTGCGGCGGCAAGTTCCGCTGGCGCCATTTGATGCAGGTCTTTATACAAACTCGCCATATACAGCACAATCACGATCGAGAATGGCAATCCGCACAATACCACCGCCGTTTGCATCGCGCTGAAGCTTCCTGCATACAGCAAACCGGCGCATACCAGTGTAGTGACACATGCCCAGAAGATACGTAGCCAGGCAGGTGCATCATCGTTCACGCTGCCGCCTTTGCTCGACAGATTGGCAATCATCAGCGTGCCTGAATCGACTGGCGTCAGGAACAGCACAAAGCTAATCAAAATGGTGAATCCGGCCACAACCTGGGTAAACGGCAGATATTCAAACATCTTAAACACAGCCATTGGCGGATCGCTCAGCGCGATTTCGCCGAGAATGGCATGTCCACCTTCCAGCACCAGACTAATGGCGGTATTGCCGAACAGAGACAGCCACGCCAGCGTGAAACCCAGCGGAATTAACAGCACGCCGAAGATCAATTCACGGATAGTACGACCTTTGGAGATGCGCGCGATAAACAGGCCAACAAACGGCGCCCAGGCAACCCACCACGCCCAGTAGAACAGCGTCCATGCGCCCTGCCACTGACGCGCCTTACCGTATAAGTAAAGGTCGAAGCTTTTGCCGACAATCGAGGTGAGATAATCCCCGACGTTCTGCATCATGCCGTTAACCAGCGTCATCGTCGGTCCAGCGACAAACACAAACAGCAGTAGCAAACACAGGAAACCGACGTTGATGTTGGAGAGCATCGCGATGCCTTTCTCCACGCCCGT
Source organism: Pantoea sp. YR525 (assembly GCF_900116775.1). Lineage (NCBI taxonomy): Bacteria > Pseudomonadati > Pseudomonadota > Gammaproteobacteria > Enterobacterales > Erwiniaceae > Pantoea > Pantoea sp. YR525. The sequence goes on from NZ_FPBU01000006.1 coordinate 208,636, forward strand.
CACCGCCGCCAGCGTGGCCACAATCATCATCACCACAATCAGAATCATCAACACGTGGATGTTTTGCGGAATGTGGAACAGATAGTTAAGGCCGGAGTTGACCAGCAACGCGCCGATGCCGAGGTTGGTCACCATCGAAATCACCGTCACCAGAATGCCAAAGCTATCCACCAAGTGACCAATCCAGCCATGAATGCGTTTACCGAACAGCGGATAAAGTGCGGAACGAAGCGCCAGCGGCAGATCGCGGCGATAGGCAAACCACGCCAGCGCGGTGGCGATCAACGCATACAGCGCCCAGCCATGCAAGCCCCAATGTAAGAAGGTGATCGCCATCGCCTGGCGCGCCGCTTCGACAGTGCCGCCCTGTCCTTCCGGCGGCTGCAGGAAGTGATCGAGCGGTTCATAGGCGCCGTAATACACCAGCGCAATACCAATACCGGCTGAGAACAACATCGCTACCCAAGAGGCGTAACCAAACTGCGGTTTTTCATCCTCATGGCCGAGTTTGAGTTGGCCGAAACGCGACAGCGCCAGCCAGAACACAAACACCATACACACCACCATCAGCAGCATGTAATACCAGCCAAACATATCCGCAACCCAGAGCTGGGCATGGTTAAGCCATTTCTGGCTGGCGGAGGGATACAGCACAATCATGAAGGCCAGTACCAGGATCACGCTGGCGGAGCTGAGGAATACCGCGAAATTCACGCGGATTGGTTCTTCTTCTGGTTTGAGGGAGTTTTGACTATTCACTGTCATGGTTCATTTCCTTGGTGCAGGTAACAGCGGCTCCGGATGGCAACACTCAGTTAACATTCGGCCACATTTATTTGACATTCGTGCAGCATAAAGTACATTGATTGAACGTTCAATCAATCAATAATCCCCTTAATAAAAATTAAATCGGAGTCGTGACGGTGCGCAAAGAAATCCCCGAGAAACGCAAAGAGCAGCTGATTAACGCCGCATTCGAAACCATTGGCGACGTTGGGCTGGCGGGGATCACCATGTCGCAGGTCGCTAAAGAGGCGGGCATGTCGACCGGGATCGTGAGCCACTACTTTGGTGATAAAGAGGGATTGTTAAACGCGACGATGCGCAAGATCTTGCGCGATCTGCGCGATGGCATTGCCGAGTGTCGGGCAAACGTGCCAGAGCAGGATCTGCGTGCCCAGCTTTATGCGGTGATCGATGGCAACTTCCATCCGAGCCAGACCAGCGCGAACTCAATGCGCGCCTGGCTCGATTTCTGGGCCGCGAGCATGCACAACAGCGAATTGCGCCGTCTGCAGCGCCTCAACGATCGTCGTCTTTACTCGAATATTTGCTGCCTGTTTCGTCAGGTGATGTCGCCAGAATTGGCGCGTAAATCCGCACGCGGGCTGGCGGCGTTGATTGATGGTTTGTGGCTGCGCGGCAGCCTGACCGGAAAGGATTTTGATGTAGAGCAGGCCTGCTTGATCGCCCGCGATTATGTCGATGAAAAACTGGCATCGCTGCCAGCTGCGTAACAAAAAGAGCCAATAGCTAAGGAACAGAAGAGAATGGCAAAGTACCCAACACAAAAACTCTACATTGACGGTCAGTTGACCGATGCCAGTGGACAAGAGACCTTCGACACCATCAATCCCGCCAACGGTGAAGTGCTGGCGCAGGTGCAACGTGCCACCCAGGCTGACGTGGAACGTGCGGTCGAAAGCGCCGAGCGTGGTCAGCGCATCTGGGCGGCGATGACCGCCACGGAGCGTTCACGCATTTTGCTGCGTGCCGTCGCCATCCTGCGTCAGCGCAATGACGAACTCGCCGAGCTGGAAACCCTCGATACCGGCAAACCCCTCTCTGAAACCTCGGCGGTGGATATCGTCACCGGCGCCGACGTGCTGGAGTATTACGCTGGCCTCGCGACCATCATCGAAGGCGAACAGTATCCGCTGCGCGACACCAGTTTCTTCTACACGCGCCGCGAGCCGCTGGGCGTCACCGTCGGCATTGGCGCGTGGAACTATCCGATTCAGATTGCCCTGTGGAAATCCGCACCCGCGCTGGCCGCAGGTAACGCCATGATCTTCAAACCGAGTGAAGTCACGCCGCTCAGCGTGCTGAAACTGGCGGAGATCTACACCGAAGCGGGCGTGCCCGATGGCGTGTTTAACGTGGTGCAAGGCGCTGGTCGTGAAGTGGGCCAATGGCTGACCGAACATCCGCGCATTGCGAAAATCTCCTTCACCGGCGGCATTGAAACCGGCAAAAAAGTGATGGCGAGCGCGGCAGGTTCGACGCTGAAAGAAGTGACCATGGAGCTGGGCGGCAAATCGCCGCTAGTGATTTTGCCGGATGCGGATATTGAGCAAGCGGCAGATATCGCCATGATGGCGAACTTCTACAGCTCCGGCCAGGTGTGCACCAACGGCACGCGCGTGTTTGTGCATCGTTCGCAAAAAGCGGCGCTGGAACAGGCGCTGCTGCTGCGCGCGCAGCGCATTCGCCTTGGTCAGCCAATGGACGCCGACACCAACTTCGGCCCGCTGGTGAGCTTCGCCCATATGGAAAATGTGCTGCGCTACATTGAACTCGGCAAACAGCAAGGCGCGAAAGTGTTGATTGGCGGCGAGCGCGAAACCCGTGGTGCTTATGCGCAAGGCGCGTGGGTGCAGCCGACCATTTTCACCGATTGCGAAGATCATCACACTATCGTCAAAGAGGAGATCTTTGGCCCGGTGATGAGCATCCTCACCTACGACGACGAAGAAGAAGTGATCCGCCGCGCCAACGATACCCACTTCGGCCTCGCGGCTGGCGTGGTCACAAAAGACCTGGCCAGCGCGCACCGCGTGATTCACCGCCTTGAAGCCGGCATCTGCTGGATCAATAGCTGGGGCGAATCGCCAGCGCAAATGCCGGTTGGCGGCTACAAACAGTCTGGCGTGGGGCGCGAGAACGGCATTTCTACCCTCGCCCATTACACCCGCATCAAATCCATTCAGGTTGAACTGAACCCGTTCACCTCCGTGTTTTAATCGAAGGAACGCACGATGAGCATCACCAGGGAATACGACTACATCATTATTGGTGCGGGTTCAGCCGGTAACGTGCTAGCCACTCGCCTGACCGAAGACGCCAACGTCAGCGTGCTGCTGCTGGAAGCGGGCGGCCCGGATTATCGCCAGGATTTCCGCACGCAAATGCCTGCCGCGCTGGCTTTCCCGCTGCAGGGCCGCCGCTATAACTGGGCATACCAGACCGATCCTGAGCCGCATATGAATAACCGTCGCATGGAGTGCGGACGCGGCAAAGGTCTGGGCGGATCGTCGCTGATCAACGGCATGTGCTACATCCGGGGTAATGCGCTGGATTACGATAACTGGGCGAAGCAGCCGGGACTGGAAAACTGGAGCTATCTGGATTGCCTGCCTTACTTCAAAGCCGCCGAGCGTCGCGATATCGGCGGTAATGATTATCACGGTGATTGCGGTCCGGTGAGCGTGACCACGCCAAAATCCAGCAACAACGTGCTGTTCCACGCCATGGTGGAAGCAGGCGTGCAGGCCGGTTATCCGCGTACCGATGATCTCAACGGCTATCAGCAGGAAGGTTTTGGTCCGATGGACAGAACCGTGACGCCAAAAGGCCGTCGCGCCAGTACCGCACGCGGTTATCTCGATCAGGCGCGTTCACGTCCGAATCTGACGATTGAGGTGCACGCGCTGACCGACCGCATTCTGTTTGATAACAAACGCGCCTGCGGCGTTAAATGGCTGCAAAAAGATCAACCGCACGAAGCACGTGCGCGGCGTGAAGTGCTGCTGTGCGCTGGCGCGATTGCCTCGCCGCAGGTGTTACAGCGTTCGGGTGTTGGTCCGGCTGAGTTGCTGAAAAGTCTGGATATCCCGTTGGTGCACGATCTGCCGGGCGTGGGCGCGAACCTGCAGGATCATCTGGAAATGTATCTGCAATACGAGTGCAAGCAGCCGGTTTCGCTGGCGCCAGCGCTCAAGCTGCACAATCAACCGGCGATTGGTGCCGAATGGTTATTCAACGGCAGCGGCATCGGTGCCAGCAACCAGTTTGAAGCGGGTGGCTTTATTCGTTCTGACGAAGAGTTTGAGTGGCCAAATATTCAGTATCACTTCCTGCCGGTGGCGATTAACTACAACGGCTCGAATCCGATTAAAACGCACAGCTTCCAGGCGCACGTCGGCTCCATGCGCTCGCCAAGCCGGGGACGTGTGCACGTCACCTCGAAGGACCCAAACGCACATCCGAGCATCCTGTTTAACTACATGTCGGACGATCAGGATTGGCGTGAATTCCGCGCGGCGATTCGCATCACCCGCGAAATCATCGCGCAGCGCGCACTCGATCCGTTCCGTGGCCGAGAAATCTCACCCGGTTTAACGGTGCAAAGTGATGACGAGCTGGATAAATTCGTGCGTGAACATGCTGAAACCGCTTATCACCCGTCATGCTCGAATGCGATGGGTTATCACGATATGGCGGTGGTCGGGAATGACGGGAAAGTGCACGGCGTTGAGGGCTTACGCGTGGTGGATGCGTCGATCATGCCGCAAATCACCACCGGCAACTTAAACGCGCCAACCATTATGATCGCCGAGAAAATTGCCGACATGATTCGCGGTCGCCCGCCGTTACCGCGTGAAAACGTGCCTTACTATGTCGCCAACGGCGCACCGGTGCGTCGTCAGCCACAGTAATTAATCATTAAGGGTTCACGTTCGTGTGAGCCCTTTTTTCTGCTGATTCGCCCTACTTCCGCGCAAAAAAACTAAACCACTCAAGGTTATCCACAATCCCCGTGCGTAGAGTCGGCGTTATCCTGTGGATAAAACTCGCCTCGCGCCATACAGCGCCCGATGCGCGCATACGGTTACTTTTCGCACGATTATCAAATCAGACGGTGACCGAGCGCCCCACTTTCCCCATGGCAAAAACGTTGACTGCCGCTAACAGCGCGGCAGCAGCAAAGGCGCTGACGAAACCGCCGGGCAGATACGCCATAAAGGCCGCGAGAAACTGGCCGGAAAAAATCGCCATCGATAAACGCGCCAACTGGCGTCCGCGTTCCTGCGGCTGGCTGATTTCCACCGTCAGATGATTTACCAGCGGAATCGACAGACCAAATCCCATGCCCAGCAAAATGCCGCCCGGAATAAACAGCACCATGTTTGGCGCAGCGACAAACTCCAGATGCGCCAGCAAATAACAGATAAACGCCATCACTAAGGTTGGATAACTACCAAAGCGCTGCGACACGTCGGGCATGATGGCGGCGGCCAGCACCGCCACCAGCGAAACGAAAGAGAGAAAATAGCCAATGTGCGCGGCATTAATGCCCATCACGGCAAAACGTTGCGGCAACATGATCACGGCGGTGAAAAAACACATCATCGAGCAGAGTGCGGCGAGTAAAACCGGACGCAGCGCGCGATCGCTGTTACCCACCTTTTCATCTACAGATTCAGATGCCGCCAACTGCGGCGCGCGTGGCACGGTGATCAACACCATCAGCAACATCAGCCAGGCAAACAGGTAAAGGCCAAACGGCCAGCGCCAGCTGATCGACGCCAGAATACCGCCAATAAACAGAAACAGTACGCCACCCAGTTCGATCGACATCCCTTGCCGCGCCATCATTTTCAGACGCGCATCGCCGCTGTAGAAGCGGGCGATCAAGCTGGTACCCGCCGCCATCACGATTGCGGTGGCACAGCCGAGTAAAAGACGATCGAGGATCTGCGGTAGCGCGCCAGGTAACCACGCGCCTAAGACGCCGAAAAGTCCGTAGCAAAACAGTCCGATGAGCAGAAGTGGATAAGCGCCCCAGCGATCAATAGCACGTCCCGCTAACAGACCCGCCAGTACCACGCCAAGCGACGGCAGCGTGACCAGCCAGCTTGCCAAATGCGCGACGCCAAGTTGCGCAGCGATTTCGCTGAGTCCGGGAACAATCACACAGCCCACCATAATCGTCAGGCAACTGACCGCTAATAAGGTAAATGCGCCGGTAGGTTTGAGGGATGACACATCAACTCCTGATATCCACATAATGGATATAAACACCGAATAGTGGACGACAGTGTTAGAGGAATCGGTGGCGCTGTCAATCGCCGTGCGTCATCGTGCTATAGTGTTGCCAGCTCAAACGCACGGAATCCTTAAAAATGAGTGTGGAAACAGAAACTAACGGATCACAGGTGATCGCGCGCGCCGCCACGATTTTGCGCGCGCTGGAAGATCGTCCGGCGGGATTAACGATGTCGGCGTTGGCGAAAATCACGGAGCTGCCGCGCACCACCGTGCATCGGCTGGTGACTTCGCTGATCGCTCAACAGCTGTTGTTGCAGGATAGCGATGGCATCAAATTGGGTCCGGCGCTGGCTCGTCTCGCGGCATCGGCGCATACCGATATCATCGCGCTGGCACAACCGGCGATGGCGACACTCGGCCGTCGTACGCGTGAAACCGTCGATCTCTGCGTCTGGCGCGGCAGCCATACCGTGTTGGTGAGTCAGTTTGTTTCCGATCAGGAGTTGCGCGTGGCATCGCCGGTGAGCACCGCGTTTCCCTCGCACTGCGCGGCACACGGCAAAGCGTTACTGGCGGAGCAATCTGAAGAGGCGCTGGCAAGCTTGCTGCCACAGCTGAAAGAGGTGCGCACCGAGAAAACGCTGCAAGAAGCAAAGTCGCTGCTGAAAGATATCGCCGCCACGCGAAAGCAAGGTTATGCCATTGATCGTGAAGAGCATGCGCGCGGGGTTTGCGGCATCAGCGTGGCGCTGCAAACCGGCGCGGGTGAACGCTATGCCTTAGCGATTGCCGCACCGGCATTGCGTTTTGATGAGCAGTTCACGCACTTGCTGGCGTCGCTGCTGCAGGCAAAAGCCGAGATTGAAGCGCTAGTGGCGCGTTAAACCGAACCTTCTTTTTCGATCACTAATACGCGCGCTTCGCCTTGCGGGTGCGCAACATGCTCGGTGCCGATGCTGGCGTAAAAAATGTCGCCACTATTAAGCAACACTTTCTTCACCTCGCCCGCTTCGCGGTAATGCATCTCTACCGCGCCATCCAGCACCGCAAACACCTCTTCGCCATCATTGATGTGCCACTTGTAAGGTTGATTGGTCCAGTGCAAACGGACGCTGGTGCCGCCGAAGTTGGCGATGTCTAACGCATCCCAGGCTTTGGCAGGTGAGAAGTTTTTGCTGACGTAGGTTTTCATGCGATATCCGTGTAGAGGAGAACTGGGTTGATGATACACAGAGCGCAGGCGGGCGGCGGGACATGCACAAGCCATTTACGGACATGCAGATACAACAAAGCCGCCCGGAGGCGGCCTTAACACAACGGCTTGTGCGACTAACTTATTTGTACAGCTCTGCAGTCATGTGTACGCGGTTGTTAGTGTTGGCGCTGGTGATTTTATACTGTGCGCCCTGCTCTTGAGCCTGTGCAGCAATTTTAGCTTCTGCACCATCCAGAGTTGAAGACTGAACTGAAACGCTCTGTGCAAAACTAGCAGCGGACATCATTGAAAGAGCAGCAACGGCGGCGATAGACAGTGTTTTGATGGTTTTCATGGTCATAATCCTTAGGGGTTTAAATAGAAGACTGTGTGCCTTCGATGAGAATAATAATAACTGAAGTTATCGTTTCAATATTAACCATTAGTGCGATCACGATAACTTACGTAACTATACGGTTACTGGGGCTTTATCGACAAAAAAGGCCGCCCGTAGGCGACCTGTTCTGGCACATCCGTATGCAACCATCCGTTATTTGTAAAGTTCTGCAGTCATATGTACGACGTTACCGTTGCTTGCTTCCAGAATTTTGTATTGCTCACCATTCTGTTTAGCCTGTGCAGCGATTTTGGCTTCAGCACCATCCAGCGTCAGAGAAGTAGCTGAAACGGTCTGTGCGAAGCTAGCGGCAGACATCAGTGAAAGAGCGGCAGCAGCGGCGATGGTCAGAGTTTTGATAGTTTTCATGGTCGTATTCCTTTGGTTGTTTGATTTGAAGGCTGTGCGCCTTCGATGGAAACAATAATAACCTTTGAAACTATTATCAGATTAACTATTAGTGCGATCACAGTTAATCAATTCATTATCACTACGCCAGCTCGAGCTCTGTGATCACCCTTTTCACTTCCGCCACATCCGCCGCCGAAAGCGAACGCAGTGGGCGCGGCAGGCAATCATACTCAGCAAGACCCAGCGCGCTGGCCGCCGCAGCGATGACGCGAATACTGCCGCCGTGTTGGTTAAACAGCGCCCAAAGCGGTGCGAGCCGCTGTCCCTGTTCGGCTACCGCCGCAAAATCGCCCGCCATCGCCGCATCTGTCATTGCTTTAGCGGTGCACGGGAACAGTCCGCCGCACACTGAATACCACACTTCACAACCGGCGATTAGGCCTACTGCGGCAAAGGCATCGCCGCTGACGCCAATCGTGACGTCTTTTGGTAACTGATCGCGCAAAGCCTTTACCCGTTGCGCAGCCGCTGCGGTATCGGCGGGCACGCCGGGGATTTTGATGGAAGCGATATGTGGCAACGTGGCGATACGCGCATGCAGCGCATCGGAGAAGACAAAATGGCTGGTGCCAGGATTGTCATAAATGCACACCGGCAGCGAGACGTGGCGCGTGACATCCTGATACAGGCCAAACACCTCGTCATCAGTGAGTTTCTGATAGGAAACTGCAGGCAGCAGCAACGCGCTGGCGCCGGCCTGTTGCGCATCTTCGGCAAGTCGCAGCACTTCGACGGTGCTCACCGCGCCAATGCTGACCATCACCGGAATAGCGTCCGCATGCTGCACCGCCAGCGTCGCAATGCGCTTGCGCTGTTCGCGCGTGAAATAGGCGTAGCTGCCGGTGGATCCCAGCACGCCAAGCGAATCGACTTTTGCTGCAGTGAGCCGCGCGAGGATATTAAGAAAAGCTTTCTCATCAATTCCAGAAGCATTCAGCGGAGTCAGGGGAAACGCACTCAATCCTTTAAACATAGCCAGCGCCTTATTCGTCATTAACAGGGGAAAACAGCTTAACCTGCACTGTTATAAGCCATCAGAAATAAAAATGCCCTCTTACGAGGGCATGAATTATCGCTACAGCTAGGGGATTATTTCAGCGCGATGCGTGCAATCTGATCCTGGCCTTTGGTTGAGGAGTCTTTGTTAAACTCCGCTTTCAACGTTACATACAGCGTGTTGTTGTCTGGGCCAATCAGCAGGCTGTTTGGATTGTTATCAAACGACCAGCTGTTTTTTACCGCGTACGTGGTGGCATCCAACTGCAGCACTTTCTTCGATTCGCGCTGGCTGATGTAGATCTCATTACGCTTGGCGTTGAATTTGATAGCCAGCGCATCGCCTTCAATACGTTTGATCACTTTGCCAGTGCGCTCATCAAACACCAGCGTGGCTTTGCCTTTCGAATCGTCGGTGACGAACAGGCGACCTGTTGCCGGATCTTCCGCCATATTCAGGAACAAGTACTCTTTACCGTCGCCCGCCGTCCAGCGCTTCTCAATTTTGTGCGTGCGTGGATTGATTACCAGAATCTCGCCCGCGCCGTTGGTCGCATAAATGCGCTCAGTCAGCGGAGAATAGATGATGCCGGTTACCCATTTGCCTGCATTTTTGATGGTGGCTTTCAGCTTAAATGTTTTCACGTCAACCACTGAGATGTAACCCGGATCGGCCACGCGACCAACATACAGCTCGTTACCGTGCCACAGCACTTCACGCGCGCCTGCCGGATAACCTTCTTTATCTTTCTTGCCTGGGAAGACTAAACGTTCCAGCACTTTGCCGCTCTGCGCATCTACTTTCGAGATGGCGCCATCCAGCGAGTTGGTGGTGTAGAACACGCTGCCCGCTTCGTCGATCGCCGTACCGAAGTTTTTCAGATCGGTATGCGTCACGCCTTTTGTTTCCAGCGTGGTTGGGTCGAGACGATAAATCACACCGCCGTTCACGTCTTTAAAGCTCTGCGCGCTGGCAACGTATAACGCTTTCGCAGCAGGCGAGTACGCCATTTCATACAAGCCATCGCCCAGTGTGCGCTGGGTCAGAGAAGTATCAACTGGCTTGGCAGCAGCGGCTGGCGCTTCGGCTTTTTTAGCCGGGGCCTGGCAAGCGGTCAGGCTGAAAGCAGCGACGATCGCTGCAGCTAAGGCGGCTTTGCGCGGGCTAAATAACGATTTCATGCTCAACTCCATCAATGGATGAACGGCTCCGTTGCGCGCGTGCGCGTACGGAAAATACAAGAAGAATGAGAATCATACGCATTAGCATAAACTTAGCAACTTTCTCGACGATCTTCCTCACGTTGTCGTGAATACAGGCTTGCTAGCCGCACACTTTTCTTAGCCAAAAAACGTCCTGATATCACCTTAAAAACATGAAAACATTAGCAATTAACAGGTTATTTTCACCCGTAAGCCATTGATTCATATCCAACTTACACATTATTACAATTGCAGTTGAAACCTTCCGCAGATTCTTTAAAGCAAATGATTATCATTGGCTTTCTCAATAAATGCGCAGTGGCGGTTTGCGTGCCTTCTCTTCCGCCCTTTTCGGCTGATAAGTAACGACGCAAACAATAAAAAACGAAGCAAAACAGCTTCCTATAACACAGGTTTCTACAGGAAATTTTATGTCTGGCATCAGGAAAACCTTTAACGTCTCACTGCTGGCGGTGACGATTCATGCCCTGCTTACGCCGAACATGGCGCAGGCAGCAAGCAATACGCAGCAGGATTTGGTGGTCGATGCATCCGCAACCGGCGGCAGCGATAACAACGAAAAGCAGGATTACGCGGTAAAAACCACGCGGGCGGGCACCAAATTGTTGCTGACGCCACGCGATGTGCCGCAGTCGATGAGCGTGGTGACACAGCAGCGCATGCAGGATCAGAATCTGCAATCGGTGAACGATGTATTGACCAACGCCACCGGCATCTCAACTAACCTGATCGACAGCGAGCGCTCGGAATACTATTCGCGCGGCTTCAAAGTCACCAACTTCTCTTTCGATGGCATACCCACGTCGGTTAATGACAACTGGAACTACGGCGATGCCGCCTCGGATACCGCCATTTACGATCGTATTGAGATCGTACGCGGTGCCACCGGATTGATGACTGGCGCGGGCAGTCCGTCAGCATCGATCAACATGGTACGCAAACACGCCGACAGCAAAACCTTCACCGGCTCGGTCAGCGCCAGCTACGGCAGCTGGAACAAACAGCGTTATGTTGCCGATCTCTCTGCGCCGTTGAATCAGGATGGCAGCCTGCGCGGCCGCGTAGTGACCGGGTACAGCGATGAAGACAGCTGGCTCGATCGCTACCACAAAACCAAGAAATTCCTTTACGGCGTGATCGATGCCGATATCACCGAGCACACCACGCTGTCGCTGGGCTACGACTACGAAGATGCCAACACCGGCAATCCAACGTGGGGCGGCTTGCCGATGTTCTATAGCAACAATGCCACCACGCATTACGATCGCAGCCTCAACTCCGCCGCCAACTGGGCACGCTACAACACCAATTCGCGCAAAGTGTTCGCCGACATCGATCATAACTTCGATAACGGCTGGAACATCCACGTCAACGGCACGCACGCCGAGAACACCTTCAACGATAAGTTGCTGTATGTCATGGGCAGCCCTGATCAGGACAGCGGCGAAGGCACCACCGGCTACGGCAGTATGGATCGCGGCAAACGCCAGATGGATTCCTTCGACGGCTACGCCAGCGGCCCGTTTGAGCTGTTAGGGCGTCAGCATCAGTTAATGGCGGGCGTGAGCTACAGCCGCCAGCACAATGCGACTTACAGCCAGGATGGCGTTACCGACCTGGAAAACTATGATATCGCCTCAGCCGATATGGGCATTTTCAACAACAGCTGGAACGGCAACATCGCCGAGCCGCAGTGGCAAGGTTGGTATCAGAATGCCGACGATACCATTCGCCAGAAATCCGCTTACACCGCCGCGCGCTTCTCGCTGGCCGATCCGCTGTCGCTGATTATTGGTGCACGCTATACGCAGTGGAGCACCAACGGCAGCAGCGGCGATATGACCAAAAATAACACCACGCCGTACGCTGGTTTGGTGTACGACATCAACGATACATGGTCGGCGTACGGCAGCTATACCTCGATCTTCCTGCCGCAAACCTACCGCGATACCAGCGGCAAATACCTGTCGCCGGTTACCGGTAAAAGCTATGAAACCGGCCTGAAGTCCGCCTGGTATGATGGTCGATTAACCGCGACCGTGGCGGTATTCCGTATTGAACAAGACAACGTCGGTCAGGCGATTGCTGGCGTCTATCTGAGCGGCAACGAACAGGCTTATGCGCCCGCCAAAGGTGCAGTGAGTAAAGGTGCGGAGTTTGAGCTGAACGGTGCGCTAACCGATAATCTGCAGCTGACTTTCGGTGCCACACGCTACGTGGCGCGGGATAAAGAGGGACGTTTCAACAGCTATCAGCCGCAAACTTCCTTCAAACTGTTCACCCGTTATCAGCTACCAATGTTGCCGGACCTGACGGTTGGTGGCGGCATCAACTGGCAGAATCGCGTGTTTGAAGATGCCACCAATGCCAGCGGCGATACCGTGCGCGTTTATCAGGGCAGCTTCCCGCTGGCATCGCTGTTTGCGCGCTATCAGGTGACTAAGCAGGTGGCGGTGCAGGCGAACGTCGATAACCTGTTTGATCGCGAATATTACAGCTACATGAACAGCTACGTTTATGGCGCGCCGCGCAGTGTTTCGATGAGCGTTTCATACCAGTTTTAATTAAACCGTAGGGTCGCCATTCATGGCGACCTATTCATTCTCAACCGACAAGCATTCGCGCATTAACGCGCACCAATCACACCTTGTTTTTATAATTGAAACTGATCTGCGAATTCTGTTCTTTCGGCAAACGGCGCGCCTCTAAATAAACCGATTTCCAGTAAGGATTATTTAGCGAAGAGCGCATCACGCCCTGACTCACCGACGCGTGCAGGAATTGATGATCGGTGTCATAAAAGCCGACGTGCAGCTCGCGCTTAATGCGGAAGAACACTAAATCACCGGGTTGCAAATGCGCCTGATCCACCGGTTTGCCCATGGCAATTAACTCTTTGGTGGTGACGCGATCCATCGGAATATTGAAGCGATCTTTCAGCGTGCGCCAGACAAATCCTGAGCAATCGACGCCGGTTAATTGCGTACCGCCCCACTGATATTTGGTCCCTTCCCACGAATGCATTTGATCGTGCAGCGCGGCAATCACCGGAATTAAATCGGGCTGCTTGCCACCGTCTGCCGAGGTATCAACGCTATCCTCTGCAGGCGCATGCGAAGACTTAGAAGAACAACCGGCCAAAGTAAAAAGAAACAGGCAGGCGATAACTTTGCTGGCGGCAGAATTGATCATGTGTTGGTGTTTTCGCTGAGGGAGACAGTGGTTAGAGATTTATACCGTAAAAAAGTTGCAGAAATAAATAGGCGTGCGGTGAAATCTTTTATTTGCCGGTTGTTTTTACCTAAGTTTACGCAACGGTAACATCTTGTATTTGAGTTAAAAATCTATTTCCCGCGCTGCGCTTTTTCTGTGCAGGAGAATATTTGCGCTCCTGCACAGAATGACATCAATTTCGACTTACAGCTGTACGTTTAATACTTGCCGGAAAAATTAGCGCTAATACGCTGCGCCAGATAATCCTTCGCGGAAATAGGCGGATATTTTTTCTCCGGTCCTTCAATAATCACGTCTTCGTTCGCCTGGCAGAAAAACGCCAGGCTGTAGCGTGCCGGCACCGATTCACCCGGCAGCGGATTGCTGACGCGATGGAAATTCGACGGCAACTTGTCGTCACTCCAGCGCATCAACATATCGCCGATATTACAGGTAATTAAGCCTTCCAGCGGCGCGATCGGCGTCCAGATTTGCTCCTCCATCTCTTTGCCCGGACACACCTGCAAACCGCCCTGCCCATCACGCTGGAACAGCAAGGTCAGGCAATCGAAATCGGTATGTGCTCCAGCGCGCCAAGGACCATCTGGCTCACCGCTGATGGCAAAGTAGTGCAGCATACGCAGCGTGCTTTGATAGGTTTCGCGTGATGGCTCATGCGCTTTGGCAAAGAAGTCGTCGGGGAATCCCAGCTTCAGGGCAAAACAGGAGAGCAAGCGCATGCCCACTTCCCAGCACTGACGCTCGAATTTCAGTACATCATTTTGGAATCCGGGCAAAGTGGCATCATCCGGCCATAAGCCTTCCATACGCGGACGCGTCACCTGATACGACTCTTTTTGGTCCGGTTTACCGGTGGAGGGACGAATCTGCGCGCGGTATTCCCAGCCGGCATTGCGGCCGAGTGGATGGCGCGCTTTGTCACTTTGTGGCAGCGCAAAAAAGCGCTCGGCGTTAGCAAATGCCGCATTGATGTCGTCGAGGGGAATACCGTGGCCGGAAACCTGGAAGAAGCCAATTTCAGTGGCGGCTTGCCACAACTGATCGGCTATTTCGGCTTTACGTTGGTCGAAATCGGAGAGATCGATGATGCGCACATCTCGCGCCGCTTCCACGCCGCGCGCGCCCATCCGCGATTCTTTTGCCAGTTCATGCATGTCATAAGTGGTCTTTTCCATTGGTGCACCTCGTTATTGAGCGATAACGGATGACCCACCCGCTGTGTGGCAGTCATCCCCGCGCCTGCTAAATGCTGCAGGCGATCGAGCAATGACCCACCGGGTGAAACCACGGTTGACAGCTTCTACTCATTTTCAGTCAAGCAAAGCCTGTGCCAGCTCACGGTACTACATAAAATCAACAAGTTAAGCCATCTTGCACATCATGCCTGCACAACGGCGGTGCAAAAATGGGCGCCTTGCATCATCAACGATCAGCGGATGACGCAAAATCTCATCACATTTCAGATTAAAATCAATATTTTCATCGTGTTAAATGAATGGCATGCGCTTTGCTAAATCCCCGTTGAGTATAAGCGGTCAGCGTGACAGCAGATTCACGCAGGACATTGCTCTACAGCATTAGCTGTACCTCGTCAGGGGACGATGCGAATTACGCATCGTGAGCACGCCATGCGCCGCAACGCCCCTGATGACGACAACAAACTCAACGTTTATTGGGGGTTTTATGACAATGTCGCGTTTCCGTTTCTCCTTATTCGCTGCTCTGCTGAGCACCTCTGCCCTGTCGCACGCCGCAGACAAACTGGTATTACAAACCACCTGGGTCGCGCAGGCTGAACAAGGCGGTTATTACCAGGCGGTCGCCACCGGCATCTATAAAAAATACGGGCTGGATGTCGAGGTGCGCTCCGGCGGGCCGCAGCTGAATAACATGACGCTGCTGCTGGCGAATCGTGCTGATGTCATCGTCAGCTACGATCTGCAAGTGCTGCAGGGCGTTGAGCGCAACTTCCCGCTGAAAGCCATCGCCGCGCCGTTTCAGTTTGATCCGCAAGGCATTGTCACCCACGGCGATGTGAAGTCGCTGGATCAGCTGAAAGGGAAAACCGTGCTGGTTTCAGCCAGCGGACAAGCCAGCTGGTGGCCGTGGCTGAAAGGCAAATATCAGCTGCAGGATGGTCAGGCACGCCCTTACACCTTCAACATGCAACCCTTCCTCGCCGACAAAAATACCGCGCAGCAGGCGTACGCCACCTCTGAAGTGCAGCAAATCAAACAGGTGCAGCCGGACAGTAAATTCTATCTGTTTGCCGATTATGGCTACCCGGCGTACGGCGGCATTCTGGTGACGCGCGACGATTTACTGCAAAAAGAGCCGGACGTCATAAAGCGTTTTGTTGCGGCATCGATGGAAGGCTGGCAATCCTACCTCGCCAATCCAACTGCCGGTAATGCACTGATCAAAAAAGAGAACCCGCAGATGACCGACGCGATACTTGCCTTCGGCGTGTCGCAAATGAAAGCACTGCATCTGATTGACGGCGGTGATGCGGCGAAACAAGGTCTAGGCGTGATGACGGATAAGCGCTGGCAGGCAACGCGTGACTTTATGGTCAACGCCGGTCTGCTCAAAGCCTCCACCGACTGGCAGAGCGCGTTTAGCACGCAGTTTGTCGCGGCCAAAGCGGAGTGAGTTGCTCATGAGCCAACTGTTAATCAAACACTGCGCCGCGATTCTGACCGGCGACAAACAGCAACCGCGCAGCAGTGCGCGCGATATTCGCATCCGCGATGGCCTGATTGCGGAGATGGGCGAGCTCGATGCTGCCGCTGATGAAACCGTGATCGATGCCCGCGATTGCGTGGTCTATCCCGGCTGGGTCAACACGCATCATCATCTGTTTCAATCGCTGCTCAAAGGCGAGCCGCAAGGGCTCAATCTCAGCCTGGGCGGCTGGCTGGCCGCGACGCCATATCGCTTTCGCGGCGCTTTTGATGAACAGACATTTCGCATCGCCGCGCGCGTTGGCCTGGTCGAGCTGGTGCGTTCGGGCTGCACCACCATCGCCGACCATCACTATCTCTATTGGCCCGATATGCCATTTGATGGCGCAGAAATCCTGTTCGATGAAGCTGACAAGCTGGGCGTGCGCTTCGTGC
Organism: Pantoea sp. YR525; assembly: GCF_900116775.1. Lineage (NCBI taxonomy): Bacteria > Pseudomonadati > Pseudomonadota > Gammaproteobacteria > Enterobacterales > Erwiniaceae > Pantoea > Pantoea sp. YR525. The sequence goes on from NZ_FPBU01000006.1 coordinate 225,263, forward strand.
TGTGTCGCGGCGGTGCCACGCAAAGTCGCGGTTTAGAGAGTGACTTGCCCACCGCGCTGCGCCCGGAAAGCTTTGACAGCATGATGGCCGATGTCGATCGGCTGGTGGCGCGCTATCACCAAACGCAGGATAGCGCGATGCGTCGCATCGTTATGGCACCAACCACCACGCTGCACTCCACCACGCCGCAGGAACTGCGCGAAAGCGCGCGCCTGGCGCGCCAGCTCGGCATTCGTCTGCACAGCCATCTGTCGGAAACCGTCGATTACCTCGACGCCGCACGCGCTAAATTCGGTATGACGCCGCTGCAGTTTTGCGCCGAACACGACTGGATTGGCGACGACGTATGGTTCGCGCATCTGGTGAAACTGCTGCCGGAAGAGATCGCCATGCTGGGCGCGGCGGGCAGCGGTATCGCGCACTGCCCGCAAAGTAACGCGCGTCTCGGCAGCGGCATCGCTGACTTGGTGGCGATGGAGCAGGCGGGCGTAAAGATCTCGATTGGCGTTGATGGCGCGGCCTCGAATGAGGCGGCGGATATGCAAAGCGAAACCCACGCCGCCTGGCAGCTTCAGCGCGCACGCAAAGGCATGCTGGCGCAGCCGCGCTATGACGGTGGCACCTTTGAAGGCGGTGGCGATGCCGCTAGCATCGAAGATGTGGTGCGCTGGGGCACATCCGGTGGCGCGCAGGTTTTGGGCTTGAACACCGGCCGCCTTGCACCCGGCATGGCCGCCGATATTGCCGTCTATCGCCTTGACGATCCACGCTATTTTGGCCTGCACGATCTCGCCATTGGCCCGGTGGCCAGCGGCGGACGCGCCAGTTTAAAAGCGCTGATTTGTGCAGGAAAAGTGCTGATGCAGGATGATGTAATTGCCGGAGTGGATTTAACTGAACTGGGCCGCGACGCTGCGCAAGCGGTCAAAACCTTGCAGCAGCGCGCGGCGGTGTAACAGCGTTAAGCCGCTGCGCCTTTCTTGCGCAGCGGTGATTCTGGCAGGAACAGCGACAGCACAAAGGCCAGCAACATCACGCCCGCCGCCATTTGAAAGGCTGAGTGCACCGCATCGCCAAACACCTGCAAATAGGCTTGTTGTACATCATGCGGCAAACGATGCACCGCTTGCGGATCGAGCGCACGTGGCAGCTCTTTGCCCTGCTCCACCAGCGTGGTCAGGCCCGATTTCAGCACCTGACTGAACACCGCGCCAAACAGCGCCACGCCAATCGAACCACCCACCGAGCGGAACAGCGTAACCGACGACGTCGCGACGCCGATACGATCGGGCGTCACGGTGTTCTGCACCGCCAACACCAGCACCTGCATCACCATGCCCATTCCCATGCCCAATACGCAGGCAAACAGGTAGATATGCCACAGCGGCGCATCGATAGTCAGCGTGGTGAGCAGCGCCATACCGATGGTCGCCAGCAAGGTACCAAAAATCGGGAACAGCCGATATTTACCGGTGCGGCTAATAATACGTCCGCTGACGATGGAGGTGATCAGCAATCCGCCCATCAGCGGCAGCAGTTGCAAACCGGCTTCGGTGGGCGTGGAGCCTTTTACCACTTGCAGATAGAGCGGTAAAAACGTCACGCTGCCAAACAGCGACATGCCGACAATAAACGCCATCAAACTGGCGAGCGAGAAGCTGCGATTGCGGAACAGCGACAGCGGAATAATCGGTTCCCAGGCGCGGCGCTCCTCATAAATAAAGCCGATCACGCCAATCACACCAAATGCCAGAATGCACCACAGCAGCGGATCGGACCATTCACGTAACGTGCCGCCTTCGCTGGTGAACAGCGTAATGCCCACCAGCGCCAGACTGAGAAACACCGCGCCCGGATAGTCGATTTCATGCGGCTTACGCTTGTTGTCGGTCTTGAACACCGCATTGATGATTACCAGCGCAAACAAACCGAGCGGCAGATTGATGTAGAAAATCCAGCGCCACGATGCATGCTGCACGATAAAACCGCCCAGCAGCGGACCAATCACGGTGGCTAAACCAAATACGCCGCCAAACAAGCCCTGATATTTACCGCGATCTTGCGGCGGAATCACATCGGCGACCGCCGCCATGCTCACCACCATCAAACCGCCGCCGCCTAAACCTTGCAGCGCGCGGGTGAAAATCAGCTGCTCCATATTCTGCGCCAGGCCGCACAGCGCCGAACCGATCAGGAATAGAATCACCGAGATTTGCAGCACCGTTTTACGACCAAAAAGATCGCCAAACTTGCCGTACAGCGGCACGACAATAGTGGAAGCCAGCATATAGGCGGTGACAATCCACGACAGGCGATCAAGTCCGCCCAGTTCGCCGACGATGGTTGGCAACGCGGTAGAGACGATGGTCTGATCCAGCGCCGCCAGCAGCATCACCAGTAATAAAGCGCTCATCAGCAGGCGTACGGAAGGAGGATTCTCCTGCCCGCTGCCTGACTGCGGCGCGAGTGTTTGGGGTTTCATAACAGACACCAATTGAAATTAATTAAATACACAATTAATATTGATCGCAGTCTGACACGAATCAAGTGAGCGAGTAAAGATGACCGCACGAAAAGTCCCTGCTGACGAAATGGCCAACGCCGCCAAACCCCGCCGTCCTGGCCGTCCACGCGGTGGCGCGATCAACGTGCAACAGCGCGAACTGCTGCTCGACATCACCTTAGCGCTGTATGCCGAAAACGGCATCGGCGAAACCTCGCTCAACGCGATTGCGCGCAAAGCGGGCGTTAGTCCGGCGATGCTCAATTACTATTTTCAGTCGCGCGAATCGCTGCTGGATATCGTGGTTGAGGAGCGGTTTTTGCCATTACGCCAGCGGTTAGTGGCGCACTTTATGGATGATCCACGTGACCCTGTCACCACGTTCAGCGCTTTTATCCGCGAAGTGGCAGATATCGTCACCACGCACAACTGGTTCGCGCCGCTTTGGATGCAGGAAGTGATGCAAGGCGAAGGCGGATTAGGACAGCACATCAAAAAACGCTTTGGTCACGGCGAACGCGATCAGGTGAAAAAACTGATTGAAGGCTGGCAGCAGCAAGGATTACTCAACCCCGACCTGGAGCCGCAACTGCTGATGACCTCAATTCTGAGTTTGGTGCTGGTACCCTTCACCCGCTTTGCCAACGATCCCGCTTACCACCGCGAAATTATTGTGCAGCATACGTTGAGTTTGTTTTGCAAGGGCATTCAGCCCACTCCGTAGGGTCGCCATTCATGGCGGTATGCTCGTCAGTTGAGCGTCTTTCGGTCACCATAAATGGCGACCCTACAAAGGGTTGGTGCGTTTTTCGTAGGGTGCGCATTCATGCGCACCTGCATACATAGGCAAATTAATGCTTAACTGAGCGGCATTACGCCATGAATGGCGAACTGGAATTAAGCAAATTTATCCTCTGCAAAGGATAATCCCGACTTTCACTTCGACTCCAAATGAGAATAAGCAATGATTTACGGTCCACGCCAACTTACAAATCACGACAGGCTGATTCGCCAAAAAAACCAATGGATATAAAGTAATTGGCGAAAAAATTCGGCCTCAGCAATCCTCCCTGGCTCGCCTGCAAAAATAATTTTTCACCCCACCGAAACTTTCCTCCCTGCTCCAGCGAACTGAATTACTGAGACATCCAAATCGGAACTCCCATTCATCGCAGGAGCAGAAAATGAAACGCATCAAATCCCTCGTTTGTACCCTGACCATGACCGCCGCATTGGGTCTGTCCGCCTTCAACGCCGGTGCCGCATTGCCGGTGGGCGCGAAAGCACCGAACTTCGAACTACAGGGCGCGTTAGCTGGTAAGCCGTTGACCTTTTCACTGCAAAATGCCTTAAAGAAAGGCCCGGTGGTGCTCTATTTCTTCCCGGCAGCGTTTAGCGCAGGCTGCACCATTGAAGCACACGATTTCGCTGAAGCCACCGATAGCTTCGCCAAAATGGGCGCAACTGTGGTGGGTGTAACCGCCGGTAATACCGATCAGGTCAGTGATTTCTCCAAACTGGAGTGCCGCGATAAATTCACCGTCGCCGCCGATCCAGGCGCGAAAGTGGCGGCGCAGTATCAAACCACCATGCAAATGAAAGGCAAAACTTTGTCCGACCGTACTTCGTATGTGATCGCGCCCGATGGCAACATTCTGCTGAGTTACACTGACAGAAACCCGGACACGCACATTGAAAAAGCGATGGCCGCCGTTAAGCAATACGACGCTTCTCACCCGCAAACTAACTAAGCAAAGAGGCCAGCGATGTTAACCGCCATGCTGGCCGCCTTCATCGGCGGCATCATTCTGAACTTAATGCCCTGCGTGTTTCCGGTGATCTCGCTGAAAGCGCTCGGCCTGTTGCGCCATACCGATAACGCCGCCAGCGCGCGTCGTGAAGGAATGGGCTTTTTACTTGGCGTTGTGGTGACCATGATGGCGCTGGCGGGCATCCTGCTGGCGGCACGCGCCGGTGGCGCGGCGGTTGGCTGGGGTTTCCAGCTGCAATCGCCGCTGGTGATCGCCTTGCTGTCGCTGGTGATCCTCGCCGCCGCGCTTAATCTGCTCGGTGTATTTGAAGTTGGCTTATCGGTACAACGCGTTGGATCGGTTGACGTTGGTCGCGGTGCGTTTACACGCTCAGCGTTGACCGGTGCGCTGGCGATTATCGTCGCCACGCCGTGTGCCGCACCTTTTATGGCGAGCGCCATCGGTTATGCATTGGTGCAGCCACCTGCCGTCGCCTTAGTGATCTTCTTTGCGCTGGCCATCGGATTCGCCGCGCCGTTCACGCTGGTATCGCTATTCCCGGCGCTGGCTAAATTCCTGCCGCGTCCCGGCGCATGGATGGATGTGTTAAAACGCGGTCTGGCGTTCCCGATGTTTGGTGCTTACGCCTGGCTGGTGTGGGTGCTGGCGCAGCAAGCGGGAAGCGCGGCGCTGGCAACCTTACTGGCAGCCTCGGTGGTAGTGGCCTTCGCCGGCTGGCTATATGGCATGGCGCAACATCGCCACTTTGCCGGAAAAAGTCACAAGGTGCTGTATGCCGTCACTGCGGTACTGATCATCGCCGTAATCGCCCCGCTTCCTGGCCTTATCAAGCCCGGCGCAGGTCTGGCAGGCGATCAGCTGACGGCAGAAGTGACCAAAGCCAAATGGACGCCGCAGGCGGTTGAAGCGCAGCGCGGGCACGGTAAAGCGATCTTTGTCGATTTCACTGCGTCCTGGTGCATCACCTGTCAGGTGAATGAAAAAACCTCGCTCTCAACTCAGGCCGTGAAAGATGCCATCGCCAAAACAGGCACGCTGTACATGGTGGCAGATTCCACTAAATTTAATCCGGACGTGGATGACACCATGAGTGAGTTCGGTCAGGGCGGATTACCGATGTATCTGGTTTACCCTGCCGATGGCGGACCGCCGAAAGTGCTGCCGCAGGTGCTGACACCGAGTATTGTGGTGAACGCGCTGAACCAGGCGAGCAAGAAGGTGTAAGAACAACAAGGCGGATTATGCAAACAAGCGATAGCGCGCGCAAAAGTTGGCCCGCGCTAATGGAACAGGCGCAGGCGGGCGATCAGCTCGCCTACACCCGACTGCTGAAAGCGCTGGTGCCGGTGATTCGTGCGCAAACACGCAAACAGATCGCCGATAACGCACTGGTAGAAGATGTGATTCAGGATGTGCTACTGACGGTGCATCGGGTGCGTCACACCTATGATCCTGCCTACCCTTTTTTACCCTGGCTGATGGCGATTATCTCGGCGCGCGCCATTGATGCGCTGCGGCGACGTGGCCGCCATCAGCAGTGGGAAATTAACGACGACGCGATGCCGGAAGTGGCTAGCCCGCCCGACGCCCCGCAGCAGGACTCGCAGGAAGAGCTGGCCGGCTACCTGCGCCAGCTGCCCTCGCGTCAGCGCGACATTGTCGAACATGTTCATCTGCGCGAAATGAGCCTGACGGAAGCAGCCGCGCATAACAATCTGAGTGTTGCAGCGGTGAAATCGCTGTTGCACCGCGCGCTGACCAATCTGCGCCGTTTTGGAGCCAATCATGACCGATCATGACCTGTTAATTGAAAAACTCGGGCGCGAGATGCGGCCCGTCAAACCGCTGCGATCCACCGGCAGGCGTGTCTTCACCTGGCTGCTGCTGGCGTTACCTTGTGGCATCGCCGCCAGCTTCTTGGTGCAGCGCAGTTTCACCGACTGGGCGCAGCCCGGCGCGTTGCAAGCGATCCTGCAGCTGGTGCTGGCGTTTATTCTCGGCACGCTGGCGATCCGTAGCGCCTTCAATATGAGCATCGCCGGACGCCGCAGTATCAGCTGGAAAGCGCTGCTGCCGATTGGCTTGTTGTGGCTTGGCATGAGCATCAGCCAGATTCCCGGTGAGGTGCCGATCGAACATGACAACGACAGCGCGCGCTGCTTTACCTTTCTGCTGGTGGTGAGCACACCGATGATGGTGCTGATGATCGCCAGCCTGCGCCGCACCCGTGCATTGCATCCGGTGCGCAGCTTAGCGATGGCGGGCCTGGGTGTTTCCTGTATGGCAGTGACTCTGCTGGCGTTTTGCCATCCGGTGCATCTGCATCCGCTGGATTTTGTCATGCATCTGGCGGCGATAGTCACGATAGTGGCGATAACCGTGCTGGTGGGGAAACGTTGGGTGACGTTGCGTTAAATACGGATTAAAACGGGGAACGTAAAATCCCGGTGCTTGTTAGTTAAGCGTGAATCGGTCGCCATGAATGGCGACCCTACAATGGATTGGCGCGTTTTCCGTAGGGTGCGCATTCATGCGCACCTACATAAATATGCGAATTAATGCTTAACTGAGCGCCGCCAGTTGCTGGACGTCCTGCCAAACCCCATCATCAACCGGAATCCCTTCAACCCTATTACGCTCACGTGTCGCACGTTGGCGCTGACCGGGCCAAGTGACGTGATTGAACCCCTCCGCAACCTCAGATCCATTCACATACTGCTGAATAGTCTCAGCCAATTGATCGCTGAAATCTCTGCCGCTGAGTTGCGCCGGGTCGAAGACCATAAAGATCTGGCTGGCTCCGGTGCAACTGCCTTGCTGGATAGTGTCAATTTCGGCGGTACAACTTCCGCCTGAAAGTAGAGCGGCCAGCGCATCCAGCAAAATTGCCAAACCGGATCCTTTCCAGTAGCCCGTTGGCAGAATACGCATTGATTGCTCGATAGGCGCAGGATCGCTGGTCAAGTTACCCTGCTGATCAAATCCGCCGGGATACGGCAGCTGCTCCCCGTTCAAACGCGTTACCTGCAGCTTGCCATATGAATACTGCGACATCGCCATATCCAGCACCAGCGGCCCTTGCTTCCCGGGTACAGCCATCACAAACGGATTATTGCCGAGTCGGGTATTTTTACCGCCCCACGCAGGCATGCAAGATTCGGTGTTGGTCCAGCAAATTGCGGCCATTCCCTGTTCAGCCGCACGCCATCCATAGGTGCCACCCCGCATCCAATGCGTCGTGTTACGCATCGCTACCAGCCCCATGCCATGTTCACGCGCTAACTCAGTCGCGCGGTCAACGGCCAGAATGGCATTGGTAATGCCCGGCCCGCGCTGCCCGTCCCACACTTCCATCACGGCCAAACTCTTGACGCGTTCCGGCACGGCGTTCGCATCAACCCAACCTTTCTTCAAATAATCAACGAAGCGTGCGACCCGATTCAGGCCATGCGACGGAATGCCGTCGCAGCTGGTTTCGGTATGAATTCGCGCGCATAACGCCGCTTGTTTCGCCCCTAGTCCAGCGTTTAATAACGCCTGCTCAATCGTAGACTGCATAGTTTCAAAGGTGATGCGTGTCATGTTGCTGGTTTCCTTTAGCAGTAAGATTTTCTGCGCGTGGATCGATGCGCTTCATAATGTCGTTTTTTCCCCATAAACTGGCCCACGGCCAGCCGGTTAGTCTTTCTGCGACCGCGCGCGTTTCGGCGGAGGCTTCGGCGGGATTTCCGCCCGCATGGCGGCGCTGAATCTCAGCAATCAACAACGCGTGATTGTGGCGGTTCAAACTAAAACCACGGGCGCTAAAAAGCCCTACAGTCAGGAAAATTAGCGCACCAATGCCGAATACCAGCGCGATGCCGTGAATGGCTTCGGGAGGCTGACTTACTGCGCCTTTACCCGCAAAACCATAGGATTGCAGTACCAGCCCGACAATAAATAGCGCTACTGCCTGCACAGCTTTGCGCACGAAGGTCATCACGCCAGCAAAGATGCCTTCACGACGCTGGCCGGTTAGCATTTCATCGACGTCCGGAATAAAGCTGTAGATATTCCAGCACACGTACTGGGTACCTGATCGCCCCATTCCCATAACAATCGCTGCGCCCCAAACCATCCACATCTCCGCGCTAATGCCAAACGCATAGAAGCTGATGAACAGCGCCACGCTGATGAGCATCAAATACTGCGCAAGCTTGTAGGCCGCGCCATTACCAATGTGAATACAGAAAGGGATCCAGGCAGCGATGCAGAAGAATTGCACCACCGACATAAAGGTCATGCTGTTGGCGGCATCAATGGCGCTGTGACCCAGCACAAAAATGATGTAATACGCCAACACTGCGCCAAGCACATCAAGCGCCACATAAGCCCCGAGATACATGCCAACGTGTTGACGGAAGGTGCGCACCTGGAAAGTTGAGAGCAGCGATCGGAACAGCGCTTTCATGTCACGTTTGAACTCAACCGGCGCGGGCTTCTCGGTGATCTCGATGGCGCGTTCCCAAGTGAAGAAGTAGAGCCCAAAAATTACGATGGCGAACAGCGTGGCAAAGATAACTGCCATATACAGGAACGAGGAGGAGGCGTTATCACCCAGCACAGCAATAATTGCGCCCGGCAGCCAGGCGGCAAGAATGCCGGCTCCCATTGAGAAAAACATGCGCACGCCAGTCAGACGTGAGCGCACGTGGAAATCGTGAGCCATTTCCGCCGCAAGGGTTTCGTAAGGCACGATGACCAGCGTGTAGCAGGCATAGAAAAGGATGTAAGTAGCGAGATAATAGGCGAATCCCATGTCGCTGACCCACATGATGATGTAACTGAAAAACACCAAAGGTGCGCCAATCAGGAAGAAAAAGCCGCGACGACCGAAACGCTGCCCAAGCCGGTTGCGCCAGAAGTTGTCGGTTACGTAGCCCATCAGCGGATCAAAAAATGCATCTAGCAAGCGCGCAAAAGCAATAACTGCACCTGCTTCTGCCGGGCTTAACCCGCCATAGGTGGTGTAGAAATACATCAGCCACAGGCCAAGAATCGTAAAACTTCCGCCACCAAAAACATCGCCGCCGCCATAGGCCAGCATGTTTCTTAATTTGATAGGTTTCTCTTCCGAACGGTTAATCATCAGCAGCACCTTGTCAGGAGTTATGTCTTAAGGATTGACCTTTGATTAACTGCCATACAAGAATGTTTCTGGTATTTTGTGATGGCTAACAAAAATTCAGCTGATGAATACGGCTAAATTGTGACCGCAGAGACGTTTCGAAAATTCTAATGAATATGCAGGGTGACGTTGAAATGGATACGAATTATGGGGCCAATAAAAAACGTAATGAGTTGCTTCAGGTTGTAAATGTTTCGCTTCTAAACTATACAATAATAGCAACTCATCTTTTTTCTCTAACCCAAGGATCAGTATGAAAAAGTTAATGTTAGGCTTAGTCGTAAGCGCTTTATCATTCAGCTCATTTGCCGCGCAACTGATGACCAAGGTCGAGTTTGAAAAAGTAAAAGATCAGTATGTCGAGGTTGGCAACATTTCCACCTCAGGAGAAATGGATGCTGCAAGTGCAAAAGAAGAGCTGTCTAAAATGGCAGATGAGAAAGGCGGCGATATTTATATCGTGACGTCCGCGAATACCAATAACAAAATTTATGGTACTGCAATCGTCTACAAGAAAAAGTAATTTTAATACTGCCTCAGCATGAATATGACTTATGCTGAGGCAGTCCTTTTTAAATCCAATAACCTTACCTACGTCCTCCGCCAAATCACGTAGGGTCGCCATTCATGGCGACCGATGCAAGCTTGACTAACAAGCATTAAATAATATCTGTTTTATTAATGGTCAAGATAGAGATAATGAACCCAGCTGGTCATGCGTAACAAAACCTTACGCATTACTGAAACATGCGAAAAGTGATCGGAATAAACAGCAACCTGCGCAAAAATACCATCCGGCAATGCATCGACTGCCGCATCAGGATCCAATTCAACCACTGCCAGCACGCCATCCGAACCGGGATCAATCGTCAAAGATTGCAAGGTTCCCTGAGCCTGATAAGTACCGCCCGAAACCACCGGAATAATTCTCAGCAGTTTTGCGCTGAATACTTGCCCCGGCAGCGCATTAAATACCACTTCCGCTTCATCACCGGGCGTTAGACGCAACAACGAATTTTGTCGAAACTGGGCAATAACCTGACGCTTCTGTTCGGGTATAAAAATCATCACTGGGCGCAGTGGCAATGAAGATGCGAAAGAACCGGGACGAATTAACACCTGCGTTACGTATCCATCACTCGGCGCACGAATAATCGTTTGATCAAGGTTATATTGCGCCTCTGCTAATTGGGCTCTGAGGCTGACAATCTGTGATTGCTCGCCGCCGACCATGCTATCCAACTGGCTTTTTATCTGCCTTTGCTCAGCAACCGAGCCTTTTACCAAAGCATCCTGCGCGAGATAGTTTTGCCTTGCATCATCAATATCCTGTTCAGAAAATGGATTTACGCGGGCTTTACTGCCGGAAAGATAACGCTGATAGTTTTTGTATAGCCGGTCTCTTTCCGCACTCACATTTGAGGTATTCGCCAGGGATTCCTCTAATTGTCCACGTAATACCTGAATATTATGGATGGCAGTGACGAGGTCAGCATTCAACCTGTCGACGCGCGCCTTAAACAAGGTTTGATCAAGGCGGAAAAGCATATCCCCTTTCTTAATCCGCATATTTTGTTTGTCAGTGACTTCGGTGACAATACCGGTCACTTGCGGTGTCACAGGGATGGCGATAACGGCTTTTTGTGCCAGCGAAGTATAGGGATGATTATAATTCATTAACAATATCAGACCGCTGACCAGCACAATACCACCTAATGCTGCTGTTGGGACTGTCCATTTATTTACCGGTATTCTGAATATTTTGAAAACGGCCCATGCCAGGGCGACATAGGTCAATATAATCAGTAAGTCCATATGTCACCCCTTAGGAGAATCCCGGTCTGCCGTCACTTTTTGTTCCAACGCCGTTATACGTTGTTCCAGTGACGCGTTCCTACCTTCCATTCCCCAGCCTCGATCTGGCCGGTAAAGCGTGGCCCAAATCCATAAGAATGGCCATAAGACGTGGAGTGTAAACAGGCTAACCCAACCCGCGACGTGTATTGCATCTGCGTGTGGATGATTACGTGATTTTGCAATGAGATAAGGGATATCGTGGAGCACAATTATCCCGTAAAAGATGACAAGAAAAACAAACACCAAAACCCCAAGTGCAAAGTAGTTAAGAAACATACCAGCCTCGAATTTAAAAGATGCGTAGGATTAATATAGACCGCATTATTTTTCCTGAACATTTAATTAGAAAAATAAATTATTCAGCGCTCAAAATAAATAGCAGGCTATAGATTTAACGTGTACAAGATAATTTATATTGTACAACTTAAACTGCAAAGGTGAGGATAGTGATGATAGGAATAAAATCAGTTGAATGAGCATGTTAATGAATAAAAAATCATTAATTACTTATAGGAATATAAACTAATCACAGGCAGGATGTGACTTACATTATTTATATTTTTACCTCAACGCTTTTAGCGCAGGCTTTGCGATCAATACCGGATGTTATGTATATAGGTGCGCATGAATGCGCACCCTACGAAAACGCGCCAAACCTTCGTAGGGTCGCCATTCATGGCGACCGTTTTACGCTTAACTGACGTGCATTAGGCCCGGCAATCCGCCCTTTTCTTTCAGCATAACCTTACTGCGGGATCACCTTCTCCGCTTTCAAACGATCAAACAGCTGAGTGAATGAATCCAGCGTTGAACGATAACCGGTGAAGCCCGCTTTGCAGCTCTTGCTCATGTCGGTGAAGGCTTCCATCGGACGGCCCAAATCTGCGTCGGTGTGCCACCAGGATGCCAGTTTAGTGATATCGGCCTCACGCAACTGATAACGCGCCGCCACTTCGCGCCACGCTTCAGCAGCATCCTGCATGCGACCTTCCAGCGGCATCATCTGCGCCGGATACGCTGCCGCTTCTACGCCAAAATAGGCCGCCAGACGTGGCCACAGCCAGTTCCAGCGGAACACATCGCCGTTCACCGCATTGAAGTCCTGATTGGCCGCTTCTGCCGCCGTTGCGGCCCACAGCAGCTGTTCCGCCAGTAAACCGGCATCGGTGACATCGGAAACACCATTCCACTGCTCGGGCGAACCTGGGAAAATAAACGGCAAACCTTGCTCGCGGCACAGCGTGGCGTACACCGCCAGCGTCTGGCCCATATTCATCGCGTTACCCAGCGCAAAACCGACGATGGAGTGCGGGCGGTGCACGCTCCAGCGATAGCCATATTTCTCCGCACCGGCAAACACTTCGTCTTCCTGCGCGTAATAGAAGTTATCGACCGGCTGACGTCCCTGCTCTTCGCGGAATGGCGTCACCGGCACTGCGCCTTTGCCATAGGCTTCGAACGGGCCGAGATAATGCTTCAGGCCGGTCACCAGCGCCACGTGCGATCCGTTCAAACGCTCGCCCAGCGCTTCAATCACGTTACGCACCATCGCGCCATTCACGCGGATATTCTCTTTCTCATTTTCCTGGCGCGACCAGACGCTAAAGAACAACGCATCCGGCTTCTCTTGCGCCAGCGCAGCACGCACCGCGTCGGCATCTGTCAGATCGGCGGTCAAGCTGCGGCAACCTTCCGGCACTGCGCCACGTCCGCGTGATAAACCGCTCACCTGCCAACCTTCGCGCTGCAATTTTTCTGCCAGCGCACGTCCAATCACGCCGCTGATGCCAACAATCAATGCCTGCTTTTGCATTTCAATTCTCCTCAGTTTCAGTAATGATGAGTTTAATAGAGAATTTAATTCCCATCTCTGGCATTAATTCACGGCATTCACAACCTGAGTTCACGAATCCATGCACAATCAGCGCCTGAAAGATATCGTTCCCTTTGTTGCCAGCGTCGAGAGCGGCAGCTTTGCCGCCGCCGCTGAGCGCTTGCATCTCACCGGTTCGGCAGTAAGCAAAAGCGTCACGCGGCTGGAAACCCGTCTCGGCTCGCGGCTGCTGGAGCGCACCACCCGCAGCCTGAAACTCACCGATGCCGGTAACGCCTATTACCAAACCTGCTTACGCATTATGGAGGAGCTGGCAGAAGCCGAAGCGGTGCTGGCGGCGCAGCGCACCATTCCTTCCGGACGTTTACGCTTAGCGGTGCCGAATACTTATGGTCGTCTTGGCGTGATGCCGCTGCTGATTCCGTTTTGTCGCCAGCATCCGGATGTGGAGCTCAATCTGACGTTTTCGGATCGCTTTATCGATCTGTTTGATGAAGGGATTGATGTTGCGGTGCGCATTGGTGGCTCGCCGGATCTGCCCGCCTCGCTGGGCTGTCGCCAGATGGGCCGCGAACGCATGGTGTTTTGCGCGTCACCCGATTATCTGGCGCGCGTGGGTCGACCCAGTAGCGAAGCCGAATTGTTGCAGCATCAGGCGATCATGTATGAACGCGTGGATGGCAGCACCAAGCCGTGGCTGTTTACTACGGAAGATGGCTATCCGCACTGGCGCAACCTGCCGCACCGCATGGCGCTGGGTGATGTGGATTCGCAAATGCAGGCGCTGTGTGCCGGATTGGGCGTGGCGCAGATGCCATCGTGGCTGGTACGTGAACCGCTGGCGCGCGGCGAGCTGGAGATTATTCTGCCCGAGCAACAGCCGGACGGTTTGGCCTTAACGCTGATCTGGCCGCGCCGCAAGCAGCTGCTACCGAAAGTGGATGCGCTGCTGGCAGCGTTGGAGGGATTACAGATCCGTTAGATTCCAAACGCGCTTTAAGGTCGCCATGAATGGCGCCCCTACGGGATTTGTAGCGATGGTGAGTCAGGAAAATGCATAGTCGCTGCAGCGCGGGTGTTGAGGCGACATCCTAACCCGCTGAGCGAATGAGGGATTCCAGGGCGAGCCGCATGGATGCGGCGAGAGGTGGCGCTGAGCAGGAGCGAATCGACACCGGTCCGTCAGGAATCGTGAATGAGTGAAGGTACCGCGCAGCGGCGGGTTGGGCTGGCGCAGGGCCCGGGAGTGCAGAGGGCGCGGCCAGGCGCCCTCTGCTCGGTCGCCGCACCAGGGTACTGCAACTGCCTCAGCAAATGGCGAACGAAAGTCGCTCTGCGCTTAACTGAGCGGCATTATGCCATTCATGGCGACCTAGCCAAACACCGCACCTAACGGTGATTCAACCTGCGCGACAAACTGTCGCCAAAAAACTGCAGCACTGTCACCAACGCCACCAGCACCACAATCACCGTCAGCATCACCTGCATATCAAAACGCTGATAACCGTAGCGATACGCCAAATCCCCCAACCCGCCCGCGCCAATCGCGCCCGCCATTGCCGAGGCGTTAATCATCGTCACCAGCGTAATGGTAAATCCGCTGACAATGCCGGGCCGCGCTTCGGGCAGCAGCACATGCCAGATAATATGCCAGCGATGGAAACCCATCGCCTGCGCCGCTTCGGTCAGCCCTTTATCCACTTCGCGCAGGCTCACCTCGGCGATGCGCGCGAAGAACGGCGTCGCAGCCAATGTCAGCGGCACCACTGCCGCCCACACGCCGTAGGTAGTCCCGACGATCCAGCGAGTAAATGGAATCAGCGCCACCATCAGAATCAAAAACGGGATCGAGCGGAACAGGTTCACCACCCAGCCCAGCACGCGATTCAGCAGCGGGCTGGGGAACAGATCGCCGCGTCCGGTTACCACCAGAATCACCGCCATCGGTAATCCGAGCGCTAGCGCCAGCAGCGACGACACGCCGACCATCAGCAACGTATCCAGCAGCCCAATCCACAAACGATCAATAGCCAGTGACATAGCCCGGTATCTCCAGTTGGTCCGCAATCGGGGTTAACCGCTTCCGCGCGGCGTCCGCGTCATGCTGTGCATCGAGCAGCAGCAACATTTGCCCGGTCGGTTTGCTATCCACCCACTCCACCGCGCTATAAATAAGCGTCAGCTCCCCGCCAACCCGCGCACTCAGCGCCGCCAAATCCGGCTGCGCGCCTTGCCCGGTGTAGCGTAAACGCACCAGCAAGCGTGAATCGCCACGCTGACGCGTCGGCGTCAGCAGCGGTTGAATGGCTTCCGGCAGCGCACTGAACTGCGGATTAAGCAGCTGTCGCGTAGTCTCTTGCTGCGGATCGCTATACACCTGCCACACCGGCCCACGCTCAATGATTTCGCCCTGATCGATCACCGCCACCTGATGACAGAGATCGTGCACCACATCCATTTCATGGGTAATCAGCACGATGGTGATGTGCCGCTGTTGATTGATCTTCTTCAGCAGCGCCAGAATCGAACGCGTGGTTTCCGGATCGAGCGCCGACGTGGCTTCATCACACAGCAGCAGTTCCGGATCGTGCACCAGCGCGCGCGCAATGCCGACGCGCTGCTTCTGCCCGCCGGATAGCTGCGCAGGCCAGGCGTGCTGGCGCTGCTCAAGGCCCACCAGCGCCAGCAGTTCATCCACTTTGCGCCGCCGCTGCGCCACAGGAACGCCTGCCACTTTCATCGGCAGCTCAATGTTTTCCCGCACCGTTTTTGCCGATAGCAAATTGAAGTGCTGGAAAATCATGCCGGTACCGCGTCGCCAATCCACCAGTTGACGATCGCTCAGCGTGCCGAGATCGATCCCGTCAATCACCACCTGACCGCGAGTGGGATTTTCCAGCCGATTGAGGCAGCGAATCAGCGTGGATTTACCCGCGCCGCTGCGCCCAATGATGCCGAAAATCTCACCGCGCTTAACCTGCAGATCCACCTCCTTCAGCGCGTCCTGAGTTTGTCCGGGATAGCGTTTACTCAGGCCTCGAATCTGCACGTGGATTTTCCCTGCCGTCTCAGCCGTCGGTGACAGCAGCGCATCGCGCTCGCCGGGTAGCGTCAGGCTCACCATGCTTACTGGCTCCAGCCCGGCTGATACAGCTTGCCGTAGAAGTCATCAAGTTTGGCGCGCACCACCGGCGAATGTTGATAGATATCAACGAACTTCGCCAGGCGCGGATCGTTCTGATGACCGTCGCGGATCACGAACTGAATCACGTATTCCGGATGCTCAAGGCCATCAAACAGCAGCGCACTGTTCGGATCGATGGTCTTCGACAGACGCAGATAGTGTGGATAACCCTGCGCTAAATCGACTTCATCCAGCGAACGCGACAGCTGCACCGCCTCCACTTCAATAATCTTCAGATGCTTCGGATTGCTGACGATGTCATCCACGGTGGATTTGAGGCCCGCGCCCGGTTTCAAGGTAATCAGCCTGGCTTTTTGCAACAGCAGCAGGCCGCGCGCACCGTTAATCGGATCGTTGGCAATCGCCACCGTGCCGCCATCGGGAATCTGGTCAATCGCGGTATGTTTCTTCGAATAGAGACCGATGTTATTGATGATCGCTGGCGCGAACGGCACCAGATGGAATCCGCCCTGCTGATTGGCGTTCTCAAGGAACGGTTTGTGCTGGAACAGGTTCACATCGATATCACCGTTTTCCACGCTGACGTTCGGCGCGGTCCAGTCGGTGAATTCCACCAGCTCAACGTTTAACCCTTGTTTCTTCGCCTCGGCAACCGCGGTTTCCAGCGGCGGTGCAAAGGCGGCGGTAGTGCCGACTTTCAACGGACCGCTGTAGTTTTCGGCGGCGACGGCGCTAAACGCCAGCAGTGCGACGCTGGCAGCCAGCGCAAAATGACGAGCAATGTTCATATCAGATCCCTGAGGTTAAATTAACGAAGGTTAACGCCGTCGCGCCAGCGCGCCGCCGGATGGCGATCGGGCAAGCGGTCCTGCTGTTGAAAAATTTTCTGCCGTAGCGAACCGGGCTGATACGCGGTCTTGAAGCGGCCGCGCTGCTGTAATTCCGGCACCACCAGATCGATAAAATCGCGGTAGCTCTGTGGATTGAGGATGCGCGTCAGGTTAAAGCCGTCGATATCACCTTCATCAATCCACGTAATCAACGCATCGGCGACCTGGCTCGGATTGCCGACGATCAGCGGATAGCGGCTGCCCATCGCGTGCTGCTCCAGCAAACGGCGGCGCGTCCAGCCGCTGAAGGCTTTGCTCACTGATTCAATGGCACGCGTGTCGCCGGTTTGAATCGGCTCATCCAGTTCGAACGCCGCCAGATCCAGGCCAATCGAGCTGGAGAAGTGCGCGATACCGGCTTCAGGGCTGGCGTATTCGAGGTAGCTTTTATGCTTCTCCTGCGCTTCGCGTTCGGTGGGCGCGACAATCACGCTGACGCCCATAAAGATGCGCAGATCGTCAGGATGGCGTCCGGCCGCCACCGCCGCCTGGCGCAGGCGCGTTGATTGCTCGCGCATCGCTGCCGGTGACGCGGCATTGACAAAGCTGCACTCGGCGTGACGTCCGGCGAACTGCACGCCGCGCGCCGATGAACCGGCCTGGAACAGCAGCGGCGTACGCTGCGGTGACGGGCTGCTCAGGTGATAACCTTGCACCTGATAAAACTCGCCCTGATGATTGATTTGATGGATTTTGCTGGCATCGGCGTAGCGCCGAGGGGCTTTATCCTGCACCAGCGCATCATCCTGCCAACTGCCTTCCCATAACTTGTAGGTGACATCGAGAAACTCATCGGCCTGATCGTAGCGGCGGTCGTGCGCCAGCAGCTGTTGCTGGCCCATGGCACGCGCGGCGCTATCGAGATAACCGGTGACGATGTTCCAGCCGATGCGCCCTTTGGTCAGGTGATCGAGCGTGGAAAGGCGGCGTGCAAACGGATATGGCGCTTCATAACTCAGATTGGCGGTGACGCCAAAACCCAGATGCTGCGTGACACTGGCCATGCCGGAAATCAACATCAGCGGATCGTTGACCGGCAGCTGAATCGACTCTTTAGCGGTCAGGCCAATGCCTTGCTGATAGACGTCATACACGCCGAGAATGTCGGCGATAAACAGCCCATCAAACAGCCCGCGCTCCAGCAAGCGAGCCAGATCCAGCCAGTAATCCAGCGAGTTGAAATCTACCGAACGATCCTGCGGATGCGTCCACATACCGTGATGAATATGCCCAACGCAGTTCATATTGAAGGCGTTAAGCAGAATCTGTTTTTGACTCATATCGTCCCCCGACGCGGTGGCAACACACCATTCAGCAGATAGTTGCCGATTGCCGGATATTTCCAGCGCACCGGATCGTGCAAGGTGTGGGTGCGCGCATTGCGCCAATGGCGGTCGAAGTTGTGTTCGCGCAGGCTGGAACGCGATCCGCCGAGTTCAAACAGCAGATTGCTGGCCTCCAGCGACACTTCCGTGGTCCAGGCGCGCGCCTTCGCGACTTCCACCGACGCCAGCGCTACGTTTTCGGCGCTGGGATCGCGCTGCGCCACGTCAACCGCATCACCGGCAATCGCCAGCAGCGCATCGCCCGCACTCAGACGTGCGGCCAGACGACCGGTGCGATCGAGCGTCAACGGATCGTCGCTGGCACGATCCACACCGCTGTCCGGCCACGGTCGCGCGCGTTGACGCAGGAAATCGAGCATGTCATCAAACGCCGCCCGCGCGATGCCCTGATCGATAGCCGCATGCATAATCTGCGCAAAGGGCCCAACGGTGCTCGGACGCTCAAATGCCGTCTGGAACGGCACCACATCTTCCGGCGCAATGGCTACGTCACGGAACTGCACGCTGCCGCTGCCGGTGGTGCGCTGACCAAAACCGCTCCAGTCATCAATCACGTTAACGCCGTGCTGATGGCGCGGTACAAACACCAGTTGCTCTTTGCCGTCATCGGCAATCGCCAGCGTCGGAATACGGTCGGCATACAGCGCGCCGGTGCAGTAAAACTTGTTGCCGTTGAGGCGCAATCCTTCCGCCTGCTGCGAAACCGCCGTAGAACGTTGATGTGCGGCAGGCGAACTGAATTCCGCCAGCGCATTGCCGTGATGCACGCCATCCAGCACTTCGGCGTAGAGCCGCTTTTTCTGCGCCTCGCTGCCGTTGATGCGCAACACTTCCAGCGCGTAAAAATGGTTCTGCGGCACCTGACCAATCGAACCGTCGGCGGCGCTCAAAAGCACGAAAATCTCTGCCAGTTCGGCGGTAGAAATCTCAATGCCGCCAAAGTCACGCGGCACGGTGATGGCACCGAGCCCGGATTGAAACAGCTGCTGCAATTCAGCGTGCGGCAGTTCACGTTCGCGGTCGCGCTGGGCAGAACCAGCACGAAAACGTTCCGCCAGCTCCTGCGCGACCTGCAACGCCTGCTGGGCATGAGTGATGCGCGTCGCGCGCTGTTTGGGCGATACCTGCGTCATGGTTGCTCCTTAAATCCACGCATGACGCGCAGGCAGCGCATCATTGAGGTAATAGTTGCCGATGGCGTGGGTTTTCCAGCGCACCGGATCGTGCAGCGTGTGGGTGCGTGCATTACGCCAGTGACGATCAAGTCCGTGGCGCAGCAAGGTGCCGCGGCTGCCGCCCCATTCCAGCAGTTTCTCGCTGGCACGCAGCGCCACTTCCGTGGTGAGCACTTTAGCTTCCGCTACCGCAATCGAGGCGCGCGCGCAGTTTTCGGCGGTCAGCGCCTGCTGATCGATGCTGTCTAGCACGCGGGCCGCACGCGTCAGCAGTGCGTTGGCGGCGCTCAGTTCGGTGCTGATGCGGCCCACATCGGCGAGGATGTAGGGATCGTCGGCATTGCGGCTCACATTGGCATCCACCCAAGGTCGCGAGCTGCTGCGCACAAACTCCAGCGCCTCATCCAGCGCGCCTTGCGCAATGCCCGCATCAATCGCCGCCTGAATCAGCTGGGAAACCGCACCGCGCAGCGTCGGTTTTTCGGCTGCGGGCAGCGACATTAATAATGCCGGATCTACCGCAACATGCTGCAGTTTCACCGTGCCGCTGGCGGTGGTGCGCTGGCCGATACCGGACCAGTCATCAACAATCTCCAAGCCCGATGCTGGCAGCGGAATAAAGGCCATCTTCGGCTGCTGATCGTGCATTGCGGTGGTAACCAGAATGTCGGCGAACAACGCGCCAGTGGAGTAGAACTTCTCGCCGGTGAGCTGCAGGCCCTGTGACGTTGTCACCAGCTGCGCCTGCACATCACGCGTGTGTTTGGTGTTTTTCTCCGGCCCGCCATTGCCAAGACGCTTGCCCTGCACCACCGCGCTCAGCAGTTGCTGCTGTTGCGCCGCTGAACCTTCGCCGAGGATGAACTGAATCAGGCCAAAGTGGTTTTGCGGAATCTGCCCCAGCGACGGATCGCTGGCGGAGATCAGACGAAACACCTCGGCCATGGTTTGGTACGACAAACCTGCACCACCAAATTCGCGTGGCACACTGATGCTGCCAAGGCCCAACGCGGTGAATTGGTTGAGCAGCGCGATCGGATAGATGCGTTGCTGATCGCGTTCGACTGCGCCGCCTTTCGCCTGCTCGGCCAAATGGCGTGCGGCGGCGATGGCTTGTTCATCGCTGTTTATTACCGCCGCGCGGTTAATAATCTCGTCACTGTTTTGCGTCATAGCTGATTTCACTTTTACTGCACAGCGAAGTGTAAGCCTGCACTGAAAAACTCAGCAGGCCGTGGAATGAATAACGGATTGAAAGCGATGATAATCAGCGGGGTTAAAACAAGTAAATAGCGCGGTTATGCTATATCCGGCAATGCGTTGCCATTATTAAGCTATGGATTTAATCAAGCACAACAACAGGCTAGCGGCGGCGCTGCGGGCAATTATCGAGTATAAAAAAGCGGCGTGTAATTCTTAAGATCAAATAACGCAATAAAAATTTAAATAATGCATATAACGTAGGGTCGCCATTTATGGCGACCCTACGGCATTGTGCGGAATTTTATTAGGTCGCCATTAATGGCGACCCTACGATTTTATATTTGTGCATCAAACTGCGCGGCGGCGAAACTGCGGGTGAATTCGTTTTTCGCGCTGTGCGGGATCTGCACGCTATCGATCAACTTCGCCAGCTGATAGGTTTGCACCGTCTCATTTTGCGTCAGCTGCTGGGAATAATTCGCGGTCAAATCGCCTTTCTTATTCTGCGTCACCGATGTCTGGCTACGCTCTTCGTCATCAATCAAATGGTACTTATAGTTTTGCGACGACTTCTGTTCGGTCAATTTCACCGCCGAGGCAGAATCCAGCGCGGTGTGGAAGCTGGCCTTCAGTTTAAACAGCGTTTGCTGGGTCAAATCCTGGGTATCGCCATGCGTCTGCGCAGCGGTTTTTTGCGCCACGTTAAGTGAGAAGGTGTCTTGCTCTTCCGGCTTATACGGATTTCCGGAAACCGGCGTCTGCTGATACGTAGCCGAGAAGTCCGCCAGCCCGCTGATCGCGCCGTTCTTCGCCGCATTGGCATCAATCGACTTCACGCGCTGGGTATTGATGCTTTCCGCCGCTTTACCTTCGGTGGTGTTGAGCGCGCGGAAGCTGTCTTTAAACAGCGCCAGCATGTCACTATCGCCATGGCCGCGCGAAGCTGCCTGATCGAATTTGCTGCTCCACTGATCCAGTGCCGCCGCCTGCTGCACCGCGCTGCCCGCTTGCGTCAGTTTCGACATATCAGTATCAAGTTTGATGCTGACATCGCCGTTATGGAAACCAAGCCAGCGCTCCTGATCGTCAGCATGCAGATTCAGAGATTGCGTGACGTTATTGCCATTCCGCAGATCGGTCTTCAAATCGACGCTTTTCAGCACTGAACTATCAAACTTCATCAGATCGCTGATATCGAGCTTGGTGGTGCTGCCATCCAGACCATCCAGCGCCTTCTGCAAGCCCGCAGACAGTTGCCCCATCGCCGCCGCTTCATCGTTGCTCAACTGGCCGCCACTGGTTTTTAGCTCCACCACCAAGCCGCCCTGCTGACGCGTCATCTGCAAACTCACCTGCACGCCAGATTGCGTGGTGATGGTCAGTGCCAACGCGCTTTGGCTGCTGCTCTTTGCGCCGCTCACCGCTTCGGTCGCTGGCACGCTCAAGGTTACGTCGCCGCGATTGCTGGCCAGATTGCTCAGTAAGGTGCTGCCGAGACCGTTCATGCCGACGCCGCTGGCATGTGCGGCACCGTTGAGCTGCGCTTGCAGGCTGCTGGTGACATCGACGGAACTTTTGACCTGCGCGGGTTCGATTTTATAGATAGCGGCGATGGCGTCACTCGCCTCGCTGAAGGTGACTTTGGTGGACGCTTGCGCCGTCAGGGCGTTTTGCGCGGATTTGTTGTTTACCGCTGGCGTCACCACCGCATTCGATGCGATTAAATTTCTCAGTACGCTGCTGCCAATCCCATTTAGCATGAAAATAATCCTCGTTGTGTACTATTCCTGAGTGTTATCGGCGTATTAGTGAGCAGCTTTAGTCACGTTTACATTATTCGGTCGCCATAAATGGCGACCCTACTGTAGGGGCGCCATTCATGGCGACCTTCTCACCACAACTGCCCAACCTGTCATTCCAGACATAACATCTGTCCGCCTAAACACAGCCGCACTTCACGCAGTGACTTACGTTATTCATCAACACATCTCTCAATCACGAGGTAAGGTCACGATGAATAACCTGCATTACAAAAGCTTGCTGGAAATTGGCCGCTTGATTCAGTCGGGCGAAATCTCTTCGGTAGAGGTCACACAAACCCTGCTGACGCGCATCGATACGCTCGATCGCGACTTACACAGCTACTTCTACGTGATGCGCGACAGTGCGCTGCAACAGGCGGCTGAAGCCGACGCCGAAATTGCCCAAGGCAAAATGCGCGGCCCGCTACACGGCGTACCGATTGCGCTCAAAGATCTGATCTGGACCAAAGATGCACCCACCAGCCACGGCATGATCATCCACAAAGATCGTTACCCAACTGAAGACTCTACCGTGGTGGAGCGCTTCCGCGCGGCAGGTGCGGTGATTCTCGGCAAGCTGACGCAAACCGAAAGCGCCTTCGCCGATCACCATCCCGACATCGCCCGCCCGAATAATCCGTGGGGCAGCGCGCTGTGGACCGGCGTCTCCTCCAGCGGCTCCGGCGTCGCCACCGCCGCAGGTTTATGCTTCGGCTCGATTGGCACCGATACCGGCGGTTCGATTCGTTTTCCCTCCAACGCCAACGGCCTGACCGGCATTAAACCGACGTGGAGCCGCGTCACGCGTCACGGTGCCTGTGAACTGGCGGCATCACTGGATCATATCGGCCCGATGGCACGTAACGCCGCCGATGCCGCCGCCATGTTGCAGGCGATTGCCGGTCGCGATGACAAAGATCCCACCTCCAGCAGCGAGCCGGTGCCCGATTATCTGGCGTTGATGACGCGCGGCATCAGCAAGATGCGCATTGGCGTAGATAAAAGCTGGGCACTGGAGAAAGTCGACGAGGAAACCCGCGCGGCGCTGCAATCGGCAATTGCCACCTTGAGTTCGCTCGGCGCGACGCTGGTGGATATCACCTTGCCCGATACCGAAAAAGCCGCCGCCGAGTGGAGCGCACTCTGCGCCGTGGAAACTGCGCTGGCGCATGAAGACACTTATCCAGCGCAGAAAGATCAATACGGTCCCGGCCTCGCTGGCCTGTTGGATCTTGGTCACAGCATCACCGCGCTGGAGTATCAGCGCTTGCTGCTCAGCCGTGCAGCGCTGCGCGGCGATATCTCCGCGCTCTTTACTCAGGTTGATCTGATTCTGGCACCGGCCACCGCGTATGCCGGATTGACCTGGGACACCATGACCCGTTTTGGTACTGATCAGGCACTGTTTAACGGCGTGCTGCGCTATACCAGTGCATTCGACGCCAGCGGACATCCCACCATCACCTTGCCGTGCGGTAAAACCGCCAGCGGCGCGCCGATTGGCTTCCAGCTGGTCGCGGCACATTTCGCCGAAACCACCATGATTCAGGGCGCGTGGGCCTTCCAGCAGGTCACCGACTGGCACAAACAGCATCCTGCGTTGTAAATCCGCCGCCTTCACCGCCCCGACTCCAACGGGGCGGTCATTTCACCCGCTCATGGCCTGAAACTTGCTTTAACTCCCTGACTTCCGCCCTTTTTCGCCATGTTTAGGGGATGCTGATATGAAAGAGCTTTTCACCACCGACGATCTCGATAACCGCCATCGCTTCGATGCCTGGCGTGATGCGGTGTGCTCGCGTCTGATCAAAGCCGAAGCGCGCCAGATGCACTCCGGCACCTTTTCCGGCAGCTTTGCCTATTCGATGCTCGGTCACATGGATATTGCCAATCACGTTTCCCACACCGCGCTGATGTGGCAACGCACACCGCAGTGTATCCGCCGCCATCCTAATCACGATTTCTATCTGGGCTACGTTTGCGCGGGCAGCGGCACGCTGCGGCAGAATGGCAACCAATCACGCGTCAGCGCGGGAGACGTGGTGATTTACGATGCCGCGACGCCGTTTGATTTTGCCATGGAGAATGTGGCGATCAATATCGTGCATCTGCCACGTCACATTATGGAGAAGGAAGCGCCTGCCACCGCCAAACTGGCGGGCAAAACGCTGGACCTTACGCGCCCTGGCATGGCTTCGCTCAAGCTGCTTTTACAGGAAGCGTTCGTGTTCAATCCCGAGCGCGAGAACCCATTTCTGGCCGAGCAGTTTGCCAATACGCTGCTGAATATGATTTCGGTGAGCGTCAATTTGCAGCACAGCGAAGAGGCGCTGAAGCCGGATCTGTATTCGCGCGTGGTGAGTTTTCTGCGCCACAATCTGCAGGAGCCGGAGCTGTCGGTGGCGCAGATCGCCAATGCGCATCACGTCTCACCGCGCACCATCAGCCGGGTGTTTGCCGCCCACGGCACCACGCCGATGAACTTCCTCTGGCAAGAACGTTTACAGGCGTGTCATCGCATTCTCGCCGAAGGCAAAGCGCGCAATATCACCCAGGTGGCGTTGGATCACGGCTTCAGCGATATGTCGCACTTCAGCCTGGCGTTCCGCAAAACCTTTGGTTACACGCCCAGCAGCCTGTTAAGGCAGCCGGACGCGCCGCTACTTTTGTAACGTGGTGATCACGCGCTCGGCGGTGTATTCCATGCTGCTGCGCGTGTTCATCGCTTCGCTGCGCATCAAGCGATACGCCCCCGATTCATCCAACCCGAAGGTTTGCATCAGCACGCCTTTGGCCTGCGCCAACCTTTCCCCGCGCGCTTTACGCGCCTGCTGCACCGCACGCAACCGCTGGTGATGACGCACGGTTTGTAGCGTGCCGATCATCTGCACAATCAAGGCAAACGGATTCAGTTCACGCTCGGCGATGGCATTGGGTTGAAGTTGCAGCAGCAGCGGAAACAGCCGCGCGTTGTGGCTATCCGCCAGTGCGATGATGGGAAGATCCCTTTCGCGCGCGCTGTTAAACAGAGTGGATAAAGGCTGCTGCTGATGCACATCGATCGCCAGCAGCAGCAGCTGCGCATCCGCAGGAATTGATGCAGCAGGCGGCCAGCTGTGCTGCGCGTGACAGCCCAACTGCGTCAGCGAGGCGCAAAACGCGCGCACGCTCTGTGAATCAGGATGGAAAATATGCAGCCGGACACCAGAAAGCATTGCCAGTAATGATTGTTCAGTCATGGTTCACCCTATGCGCATCCCGAATGAGGAAGCCTCACAGTAAGCGAGCGGCTGAATCCGTGCTTTGCTGATGCTGCCGGGTGCTGTGTCAGGGCGGACAAGGATGCGGAGCGGTTTTGTAGGGTGCGCATTCATGCGCACCTTGAATGATGCTCAAACATGAAACCCCAAAAACTGCTCTGCCACGCTGGCACTCGACTGGGTTTTCGGATCGATCCTTTGCACAATCTGCCCCTTTTCAATCACATGAATCTGGTCAGAGAGCGCATAGAGAAACTCAATATCTTGCTCCACCAGAATGATCGAAATATCCATCTCGTGGCGCAGGCGCCGCAACGTCTCGATGATCTCCTCGCAGATATTCGGCTGAATCCCTTCCGTTGGCTCATCCAGCAGCACCAGCTGCGGCTGGCCGCACAGGCAACGCGCCAATGCCAGCAACTGCTGCTCGCCGCCCGATAGCGCACCGCCCGGCTGCGCCAGCAGGCGTTTCAGGCGCGGAAAATATTCCAGCATCTGCTCGATAATCTGCCCGGCGCGGGAGAAGTGTTTCACGCAGCCCATACGCAGATTCTCCTCCACCGTCAGCTGCGGGAAAATCTGTCGTCCTTGCGGTACAAAACCGATGCCCGCCACCGCCCGCTGATGCGCCTGATAACCGGTAATATCGATACCGTTCAGCGCGATGCGGCCTTGCCAGGCTGGCAGTTCGCCCATAATGGTGCGTAGCAGCGTGGTTTTGCCCATGCCGTTGCGGCCCAGCACGCCGGTGAACGACTTTGCGCCGACAAACAGCTCGGATAAGTTCAGCACCGGAATCTTGTTGTAGCCCGAAACCATCTCTTTTATTTCAAGCATGTTTAATCTCCAGATTGCCGAGATACGCCTCTTTCACCAGCGGATTTTGCGTCACCTCGCGGAAGCTGCCTTCCGCCAGCACCGCGCCCTGGTTAAACACCGTCACCTGCTGCGCAATCATGCTGATGAACTCCATATCGTGCTCCACCACTACCACCGTGCTCTGCTGATTGATCGCCTTGATCAGCTGCGCGGTTTTGCGCACTTCCTGATGCGTCATGCCCGCCGCCGGTTCATCCAGCAGCACCAGCTGCGGTTTGGAGATCAGGATCATCCCCAGTTCCACCCATTGCCGCTGACCATGCGCTAACTCAGAGAGCACCGCATGCTGCAGATCGATCAAACCGATATCCTCCAGCACCTGTTCAATCGCCGCTGGCAGCGCCGCTTTCGCCAGCTTATTTGCCGCTGCCTGCCACAGATTTTCCCCCACGCTTAAACCTTCGAACACGCTCGGTACCTGGGTTTTAATGCCAATCCCCAAACGCGCGATCTCCCACGGTCGTTTGCCGGAGATCACCTGTTCGCGATAGCGACACTCGCCGCGCGTCGGCGTCACCTGGCCGCTCAGCATCTTGAAGAAGGTGCTTTTGCCTGCGCCGTTGGGGCCAATCAGGCAGCGCAACTCACCTTCACGTAAGGTGAAATCCACCTCTTTCACCGCATGTACGCCGCCAAAACTGACGCCCATTTTGCGGGTTTCCAATAACACGTTGGTCGTCATTGTTTCACCTCCCTGACCTGCGCGCGGCTGGCGGGCGCGGCGGCATGACGCTTGCGCCGCCACAGGCGCTGCAGCGTCGGCAAAATACCGCCCGGAATCAGCAACACAAACACCGCCAGGATTACGCCGAGCACTAAATTGACATCCACGGTTTGCTGCGCGCCCAGCCGCGTCACCATCCACTGCAGCAGCACGCAGCTGATCACCGGGCCAAGTAGCGTGCCGCGTCCACCGACAATCACCCAGATGATGATCTGCGCCGACTGGCTGATGCTGAACACGCCGGGACTGACAAACGCGCCCCAATTCACGTACAAACAGCCCGCCAGTCCGGCAATCGCCGCGCCGATGGCAAAGGTCGCCAGCTTGTGCGCCGGCACGTTGTAGCCGAGCAAGCCGGCGCGCTGTTCGTTCTCGCGAATCGCCACCACAGTTTTGCCAAAGCGGCTCAGCAGCACGAACTTCAGCAAGGCGTAGCAGAGAGCAAGACAACCGGCAGTGACCATAAAGATCGCCTCGGGCGATAAAATGGCATCCGGCTGGAACGGCAGGTTGAGGGTTGGCACCGAGGGAATGCCGTTAAAGCCGCCCAACAGCGCTTCGCCGATGTGATATTCGCTGCCGGAGGTGGAGTTGACCCAGTTAAACAGCACCAGACTCACCGCCAGCGTGATCGCGCCGAGATAGACATCGCTGACGCCGCCATAAAAAATCACGTAGCCGAGCAGCAGCGAAAACAGCGTCGGCAGCAGCACCGCCATCACCACTGCCCACGTCGAATCGCCCCAGTTGATGGCGCAAATCGCATAGGTATAAGCGCCTAAACCAAAAAACGCCGCCTGGCCGAAGCACAGGATGCCGCCGTAACCCCAGATAAATGCCAGGCTGAGCGACAACAAGCCCATCACCAGAAACACCGTCAGTGACAGCAAGGTGTAGAGCTCAATCGCGCCTGACAGCCACAGCGCCACCAGCACCATCGCCAGTGAAGTGACGACAATCTGGATCTTTTCCGAGAACAGTTTCATTACAGCGATCTCCTGAAGAAGCGCCCGGTGATGCCCTGCGGCAGCAAGCGCAGCAGCACAATGGCGCTCAGCAACAGCGCAACTGCACCAAACACCGGCGTGGAGAAGTAGGTCACCAGCTGCGAAATGGTGCCGAACAGCGTGGAGGCGGAGAGCGTACCGGCGATGATGGCGCTGCCACCGCCAATCACCGTGATAAAGGCTTTGGCAATAAAGCTGACGCCAATCGTCGGGATCACGCCGGTAATCGGCGCTAACAGCGCGCCACCCAAACCCGACAGCGCCGCGCCCAAGCCAAACGTCAGGCTATAGATCTTGCCCGGATTGCTGCCGAGCGCCGCCGCCATTCGCGCATTCTGCATGGTGGCGCGCGCACACAAACCTAAGGTGGTAAAGCGCAGCAGCAGCCACAGCGCGCCGAGCAAGCCGACCGCAAACACAATCATGAACAGCGAATAACCGCTGGTGCCGTAATTGCCGATACTAACGCTGGGCAGCGGTGAACTGATACCCAGCGTGGTGTTGCCGAACAGCATGGTGGCGGCACCGATCAACGCCAGACTCAGCCCCCATGTCGCCAGCATGGTGTCGATCATCCGCCCGTACAGATGACGGATAATCACGCGCTCAATCACCGCGCCAAACACGCCCACGGTGAGCGGCGCGATCACCAGCATTGAGATCCAGATCGGCACACCCCACTGATTGGTAGCCAGAATGGCGCTGTAGCCGCCCAGCATCATGAATTCGCCGTGCGCCATATTGACGATTTTCATCATGCCGAACACCACCGCCAACCCAACGCTCATGATCACCAGCACGGCGATGGCATTGAGCACTTCAATGGCGTAGATAATGAACAGATCCATAGCGGCTCCTGTTACAGCTCAATTTGATACTGTTTGGTATCGCGCGGATTTTTCTTCAGATCGCACACCATCGCGGTATCCACCGGCGCTTGATCGGTGAAGGTTTCCAGTATTTTCATCTGATGGTTTTCCACTTCAGCGATATGCACATCCAGCGAACAGTGATGAGTGGCGGGATCGACGCTCAGCTTGCCGCTCGGCGAGGTCAGCGTGACGCCGGACTCCAGCGCCTCAATCACCTTCATGCGATCGATATCGCCCGCTTTGCGCACCCCTTCCGCCCAGATCAACATGCCCTGATAAGCGCCCATCGCGAGGTCGCTGATGTACGGCGTATTCGCGCCGTAGCGCGCATGGAATCGCTCGACGAAGGCTTTGTTTTCCGGCGAGGGGATTTCCTGCATATAGTTGGCGGCCACCAGAATGCCGTTGCTCTCTTCCGGTGACAGAATGATGTGTTCGTTGCCGCCGCCAAACACCGTGGAGGCAATCGGGATCTTGCCGCTCATACCGGCCGCATGCCACTGACGATAGAAGGAGATGTGCGCACCACCGACCAGCGCTGACCACACCATGTCGGGTTTGGCGCTCTGAATTTTGGAGATTGCCGCGCCAAAATCGGTGACATCCAGCGGGAAGAATTCAACCGCCATCACTTCGCCGCCGTTATCGTGCACCGACTTTTTCACCCACGCCGAGACGATCTGCCCGTAGTTATAATCCGCTGCCAGCACGTAAACTTTTTTGCCCCACTTCTTCACCGCATAAGGCACCAGTTTTTCCACGGTTTGCGCTGGCGTAGAACCGGAAGAGAAATAGTTGCGATCGCACACGCCGCCTTCATATTGCGCCGGGTAAAAATAGAGCGAACGAAAACGATCCAGCACCGGACGAATAACCTCGCGCGAAGCTGAGGTAATGCCGCCGTGCACCACCGCCACTTTATCTTTCAGCGCCGCCTGCTGCGCATATTGCGCATAAAGCTGCATATTGGATTGCGCATCGTAATTAATCACCTGCAACGGGCGACCTAATAAACCGCCCGCTGCGTTGATCTCTTCCGCCGCCAAATTAATTGCGTTCGACATTGGCTTGCCGTAGATATCGAGCCCGCCAGATAAGTCGAGAATACTGGCGATTTTAATCGCGTCTTTGCTGTCGGCGGCGAAAGAGAATTTAGGCGCAACGCCCGCCGCCAAACCTAACGCCGAAACTGCTGAACCCTGGATAAATGAACGACGACTAATAGCCATAGCAACCTCTTGAAAGGGAAAGGGTCAAATTGGAGTGTTTCCGGGAGGCCGGAGAGAATAAAAGCGATCGGCAGACGGCGCTGTCTGCGTTAACAAGAGGGTTGCCACATCGTTGGGGCGTTATTTTGTATAAAGCAAGAAGTGGGCCAAATAATTAACAGGCCGCAGATTGCCATATTTCGGCGATTAATTACAACGTTTCAGAAAAATATGCGCACGGTTAAATGGCAATAAGCACTCATATGGTGCACGGTCGCCATAAATGGCGACCCTACAAAACTCAATTAAAAAACTTAATATCCGTTGGCGTGGCGATCTTCGCCACTTCACCTGCGGCTTTTAACGCACCGGTCTCAGCATTGAAATGGAACATCGTAATGTTATTGGTGAACACGTTCGCCACATACAGGTATTTGCCGCTGGCATCAAAGGCAAAAGCACGCGGTTCAATGCCATCCGCTTTGTAGCGCACCGGCGTTCCCAGTGAACCATCCTGCTCAATTTTAAACACCACTAAACTGTTATCTGAGCCGCGATTAGCCGCAATCACAAACTTGCCGTTCGGGCTAAGGATAATGCCGCCGCCGCTGCGATACTCGGCGCTGCTGTTTTCCGTGTTCAGTTTGACCTTCTCTTGCTGCTCCAGACGATCGTCCTTCACCGCAAACACCACCACTTCACCGGCCATTTCGGTGGTGACGTAAGCGTGTTTGCCATCCGGTGAAAACACCATATGACGCGGGCCAGAACCGGCTGGGAATGAGACATCGCGCGAGGTATCGGCTGCCAGCGGCTGAGTTTTGCCCGTGTGATAGGCATAAGCGTGCAGTTTGTCGCCGCCGAGATCTGCGGCGTAAAGGTATTTGCCATCATGCGTAAAGGTGGTGGAGTGCGCGTGGCCGCTATCCTGACGATTTTTCACCGCACCGCTTCCGCTGGCAAAGGGGAAATTCTGCGCCTGCTCGCCGAGCGAACCGTCATGATGAATCGGGAAAACCGCTACGCTGGCGCCGCCTTTGGCCACTGAATAGTTGGCGACAAACAGGAATTTACCGTCCGGGCTGATGGTGGCATGCGTTGGCTGCTGGCCGTGGCTATCCACCGCGTTAATCACCCGAACCTTGCCGCTGTGATCAATCGCCAGCGCAGTAACCGCACCGGCGTTCTCTTCATTGGTGGTGTAGGCAAAACGGCCATCATGCGATTTCACGATCCATGATGGGCTTTTCATTTTGATGAAATCGAGCGGCGTCAGGGTGCCGTCGCTATTGACCTTCAAACGGTACAAGCCTTCGCTGGGATGAACCGGATTTTGCACTAACGGCGCATCCGGGATGCTGGTCCATGTGCCCACTAAGGCCGTTTGGTTGTGATGTTCCGCTGCAGTTGCCATTGCACTTCCCGCTAATGTGAAAACAGCTAGCGATAATGCCACGCTTAGACGTGACGCCAAACCGCCAGACACAGATTTATTGTGATTTTTCATTGTGGTACCCACCATAATCGGAATGTTCTTTATAGAAAGCGTTAGTCGCGTTGGATTTTTTATTGTGATTGCGGTCGATGATGCAGGCCGCTTTACGACTATAGTGGGATTGCTTTGATTCGCGCCGAACGGGCGTGATCATGTTCACATTATCGGGGATTTATCCGCCGTTAGAGCACGAATACCTCCAAACCTATCAGCCCAAACACCTCAAATGCGTAATTCTTATTATTACTGCGTTTTACCGGCATGCTTTAATGAAGCCCTCTTAACATGCCAGGGATGCTGACGTTGCTATGCTGCAGTTTTCAAATGGTTTTCTGCTGAGTTTGTCGTTGTGCCTTGATATCGGTCTCGCCAATATCGCCATGATCACGCTGGCGATGCAACGCGGCTATTTTCACGGTTTTTGGTTGGGGATTGGCACCTGCATTGGTGACTTAATCTATGCGCTGCTGGCGCTGGCGGGTATGGCGATTGTGTTGCAGTTCACCGCCGTACGTTGGGTGCTGTGGATTGGCGGCGGTGTGCTGTTGCTGTGGTTTGCCGGAAAAATGCTGTATGCAGCGTTGCAGAAGCAGGCTGCACTGCCGGAAACCGAACAGCAGCCTTATCGATCGCTGCTGCGCGAGTTTAGTCGTGGCGTGATGCTGGCGATGTCATCGCCGACCGCGATTTTGTGGTTTGCCAGCGTCGGCGGTGCGTTGATTTCTCGCATGGGACACGGCAGCGCAGCGGCAACATCATCGTTCCTCGGCGGTTTCTTTATTGCGGGCGTGGTATGGACCTGCGTGCTGTGCCTGGTCGGCAGCATGGGCGGCAAGTTGCTTGGGCAGCGTTTGTTGAAGTATTCCTATCTCGCTTCCGCGTTGATTTTTGTTTATTTCGCGATCTATGTGATTTGGTCGGGTTATCGGGAGTTTATTCTGGTTTGATAGGAGGTCGCCATAAATGGCGACCCTACGACGGTTTTGTAGGGTCGCCATTCATGGCGACCGCATAAAAGCGCGCACCATCTTTGTAGGGTCGCCATTCATGGCGACCGCAACCAACATCACAACCCGGCAATCCGCTTCAAATCCGCTTCCGCACCCGGCGCAACCGCCAGCACCTGCGCGCCTTTCAGCAAACGTTCACCTTCGGTGTTAAACGGGTGATACCAGCCGCCCGCCTCTTTCACCAGGCAATAACCGGCCAGACAATCCCACGCATGCATATACGGCTCGTAATAACCCACCACGCGCCCGGCTGCGACCCACGCCAGCATCAAGGCACCCGATCCAATGCGGATAAAATTCCCGCCCGCCGCCAGCAGCGACGCAAGGATTTTCCCCACTTCGTCCGGGCTAACGTGGCTGTTGGCACCAAATCCGGTGACATGATTTTGCAGCGTGCGACTGGCATCCACCTGCAAGCGCTTGCCGTTAAGCGTCGCACCCTGACCAAGAGCGGCGACGTAACATTCCTGATAAGTGGGCGCGAAAATCACGCCAATCACCGGCACGCCGTCGTGCAGCACCGCAACGGACACGCACCAGTTTGGCATGCCGTTAAGGAATGGACTGGTGCCGTCGATCGGATCAACCACCCACGTATAACCCGATGAGCCTTCCTGCAAACCGTACTCTTCGCCGAGGAAACCGTCGTCGGCAAACTGCGCGCGAATCTGCTGGTCGATCATCTGTTCCACTTCGCGGTCAGCGCGAGACACCACATCCTGCAAATCGTATTTGGTCTCCACCACTAAAGTGTCGCGCTGATGAAAATACTCTAGCGCCTTCGCGCCGCCAGCGCGTGCCACCTTCTCCGCTAAAATCAGGCGCGATAACAGCGGGTCATTGTCTAATTCACTCATGATCCATCCTTAAATTAACCGGCAATCAGGGCCAAACCCTGAGGTTTAAAATCAATCGCAACGTTCGATGCCAGCGGCAGCTGCTGCTCCATCTCGGCATCGACAATAAATAGCGAACCCAATTCGGTAGCGACTTCATATTCGATATGGTCGCCGAGCCACGTGCTGTGCGTCACTTCGCCGCGCAGTGCGCCCGCGCCTTCTCCGCGCAAGGTGATGAACTGCGGTCGCACCGAAAGCTGCGCCGCGCCGGTTTTCAAACCGTTGCCGCGCACGCGGTAGCGCTGGCTGCCGAGTCGCACCAGCGCTTCGCTGCCATCAAGCTGCTCTACTTCGCACGGCAGAATATTGGCCTCGCCCATAAAGTCGGCGATAAACACCGAATTCGGCGCGTGATAGAGACTTTCCGGCGCGCCCTGCTGGGCAATATCACCCTCTTTCATGACAATAATCTTATCGGAGACCGCCAGCGCCTCTTCCTGATCGTGCGTGACGTACACCGCCGTGAAGCCGAGCCGCTGTTGTAGATCGCGGATATCGGTACGCACCCGGCGACGCAAACGCTCATCGAGATTGGAGAGCGGCTCATCCAGCAGCAGCACCTGCGGCTCCAGCACCAGCGCGCGCGCCACGGCAATGCGCTGTTGCTGCCCTCCGGAAAGCTCGGATGGCAATCGCTGGCCCTGATGTTCGAGGCCCACCAGCTTCAATCCTTCACGCGCGCGGTCCTGCGCTTCACGCTTATTCATGCCCGACGACTGCAAGCCATACATGATGTTGTCGAGCGCGCTCATGTGCGGGAACAGCGCGTAAGACTGAAACACCATCGCCACGTCGCGCTCGTTAGCGGGCAGGTTGGTGACATCTTTGCCGCCAATCAAAATACGTCCAGCGGTCGGATGCTCCAGCCCTGCCAGCAGCCGCAGCGTGGTGGTTTTGCCGCAGCCGGATGGACCGAGCAGCGTCACCAGCGTGCCGGGCTCCACCGTCAGCGAGAGATCGGGAATCGCATCAAAACCGGCAAAGCGTTTCGAGACGTGTTCAAACACCACAGATCCAGCGGTTACGCGTGTCATACGGCTCTCTCCTGGGTTAAGGACGTTGAAGCTGGCGGAATTGCCATATCGACCGGACGGGCCACGCGGCGCAGACGCCGTTCGCCCACCAGCCACTGGAACATGCCGATGATCGCTAGCATCACCACAATCAAGACGGTTGAGTAAGCAATCGCCACACCGTATTCGCCGTTTTCCACCAGCCCAACGATGTAAGAGGTTGCCATGTTGTATTGCGCGCTCACGAGGAAGATCACCGCACTGATTGAGGTGATGGCACGCACGAAGGCGTAAACCAGCGCGGCGCTGATCGCCGGTTTCAGCAGCGGTAGCACCACTTTGCGCAGCGTGCGGAAGCTGTTAGCCCCGAGCGTCAGTGAGGCTTCATCCAGACTTTTATCCAGCTGACTCATCGCCGCGATGCCGCCGCGCACGCCAACCGGCATGTTGCGGAACACAAAGCAGGCGACGAGGATCATCGCGGTACCGGTGATCTCCAGCGGCGGCAGGTTATACGCCATCACATAACTCACGCCGATCACCGTGCCGGGAATGGCGAAGCTCAGCATCAGCAGGAACTCGAAGGTCTGACGACCGGCGAACTTCTGACGCACAATCAGCCATGCGGTAAGCAGGCCAACTATTGCGGTTAGCGGTGCGGCAATCAGCGCGATCTCCAGCGTGGTCCAGAACGAGTTCCACGCCACACCGCTCCACAGCAGATGCCCGTCGCTGAAACTGACGCCGAAGGCGCGCACGTAATGCTCGATGGTCAGCGCATCATTCAATCCCCACGACTGTACAAAGCCGCCGACCACAATCATGCCGTAGATCACCAGCGTGAACAGGCCCCAAGGAATCACCATGCCGTACACGCCAAAGCGCAGCACGCGCGGCAGCTGCACATGTTTGCCGCCATCGCCTTTGCCGGTGACGGTGGCGAAGTTCTTGCCGCCGAGCCACCAGCGCTGCAGCACAAAGGCCGTGAGCGTGAAGCACAGCAGAATCATTGCCAGCACCGCTGCGCGGCTCGGATCGTTCTGCGCGCCAACAACCGAGAAGAAGATCTCAGTGGAGAGCACGCCGTGGCTGCCGCCCAGCACCATCGGGTTACCGAAATCGGCCATGCTTTCGATAAAGCTAATCAGAAAGGCGTTGGCTAAACCCGGCGCCATCAGCGGCAGCGAGACGCGCGTGAAGGTGCGCCAGCGATTGGCGCGCAGCGTTTGTGACGCCTCTTCCAGCGACGGACTGACGCCTTCCACCACGCCAATCAGCACCAGAAACGCAATCGGCGTGAACGATAAAACCTGCGCGATCCAGATGCCGGTTAAGCCATACAGCCAGCGGCCCGGTTCGATGCCAAACAGCGCCGCCAGATGTTCCGTCACCACGCCGGAGCGGCCAAACAGCAGGATTAGCGCCAGGCCAATCACAAACGGCGGCGTGATGATCGGCAGAATGGTCAACATGCGTAGCGCTTTCTTAAACGGTAGCGGCGTGCGCGTGGCGGCTAAGGCAAACGCCAAGCCGAGCAGCGTTGAGCCAGCGGCTGTCATCAGCGCCAGCCACAAGGTGCGCCACGCGGTGCCGCAGGTGCCGCCCGACAAACAGGACAGGCTCCAGATCGACGGGTCCTGAATGTTGCTGATCAAGCCATCCGGTTTGAAGCTGCCGTCCACGTCCTGCACCGACACCACAAACATGCTCAGCACAGGATAAAGCACGAAGATGCTCACCAGCGCGGTGAGCAGCACCAGCGACGCCACCACAAAGGCATCACCTTTCATTACGCCGCGTTCGGCCAGCGCGAAGGAGAACAGCAGCAGGAAAGTGGTCAGCAACAGCAGCGCGCCTGCGCCCATCGCCGGTTGGCCCGATGCGAGCGCGCCGAAGCGATTTTCCAGCCACAGCCAGCTCCAGCCGCTGTAGCCAATGGCGTGACCTTCAATCACCAGAAACAGCACGCCAAGCGCGCTGAACAGCAGCAGCAAACGGCTGCGCTGCGCGCCCGGCAAGATGCCGCAGCCGGCGCACAGCACGAACAGCGCGATGGCAATGGCAAGCCACGGATGTTCGCCCACTTGCCACAGCGCGGGCGCGTTGGCGCTGTCGCTCCACAGGCTGGTTAACCAGCCGCTGCTGAAGAAACCGGCTTCCAGGCTGAACCACGGCAGCAGCAGTAACGCCACTGCACCGATGATCAGCGCGCCTGTCAGACGGCGATTATTTGCATTCATCACATACCTCGAATTCGGGTTTTTGTGCGGTGCTTAACCAGGTCGCCATGAATGGCGACCCTACGGAGTTTCGTGCGGTGATTAACCCGGTCGCCATGAATGGCGACCCTACGGAGTTTCGTGCGGTGCTTAACCAGGTCGCCATAAATGGCGACCCTACGGGATTCATCGGGTTTTGTAGGGTCGTCATTTATGACGACCCTACAAACCGCACGGAACTCACTGCGCGCTGGCACCGATCTCTTTATCCCAACGTCCCAGCAACGCTTTACGTTTGGCCGAATCGCCGTAGGTCTTGAAGTCGTAATCGATCAGTTTGATGTTCTCGAAACGCGGCGCGTACTCAGAAATCTCCGCGTTACGGTTCGACGGCAGCTGGAAAGATTTGGCCTCTTTCATATGCGATTGCGCTTCGGCGCTCAGCGCCCAGTCGTACCAGACTTTGGCGTTGGCGAGGTTGCGCGCCCCTTTGACAATCGACATCGAGCCAATCTCATAGCCGGTGCCTTCGCACGGCGCGACGGTCTTGATCGGGAAACCGTCCACTTCCATCGCCACCGCATCGTGCATAAACACGATGCCAACGGTAG
Source organism: Pantoea sp. YR525 (assembly GCF_900116775.1). Lineage (NCBI taxonomy): Bacteria > Pseudomonadati > Pseudomonadota > Gammaproteobacteria > Enterobacterales > Erwiniaceae > Pantoea > Pantoea sp. YR525. Next base: position 263,154 of record NZ_FPBU01000006.1, read on the forward strand.
TTTCGCCACGCGCCGCCGATTTCACCGGTGCCGAGCCCGATTTGGTGTACTGCGAAATATTGGCGTTGAGTTTTTTCAGGTAATCAAAAGCTTTATCTTCACCCATGATCTGCACCAGAGTTGCCAGCGTGTTGTAGGCGGTACCCGACGAGTTCGGGTTGGCGATCTGAATTTCCCCTTTAAAGCTTGGGTCCAGCAGATCGGCCCAGCATTTCGGTTCTTTCAGCTTTTTCGATTCCAGCAGTTTGGTGTTGTAACCCCAACCAAGCGCACCAGCGTAAATGCCCACCGTGCGGTAATTAGAGTTTTCTGCCTGCTTCTGCGCCCAGTCTTGCTGCTGATCGAGCAGTGGCGATTTGTACGGCTGCGTCAGCCCCTCTTCCGCCGCCTGCATATGCGGATCACCGGTGCCTGCCCACCAGATATCGGTGCGCGGATTACGCGCTTCACTGCGCAGGCGTGCATAAGCTTCGCCCGCCGAGAGGCGCACCATGCTGACTTTGATATCCGGATGCGCCTTGCTGAAGATGTTGGTCATGTGCTCGCACACCACCACATCGGCGGAGCAAACCATATTCAGATTGCCCGCCGCCGAGGCGGCAAACGGCAGTGCAGTGCAACAGAGGGATAGCGCGATGGCCATTGAGGTGACTCGCATAGTGTTCTCCTGGATTGTAGGGTTGGTGCTTCATTGGCACCTTTTCTTGCACGTGTGTGCAAAGTAGTAATGAACAAGAAATGTCCTGTCAAACACCACGCTGCGCAATTGTTAGTCGATGTCACAAAAATGCAACAAATGAGATCTAAAGCGGTTTGCACAGCTTTGCAATCTGAGGCAGACTCAGTGGCAGCCAGATTGTGAAGAGGTGTTGAGCATGCAGCATGAGAAAGCGGTGGTCAGTGCGCAGGATGTCGCTGAGCGCGCGGGCGTTTCGCGCTCGGCGGTTTCGCGCGCGTTTACGCCGGGCGCCAGCGTGTCACCGGCAACGCGTGAACGGGTGATGAAGGCGGCGGAAGAGTTGGGTTATCACGTCAATCATCTGGCGCGTGGTCTGGTAAGCAATCGCAGCAGCATTGTCTGCCTGATCGTTTCGGAGATCGCCACGCCCTATCGCGCCAGCCTGGTGCGCTGGCTGACGCAGTTTTTGCAGGAAGCAGGCAAAGTGGCGATGCTGATCAACACCGATCGATCGGATAACAGCGTTTCAGCGGCACTGCAGCAGGCGATTAATTTCCGCGCCGATGCCTCGATCATTCTCTCCGGCATGCCGGATCGCACCATCACGCGCCAGTGTTATAAGCACGGCCAGCGCATCATTTTGATCAACCGCGATGAAGCGCTGCCAGGTTCGCTCAGCATTAATCTCGATGCGGAAAGCGCCGCGCAAACCGCGGTGATGGCGTTTCAACGCGCCGGTTGCCAGCATCTGGCATTTGCCAATTCGCTGGCGGGCACGCCGAGCCTGAAAAAGCGCGAAGATACTTTTGTCGCGACTGCGGAACGTGCGGGATTAAGCGTGACGGTGGAACGCTTTGGCACCACATCGTATGAAAGTGGCCAAATTCTGGCGCACCGCTTGCTGACGCGTCATCAGCGGCCGGACGGCGTGTTTTGCGTCACCGATTTAGTGGCCTGCGGGTTTATGGATGAAGCGCGCCACCGCTTTGCCCTGCGCGTGCCGGAAGATCTCTGTTTAATCGGCTACGACAACATCGCGCAGGCTGGCTGGTCTTCCTACAATCTCACCACCTTTTCCCAGCCGGTTGAGCAGTTCGCGCAGGATGCGGTGAAGTGGCTGATACAAACTGAGCAGGATGAAACCGGCTTCACGCCGCAAGGTGAACAGCAGCACGACAGCCTGCTGTATCAGGCCGATGTGGTGTGGCGCGGTTCGGTACGCGGCGGCTGACAAACGTGCTTTACCACGCCGCGCAGCCAACGATGCGCGGCATCGTTTTCCAGTCGCGGATGCCATAGCTGTGACACGGTCATTTCCGGCGTGGCGAATGGCAGTTCAAACATCGCTAAGGTGGTGCTGTTTTTGATCAGCGGATGATGCAGAAACAGCGAACGCGGCACTAACGCGACAAGATCCGATTCCTGTGCCAGCGCCACCGCGCTGGAAAATGCCGGTACCAGCGCCGCGACTTTGCGCGTAAATCCCGCCTGCTGCAGCGCATCATGAATCGGCCCACCCAGCTCACCGCGACGTGACGCCACGATATGACCATAGGCGGCGAACTGGGCGATATCCAGCTGCTGCGTGAGCGGATGTCCGGCGCGCACCACGCCAACAAAGCCATCGCGAAACAGCGCCTGCAACCGAATTTCCGGGCCCATATTGCCCAACACGCCAATCTCCAGATCGATATTGCCTTCACGCAAATCGCGCGCGCTTTTCTCGGGCTTGGGCACAAAACTGAGCCACGCGTGCGGCGCTTGTTCAGCCACGGCAGCGATCAGCGCGCTGCCAAAGGCTTCGACGAATCCCTCATTGGTGCGCAAGGTAAAACAGCGATCCAACTGACGCAAATCCAGCGACTGCGCCGTTGGGCTTAACACCGCGCGCGCCTCGCGCACCGTGTGATGCGTGCGCTCGCGGATCGCTTCGGCATAAGGTGTCAGCACCATTTGGCGTCCAGCGCGCACTAACATCGCATCGCCGGTGGTGGCGCGTAAGCGTCCGAGCGTGCGGCTCATCGCCGATTCGCTTAACCCCAAGCGACGCGCAGCGCCAATCACGCTGCCTTCAATCAGCAGCGCATCCAAAGCAATTAACAGGTTGAGATCGGCATCATTCATGCGGGTTATCCTCGCCGATTCGGCGCATCGAGACAAGGCGTTTGGTGCAGGTTAATACTGTCAATGCTGCGCCTTCCGCCTGCTCTCACCCGGCGCTACACTCTATCCATCGCAAACACCTAGGAGAACAATATGAACATTTTACTGATTGGCGCATCGCGTGGACTGGGTTTGGCGCTGGCGGAAACCATGCTGCAGCGCGGTTATCAGGTGGTCGCCACCGGGCGTGAAAACTCGACAGGGAATTTACAGCAACTGGCCGATCGCTTCCCCGCACAGCTCAGGGTAGAAAGCGTGGATATCAATGAACCCGAACAGGTCTAAGCGCTGCATACGCGGCTGGCGGATCGCCAATTCGATATGCTGTTCGTTAACGCGGGCGTGAAAAATGACGACCGCGAAACCATCGCCGATGTCTCAACCAGTGAGTTTACTCGCGTGATGGTGACCAATGCGCTGAGCCCGCTGCGGGTGATTGAGACCTTCAAAGATTGCGTCACGGCCAGCGGCACCATCGCCGTGATGTCATCCGGCCAGGGCAGTTTGACCAACAACACCAACGGCAATTACGAGGTGTATCGCGGCAGCAAAGCGGCGCTAAATATGTTTATGCGCAGCTTTGCCGCACGCAGTGGCGGCGAACGCACATTATTGCTGATGGCGCCCGGCTGGGTGCGCACCGATATGGGCGGCCCGGAAGCGCGCCTGACCATTGAGGAGAGCATCCCGAATCTGCTGAATACCATGGAAAGCTACGCCGGACGGCGCGGGATTCATTATCTGGATTATTTAGGGCGCGAGGTGCCGTGGTAAGCGAGCAGGTCGGCATATCGGTCGCCATAAATGGCGACCCTACGGAATTCCCGCCGTCCTGTCGTAGGGTTGCCATTCATGGCGACCTTATCAAAGCTTATTCATTATCAACCCACGCAACACATCCCGCAGCCAGCGGTTGGCGGCATCTTCGCTGCGCGCGTTGTGCCACAGCAGCGACACCTCATAATCCGGCATGCTCACCGGCACGGGCGCGGCGCTCAAGTCATATAACGCGCACCAGGATGGCACCAAACCCTGCGGCACGGTGGCGAACAGCGGCAGACGCTTCAGCAGCATTGGCAGCGCGGAGAAGTGCGGCGTCACATAACGCACGCGCCGCGCCATTCCATGCTGTTGCAACTGCCGATCCAGCGCGCTTTCACTTACTCCGCGATACGACACCAGCGCGTGCTCGTAACTGACAAACTGCTGCAGCGTCAGCGGCGAGCCGAGTTGAATCTGATCGCGGTGCCAAACCGTGCTGAAACCCGCACGCAGGATCTTCTCACGCGTAAGATCGCGGCTGGTTTCGTTGCCGACCGTCATCACCACATCCGCTTGCTGCTGCTCCATCAGCGGAATCGCCTGCCACGGATCGGTGGCAATGACTTTCACATCAACCTTCGGCGCCACGCGCGCCAGTTCTGCCAGCAAATCCGGCATCAGCCAATGTTCAATCCAGTCGCTCATGCCAATGCGAAAACTGTAGCTATCTTCTGCCGGGTTAAAGGGCTGCTGCGTGAAGATCACGCGATGCAGATCCTGCATCAGCGGCGCGAACTGCTGCACCAACTGCTCGGCGCGTGGCGTTGGCGTCATGCCGTTTGAGGCGCGGACAAACAGCGGGTCGTCAAACATCTCGCGCAGACGCTTTAACGCCGCGCTGACTGCCGGTTGTCCGAGATAGAGCCGATTTGCCGCCTGCGTGACGCTGCGCACCTCGTACATCACCAGCAACACCACCAGCAAATTCAGGTCGATGCGTGCAAAATCATTTTCGTTGATGCTGTGCATGATTTTAATCGATTTAAATAATGATCGTGCCGCCAGTATAGTGAGGCTTCTTCGCTGCAACCAGGCAATAAGGAGCACCCCATGACGATTCGCGTCGGCGATTGCTGGATTACCAAAGTGAGCGAACAAACCGCTGCCTTCCCGCTGGGCGTGCTGTTTACGCCGCATCGCGCGGAAATGAGTGATGAATTAGCCAATCAACCTGCTGAAATGTCGATTCACAGCTGGGTGGTGCGCACCGGCGAACACACCATCATCATCGATACCGCCACCGGCAACGGCCGCAACCGCGATAACAAACCGCTGTTCCATCAGCTGAATACGCCGTATGCCGAAAATCTGGCGCGCGCGAGCGTTGACCCGACGGAGGTGACGCTGGTGCTGATGACACATATTCATACCGATCACGTTGGCTGGAACACCCATCAACAAGACGGTGAATGGCAGCCGATGTTCCCGAATGCGCGCTATATCTGCTCGGCACGGGAACTGGCGCATTGCCAGCAGAATCCAGCGGCGCAGGAACTCTATCGCGATAGCATTCTGCCGCTGATCGCGAGCGGTCAGTTGGAGACTATCAACGTGCAGGATTCCCCGCTGTTTGCTGGCGTGCTGCGCTATCTTTCGACGCCAGGTCACAGCGGCGATCATGCATCAATCGTGCTGGAAAGTGCCGGTGAATCGGCCATCTTTGCCGGTGACGTGATGCACAATGCCATCCAGTTTCAGTATCCGCACTGGAACTCGCTGTTTTGCGAGGATAAAGCGCTGGCAGCTACTTCGCGGCAACGCGTGGTGGACTGGTGCGCACAACATCAGGCAATCTGGTTCAGCACCCACTTTAATGGCAGCTCGTGCGGACGCGTCTCGCGCGACGGGCAATGGATTACGCTGGAGGTTTAACCTGATGCAATACGCCGATTATCTCACCGCTTCGATTAACGATTTACAGCAGGCGCTGACGCAGCGCACGGTCAGCGCTCGCCAGTTAACCACCTTCGCGCTGCAACGCATTGGAGAGGTGGATCAGCCGCGCTACAACGCCATGACCTGGATGTTTGCCGATCAGGCGTTAGCGGCAGCGGACGCCAGCGATGTACGTCGTCAGCGCGGAGAAGTGGCGGGACCTCTGGAAGGGATTCCAGTGCTGATCAAGGATAATATTGAAGTGCAAGGCTGGCCGACCAGTGCCGGTTCGGTGCTGCTGCGTGAGGTTATCGCCAGCGATGATGCGCCGCTGGTGACTCGACTGAGAAAGGCAGGCGCGATTTTGATCGGCAAAACCGCCATGCATGAGCTGGCGGCAGGTATCACTGGCGCGTCGTCGTTGTGCGGATTTACCCACAATGCGTGGGTTGAAGGCCGCTCGCCCGGCGGATCGAGCAGCGGTTCCGCCGTGGCGGTCGCGGCCGGTTATGTGCCGCTGGCGATCGGCAGCGATACCGCCGGTTCGGTGCGCATTCCGGCGGCCTTTAACGCATTGTTCGGACTGCGCATGACGCGCGGCGCCATCAGCACCGACGGCATTGTGCCGCTGTCGCCAACTCAGGATATTCCCGGCCCGCTGGCGCGGTCGGCGTCGGATCTGCGTTTAGCCTCTGAGATTTTGAGCGGGCAACAGTTTGCGGAGAGCGATGAGCCGCTGCGTATCGGCATCTGGCAGGAAGGGTTTGCTGCCGATGAAAGCGAGATTAATCAGGCGGTGCGCGCGGCGCTGGCGGATTTCGCGCCGCGTGATGTGAGTTATCCGCAGCTGGAGACGTTGGCCGCCGACGCCAATATCATCGGCTACGAATTTGCCGGAGCGCTGGCGGCGTATCTGGCGGATAAACCGCAGGCGCAGAGCCGTACGCTGGCGGAAGTGGTGGCGTCCAGGCGCTACCATCCGCAGCTGGAAACGGTGTTTACCACGCGGGCGCAGCATCCGGGCATTGAGAGTGAAGGTTATCAGCAGGTACAGCAGCGTCAGCGAGATCTGTATCTGCAGCTGGCAGAGTTTTTCGCCGCGCAGCAGATCAATCTGCTGGCTTATCCAGTGGTGCGCCGTGCGCCGGTTAAGCACGGCGAGATGCAGGAAGGCAGCAACGCACTGATTTCAGCGGTGACCGGCGCGCCGGCGATCAGCATTCCCGCAGGATTCAGCGCCGAAGGTTTGCCGATTGGGCTGGAGCTGCTGGCACTGCGTGGGCGGGAAGATTTGTTGCTGAGTGTGGCGGATAAATTCAGGTGCGCATAAATGCGCACCCTACGGTCACCCTGTAGGGTGACCACCCTTCTTACCCGTGCAACGCCAATCCCTTAATCGCCTTATCCACCGCTTTCTTCAGACCGCGCAGCGCAATGCCGACCAGATTCAAATTATCGGCATCCTCCGCCATAAACACTTCGCGGTTCGCCGCGTCGTGGCCGGTGGAGAACATCGCTTCAACATAAGGAATAATGGTTAACTCACGCTCCAGCCCCTGACGATGCGCGCGCTGCAAACCGGCTAAATCCCCGGCAAACACCAGCATCGGCTGGCCCGCCATATTGCCATACTGACGCGCTTTGGCATCAACATAGGGTTCGCCGATCATCTCGGGTGCGGCGGACGCCACGCCGGTGGCGAGAAACGCCACCACATTCAGGCGCTGCCAGGTAGCTAAATCATCACGTACGATCAGGGCGATTTTGGTATCAAACATCTGCAACAACTCTCCAATGACAACGAAAACCTCATCATCTAAGAGTGGGCGGGGAAGCGTATAGAACGTTTGTGCACTGACGTTGATAAGCGGCGGGCGTCATGCGATAGGCGCGCTGGAACCAGCGGCCGAGATGGCTTTGATCGGCAAATCCTACCTGCGCTGCAACGTTTACCGGTTCAATGCCCTGCGCCAGCAAGGTGCGCGCGCTGCGTAAGCGTAACCGCACCAGATAAGCATGCGGCGATTGGCCAAACGCCTGTTTGAACTGGCGTGTCAGGCGGAAACGATCGATGCCGGAAAGACGCGATAGCTCATCCAGTCCAATATCCTGCGCCATAAAATCATGCAGATAATCGCGCAGCAGCTGCATCTGACGCATCGCTTCGCTGTGCTGCACGCTGGGTTTAGTATCCAGATGGCGCGACAGCATGGTGAGCAAGTGATCGAGGCTTTGATCGCGCGCCAACCGCCCTTCTCCCTGATGCACCGCAAACCATGCTTGCTGAATGGCGCTGGCTAACAGCGCATCGTCCGTCAGCGTGTGCCGAAAAGCGCCTTCGATGTTCGACACATCGCCCAATCCACGACGCTGCATCATCTCCGCTACCCAACTCTGCGGCAGATAGAGCATCACGTAGGTGAAACCCTCGGCGTCCGGCGCATGTCCATCGTGTACCGCGCCCGGTTCAATCAGGATTGCCCGTCCCGGCGTGCTGGTGTGCAGCGAACGGTGGCAGTTGAAGCGTTGTAAACCTTGCTGCGTCACGCCCACCAGCAGTTCGTCGTGATCGTGCGGATCGTATGCGTGTCCGCGAAAATGCGCGTTGACGCTTTCAATCCCGGTTTCATCGTCACGACGAAAATCAACCCAATCGTTATTGGCTGGCATAAGCATTCTCAGGCAGAGATATCAGGCATAGCCTAGCAGCCGAAACCACAGATAATCCAGCGGTAACAGCAACAGCATGCTAAACAGAAAAATCAGCGCGCACAGCTGCAAACCGGCCTTCGCCGGAACATTGCCAAGTCCCATCGCCACCACCACCGGCGATGCCTGATACGGCAGCAGCGGCGTGGCGTAGGCAAACACCTGCAACATGATCACGGTGAGCAGCGGAAAGCCGGACGCGTTCGCCAGCTCTTGCGCCATCGGCGTCACCATCGCCGGCACGCCGTTGGCGGTGAGCACAAAATTCAGCAGCGATACCAGCGCATTAAGCACCGCGAAATTGCTGAAGGAGGGATGATCCTGCAGCGGCAATACGCTAAGCAGCGCGTTGGCGATCATCCGTCCCAGGCCGGAATCCACCACCAGCGTAGCGACGCCAAGAATCCCGGCAATGTAAATGCAGGTGCGGAAATTCACCCCGTTCGCGAAGTCATCGCTGGAGATAAACCCCACGCGCGGCAGCAAACAGATGCAGGCTGCCGCCAATCCTACCCATGCAGCCGGTAAACCGTGCACGCTGTCGGTCATCCACAGTAGCAAGGTGATCGCCAGCAGGCCAATCAAGCGCCACTCGCTGCGGCTGAGCGCAGTTAAGCTGTCGCGTTGTTGCATCGCTTTAGGCTGAGCACGAAACAGAAACAGCAGGCAACCTATCAATAACAATCCTTTAGCGATACCCACCACCGGCATGTGCAGCAACCACCACGGCAACCATTGCAGATGCAGCTGATACGCGCTCTCCGCCGCGCCGCTCAGCACCAGATTCGGCACATTGGCGGGCAAAATGCTGGCCGATAGCTGGAAAGTGCCAAATCCCACCGCCAGCGCCAGGCCAACACTGCCGCGACTGCCCGCTTTGATTCCCGCGCGTTCGCCCATCGCCAGCACCACCGGCATCAGCAGCGCGATGCGTCCCATATTAGAGGGCATGACAAACGCCAGCAGATAAGTCAGCAGCACGGTGCCTGCAATCATGCGCGGCCAGCTTTGGCTGAGCGGCACCACCAGCCAGTTGGCCCAGCGCTGCGCCAGGCCGACTTTGCGGATCGCCGCGCCCAGCACAAAACCGCTGAGTACCAGCCAGAACGCCGACGAGGCAAAGCCGCTGAACACGCTGCTGGCGGGGGCCAACTGTAGCAACATCGCCGCCGCGAAAAACAGCAGCGCAGTGACGTATTCCGGCAAACGTGCGCTGGCCCATAGCAAAATGGTGATGCCGACCACCAGCGCGGTGAGCCAGAAATTGAGATCTGCGGTCATTGGTGAACTCCTTTTCTATCTCAGGTCGCCATGAATGGCGACCCTACGAAAAATGTGCCGATCATTTGTAGGGTCGTCATTTATGGTGACCATCCGAAAAAAGCGCCAATCATTTGTAGGGTCGCCATTTATGGTGACCATCCGAAAAAAGCGCCAATCATTTGTAGGGTCGCCATTTATGGTGACCATCCGAAGAAAGCGCCAATAATTTGTAGGGTCGCCATTTATGGTGACCATCCGAAAAAAGCGCCAATCATTTGTAGGGTCGCCATTAATGGCGATCCTACAAGTTCGTGCGGGTTGCTGGTCGCCATAAATGGCGACCCTACGAGTGGGCTAGCTGCTTAAGCCATCGGATCAGCGCGTCGCTGCCTGGCTGGCTGAGCGAGCGCTGCGGCCAGGCGAGGAAATAGGGTTTACTAAGCGGCAGGCTAAGTGGATCGACGATCACCAAATCGCCGCGCGCCAGTTCGTCAGCAATCAAACGCCGCTGACCGAGCAGCAAGCCCGCGCCTGCCACGGCGGCATCAATCGCCAGCGAAGTGAGATTGAAACTGAACGATGGCTGCGGTGGCGGATCGTCAATGCCCTTCGCCTGAAACCAGCTGCGCCAGTCGGGTAAGAAGCGCCCTTCGTTACCCCAGTCGAGGTGAATCAGCGGCGCGTGCTGCAATACATCCTGCCCGGCAAAACGTTGTACTAGCGCCGGGCTCGCCACCGGCAGCACCTCATCGAGGAACAGCAACTGCTTATCCAACTGCGGATAGCGATCTTCGCCGAAACATATAACAAAATCGGCGGGCGTGGCGTTGAAATCCACCTGCGTATGCGTGCCATGCAGCGCTAAATCGATATCAGGACACTGCTCGCGCCACTGCGCAATATTCGGCAGCAGCCATTTTGAGGCCAGCGCTGGCAACGAGTAGAGCGTTAAACGCGGTGTTGATGCCGCATGACGCAGGTTTTGCTGACCGAGGTGCAGAATGTCGAACGCTTCGGTGACATAACGCAGATACTCTTTGCCCATCTCCGTCAGCATCACGCCGCTTTGTGTGCGCACAAACAGCGCGCTGCCCAACTGTTCCTCCAATTGGCGGATTTGCTGGCTCACCGCCGCGGGCGTTAACGCCAGTTGCGCAGCCGCTTTCGCCAGGCTGCCGAGTTCCGCCGCCACTTTGAACGATTGAATGACGCTGATTTTGGGCAAACGCGGTGATGGCGCGGGCATTAAGGTTTCCTTAGCAAGGTGTTAAATTTTTATCGTTACGTATTAACATATCAGCGAGTTACAGTCTTTACACACCTGTAACACATGAGAAGTGAAACTATGTCTGCCTTGATTCGTTTCGATCTGCATCCGCTGGCCGATGCCGACTGGCGTCGCGCCTGCCGTGAGCAACTTAATCAGCACGGCGCATTAGTTTTGCGTCAGTTCCTGCAGCCCGCCGCGCTGCAGGCCATCATTGCCGAAGGTGATGCGCAGCGCCATTTGGCGTATCACACCGCCAGCAAACACAATGTTTATCTGATGAAGAAAGATGAAGCTTTTAGCGCCGATCATCCGCGTAATCGCGATGTCATCAGCACTAAAGGCTGCATCACCGATGATGTGATTGCCGCCGATTCACCGCTGCGTCAGCTCTACAATGATGAACTGTTTAAAAGCTTCCTGTGCGATGTGTTGGGAGAAGAGGCGCTCTATCCGTATGCCGATCCGCTTTCGTCAATCAATCTGCACTACGCGCCCGACGGTCAGGAACTGGGCTGGCACTTTGATAACTCGTCGTTCGCCATCACGCTGCTGGTGCAGAAACCGCGCGCCGGCGCGGTGTTCCAGTACGTGAAGGATCTGCGCGATGCCGATGCCGGCGAGATGAATTTCGACGGCGTGGCGGCGGTGCTGGATCAGCGCCAGCCGGTAGACGCGCTGGCGATTGATGCCGGGGATTTGGTGCTATTCCGTGGCCGCAATTCGCTGCATCGCGTCACGCCAACCGAAGGCGATATCACACGCATGCTGGCGGTGCTGGCGTATAACACCGAGCCGGGTATTGCGCTTTCGGAAACCGCCCGCATGACGTTTTACGGACGCTTATAAATCGATTAATGCCCGCCAGCCGCGCACGAAGATTTGCTGGGTGCGAAAGGCCACCAGCGCCCGCCAGTCAGCGTCGGCGGGCCAGAATCCTTCCACCAGTTCCTGCTTAATCGCCTGCCCGCTTTCACTGGCTGGATCGCCTTGCAGATGCAGCCAGTGATCGTCGCGCACGCGGCGATGCATCTCCTCGCCGGGATAAGTACCGCACTCCACCACCAGCGGCAAAATCTGTGTGCTCAGAAGCGAGGTCAGCAGGAATTGCGACACATAGCCGGTAGCCGTCGCGGTGACGCCGGTTTCGCTGTCGCGTCCCGCGCCGGTGAACAGCAGCGTTAACCATTCGCCATAAATCGCCTTGCCCCAGTCATGTGCGGCGAAGCGCTGTTCGGCAATCGACAGCAGCATCGGATGTCCCCATGCGCCCGCGCCGGTATGAAGATCGAAGCTGATGATGGTTTTGGCCTGCGAAAGGTGATTGGCGATGATGGTTTCCAGCGTGCGATAAGACCAGCTGGGCTGTTGGCCGCCATAAAAGAAACCGTCCGCCGCGCCATATTGCCCCGCTTCCACCACGCGTTTTACCGCTTGCCAACCGGCGCTGTTGAGCGTTTCCGCTAACAGCCTATCGGCGCTGGCGCGATCGCCATGATAAATGCCATGCCACGCGGCGTAATCCGGATTGGCAGGTGCGGGCTGTGAAAAATCGATGAAGTTGCGATTGAGGTCGATGTTGTCTTCATTGACGCGGCGTAAATGCGCCGCGCCCCACGGATTTAGCAGATGCAGCATCACGATGGCGGTGTCAGCGGGCAACGCCGTGAGGTTAAAAGTATCCAGCCAGGCAATTTGGCAATCGGAGCCGTAATAGCCTTCCACGCCGTGCGTGCCGGAGATCACCAGCATCAACCGGGATGCGTTGGCATCGCCGATTACCGCCACATCGGTGAAAAGTTCCTCTCCTTGCGGACCGGGTAACGGATGCGCGTAAGAAGTTAATGCGCCGTTTTGTCGTTTAACGGCGGCGAGAAAACGGGCGCGTTGAGTTGGGTAGTGAGGTAAGTTTTGCATGATTTTTTGAATGAGTGTGGGTGCGATTGGTGGGCGAGGTCGCCATAAATGGCGACCCTACGTGCATATGACTTTTACGGATAGACCTTAAACTTGAAATACTTCTTCGCCAGTTGATCGTAAGTGCCGTTGCTGTGCAGTTCCGCCAGCGCGGTGTTGATCAACTTCAGATTGGCCGCATCATCTTTACGCAATCCAATGCCCACGCCATTGCCCAACACTTCTTTATCCACCAGCGTGGCGCTGATGACGTAGTCTTTGCCTGCTGGCGTGTTAAGAAAACCTTGTTCTGCCGAAACCGCATTCGCCAGGCTGGCATCAAGACGTCCCGCCACCAAATCCGGGTAGATCTCCATCTGATTAGGGTAAGAAACCACACTCACGCCTTTGGTTGCCCATTGCGCTTTGGCGTAGGTTTCCTGAATAGTGCCCTGCGCGACGCCAATTCTTTTGCCACGCAGCGCGTTAATATCTCCGGTTAGCGGAGCGTTGGCCGGTGTGAGTAACGCGCTCGGCGTGACATAAAGCATATTGCTGAAGGCCACCTGCTCGCGGCGTTTCTCGGTCATCGACATCGCCGAAAGAATGGCATCAAACTTTCTCGCCTGCAGCGCCGGAATGCTGCCATCAAAACCAATCTGCACCCATTGGCACTTCACTTTCGCCTGGGCACAAATCGCGTTACCGAGATCGATATCAAAGCCCTGCAGCGAACCGTCGCTAGCTTTGGATTCAAACGGCGGGAACGTAGGATCAACGCCGAAACGCAAGGTTTGCTGAGCAAAAGAAGCGTGGCTAAACGCGCTCAGTGAAAGCAGTAAGGCAAAGGACAAACTTTTCTTCATTGTTATCTCCGGCAGGTAGCTAAATTCACAACGTCATACAGAGTTAATAACATGGTGGACATGATCCCACTACAGAAATTACGGATTTGATGCAGAGTAAATACTTATAATTGTTAGTAGGTTAGCTTTTATTGACGCCCCATTAAGTTTTACTTAATGCTCGCCAGGCGCATGTCATTCTTTTGTCATAACTCGCTCACGCTGATGTCAGAGCCGATTGCATATCCTGATGGCCTACCTTCCTATCAGGAGCATTACGATGAAATTGAACAAACTTACCTTTGCAGCGGGCATGCTGCTGGCTATCGCAGGCGGCACGGCGCAGGTTCAGGCGCAGCCGATTAAGAATATTGTGCTGGTGCATGGCGCATTCGTCGGCGGTGCGGGCTGGCGTCCGGTGTATGACCGTTTAACGCATGACGGTTACAAAGTGACGCTGGTACAAGAACCGCTGACCGGCTTCCCGGAAGATGTGACGGCGACGCGCCGCATTATCGATCAGCAAAATGGCCCGGTGATTTTGGTCGGCCACAGCTACGGCGGCGCGATCATCACTGAAGCCGGTAACGACGCTAAAGTGGCTGGGCTGGTTTATATCGCAGCGCATGCGCTGGATAACGGCGAAACCGAAGCCAGCAACGGCAAAAAATTCCCCAATAGCGCACATCCGTTTGCTAAATCCAGTGACGGTTATCTGACCATCGCGCCGGAAAATTACCACAGTGATTTCTCTGCTGACTTACCGGCGGCGCAGGCCGATTTTGAAGCGCACGCGCAGATGCCAACCAATTCCGCCGTGTTCACCGCGAATATTCCTGACCCGGCGTGGAAGACCAAGCCCAGCTGGTACATGGTGGCGAAAGCTGACAAAATCATCAGTCCCGATCTGGAGCGCATGTACGCCAAACGCGCGCACAGCCACACGGTGGAGATTGCCGGCGCCAGCCATTCGGTGTACCAATCGCATCCTGATGACGTCGCGAAGTTGATCGAGCAAGCCGCGTTACACGCCCAGCCCTGAAACCCTATCCCGCGGAGAAGCGCATGAAAATTTTGGTGATTGAAGATGAAGCCAAAGCGCGCGATTACATGCGCAAAGGATTGACCGAAGCGGGATTTATCGTCGATGTGGCAGAAAACGGCCAGGATGGTTTGTTCTATGCGCAGGAGCATCATTACGATTTGATTCTGCTCGACGTAATGATGCCCGGCATGGACGGCTGGCAAGTAATGGCGGCGCTGGGTAAGCAGATCCACACGCCGGTGATTTTTCTCACCGCTAAAGGCACGCTGGAGGATCGAATCAAAGGGCTGGAACTGGGCGCCGATGATTATCTGGTGAAACCCTTCTCGTTCGCCGAACTGCTGGCGCGCGTGCGCACCCAACTGCGGCGCGGCGGTCAGCAGAAGTTGCCGGATGTTCTCCAGCTCGCCGATCTGCAACTCGATATCCTGAAGCGTCGCGTTGAGCGCGGCGGTCAGCGTATTGATCTCACCAATAAAGAGTTCAACCTGCTGCACTTGTTCCTGCTGCATCCCGGCGAAGTGCTGACGCGCACCGTGATTGCCTCGCGCGTGTGGGACATGAATTTTGATAGCGACACCAACGTGGTCGATGTGGCAGTAAAACGCCTGCGACAGAAAATAGATGGCCCGTTTGCCCAGCCGCTGATTCACACCGTGCACGGCGTGGGCTATCGCTGCGAAGCCGAATCATGAAAACCCGTTCGCTTGCCGCGCGCCTGTCGCTGCTGCTCAGCGCCACAGTGATCGTCATCTTCTCCCTCAGCGGCATCGCACTTTATCATTCGCTGGCGACACAAATTGGCGTGCGCGACGATGCCGCGTTGCTAACGCGCATCGATCAGATCCGCACGCTGCTGCGCGATGAAGATGCGATTACGCTCATTCAGCAAAAGCCGCGTTTGTTCGCCAACATGCTCGGCAATACCGAATCGTTATTGGTGCTGCGTTTTCCGGGCCAGCCGCCGCTGATTGTGGTCAATCCCGGCCAGCGCCCGATTCCTGCGATTACGCCGGTTCCAGCCGATCAACCGCTGGCGCTGTCCTCGGTACATCATCTCGCTGTCGCAGATGGTACGCCATTTATCTCAGCGGCCGCGCTGGCGCTAACGCGTGATGGCAACGGCCAGATTGAGATCATTACCGGCCGGCTGATGAGCGACCGCACGCAAACGCTCAACAGTTATCGCGATCAAATCATCCTCGCCACCGCACTGGCGGCGTTGCTGGTGGCGGCAATCAGCATCTGGCTGGTGCGGCGCGGCTTAACACCGCTGCGTCGGTTGGCGGCGCAGGCGGATGCCATTGACGTGCGCCATTTGTCGCAGCGCATGCCTGAACAGGCAGCAGCGGAACTGCAGCCGCTGGTGGCGGCTTTCAATCAGATGCTGAGTCGCCTTGAACGGGGTTATCAGCAGTTGAGCCAGGTTTCTGCCGATATGGCGCACGATCTGCGCACGCCGATTAGCACGCTGATCGGTCAAACCGAAGTGGCGCTGAGTCAGACGCGCAACGTCGGCGATTATCAGGCGCTGCTCGGCTCCAATTACGAGGAACTGGAACGGCTGGCGAAGATGATCGACAACATGTTGTTTCTTGCCAAAGCGGAAGATGCCAGCCAGGTAATGGATGTGCAAAACATCGATCTGGCGCTGCTCGGCGAGAAGTTGCAGGACTACTTTGACGGCATGGCGGAAGAGCAATCGATGCGGCTGGAGATGGCGCTGCACGGCGAACTGCGCGCCGATCCGCAACTGCTGCAACGCGCGCTGGCGAATCTGATGGCGAACGCCTTGCGCTACGGCGATCGAGATTCCACCGTACGGATTTTCAATCAGGGCAGCAGTTTGATGGTGGAGAATAAGGGTCCGGCGCTGAGCGCTGAACAGCAGGCGCGCATCTTTGATCGCTTCTGGCGCGCTGACGCGTCACGTCACCAGGGTAGCAGCGGTTTGGGATTGTCGATTGTGCGCAGCATTATGCGATTACATCAGGGAAGTTGTGAGGTGCATAGCGAGCAGGGCGTGAACCGTTTTACGTTGCGGTTTCCATCGGTTGGGTGCGGCCATTGAAACGGTGCGCATAAATGCGCACCCTACGAAATCGCGACCGAAAATTTTAAATAAAGGTAAAAATCTCGTCACGCGGCAAGCGTGATTTCGGCAATGCAGCGTTGAAATCCGCCTCGCTGCGATAGCCCAGCGACACCAGCACCACGCTGGTAAAGCCCTTCTCGCGCAGGCCCAGCGCCTGATCCAGTGTACGCTGGTCAAAACCTTCCATCGGCGTGGCATCAATACCTAACATCGCCGCACCCAACAGCAATCCACCCAGCGCCAGGTAAACCTGTTTTTCCATCCACTGCGGCACATCGCGCTGCTCGTAACGATGCATATCCACGTAGCTGCGACGGCTCTTATCCTGCCCCGCTTTGCCATCTGGCTTGGCGAAACGACCATCTTCCTCTTCCTGCGCCAGCACATTCTGTAAATGCGCTTCATCGAGATCGGTACGCATGCACAGCGCGATAACGTGAGATGCGTTCAGCACTTTCGGGCTGTTGTAGACAAATGCACCTTCAGTGGATTTGGCCATCTGCTCGCGACCGGCGGCGGTGGATGCCACCACAAAATGCCACGGCTGTGAGTTCACCGATGACGGGCTGTTGCGCAGCACGTTCAGCAGGGTTTCGATTTCATCCTGCGGCAGGCTTTTACCGCCCTCAAACGCTTTGACGGTATGACGACGAGCGACTGCATCATTGAGTGTCATGGTCTATTCCTTATGTTATTCAGATATAAAATGTTTTACGGTCGCCATAAATGGCGACCCTACGGATGTTCGGTACTGTTTTGTAGGGTCGCCATTTATGGCGACCGCATCATTAAAACCCGCTCAACACAATCTTACCGCGTGCGCGGCCGCTCTCGATCAAAGCATGTGCCTTGCGCAAATTGGCGGCATTAATAGCGCCATGATGTTCGCCAGCAGTGGTTTGCAGGGTTTGGTCATCAATCAACTGGCTCACGCGCTGCAAAATCTCATGCTGGCGCTGCATATCGGCGGTATGGAACAGCGAGCGAGTAAACATTAATTCCCAATGCAGCGAAATCGCTTTGCGCTTCAGCGGCACCGCATCCAGCGTCTCGGGATCGTCGATCAGTGCCAGCTTGCCCTGCGGCGCGAGCGCATCAATCAGCTGATCGTAATAGCTGTCGGTGTGCGTCAGCGACGCGACATAGCGCACCTCTTTATGCCCAATCGCCGCCAGCTGTTCGCCCAACGGTTGAGAATGATCAATCACATGATGCGCGCCCAGCGAACGCACCCAATCCGCCGTTTCCGGGCGCGATGCGGTGCCGATCACCGTCAGCTTGGTTAGCTTGCTGGCAAGCTGCGTCAGCATGGAACCAACGCCGCCGCCTGCACCAATAATCAGCAGCGCGGCGTTGTCATCGGCCTGCACCTCGAGACGATCAAACAGCAGTTCCCACGCGGTCAGCGAGGTCAGCGGCAGCGCGGCAGCATCGGCGTCGTTCAGCGAACGCGGTTTGTGCCCGGCGATGCGTTCATCCACCAGCCCATATTCGGCATAGCTGCCGGCGCGAGTAATATCACCGGCGTAAAACACCTCGTCGCCCGGCTGGAACAGCGTGACGTCTGCGCCCACCGCTTCCACCACGCCGACCGCATCCCAACCCAGAATGCGCGGCTTATCGGTTGGCGCACCGGCGCGCACTTTGGTGTCCACCGGATTCACCGCGATGGCGTGGATTTTTACCAGCAGATCGCGCGCGCCCGGCGTTGGCTTATCAACTTCGAGCTCATACAGCGCATTTTCATCGGAAATCGGTAAACCGTTTTGGCTATAAACAATGGCTTTCATCAGGCAGATCCTTATTCATCAGCAGGTTTGGTGAAGTGAACTCAGCATAGCGGTCCGCAGCGCAATGAAAAATGCCAGTTGCAGGTGAACACTTTCACTCTTAGAGTGAAAATCCCTGCCGACTACCACGATGAATAAGAAGATGATCCGACTGGAAGATGTCACCCTGTTTGTGCGTTCCGCCGCACTCGGGAGCTTTTCACGCGCGGCGCGCGAGGTGAATTTGCTGCCCGGACAGGTTAGCGCGGCGATTCAGCGGCTGGAGCGGGAACTGGATCGGCGCTTGTTTGCCCGATCAACCCGCAGCCTGCGCTTAACCGCCGAAGGGGAAAAGTATCTGCCCTATGCGCAAGAGATGCTGGCGCTGATGCATGCCGGTGCCGACAGCTTGCAGAGCGATGAAGATGCGCTGAGCGGCGAGCTGAAAATCGCGCTGCCGTCAGACATTGGCCGCAATATTCTGCTGCCGCTGATCACCGATTTTTGCCGCGAGCATCCGGCGCTGGCGGTGCGTCTCTCCTTTTCTGATCAGATCAGTGATGTGTTCCGCGATCCGGTGGATATCGCCATTCGCTACGGCAAGCTGGAAGACAGCAGTTACGTGGCCTTGCCGCTGGCGGAGGACAATCGCCGCGTGATGGTGGCATCGCCAGATTACCTTGATCGTCACGGTCGCCCGCAAATGCTGGAGGAGATCGCCCAGCATCATCATGGCCTGCTGTTTATTATGGGCGGCCACGTTTACGACAAATGGACATTTCCGCAGGATGGCATGCGCCGCCAGATTACGGTGAAAAGCCGCATGCTGTGTGATGACGCCGAAGTAGCGCGGCGCTGGGCCATCGCCGGAATGGGCATCGCCTATAAATCGTGGATTGATGTGTGTGACGACGTGCTGGCCGGCAGGCTGGAGCGCGTGCTGCCGGAGATGCCGGGCGAAAGCACGCCGCTGCACCTTATCTGCCCGCATCGTAAACAGTTTTCTCCAGCGATCCGCGCGCTGCATGAAGTGTTGCGCACCCCGCTACGCGCGTTAACGGCGAAGCTTTAATGCCAATCAATGCCGTAAATTGCGGGTTTTGTAGGGTCGCCATTTATGGCGACCTGGCATACAAACTATTTACTGCGGCTGGCTTCGGCGGTGAATTCATTCGCGGTGGCGAAGCCGCGTAAACCGCCGACCAGAACCGACATCAGCTGGGTGCCGACCTGTTTTTCCGTCAGCCCTACCGTGTCGAGCAAATCAAAGATTTCGCGCGGATCGAACAGGATATTCCACAGGAACACCGCCTTATCGCCAATATCCGGCAGCTCCATCTCCTCCATCGCTTCACGTAACGCCGGGCGCAGCGCGTCCGCCTGCACTAACAGGTATTCCGCGCCTTCCCATAAACGTTCCAGATAGCCGCGACGGTTACGCATCGGCACCATCGCCGCGCCGCGCTCGCGCACCAGTTTGATCCAGTAACGGCTGACCTTTTCCAGCTTGAGTAAGCCGCTGCAGCTTTGCTCGAGACTGTAATCCAGCAGCAGTTGCCCCACGTCCTGACGATACGCATTCAGCACCTCTTCTACCGACGTAAACTGACGATAGGCGGTGGCCACGGAGACGCCAGCTTCTGCGGCGATTTCCGTCATGCTTATCGGGGTTTCGGAGCGCTCGAACAAGCGGGCTGCTGCCTGAATCAGATTCTTGCGGTTTCTTTCGGTATCACTGCGCATCGGTTTTCCCGTCATTGTGGGTGTGCTTCCTTAAACGTGCTGATATTACTTGAAACTGGCCAGGCCGCGCTTCAAACGGCGCACACCTTCAGTAATGGCTTCACTGCTGGCAGCGTAAGAGAGGCGCAAATGCCCTTCGCCCGCCGCGCCAAATTCACTGCCAGGCCGCACCGCGATGCCCTGTTCGCGCAGCAACGAGACCATATCAATCGCCGGAATCGGCAACGAATAGGCAGGGAAGCAGTAAAACGCGCCTTCGGGTTCATTGAGTTTCAACTCTGGAATTGCCGACAATCCTTCCATCATCAGCACGCGACGCTGGCGGTAGACATCATACATACGTTTTACGTCATCTTTACACTGCGTCAGCGCCACCAGTGCCGCACGCTGCACGGCGCTGTTCACCGATCCGTTCACCGTATTGTGCACGCGCGCGGCGGCGGCGATCATCTCCGCTGGTCCCGCCAGATAACCCACGCGCCAGCCGGTCATAGCGTAACTTTTGGAGAAAGTCTGACAGAACAGCGTGCGTCCGGCAAAAGCGGGAATGTGCAGCACCGAGGTAAAGGGACGATCGGTAAACACCAGATCGCTATAAGCTTCATCGGCAATCACCAGCGTATCGTGCTGGTTCACCAGTTGGCCGAGCGCTTCAATTTCGGCGCGGCTGTGCACAATGCCGGTGGGATTGCCGGGATTGCAGAACACAAACAGTTTGGCGCCGTCCAGCGCACGATCCAGACGTTCCAGATCCCAGTGCAAATCCGCCCGGCACGGCATCGGCACGCAGATGCCGCCAGCCATATTGACCAAATCCGCATACAGCGAATAGGTTGGATCGGGGATCACCACGCGATCGCCTGGATTGACGATAGAGAGAATCGCCGCCGCAAGACCGGCGGTGCCGCCGTGCGTGACCAGAATTTCACCGGCTTTCACCGCGTTACCGCTCTGCGCGGACACCTCGTCCGCCAGCGCGCTGCACAAAGCTTTGTCTCCGAGCAGCGGCGCGTAATGGGTGTAACCGGCTTGCAGCGCATCCACCGCCGCTTGCACGATGCGCGGCGGCGTGTCGAAATCCGGTTCGCCCATCGCCAGAGAAACCATCTCGCCGCTCGACGCAGGTTGTTGCACACGCAGCGAGGTGCGCTCTACACGTAATACCGCCTCGGCGGCTTTAAAATTTTGGCTCGACATAAAGATTCCTATTCCGATTTTTCACGTTCGGCCTGGCACGCTGCCGGGGCATTTTTCCAGCGGCTGATCTCCAGATCGCCGGAGAGATCGCGCAGAACCGTCGGCGCGACAATCAGTTCTTCCACCACGGTGCGCGCCGGTAAGCTGGCGCACAGCAGAATGGCTTCGGCCACATCTTCCGGCTGCACCATGCCATCACGAATCGCCTGATCTGGCGGATTGGCGCGGTTATCCATAATCGGCGTGTTCACTTCACCCGGTAAAATGCAGGTTGAGCGGATGCCGTCGTTGCGGAAGGTGTTGTGCAGATAGGTCATAAAGTTGCGCACCGCCGCTTTCGCTGCGCCATAGGCGGCGCCACCCAGCAGATTTGGCCGCAGCGCCGCCAGTGAAGAGACGGTGATGATGGTGCCGTTTTTGCGCGCCAGCATGTCCGGCAGCAGCGCCTGGGTCAGCAGAAATACCGCTTTCATGTTGACGTCCTGCACCTGATCCCACTCCTCCTCGGCAATCCAGCGCGCATTCAGCGTCTTGCTGGCGCTGCCGGCGTTGTTAACCAGAATATCGACCTGGCCCAGCTCGGCTATCGCCCACGTCACCAGCGCCTCAACCTCGGTTTTTTGCGCGATGTCCGCCGCATAAGCCGAGACTTTACCGCCCTGCGCGATCAGGCTTGCCGCCACCTCATCCAGCACCGCCTGACGTCGTCCCACCAAAATCACATGCGCACCGCGCGCGGCAAAACCGGCCGCCGCCGCTTTACCAATTCCGCTGCCCGCGCCGGTAATCAGCACCACTTTTCCCGTTAATCTGTCCATGTTTTAGCCTCTTTTAAGGTCATGCAGGTTCACGCCGTAATCACGCAACGCGCCCGCTTCAGTGATGTAACCTTCCTGCACATCCCACAGGATGGCGTTGAGATCGCGCTCGGCCACCGGCATCTTGCCTCCGCCGCCCGGCATCTGAATGGTGACTTCGTCGCCGGGTAACACATCATGGCGTCCCACCGGTTTCGCCAGCGATGCGCCGTTAATCGCCACAACGTTCGGCGCACCCGCCGCCGCGCCTAACACGCCCTGTGCCGCGTGTTTTTGCCGCGAATAGAACATGCTGTGCGAGAGCGGATATTTGCTGGTATTACGAATCACCATGCGCTGCGCCACGCCGCCGCGATAGCGTCCGGCACCGCCCGAATCGGGCACGATGGATTTCTGCAGGAACAGCAGCGGCGTGGCGGATTCAATCAACTCAACCGGCGTGGAGGACATGTTGCCGGGGAAACCGGTGACGATGCCGTCTGCGGCAGGACGCGCGCCGGTGCCGCCGTTGACGCACAGGCTTTCGACAAAGCGGCGTCCATCATCAAACTGTCCGGCGAACACGTCGCAGGTAACCGGCGCGCTGCCCGAATGGCCCATCACGCGATCCGGCATGATATCGGCCAGCGCGGTGAAAATGGCGGCGTGCGCCATGTGTCCGACGCGGTTACGCATCTCCACCGCACAAGGCGGACGCGCATTGGCAATCGAGCCTTCCGGCGCGGTGACGGTGATGGATTTGAAGCAGCCTTCGTTATTCGGCAGATGCGGCTCAAGCAGGCATTTCAGCGGATAGACGCTGTAGGCATAGGTGAATGACATTGGGCAGTTGCTGCCAAACAGCGATTCCGCCGATGAACCGGCATAATCGATGGTGATGTTGCTGCCATCCACAATCACCGCCACGTTGAGATGGATGTCGCCTTCGTAGTCGCCAATATCCACCGCCGCTTCATAGCGACCATCCGGCACCGCCTCAATGGCTTTGCGCATGGCGATTTCAGTCAGCGAGTGAATCTTCTCCGCCAGCGGCGTTACCGATTCCAGCTGTAAGTCATCCATTAAACCGAGCAAACCGTTAGCGCCAATTTGGTTAGCCGCCAGCATGGCGTGCAGATCGCCCTCGACCTGATCCGGCGAGCGCACATTGGCGAGGAACAGATCCAGCAACTGCTGGTTCACGTCACCGGCAATCATCAGTTTGCTCGGCGGGATGAGAAATCCCTCTTCAAACATGTCGCGCGATGAGCCCATATTTAGCGAGCCGCCAATATCGGACATGTGCGCCGCCGCGCCGGTAAACGCCACCAGCTTGCCGGCGCGGAACACTGGCGTTACCACCGTCACGTCATTGAGGTGGCCGGTGCCGAGCCAGGGATCGTTAGTGATCAGCGCATCGCCGGGTTTCAGCGTCTCCGCCGGGAATTTCGCCAGCAGATGACGCACCGTGGCGGGCAACGTGCCGATAAACACCGGTACGCTGGTTTTTGGTTGCGCCAGCGAGCTGCCGCTGGCGTCCATCAGCAGGCACGAGTAATCGCCTACTTCGCGGATAATGCTGGAGAACGCCATGTTAACCAGCGTGGCCGCCGCCTCTTCCGAAATGCTGACCAGCCGATCCCAGGTAATGCGCAGGCTAATCGGATCGTCGAGAAAACGCAGATGATCGTGGGTTGTCGCACTCATCAGTTCAGCTCCATCAAAATATTGCCTTGCGCGTCCAGCTGCGCGGATGCGCCGGGACCGACATAAATCGCGCACTCTTTTTCCTGCAACAGCGCCGGGCCGTGAATCGCTTCGCCGGTGATCAGTAAGCTGCGTGGGATGACGCGGCAGGCGCTGAAGCCCTGCTCGCGACCCAGATAGACCTGCAAGCTCTTCTCGCGCGCGTCGGGTTCAGGATGGCTGAGTTGATCGGTGGTATTCAGTACGGGTGGCGTGGTCTGCACGCGACCGCGCCAGTTAACCACTTCCACGCCTTGTCCCGGCAAGGTGCGACCAAAGCGCGCCAGATGGGCGGCTTCAAAACTGTCGATTAGAGCCTGAATATCGCCCTGCGCAAGGAAGCTTTCCGGCAGCGTGACGGTGAGCTCCGATCCCTGGCCGACATAGCGCACGCCCGCAAGTTTCTGCTGAATCGCGGTATTCGGATCGGCGTTGGCCGCCGCCAGCGTGGTGATCGCCTCGTCAAAGCCTTCGGCGAACAGCGCAGCAATGCGTTTCACATCAATGCCGGGCTGCAGCCGGCAGCGATCGCTGCGCACAAAGTCAGCGCTGGGCGGCGCGGTCAATAAGCCGAAGGCCGAGTAAACGCCCGCTCCGTTCGGGAAGTAAACGCGTTTGACGCTGAGCTGTTTCGCCAGCGACCAGGCGTGGCTCGGGCCCGCGCCGCCAAACGCCAGCATGGTCATTTGTGAGGGGCTGACGTTTTTCTCCACCGAATGGGTGCGCAGCGCTTCGGACATTTTGCTGTTAGCAACTTCGTGAATGCCCCATGCGGCGTCTTCAATACTCAGCCCCAGCGGCTCGGCGATGCGGCGAATTGCCTGGCGCGCGGCTTCCACGTCGAGCGGCATGCGACCACCGAGAAAGGCATCGGGATCGAGCAATCCCAGCACCAGATTGGCATCAGTAACCGTCGGCTGCTCGCCGCCGCGCGCGTAACAGGCCGGACCTGGCCAGGCGCTGGCACTTTCCGGGCCAATTTCCAGCAGGCCAAGGGAATCGACGCGCGCGATACTGCCGCCGCCCGCGCCAATCTCAATCATGTCCACCACCGGCAACTTCACCGGCAAACCGCTGCCTTTCAGCAGGCGATCCGCGCGCCCCACTTCGTAATCGATGGTGATGGAGGGTTCGCCATCGCGCACTACACATGCCTTGGCGGTGGTGCCGCCCATATCAAACGCCAGTACCTGACGTTCGGCGTTTTTACGCGCGAAGGCGGCGGTGGCAACGATGCCGCCTGCCGGGCCGGATTCAATAATGCGCGTGGGATAATCCGCCGCCACCTGCGGTGCCATCAGGCCGCCGTTCGATCCCATCACCAGCCAGTCGCAGGTGAAGCCGCCCTCGCGCAGTTTGGTCTCCAGCCGCGCCATGTAGCGGCGCGCTTTCGGCTGCACAAAGGCGTTCATGGCGGTTAGCACGCCGCGATCGTATTCGCGGATTTCCCGCGACACTTTGTGCGACACCGAGATCGACACGCCAGGCAGTTCACGGCTGAAAATCGCTTCGATGCGATTCTCATGTTCCGGCCACGCATAGGCATGCATGCACAGTACGGCAACGGCTTCATAGCCTTGGTCGCGCAGCTCAGCGGCCAGCCGCACCACTTCGGCTTCGTCAAGCGGCGTAATCACTTCGCCGCGTGCTGTCACGCGTTCGCTGATTTCGTACGACTGCGAACGCGGCAGCAGCGGCTGCGCCGGTGCACCATTCAGATCGTAGATGTCATAACGGTATTCACGCCCCAGCACCAAAACGTCACGGAAGCCGCGCGTCACCACGAAGGCGGTTTTCGCGCCACGCCGCTCAAGCAGCGCGTTGATGGCCAGCGTCGTGCCGTGCGTGATGGTGTGAATGTCGCTGGCTTTGAGCCCGGCCAGCTCCACCAGTTGGGTTAAACCGGTGTACGCCCCTTCCGAAGGATCCTCCGGCGTGGTCAGGGTTTTATGCCGGATCGCCTCGCCGGTGATGTCATTCAACAGCACCAGATCGGTAAACGTGCCGCCAATATCAAACCCTATCCGCCAGGGTGACGCGTTTTTCATAATGACCTCGAAATCCAGAATGTGGGCAGATTGCTACGGCTTTCACTCGGCAGCGAGTGGCTTACCGGCGGTTTCTTTCAGATACAGCGTGCTAATGAGCGTCAGCGCGGCGGTGAAAATCACCATATAGCTGGGAATGCTGGCGATGCCGGTCATCCCAATCAGCCATGTCATCAGTAATGGCGCAGAGCCGCCAAAGATCACCGTTGAGAGGTTGAAGCCGATGCTGTAGGCGCTGTAACGCACGTTGGTAGGGAACATTTCGGCCAGCGTCGCCTGAATCACTCCAGCATGTCCGGCGAAGGCAAAGGCCAGCAGAACGGCCGCCATGCACGCCAGCGGGAACATGCCGAGCGTCAGCAACCAGAAACAGGGCCACGCCAGCAGCGCCATCGCAATCGCCGACGCCACCAGCAGCGGCTTGCGTCCCAGACGATCCGACAGCCACGCCATCATCGGAATGGTGGCGATAATGGTGATCAAGCCGCAGGCGGTGACCATCAAGCTTTGAATCTGCTGGAAGTGCATCACTTTATTCAGGTAGGTCGGCATGTAGACAAACAGGATGTAATAGCCCGGACCGTTGACCGCTGGCAGCGTGATCGCCAGTCCAATCGCTTTCAGATGGCGCTTTGAGGAAAGCACTTCACGCAGTGGATTGCGCACCACGCGCTTGTTGGCTTTTACCATCTGAAAATGGGGCGTGTCCTCAATGCGGGTGCGGATGTAGACGCCAATCAAGGCCATCGGAATAGCCAGCAGGAACGGCACGCGCCACACCCAAGCGGTCATCGCCTCAGTGCCGAACACGTTGATCAATCCGCTGATCAGCAGGCTGCCGAACAGTAACGCGATAAACGATCCCATCACCAGCGGCGACATCACCACCGCGCGGCGATGATCTTCGGCATATTCCGCCACGAACGAACCCGCGCCAGAGACTTCGCCACCGGCAGAGAATCCCTGCACGATACGCAGCAAAATCAGCAGCGCCGGTGCCGCCCAGCCAATGCTGGCGTAGCTCGGCAGCAGGCCAATCGCCGCCGTCGCCAGCGAGATCATCAGCAGAAGAATCGCCAGCAGCTTCTGACGGCCCATTTTGTCGCCAAGATAGCCGCAAATTACGCCGCCGAACGGGCGCACAAAGAAGCTTACGGTGAAGCCGAGGTAGGTCAACATCAGGCCGGAATCGGTGGTGCTCATGTCACTGGCGGAAAACACTAGCACCAGTGAACTGACCAATAAGCCGTAAATGCCGTAGTCATACCACTCGACAAAGGATCCGACGCCGCCCGCCAGCGAGGCACGGCGAACGACGTTATTTTTGGTTGTTCCGTCCTTCGGCAAAGCGTAATCCATTGTTACCGCATGTGAT
Organism: Pantoea sp. YR525; assembly: GCF_900116775.1. Lineage (NCBI taxonomy): Bacteria > Pseudomonadati > Pseudomonadota > Gammaproteobacteria > Enterobacterales > Erwiniaceae > Pantoea > Pantoea sp. YR525. The sequence continues at coordinate 290,488 of NZ_FPBU01000006.1, forward strand.
TTCGTCATTGGTTTGCCCTGAAAGTGTGGTGAAAACATCCCCGGAATGCGCAAGCCTGCGGCTTATTTATACTGACGCGTTACTTCTGCCGTCATTTCTGCTTCACGGCGCGCCACTTCCTGTACCGCCGCCAATACCGCTTCGGCGCGCCAGAAAGGAATGATGATCACGCCGTCATCGTCGCCGACCACGATGTCACCCGCGCAGCACACCACGCCGCCAATGGCGACCGGTTCACCGATCACGCCCGGACCGTTTTTGAAAGGCCCCGCTGGCGTGGTGCCACGACAGAACGTGGGTAAACCGGTGGATTCAATCACGCTGCGATCGCGAACCGCGCCGTCGATAACCTGCGCCACCGCACCGGCATGCTGAAAGCGCTGCGTCAGCTGCTCGCCCACCAGCGCCCGATCGATGTGGCCCTGGCCGTTAATCATCATTACGTCGCCCGGTTGGATGTAATCCAGCGCGCGGATCACCGCCGCGTTGTCGCCTGCCGTAACCTGAACCGGCAAGGCAAAGCCAACAAATGCGGTGTTAGAGGAGACCGGAACAATGCCGCCATCACACATATTCAGTCTTTCCATCGCATCGCCAATGTTGGCAACAGGAAATTCGGCAAATGCCGCCAGCCATTTATTTTCCGGGCGCTGCCATGATGTCGAAATACGGACTTCAGCCGTTTCAAGAGCCATTATCGGTCACCTTTTAAAATGAAAAAGCATTATCAAGTGAGAAACTTTTATCATTTTAAAAATTAGGTGTGCAACGTCTTTTTTACATGAATATGACAGGCGCGAGGTTTTAAATTAACGGAATTGTGCAGGATTCAATCGGAGGGGGTGTTATTAATATATTGATTATAAACAATATTCATTCAGTCGCTTTTAATCCGCTTAGCAGTCTACTACCGAAATAAATCGGATTATCCGCTGCTATAGTGTTTTCTTATGTTGATTTTATGAGGAGAAGCACAAATTAAGTGCATTATTTATTGAATCAGGCGATGCGCGTCACAATTTGGTGCGGTAATTAATGCGGAGCCATAAGTAAATAAATAAAGGCTTCAGTTTTCAGCGGTTAAATAATTGGGGGCGATGTTACATTGCACTGTTGCGGTGCGCATAAATGCGCACCTGGTCGCCATGAATGGCGACCCTACGACAGCGGGTTTGTAGGGGCGCCATTTATGGCGACCGCATCACATCAACTTACCCTGAAAAATCGGTACCGATTCGAACAGGTAGCCATCAAAGTCAGGTGCATCGGCATCGGATAACTCCAGTAGCGTATTCTTAACGTTTTCCAGGTGCTGCCACATCGCCTGCCAGGAACCCATCACATCACGACGTCGCAGCGCGGCCAGAATGGTTTGATGATCGCCCAGCCACTTCAAGCGATAGGCGCGGGTTTCATACTGCGGTCGCAGCTGCTGCCAGAGCGGGCTGGCTTCGTGATGGCGCCAGACGCTGGTAACCGTATCGAGCAGCATCTGATTTTGCGTCGCGCCCGCCAGCAAAAGATGAAATAACTTGTCGTTATCCTGGCTGCTGTCGTTGAGCGCGATGGCGCGCTGCTCCTGCTCCAGCGTGCGGCGCAGGTTTTCGATATCGGCTTTGGTGGCCATTTTAGCGGCGAAGGCGGCGATATTGCTCTCCAGCAACTGACGCGCCTGCAACATCTCGAACGGGCCGACATCGCTGCGGAAAAATGCCTCTTCCGCATCCTCGCTTTCCGAAGGAATGCGCATCACGTAAACGCCTGAGCTTTGACGAATATCCACCGTGCCTTCCAGCTCCAGCATCAGCAACGCTTCACGCACGATGGTGCGGCTCACGCCCCAGGTTTCCGCCAACTGGCGCTCTGGCGGCAGTCGTGATCCAACCGGGTAATGGCCATCGAGGATTTGCTGACGCAGATGCTGACCAATTTCCTGATACTGCTTTTTCTCTTGTGGCGCTTCGGCTTTTTCCACGCTCTCACCCTTTTGCATCATGGTGCATTCGGCCCGGCCGCGTCCTGTGCGAGCCGGAACCTGACTGCTATCTGGGCGCTAGTGTACCAAAGCCAGCGCCTGATCGAGTACCTTTGCACCATTCAACGTGCCGTAAGCCACGGTATCGATCACCGCAATCGGCAGCTGATAGCTGTCGGTCAGCTTTTTATTCTCCTCCAGCTTAAAGCGCACCTGCGGTCCCAGCAGCACCACCACCACGTCCTGACCGTAGTTTTGTAACTCTTCACGCAGGTTCTGTTCCGGGATGGCGTAGATCTGGTACTCAAGACCGCGTGCTACCGCCTCTTTTTCAATGCGGGTAACTAACATCGAAGTCGACATGCCTGCTGCACAGGCCAGAATAATGCGTTTCATCGGTCGTCCTTATTTGGCTTCATCGTCAATGTTGAGGGTCAATTGCTGGGTGTCACGCAACTGACGGAACCAGTGCGCGGATTTCTTCATGCGTCGCTGCCGCTGGTTATCGAGGTCGATCTCAATCAGTCCGTAGCGATTTTTGAAGGCGTTCATCGGCGAAACGTTGTCGGTGAATGCCCACAACATGTAGCCCTGACAGTTGCTGCCCGCTTCATGCGCACGCACGGCCTGGTAAAGATGTTCAGCAATAAAGTTGATGCGGTAGTCGTCCTGAATTTCCCCCTGCGCATCCTTAAATTGCGCTTCGTTTTCGATGCCCATGCCGCTCTCGGCCACAAACCACGGCAGATTGCCGTACTCCTCTTTCATGCGCTGCGCCATGTCGAAGACAATGCGCGGTTGGATCTCCCAGCCGCGCGAGCTGTTCATGCGGCGGCCCGGCAGCTCAAAATGTTCGTAGTAAAAGGCCGGATGGAACGGCGTCTCAGGATGCCACGCGCGTGACGGCGCTTTGACGCGATGCGGATAGTAAAGATTCAGACCCACCTCATCGACGGTGTTGGCGGCAATGATCGCCAGCTCTTCCTCGGTGACGTCCCACTGCACTTCATGTTTATCCAGCAGCTGCAGTAATTCAGCCGGATAGACGCCTTTGATCGCCGGGTCGAGAAACACCCGGTTGTAGAACAGATCGTAAATTTTCGCGGCTTTAACATCATGCGCCGCCGACGAGCGCGGATAGGTCACTTCCGGATTGAGAATAGTGCCCACCGTGCCGGTATAACCTTGCTGGCGGAACAGCTTTACCACCTTCGCCGTGGCGAGATTTTTATGGTGATTCCACTGCATCCACTTATGGGTGTTCTGCTCATACGGCCAGCGCAGCGCATCAAGATAGACGCGCGTCTGCACCACAATCGGCTCGTTAAATACAAACCAGCGCGTCACTTTACCGGCGTAGCGGGCAAACACTTTTTCGACATAGCGGATAAACAACTCCACCACATGTTTTGACTGCCAGCCGCCGTACTGCTCCAGCAACTGCAGCGGCAGTTCGTAATGTTCGAGGCACAACATCAGTTCAATGCCCTGACGCTGCATCTCATCAATTAGCTGGTCGTAATAGGCCGCGTACTCCTCATCAACCACCGCGTTTTCATAGTCGATGAGAAAGCGCGACCAGTTGATGGAGGTGCGATAGTGCGTCAGCCCAGCCGCTTTCATCAGCGCCACGTCTTCGCGAAAACGGTTGATAAAATCGGTCGCCACCGCTGGTCCATAACCGTTGTGCCAGACATGACAATCCTGCTGGTACCAGGCATCCAGATACGAATCCTGCCCGGCTTTTTTGCCGCTCCAGCCCTCGGTTTGCCAGGCCGATGCCGCCGCGCCGAGGATAAAGCCCTCAGGCAGCGCAATGGTGTGCTTACTCATCGAATCTCCTTAATTTTGTGCCAGCTCGGCCTGCAGATTTTTCGCTTCCGCCGCTTCGGCGCGACGTGCAGCCACTTTGACAAACGGCAGATAAATCAATACTGAAACCACGATGCAGATGATTTGCGTTACTACCGCGCCCATCGAACCGGCGGTTGAGAGCCACGCATTGATGATTGGCGGCGTAGTCCAGGGAACCATTACCACCGCTTTACCGGCGAAGCCCATCACCGTGGCGAAATAGCCAATCGAACCGGTGACCAGCGGCGTGATGATGAAAGGAATGGCGAGAATGGGATTGAGCATGATCGGCATACCAAAAATCACCGGCTCATTGATGTTGAATAAGCCAGGTCCAAACGACAGCTTGGCGATTTCCCGCATCTCTTTGCGTTTGGTGGCAATCATCACCGCGGTTAACAGCCCAATCGTCAGGCCGGAACCGCCGATGCTCATATACACATCCCAGAAAGGCATGGTGATGATGTTTGGCGCTTCTTTGCCTTGCTCGAAGGCGTTCATGTTGACCAGAATCGCCCCCAGCAGCAGCGGCTCGCGAATCGGTTTCACCATTTGGTTGCCGTGAATACCAATCACCCAAAACAGCTGGGCAACAAACATCAGTAGCAGAATGCCCCACAAGCTCTGCACCACCGATTCCAGCGGCTGCTGCACCACTTTGTACACGGCGTCGTACAGGTACATGCCGGTGATCTTATGGAAGATAAAGCCAAAGGTAGCGACCAGCGTGACGGTAATGATGGATGGAATCAGTGCGGAAAATGATGCGGCTACGTTCGGCGGCACGGTATCCGGCATTTTGATTTTTAGCCGTTCAACCTGCTCCAACCGGCAGTAAATCTCCACCGACAGAATGGCGATAAACATGCCGAGGAACAGACTTTTGGTATCGGAGAACTGTTTCGCCAGCACATCGGTGACCACATGCATCTGGCCATCTACCAGCATTTGCAGCGTGGTGGGCGTCACCGAGATAAAGCAGATGATCGCCAGCAGGCCAGGAAACAGCGTTTTTATGCCGTTGATGCGACCCAGCTCGATACCAATCAAGAACACCGCGCCGATATTCAGAAAGCTCAGCGTGGCGTAGTTAATGCTGCTGGTGATCGGTTTTAAATCGGCGAGAAACGACAGCGCAGAGAAACTGGCGAGGCCATTTTTCGGGTCCAGCACCATGTTGGAAATCAGCACCGAAAACGCCCCGACGATGATCACCGGCATCAGCGTGATGAACGAGGCTTTGATCGCCATGATGTAGCGGTAGCTATTGAATCGCGTGGCAAAGCTACCCAGCGAATCGATAAGACGTTCCTGTAGAGACATTGGTCAACCCTCAGCGGTATTAGGTGTTATGCATCAGCTTGATGGTTCGTGGCATACCAAAATGGCGATATTCGCGCTTAATTTCTGTGATCATGCTCGCGGAACTCCTTTTTGGTATTCCGGTAGCATCGTTATCACCAATTTGGCATACCAATAAGTGAGGCGGATATGGATTTTGAACAAACAATGATGGAGTTGCTGATTAATGCTGGTGAGGCGCGATCGCAAGCCATGATAGCAATCCAGCAGGCGCGCAAAGCTGACTGGCAAGGTGCCGATGAGGCTTTGGCGGCGTCAGATGAGGCCGCAAAAGCGGCGCATAAAATCCAAACCGCATTGATTGGCGCCGATGAAGGCTGCGGCAAAGTGCCGGTCACGCTGATTTTGGTGCATGCGCAGGATCATCTGATGACGGCGATGCTGTGCCGCGATCTGGCGGGTGAATTGGTGCTGTTACGGAAGGAGTTGCACGGTCAATAAGGCGCAACAGCAAAATAATTTATACGGCTATCAACCGTACGCGTTGACTCATCGAAGCGATAAGGTTTACATTATTCGCATACGGTTATTAGCCGTACCAAGCTAACTGAAATGAAAGACTTCACTCACGATGCAACGCTGCATAAGTTTAAGGACTGACGTCAACAGGAGGCGTTTTTACTCTGCGAGGCTCTCACTATGCCAAAAGTACCCGCACTATCCACCGATACGCGCGCCGTTAAAGATGCGCGCGTAGAGTTAAAAACCAGTTCAAATCTTAAAGAAGTTTTAAAGGAAGCAGCAACCGCTGCAGGATTAGATTTGAGTGCCTTTATCTTAAATGCGGCGCTTGAGCGTGCAGAAACCGTTTTGGATAATCAGCGACGTCGCCAGCTTTCTGAAGAGAGTTGGCAGCAAGTGAATCAGCTCATGTCTGAACCTGCAGCTCCGACGCTGGCGTTACAAGCGTTGATGCGAAGGAAAAGAGCAGATGGAAAATTCAAGGAATAACAGCGCTGACGTTATGGTGTGCGCCTATCAGGCAGACATCACCTATCCCGGTAATAAACACTTCGATTGCGGCAACGCAATTATTAACGCCTTTGTACGCAACTCGCTTAAAAAAAGCGTAAAAGAGGGAAACTGTGCAGCGAAGGCGTTGATTGACGCTAACACCGGCGAACTGTTGGGAATTTGTACCTTCAGCGCCTATTCCCTGTTGAAACAAAAGCTCACAGGCGTGGTGCCCGGTTCCATGCCAGCCGAAGTCGGCGTGGTGCGCCTGGTTATGTTGGGAATCGCTGTCAGGGAACAAAAGAAAGGTTATGGTCAGGATCTGCTTGGCGCATTTTTCGATCAAGTCAAAATAATCCATGCCGCATTACCGGTAAAAGGCGTTTATCTTGACGCTGAACCGCAAGCCGTGAATTTTTACACCCGCCTGGGATTTGTGGCACTGCATGAGCCGCCCAATGTATTTGGCGCAATCCCGATGTTTCTGGCAATTCAGCACATTCTCGCGGCGTAATCCATCATGATTTACAGAGGAACCTATGGCGCTGTCACATGAATTGATTCTGATCTACACCACCTATTTCGTCGCCACCGCCAGTCCCGGTCCGAGCAACATGGCAATTATGGGCACGGCGATGAAACAGGGACGCGGCGCGGCACTGGCATTAGCCAGCGGCGTGATTGGCGGTTCGATGATGTGGGCGCTGCTTGCAGCCTGCGGCGTGCTCACCGTGCTGGCCACTTTCGCACAACTGCTGATTGTGCTGAAGATTGGTGGCGGATTGTATCTGTTGTGGCTGGCATTTAAGGCGGGGAAATCGGCATTGCGTAAGCCAGATGCCAGCGAATTCGCGCCGGGCAGCGAGAAAGCGCACTTCGGCAAAATGTTTCGTCAGGGCATTTTGATGCACGTCGGCAATCCTAAAGCGATTTTGACGTGGGTGGCGATTATGTCGGTGGCGTTAAAACCGGGTGCGGCGGCATCCACCTTGCCGATGATAATTGCAGGCTGCGCGGCGATTTGCGTGCTGGTGTTTGGCGGTTATGCGGTGTTGTTCTCCACTGCGGTGATGGCGGCATTTTACCGCCGCATCCGTCGTGGGCTGGATGCGCTGCTGGCTTGCTGCTTTACGGTTGCCGGGTTGAAGCTGGTGTTTAGCCGGAGTTGATGTGGGAAGGTCGCCATGAATGGCGTAATGCATGTCAGATAAGCAGCGCACTGACATCGCAGGGATTCCGCCCGCTAAGCATCTGGTAGTTTCAGAATGTGTGAAGCAGGTGGCCGGGCTAAGGTCCGAAGGCGCGGACCTTAGCAATCCGCAACAGCGCCGCCTGTGATGACCGTGTCCGCACGTATTCATGCGCACCAGGTCGCCATAAATGGCAACCCTACGGAATTTGTAGCGATGGCGAGTCAGGAAAATGCATTGCTGCTGCAGCGCGAGTGTTGAGGCGACATCCTAAACCGCTGAGGGAATGAGGGATTCCAGGGCGAGCCGCATGGATGCGGCGAGAGGTGGCGCTGAGCAGGAGCGAATCGCCGCCGGTCCGTCAGGAATCGTGAATGAGTGAAGGCACCGCGAAGCGGCGGGTTGGGCTGGCGCAAGGCCCGGGAGTGCAGAGGGCGCGGCCAGGCGCCCTTTGCTCGGTCGCAGCACGGAGATGCTGCAACTGCCTCAGCACATGGCGAACGAAAGTCGCTCTGTGCTTAACTGATCGGCATTACGCCATTTATGGCGACCCTGCAAAACCTTGCTGGTGCGCATATTTACGCACCCATACATCACGAATTATTCGGCGGCGTGGCGTCGGTTTCGCTAAACGCGGGCTTCTGGCGCGTCACAGAATAAACCACGTTTTTCGGGCTGTTCGGATCGGTGGTGACATCCACAGAGGCGATGGTCACTTTGCCAAAACCAAACAGCGTCTGCACGTAACCACCAATCTGGTGTTTACCAGGCGAAACGCGAATTTCTCTCTTCTCACCCTTCTTCAGCAGGCCCGCATCCTGACCATCTACCGTCACATAAATAGAAGAACCGTCATCGGTACGCGTGACCACATGCGAAATGTTAATTACCGTTGGGCCGGTTTCGAACGGTGAAGGCGAATCGTTACTGTCGATTGGCGCGCCGGTTGCAGGCTGAGCGGTGGACGCGTCCGCAGTCGCAGTGCTGTCATGTGATGTACCTGTTACGGCGGCAAGGCGGGCGCAGCCGCTAAGCATGATTGTTGCCATCAAAGTGGCTAAAGTGAAGCGCGATAACATCGTGACGAAAAACCCCTGCTAAATGAGAAGCGTTCATTTTAACGCGCCTTGCAGAGTGATGACAGTCACACAAATACAGTATTTTCCGAAAACCGGCTAAGAAGTGTCTTAGTGGCAAGCGAGCCGCACGGAATGCGAAACGAAACGGCGGCCAGAGAGGCCGCCAGTGGGAATTACCAGCTGTAGCTGACGGAAGCCACAATGGTGCGACCGCTGCCGTAGAAGCAGGCGCTTTCGTTACTGCATGACGCCACGTAGTGCTTATCCGCGATATTGTTGACGTTCAGTTGCAGCGTGGTGCCGCGCAGCGAATTCGCCGCTTCGCCCAGCTCATACTTCGCCATCGCATCATACAAGGTGTAGTGCGGGACTTTGTCGACGCCAATTTCATCCGCTGGCGCGGTGCCGGTGTAACGCACGCCGCTGCCCAGCGTAAAGCCGCTCAGCACGCCATCAAGGAAGGTGTAGCTACCCCACGCCGATGCCGCATGACGCGGAATGCTCGACGGAGAATGACCGATACGCTGAGTGATGCTGCTCTCTTTGGTCACCGCATCGGTATAGGTATAAGCCGCTAACAGTTTGATCTCTGGCGTAATCTGCGCGTGCGCTTCGGTTTCGATACCTTTCGAACGCACTTTACCAATCTGCTCGTTGTAGCCGGTCACGCTGTTATACGCGGTGATATTTTTCTGCGTGATATCAAACGCTGACACGGTAAACACCGCATCCCAACCGACCGGCTGATACTTCACGCCCACTTCGGTCTGTTCGCCGGTGGTCGGTTTGAACGGATCGGTGCCTGGCGCGCCGCTGTTGAGGTTGGGTTCGAATGAAGTGCTGTAGCTGACGTACGGTGAAATGCCGTTATCGAACGCATATAGCAGACCTGCACGGCCGGTGAACTTGTCGTCGTTCTGCTGGGTTTGGCTGTTGTCGGTGCGATCCTGAGTGCGTACTTCGCTCCAGTCGTGACGTCCAGACAGCAGCAGGTTCCACTGATTCCACTCCAGCTGATCCTGCAGATAAACGCCCACCTGATCGAGCTTCTTGCGCGTGCTGGTAGTCAACGTCAAATCGCTTTCATTGATGCTGATACGCGTCGGATTGGCCCAGTCGAGGATGTACTGATCGCCGCTGTCGCGCCACAGTTTGTTATCCACGTCGCTCCACTTGTAATCCAACCCGCCGAGCACGGTGTGCGCGATGTTGCCGGTTTCAAAGGTGGCTTTCAGCTGGTTATCAAGACCCAACTCTTTCGACTTGATCTTGTCATGCTGCGGACGACGGTTGATTGAGTGATCGTTATCCGCATCAAAGGTATACACCAGATATTTGTACGATTCGTCCATGTTGCTGTAGCGCATATTCTGCGTGAAGCTCAGGTTGTCGTTGAGATTGTGCTCGAAGATATAGCCGATCGAGGTCTGTTCGCGCTTGGCTTCGTTGAAGCTCGGATCGCTGACGTTGAAATCGTAAGGAATGTAACCCGCGCTGCTCTCTTTCAACGTGCCGCTGGCCGGCAGGAAGTTACGGTAACCCGCTTTCGGCTCGTTCTGGTACATGGTCAGCAGCGTAAAGCTGGTATCCGCGTTTGGCAGCCAGGTAATCGCTGGCGCAATCGCCATGCGCTGCTGTTTATTGTCCTTGACGAACTCATGTTTGGTGCTGGCGATACCGTTTAGGCGGTAGAACAGCGTGTTGTCATCGTTCAGCTTACCGCCGAAATCAAACGCCGCTTCACCCAAATGCTGGTTGCCGGTGCTGAGCTGCACTTTGTGAATGCTCTGCGCGGTAGGACGCTTGCTGGTCATCGCCACGATGCCGCCTGGATTCACCTGACCGTACAACACCGACGCGGGGCCGTGGATCATCTCTACGCGCTCCAGCAACCAGGGATCAACCTGCCCCGCAGCGCCCGCCTGGCCGGATAAACCGTAGCTCAGGCCATCGAGGAATTTCGGCGCATAGCGGAAACCGCGCGCGATGATCTCATCATTACGGTTGGAGTTACCGCGATAGTTGGTCAGCACGCCGCTGCTATAGCTCAGCGCATCCGCAACGGAGGATGCAGCCTGATCGTCCATCTGCTCGCGGGTAATCACCGAAATAGATTGCGGGGTTTTGCGCAGCGGCGTGGACGTTTTGGTGCCCGCCGCACTCTCTTTCGCCACATAACCCTGCAGCGGCGAGGTCACGCTTTCACGCGTGTCGGCGTTTACGGTAATGGTCTCTTCGGCGGCCACGCTGAAGGCAGCCGGTGCCACCAACAGAATTGAGGCCAGAGAAAGGTACAGAGGATTGAGTCTGAACTGACGTGCCACAGCAGGTATTGCTGAATTTCTTGCTTTAACGGACATAGTTGCCATCTCTATTTCAAACTGCCTTGTAGATGAAATAATCCGTTCAGTCGCCCTCGCCCAACGACAATGGCTGTAACGGATTGAAATATTACTCTCTTGCGTTATTTACGGTCCTAATCTCCCTGCGTGACGTCCTTCACAAAATAATCCACTGAAAATCCGAAGGTTTCTTAGGCGCGAAAAATCATATTGCAAATGTAAATCGTTATCAATAGCATTTGCATTAGCTTTGGTTAAGTAAAGACAGTGAACAAAATGTGGAGATGGGTTGCAGGATGTTTCTAACAAGCGCAGAAAAAACGACGCATACGTGGTTGCCCGCCGGGACAGTTGCGCAATGGTTGCAGCAGGTCGATTTGGGTAGCGAAGGCTGGTGGCAGCGGCTTTATGCGGTCGGTACGCCGCTGGTGGAGCGTGACGAACGCGGTCAAACGAGCATGCACTTCTTCTGGCGCGATCCCGAAGGGCATTCCGCACTTTCTTCCACTGAACGGGTTTACGTCGATATAAACGGCGTCACCGATCACCACAGCGAAGCGCCAGAAAGTCTGGTGCGCGTGGGCGACAGCAACGTCTGGCATTGGTCGACCGCCATTGAGTCCGACTGGCGCGGCAGTTACAGCCTGATTCCCGCCACCGCGCAGCAGTTACCGCCGCTGTTTTGTGGCGATGATGCCGCCTGTCGCGCGCTGCAGCGTAAGTGGTGGATCTCGCTGATGCCGCTGGCGATCCCCGACAAATTCAATCCCACGCCGCCGTTTCTTAGCAGCCGCCGCTTTTCCCTGAGCAATGCGCACATGCCGGATGCGCCGGATCAATCCGCCTGGCGCGCGCTGGATGCCGGCATGGCGGAAACCTGGCCAGATTCGCTGCAAACCCTGCAATGGCACAGCACGTTGCTCAACGTCACCCGCAACGTCTGGCTCTACAGCACCGGCACAACCGCTCAGCCCGAACAACGTCCGCTGGCGATCCTGCTCGACGGACAAAACTGGGTGTATGGCCAACCGATTTTCAGCGCGCTGGATCAGGTCACCGCCGATGGCGAACTGCCGCCCACCTGCTGGCTGTTTATCGATGTCATCGACAGCCAGCATCGCGAAGCCGAATTGCCGTGCAACGAAACCTTCTGGCTGGCGGTGCAGCAGGAACTGTTACCCCTAGCGCGCCAGCACGCGGCGTTCAGCGGCGACGCCGATCGCACGCTGGTGGCCGGACAAAGCTATGGCGGACTCGCAGCTCTTTATGCCGGTTTGCACTGGCCGCAGCGTTTTGGCCGCATTCTCACGCAATCCGGCTCCTTCTGGTGGCCGCATCTGCAATACATCCGCGACTACGCCAACCGCGAACAGCACGCGCCGGGTTTGCTGTTAGAGCGGCTGCAACAGGGCGAGTTACCGCCGGGCACGCTGAAGATTTTTCAGGAAGTGGGCGATCGCGAGGAAGACATGGTCTACGTCAACCAGCAGATCGTCCCGGCGCTGCAAGCCGCAGGCCATGAATTATATTTTCGCCGCTTCGCCGGAGGGCACGATGCGTTGTGCTGGCGTGGCGGTCTGATCGACGGCTGCCGCTGGCTGCTGGCCGATTTTCTCCCCACAACCTCACCTTCTGAAGGTAATAACCATGTCTGAACAACAGAATCCGTTTGATAACGACGCGCTCGATTTTCTGGTGCTGCTCAATGCGCGTCAGCAATACAGCCTGTGGCCGGCTTTTGCCCCGGTTCCGGCCGGCTGGCACAACGTAGCGGGACCGCTAACGCGCAGCGCCGCCATTGAGTTTATCGAAGCAAACTGGCACGACATGCGGCCAGCGACGCAACAGACGTCGTCTACCGCAGCCTAATTTTATTTTTTCATTTTCTTTCAATAATTTATTCCCAAAATCATTCGAGCTGCAGCAAGGCGGCAAATGCGCGAATCCCCAGGAGCTTACTGAAGTAAGTGACTGGGGTGAACGCATGCAGCCAACGCGGCTGCAGCTTGAAGGATGACGGGAATTCGACAGGAATTGTCTCTTGGCAACGTTTAATCCGGCCCCTTCAGCGGCCTATCCACTGGTCGCGGCGCAGCCCGGCATTTGGATCGCTGACAGCATTGCGCAGCAGCGCAATCAATTTACCGTGGCGCACTACAGCGTGCTGCACGGCGACATCAATCGGGCGGCGCTGGACAGCGCTATACAGCAGGCGATGGCGGAAGCCGATACCGTGCAGGCGCGCTTCGGCCTTGATGATAATGGCAATCCGGCGCAGTGGTTTGGTGCGCAAGCGCCGGTCGCGCCGGAATGGCATGATTTCAGCCAGCGCGCCGATGCCAGCAGCCAAGCGCACAAACTGATGCAGGCGGATCTCGCCGCAGAGCTGCCCGCCGACGGCGACAAACCGCTCTATCGCCACGCGCTGATGCGCATCGGCGATGGCAGCTGGTTGTGGTATCAGCGCTATCACCATTTGCTGGTGGATGGTTTCAGTTTTGAAGCGCTGACCCAACGCGTCGCGGCAATCTATGCCGCCCTTTGCGCCGGAGCAACGCCCGCGCCCTCGCCATTTACCCCGTTCACCACGGTGATTGAAGAGATTCAGCAGTGGCAGGATTCGCCTGCTTTTGCCCGCTCCGCCAGCCACTGGCAAAGCTACGCGGCGGATTTGCCTGAGACGCTAACGCTGTCCAGCGAAAACCTGAGCGATCACGGCGATCGCCCGATCAGCTGTCAGGTGACGCTGCCGCAACTGGCCACGCTGCGTGAGCAGCAACAACTGGCCGACAGCAGTGAAGGCGATATCGTCAGTGCGCTGTTGGTGGCCTATCTGGCCCGCTTCAGCAACAGCCAGCGTTTGTCGATTGGCTTCCCGTTTATGCGCCGCATGGGTTCGGCGGCGATCTCCACGCTCGGCCCGGTGGTCAACGTGTTGCCGCTGATTTTCAGCGTCAGCGATGAGATGACGTTGCCGATGCTGGTGCAGCAGGTGCAGGGCGAAATTCGCAAAGCGCGCCGCCATCAACGTTATGAAGCGGAGCAGCTGCGCCGCGATCTCGGCCTGGTCGGCAGCAGCCAGGCGCTGTATGGCCCGGTGATTAACGTCAAGGTTTACCATGACGATCTGCAATTCGACGGCCAGCCCGCCCCAACGCACACGCTGGCGATGGGCCCGGTGGACGATCTGGAGTTTGAAGTCGGCTTCCGCGATGGCGCATTGCAGCTGACGCTGGTAGCAAACCCGCGCCGCTACGATGCACAAACACTACAACGTCATGCCGATCGCATCAGCCATCTGCTAACTCAGTTCGCGGCGGATGCCGACATGAGCCTGGGTGCGCTGTCATTACTCGCGCCGCAGGAACAGATCGATCTGCAACGCTGGTCGACCGGACCCACCATCGTGCCGCCTGCCGATACCCGCACCATCGTCGATATCTTGCTGCAAAGCGCTGAACAATACGGCGAGCAAACTGCGGTGGTTTGCGGCGAGCGCAGCCTGAGCTATCGCCAGCTCGCCGATCGCGCCATGCAACTGGCGCATCTGCTGATCGCACGCGGTTTACAAGCAGACGACGTAGTGGCGATTGGTATTCCGCGTTCAGTAGATTCACTGGTGGCGATGTTCGGCGTGCTGGCGAGTGGCGCGGCCTATATGCCGCTTGATCTAGACTATCCGCGCGAACGCCTGGCCCTGATGTGCGATGACGCGCAGCCTAAGCTGCTGCTGACGCACTCCAGCACGCTGGCGCAGATGCCGGAACTGCCGCATCTGCTGATTGACCAGCTTGAATTGAGTGATTATTCCACCGCACGACCTGACACCAAACTGTGCGGTGACGATCTGGCCTACATGATCTATACCTCGGGTTCAACCGGCCGCCCGAAAGGCGTGATGAGCAACCATCAAGGTTTGCTCAACCTGTTCCTGTCGCACCGCGAACATCTGTTCGGCCCGGCGATTGCGCGCTTCACCGCCAGCAGCCCGCGCCGCATGCGCGCCGGTCACACCGCTTCCTTCTCGTTCGATTCTTCGTGGGAACCGCTGTTCTGCATGCTGATGGGCTGCGAGCTGAATATCTTCGACGAAGAGCTGCGCCGCGATGCGTGGGGCCTGATTCAGCAGATGAACGCGGTGCCGGTTGACTTGCTGGATATCACGCCGTCGTTCTTCTCGCAGATGATCGACAGCGGCCTGCTGGAAGCCGATAACCATCGTCCCTCTTTTGTGATGATTGGCGGTGAAGCGGCCACGCCAACGCTGTGGAAGCTGATGCAGCAACAGCAGCAGATGGAGATCCACAACTATTACGGCCCGTCGGAATACACCATCGATACGCTGGGTGCCAGCGTCATGGCATCACCGCAGCCGGTGATTGGTCGTCCGGTGGGCAACAGCGAAGTCTATCTGCTGGATAACCAGCTGCGTCAGGTGCCGATTGGCTGCGCTGGCGAGCTGTATATCGCCGGAACCGGCATCGCGCGCGGTTATCTGCGCCGTCCCGATCTCACTAGCGGACGCTTTGTCGCCAATCCCTTCCGCGACGGCGATGTGATGTACCGCAGCGGCGACCTGATGCGCTGGCGTCAGGATGGACAGCTGGCGTTTATTGGCCGTACCGATCACCAGATTAAAGTGCGCGGCTTCCGCGTTGAACTCGGTGAAGTGGAGAACGCGCTGGTGGCGCTGCCGGAAGTCAGCACCGCCGTGGTGATCGCCGAAGTGATGGGCGCCACGCATCGCCTGATTGGTTACTGCTCGGTGCAGGATGACGCGTTGCGCGCCGAAGCCGATCTCAATGCCCGTTTGCTGGCGCAGCTGGCCACGCAGCTGCCGGATTACATGGTGCCTGCGGTGTTGATGGTAATGGACGAGTTGCCGCTCAACGTTAATGGCAAGATTGATCGCCAGGCGCTGCCAAAGCCGCAACAGGCGCAGCAGAGCCAGAGTCGCGCCGCCAGCACGCCGCAGGAGCAGCTGATTTGCCACGCGATTGCCAGCCTGCTGGGGCTGGAGAGCGTCGGCGCGGAAGATGATTTCTTCGCGCTCGGCGGCGACAGCATCTCCGCGATGGGGCTCAGCACCGTCGCACGTCGTGCCGGTTATCTGCTGCGTCCACGCGAAATCTTCGCCGAACGCACCGCCGCACGCATGGCGCGGGGTTTGCAGCCGCTGGCACAATACAACACCGGCGCGCGCGTAGCGCAACAGGGCGCGATTGGTGGATTGCCGATTCTGCACTGGTTCAATGCGCAAGCCGGTATCATTGCGCGCTTTGCGCACGGTGTGCTGCTGTCGGTGCCACCGCAGTTGCAGCTCACACAATTGGAACAGTTGATCGATCAGCTGGCGCAGGCGCATCCGGCGCTCAACGCCTTCACGCGCGGTGACCAGCTGATTGTCGGCGAAGCGCTGGCGTCGCGCCCTGCCCGCGTGCGTGTGCTTGAGGTGCAGGATCGCGACCGCGCAGCGGAACAGGCGTTTAGCGAAGACGCCGAGGCGCTCGATCCGGCAAACGGCGCGCTGCTGCACGCCACGTTGCTACAGCAAGACGGCATCAGCTGTGGTCTGGTGCTGACTCTGCATCACCTGATTGTTGATGGCGTCTCGTGGCGCGTATTGCTGGATGAGCTGCAACAGGCCGGTGACGCGCTGATCAATAACACGCCGCTTGTGATTCCCGCTGAGGAAACCTCGCTACATGACTGGTCGGCAGCGCTGCTGGCAAACCTTTCGGCGCGCGCCAGCGAGTTACCGTTCTGGCAACAGATGCTGGCCGAACCGCTGCCACTTGTCGGTGATCGAGCAATTCAGCCCCGCGACCGCCAACAATATCAACGCACGCTACTCGATGCCTCCACCACGCACGCGCTGCTCAACACGCTGCCGCAGTACTATCGCGCCACCAGCGAAGAGCTGCTGCTGACATTGCTGACGATGGCGCTGCGCCAACTCAACGGCAGCGCACAGCAGCGCGTCACGCTGGAGTCGCATGGCCGTGCTGAACTGCATGCTCAGCAGGATCTGGCGCGTACCGTCGGCTGGCTGACAGCGGAATTCCCGCTGCTGCTGCCGCTACCAGATAATCCACACGCGCCACTCAATGAGTGTGTACGCGCGGTGAAAGCGGTGCTGCGTGCGGTGCCGGATCGCGGTATTGGCTACGGGCAGCTGCGCTGGCTTGATGCGCATCGCGGCGTGACGTTGGAAAAACTGGCGGCACAACACGCGCCGCAGGTGCTGTTTAACTACCTTGGACGCTTCACGCAGCGCAGCGGTGACTGGTCGCCACAGCGCACCGCACAGCAGTTCCGCGACACCTTCGCGGTGCTGCAGGATGACGCGCTGCCGCTGCAGCACGCGCTGGAACTCAACGTCTTCGTTGAGGAGCAGCCGAACGCGGCGCAGCTGGCGCTGAACTGGAGCTGGGCGGATGGCGTACTGAACGCCGACGCGATTGCCGAATTACATCAGGCAATGGCCGCTGCCGCGCAGGCGCTGATCACACTGTCACACCAGCAGCCGCAGCAAGCCGCCAATACGCTGGTGGCCGCCGAGGTGGCGCTGGATGGCGTCGATGATGCGTTGCTGCAACAGCTACATGCGTGTCACGGCGCGTTCAGCCATGCGCTGCCGCTGCTGCCGTTGCAGAAAGGCCTGCTGTTCCACGCGCAAACCACCGCGCAGCAAGGCAGCTATAACTCGTTAACACGCCTGACACTCAGCGGCGATATCAGCCCCGCAGTGGTACAAACCGCGCTGGACGCGGTGTTACAACGCCATCCGCAGCTGGCGGCGCGCTTCGACGCTGAACTCAGCCTGCAACCGCTTCAGCTGATACCTGAAACGGAATTGCGCTGGCCGCTAACGCTGCATCAGCTAGCCGACGATGATGACATTGTGGCGCTGGAACATCAGATGCTGGCGCAGGATCTGTTTAGCCAGCCGATCATGCTGCACGCCACATTGATCGCCCATCGCGATGGCATGCGCTGGACGCTGCTGCTCAACGCGCATCATCTGGTGGTGGATGGCTGGTCAACGCCGGTGATCCTCAACGATCTGCTCAGCGCGCTGCGCCAGCAAACGTTGCCCGCGCATAGCAGCAGCTACGCGGACATTGTGCGTCAGCTCAGCCAGCGCGACAGCCACGAAGCGCGGCAGCCGTGGCAGGAATGCCTGCAAGAGGTGCGTCCGACGCTGCTCTATCCGCAGGCTGCCGACAGCGCGGTCAACGAAAAGCGCATTACGCTGGATGCCACGCTGGAGCGGGAACTCTATGCGCTGTGCCGGGCGCGCGGCTTAACCCTGAACACCGTGATGCAGGGATTGTGGGGCTTGATGCTGTCGGTCGCAAGCGGCCAGCAAGACGTGGTGTTCGGTGCGCCGGTTTCTGGCCGTTTTGGCCAGATTGACGGCATCGATCAGCACGTTGGCCTGTTCAGCAACACGCTGCCGGTGCGCATGCGCTTCGATCATCAACGTCCGTTACTGGCGCAGCTCGCCGATCATCAGGCGCAGCAAATCCAGCTGATTGAGCAGGATTGCCTCGGTCTCGCCGAGATCCAGCAGCTGGTCGGTGCCGGAACGCTGTTCGATACCTTGCTGGTGCTGGAGAACTATCCGGACAACCAAACGCTGCTGGACGCCAACGCCGCCGTGCGCTGCGAAGCGATTCACAACCGGGGTTACACGCACTATCCGCTCACGCTGCTGGTGCTGCCGGGCGAACAGCTGACGTTGCTGATGGAGTATCGCGACTGCGTTAGCGAGCCGGAACGTCTGGCCGAGCGGCTGTTACTGCTGCTGCAACAGCTGGTCAGCACGCCGGATCTGCCGCTGACGCAGTGGAAGTTGCAAACGCTGGCTGAGCAATCGCTGCTCGCCTGGGTCAACAACACCGGCGTGCAGCTGGAAAATGAAACACTGCAGCAGGCGATTGCCCAGCAGGCGGCGCGCACGCCGGACGCGCTGGCGCTGATGGATATGGAGCATCGTCTGAGCTACGGCGAAATGCAGCGTCAGGCCATGCTGCTGGCGGATCGCTTGATTGAAGCGGGCGTGATGCCGGGCGATATCGTTGCCGTGGCGCTGCCACGTTCGGTGCGTCTCAGCATCGCGCTCACCGCCATCCTGCAGGCAGGTGCGGCCTATTTGCCGCTGGATATCGGTTATCCCGATGAACGTCTGGCTTATATGGTAGAAGATGCGCGGCCTTGGGTGCTGATCACCGAATCTGCACTGGAAACCCGCTTCGCCACGTTTGGCACGCTGATGATGTTTGATGGCTTAGCCACTGAACAGATTCAGCCGCGCCACCCTTTGCCGCAGGCGGATGCCAGTCGCCCGGCTTACGTGCTCTATACCTCGGGCTCAACCGGTAAACCGAAAGGCGTAGTGGTGAATCAACGCGCCATCGTCAACCGCCTGCGCTGGATGCAGGCCAGCTATCCGCTGCGCGCTGACGACGTGGTGTTGCAAAAGACGCCGTGCAGCTTTGATGTTTCGGTGTGGGAATTCTTCTGGCCGCTGATGACCGGTGCGCAGCTGATGATGGCACCGCCGGAAGCGCATCGCGATCCGCAGGCGCTGTGGCAGCTGATCGACGATTATCGCGTGACCACCCTGCACTTTGTGCCCTCGATGCTGGCGGCCTTTGTCGGCCATCTCACCGCGCAAACCGAACGGGCTTGCCCAACGCTGCGACGCGTATTCTGCAGCGGTGAAGCGCTGGCGTGCGATTTGGCGCGCAGCTATCAGGAAGTGATCGCCGCGCCGCTACACAATCTGTATGGCCCAACCGAAGCCGCCGTCGATGTTACCTGGCAACCGGCCAGCGGCAGCGCGCTGGATGGCCTCAACGGGCCGGGCGTGCCGATTGGTCGTCCGGTGTGGAACACGCAGCTGCATATTCTCGATAGCCTGCTGCGTCCGGTGCCGGTTGGCGTGCCGGGCGATCTCTATCTCAGCGGTGTGCAGCTTGCCGATGGCTATTTGCATCGCGCCGACCTTACGTCACAGCGCTTTGTCGCCGCGCCGTTTGCCGAAGGCGAGCGCATGTATCGCACTGGCGATATCGCCAGCTGGCGCGCCGACGGTGCGGTTGAGTATCTCGGTCGCAGCGACGACCAGCTGAAGATGCGCGGACAGCGTATCGAGCCAGGTGAAATCGAACAGGCGTTAGTGGCGCTGCCGGGCGTGGCGCAGGCAGTGGTCGCAGCGCGTGCGCTGACGCAGCACTCGACGCCGGGCGTCGATAACCGTCAGCTGCTCGGCTGGTTGGTGGCCGAAGCGGGCGTGGCGCTGGATATCGACGCGGTGAAGCAGCAGCTGGGTGAACGTCTGCCCGCGCATATGCAGCCGGTCAGCTATCTGCTGCTCGACAATCTGCCGCTGAGCGCCAACGGCAAATTGGATCGTAAAGCGCTGCCGATGCCGCAGCTCAGCGCGCGCAGCGGTCGCTTGCCGCACAGCGCCAACGAACGTCTGCTGGCGGATCTGTTCCAGCAATTGCTCGGTTGCGACAGCGTATTTGCCGATGACGATTTCTTCGCGCTCGGTGGTCATTCGCTGCTGGCGATGCGTCTGGCGGCGGAACTGCGTCGTCGTGAGGTGCCGCCACTTAGCGTTGGGCAGATCATCGCCGCGCGCAGCGTGGAGAGACTGGCGGCGCTGCTCGACGGCGGTGCCAACAGTGAAAGCGGTGGCAACGGCGAACTGCTGCTGCTGCGCGCTGGTCACGGCCCGACGCTGTTCTGCATCCATCCAGCATCCGGCTTCGCCTGGCAGTACAGCGCCCTGCTGCACTATCTCGACGGCGACTTCCCGATTGTCGGCCTGCAATCGCCGCGTCCACATGGCGTGATTGCCGCGTGTCACAGCGTGGAAGCGATGTGCGATCACCATCTGCAGGCGATTCGCCAGCAGCAGCCGAGCGGCCCTTATTTCCTGCTCGGTTATTCACTCGGCGGCACGCTGGCGCAAGGCATCGCGGCACGTTTGCAGGCGCAGGGTGAAACGGTGGCATTCCTTGGCCTGCTGGATACTTATCCGGCAGAAGGTCAGGACTGGCGCACGCCGGACGCCGACGAAGCAGAACAGGAAGTGGCGCGCGAGCAGGCCGAATTTATGGCCGCCACCGAGGATGAGCGCGATCCGCTGCTGCGTGAGGAGAAGGCGGCAATGTTTAGCACCATCGTCGCCAACTACAAAGACGCCGTGGCGCGACTCGCCGAAGCGCGCACCCCGCGTTACGCCGGCAACGCCACGCTGTTTATGGCCGAGAAAACGCTGCCGCCGGATATGGATGTGCGCGCCAGTTGGGCACCGTTCGTTGATGAATTGACCATCTTCCCGCTGGATTGCGAACACGCCGATATTCTTTCGGCGGATTCGTTAAAGGTACTGGGACCGTTGATTAATCGTTTGTTGGCAGGTTGAGGTTAGATTCGTTTTTGTAGGGTCGCCATTCATGGCGACCGGCAACAACCGCGCACCGTAGGGTCGCCATTAATGGCGACCTCGTTCACATACACTGGAGAATCATGGCTAAGCCCTCGATATTCTTAGATTTTAGTTTGCTCAAAAACAACGCATCTTTCCGCGCGATATTCTGCGCGCGCATGCTCTCGGTATTCGCCCTTGGCATGTTGGCGGTTGGCGTGCCGGTGCAAATCCAGGCAATGACCGGCTCCACGCTGCAGGTCGGCGTGGCGGTAATGCTCGACGGCATCGGCATGTTCATCGGCCTGCTGCTCGGCGGCGTGCTGGCCGATCGCTACGATCGTCGCAAGTTAATCCTGTTCGCACGCGGCACCTGCGGCATCGGCTTTGTGCTGCTTAGCCTCAACGCCTTCAGCCCAGCGCCATCGTTGCTGGCGCTCTACTTCCTCGCCTTCTGGGATGGCTTCTTTGGCGCGCTTGGCATGACAGCGCTAATGGCGGTGATCCCATTAATCGTTGGACGTGAACATCTGGCAGAAGCCGGTGCGCTCAGCATGCTAACGGTGCGCCTCGGCGCGATTCTGTCGCCCGCGCTCGGCGGCATGATCATCGTCGCGGCGGGAGTCGGTTGGGCCTTTGCGGTCGCCGCGATTGGCACGCTGGCGACGCTGATTCCGCTGGTGCGTTTACCGTCGATGAAGCCCGAACAGCAGGAACCCGAACATCCGCTGCGCGCGCTGGCAAGCGGCATGCAGTTTGTCTGCCAGCATAAAGTGGTTGGCGCGGTAGTGCTGGTTGGCTTGCTGCTCAGCATGGTTGGCGCGGTGCGTATTCTGTTCCCGGCGCTGGCGCTTACCTATCACGCCGATGCGTCCGCATTAGGATTGATGTACTCGGCGGTGCCGCTGGGCGCGATGATCGGTGCCTTTACCAGCGGCTGGGTGCGGCAGTTGGCGCGTCCGGGATTAGTGCTGATTGGCTGTGCGCTGCTGGCGTTTGCCTGCATCGCCTCGCTCGGCCTTTATAGCCATCTGCTGCCCGCACTGCTGGCGCTGGTGTGTTACGGCTACAGCAATGCCATCGCCTCGCTGTTGCAGTTTATGCTGACGCAGCATCACACACCGGATGCGTTATTGGGACGCGTCAACAGCCTCGGTACCGCGCAGGATGTCACCGGTGATTCCGTTGGGGCATTGGGTTTAGGTGCGCTGGCACGCGCGCTGGCACCGCTGAGCAGCGTGCTGTGGTTTGGCGGATTGGCGGCGGGATTGCTGGTGCTGCTGTCACTGGCGGCGCGCGGCCTACGCTCGGCGCGCCTCGGTGAACAACCGGACGCGCCGCAACCCGCTACGGCAGATGCTTAACGGCTAAACTGCCGCTCGATGCTGCTGAGCATATTGCTGGCGCTGTAGTAATCGAGGCGGAAAGTGTCATTACCTACGGCAAAGATGTTGTGCTGCTGCACCGCAGGAAGATGGGCGAGGAACGGATTCTTCGCCACCTGCGGCACGGTTTTCTCATCGGCAGCAAACAACAACAGCGTGTTGCCGGTGATGCCATCGGCCATGTTTTCCCCGTTCAACTGAATTATGTCATTGCGTTTACCCATGCTGGTGCTGCCCTGAAAACTGGCGGGCGGCGCGGACAGCGTGAAGCCCAAATCCTGCAACAGCGCGCCCTGCGCCGATGCTGGCGTCCACAAGTTCATTCCGCGTCCATCTTCGTAATAGACCAGCGCAGAGGTCGGCTGCGGCGGCAGCGTGATCTTGTGACGCACCGCGTCTACACGCTGATCGAATTCTGCAATCACCTTTTCGGCATCGGCTTCATGACCGGTAATCTCGCCCAACTGCAAGGTCAATGCCTGCCAGCTCTTATCGCCGTAATCGATCACTAACACCGGGGCGATGGTTTGCAGCTGATCGTAAAGGCGCAGCGCCGAATCGCCGCCGGTGGCAGCAATCACGATCAAATCTGGCGCTTCGGCGGCAATGGCTTCGGCGTTCGGCTGCGAAATGTAAAGCGGTTTAACCTGACGCGCTTTGGCCACCGCGCTCCATTGCGTGAAAAAGCCCTGCGTATCCGACACGCTACTGCTGCGACTGGTGGCACCGGAGCCAACCAGCGGCGCGTTAATCGCCAGCAAGGTGCCACTCAGCGTGACGCTGGTAGAGACAATACGCTGCGGCGACTGTTGCAGCGTGAACGGGCCTTTCGGTGTGCCGATAGTGCGCGGCCAATCGGCGCTGGCTTGTACATGGGTGCAGATGAAAAACAGGCTAAGCAGCAGAGAAAGAGCGGGGAAACGCATCAGGTTGTCCATGACTTGATAGTTGAGAATAAATATCATTATCAAAAATAAGTGCGGGTGCAAGGGAAATCGTGCGTGGTTTCCCTCACCCTGGCCCTCTCCCGCAGGCGGGAGAGGGAATGTGTAGGTGGGCGCGGTCGGCTCCCTCTCCCGCAGGCGGGAGAGGGAATGTGTAGGTGGGCGCGATCGGCTCCCTCTCCCGCGCGCGGGAGAGGGTTGGGGTGAGGGATAACCCGCACCAAACTACAACGAATATCGCCCCATCGGCGCCACAGCCTTAATCACGCCATTGGCTTTCATATATTCACCAAACGCCTGATAACGCGCCTGATCAAACTCCGCGCTATGCTGCGCGAAATAAGGCAACGTTGCCTGCCACGCTTCGTGATTGAGCGGCGTATTCAGCTCGGGATATTGCTTAATAAACGCCTGCCACGCTTCCTGCGGATGCGCGCGCAGCCACGCCACACCTGCATCCAACCCCCGTAAAAACGCTGGAATACGTTTGTCTTGCGCGGCGGTTTTCTGGTTAGCCACAACGATTAGCTCATCATAAGCAGGCACGCCATAATCTTCCGGCTTGAACACCGTTGGCTTCGCGCCTTTGTCTTTCAGATCCAGCAGCTCATAGTTGCGGAAGATGGTCATCGCGCCATCAATCTTGTGCGTCAGCAGCGCGGAGGTGCCATCCATATTCAGGTTGATAAGCTTCACCGAGTCAGTATCAACGCCCTGCGATTTCAGCATATTGCGGATCGCCACATCTTCAGTGCCCGGCACCGCATAACCGATGGTTTTGCCAGCGAAATCTTTCAGCGAGTGGATACCACCTGACACCGTGGTCAGCGTATTCAGCGGCTGATTAATCAAAGTACCGACGCGGATCACCGGCACCTCTTTATCCACCAGCGTGTAGAGCTGCGGCTGGTAGCTGATGGCGAGATCGACTTTGCCCGCCGCCAGCAGCAATGGCACCGAAGCGGAATCGGCGGGCGCGATCATCTCCACATCCAGCCCCTCTTTCTTAAACGCACCGCTGTGCTGGGCAGCAAAAATCGCCGCGTGGTTGGGGTTGATAAACCAGTCGAGCAGCAGGCGAACTTTTTCCGCAGCCTGGACGTTAGCGGTAGCCAGCAGCAGCAACGCGGTCATTGCGATTCGTAGGGTATTCACGGTACTTCCTTATGTAGATTGCCAGAGGATTTTCTTACGCATCAGCGCCACGCTGCCCGAAAGCAGCAGCGCCAGAATCAGTAACAGCAGCAGTGCCGCGAAGCTGGTGGCGGTTTCCAATCGCGCATTGGATTGCATCATCAGATAGCCGAGCCCTTCGCTGGCACCGACCCATTCGCCAATCACCACGCCAATCGGCGCCAGCACCACGGCCATTTGCAGGCCGGAGAAAAATTGCGGTAACGCAGCGGGCCAGCGCACGCGCCAGAAGATGCGGAAGCGCGATGACGTGCTGGTTTGCGCCAATTCCAGCCAGCCGCTGGGCGTGCGGCACAATCCATCGAACAGCGATAAGCACAGCGGGAAGAACAGAATCAAAGCTGCCACCACCACTTTCGAGGCGATACCAAAACCGAGCCACAGCACCAGCAGCGGCGCAAGGGCAAACACCGGTATCGCCTGGCTGGCGGTGACCAGCGGAAACAGCACGCGACGCAGCAGCGGACTGGCCGCCATCAGCACCGCCAGCGTCACACCCGCGCCGACGCCCAGCAGCAGCGCCAGCACAATTTCCGCCAGCGTATAGAGCGCGTGATGCCACAGCAGTTGACGATGCAGCCAAAGCGCTTCGAGCACCGCCTGCGGCGCGGGCAGCAGGAAGGTTGGCACGCCGCTGTGACGCGCCAGCAGCCAGCCACACAGCAGCACCACGATCAGGTAGATCGCGCTAAACAATGTTTTCATGGGTATTCAGTCGGGAGAAGAGTTGAGCCTGCGCCTGCAAAACGTCGGGATGATCAAACGGACGCGGCGCGTCACCGCCGGGAACCGGCCAGCTTTCGATGCCCAGCGGCTGGCCTTGCAGCAGTAGAATGTCATCGGCCATGCGGCACGCTTCCAGCGGATCGTGCGTCACCAGCAGCACGGTTTTGCCTTGCAGTAATTCGGCGGTCAGCGTTTGCAGGCTGAGTTTGGTCATCACATCCAGCGTGGCGAAGGGTTCATCCATCAGCACCACGTCGCGCTGCGCATAGAGCGTGCGTGCCAGCGCCACGCGTTGCCGCATGCCGCCCGAAAGTTGCTGCGGCGGCGCATGCGCTACGTCACTGAGTTTCACTTGCTCCAGCAGCGCCAACGCGCGCGGACGATCCGGCTTTTCGCCGCTGAGCCGCGCCGTCAGCATCACGTTGTCGAGCACGTTCAGCCACGGATAAAGTAAATCCTGCTGGCCCATCCACGCCACATTGCCGTTTAAGCCCTGCACCGCGCCCTGTTGCGGCTTGAGTAATCCGGCCACCAGCCGCAGCAGCGTACTTTTGCCGATGCCGCTACGTCCCAGCATTACCGTGGTTTTGCCGCCGCGCAGTTGCAGATTCAGCCTCTGACACAGCGGTTTATCGCCCCAGCTAAAACTCACATCGTTGAAGAAAATGTCCTGATTCATGGGCGATTGGCCGCCAGAATCGCCAGCTGAAGAAATCCGCGCTGCGCCAGCGCGCTAGCGGCCTGCGCGGCGCGGATGCCGCTGGCGCACACCAGCACGATGCGCTGCTGGGCGGGCGGCTGCCACGCCGCAATCTGCTGCGGCAAAATGCGCTCGACGTGATGCGCCACGCTGACCGGCGCCTCTTCACAGCTGCGCAGCTCGACAATGCAGTCATCGACGGCGAGCTGTTGCGGGTCGATAAACGGCACCGCATGTTCCGGCTCTTCCGCATCATCAAAGCGGAACTGGCGGAAATGCCAGTTCACGAAGTCGCAATTCACCAGACAACCGAGCGGCGAAGGCTGTAATTCCAGCAGCACGCTGAGCGCCATCTGCGCCTGCATCGCGCCGAGCGTCGCCACCGCCGGACCCATTACGCCGGCGGTGTTGCAGTTCGCCGCCGATGACGGCAAGCGCGGAAATACCGCGCGATAGCTCGGCGATCCGCCACAGAATCCACCGACGTAACCTTGCCTGCCCAACACCGAGGCGCTGATCAGCGGAATACCCGCCTTCATGCAGGCATCCGAAAGTTGATAGGTGACGGCAAAGTTATCGGCGGCATCGATCACCAGATCGCAGCCCGCGAGCGCCTGCTGCACATTGCTAGCGCTCAGCGACTGCTGCACTGCTTCTATCTGCACTTGCGGATTACGCTGCTGCAATGCCTGCTGCGCGCGCAGCACTTTGGGCTGGTCGATATCTTGCTCGGTAAACAGCGTTTGCCGATGCAGGTTATGTAGCGCCACCACATCGTCGTCATACAGCCGAATATGGCCAACACCCGCGCCCACAAGCTGCGGCAATAACGTGGCACCCAATCCACCCGCGCCCGCCACCAGCACGCGTGCGTCGAGCAGCTTCTGCTGCCCTGCTTCGCCGATTTCCGGCAGCATCATCTGGCGTTGATAACGTTGCATGTTTGCCTGCCTCAACTCAGATTTGCCAGGCCAAAGATCGGCGTGGACGCAGCGGCCATGTCGCGCTTCTCCATCAGTCCGGCGGCGCGTGCGGCTTGTCCGGCTTCAATCGCCAGTCGGAAGGCGTTGGCCATGCCGATCGGATCGCCCGCTTTGGCGACGGCGGTGTTGAGCAAAATGCCATCGAAGCCCATCTCCATCGCCTGCGCCGCCTGCGACGGCGCGCCAATGCCAGCATCAATGATCAGCGGAATGTCGCTGAACCACGCGCGCATGGCGCGCAGGCCGTCGATGTTACGCAAACCCTGACCGGAACCAATCGGCGCGCCCCACGGCATCAACAGTTCGCAGCCCGCCGCCAGCAGCTTTTCGCCAACGATCAGATCTTCAGTTGTGTACGGAAACACCTGAAAACCCTCTGCGCTGAGGATGCGCGCGGCTTCCACCAGCGCGAAAGGATCGGGCTGCAGCGTGTCGGCATGGCCTATTACTTCCAGCTTGATCCACGCGGTATTGAACAGTTCGCGCGCCATGTGCGCGGTGGTGACGGCTTCTTTTACCGTGTGACAACCGGCGGTATTCGGTAACACCCGGATGTTGAGGCCGGTCAGCAGTTCGCGGAAAGCCGCGCCCGCCGCACCTTCGCGCCGCAAACTGACGGTGATGATGTCGGTGCCGGAGGCGGCAATCGCCTGCTGCAAAATGGCGGGCGAAGGATAACCGGCGGTGCCAAGCAGGAAGCGTGATTGTGGGTCAAAATCGTAAAACATCGCTTAACCTCCCTGCATCGGTGACAGTACTTCGAGCTGGCAACCCTCATCCAGCAACTGCGTGTGGTACTGGCTTTTTGGCACAAACGCACCGTTGTAGGCGGTGGCGACGCAGGCCACGTCAATTTGCTGCTCGATCAGCAACTCGCTCAGGTTGTTTGCCTGGGTGCTGATGCTGCGGCCGTTAAGCTGAATGTTCATTTTTAAATTCCCCAGAAAGACGCTGCATCAGCTGCTCTGCCAGCATCGGTGCCAGCAGAAAACCGTGGCGATACATGCCGTTGAGATAAAAGATGTGATTGTGATAGTGGATTTCCGGCAGATTCGCCGGATAAGCCGGACGCAGCCCGCTGCCGCTCTCAATGACGCGCGCTTCGGCTAAGGCCGGATGGATGGCGTAGGCGGCGCTGAGCAACTCCATCATGGCGCGCGCGCTGATGGCGCTGGCGTCGTCGCTCTCGATCATGGTGGCGCCGAGCATAAAGTGGCCGCCGCGACGCGGCACCAGATAGCAGGGAAAACGCGGATGCAGCAGACGAATCGGGCGGGAAAACTGCACTTCATCACTGTGCAGAATCAGCATTTCACCGCGCACCGCACGCAGGCGCGGCAGTTGCGGCGCGGCGTGGATGCCGCGACAATCGATAATCTGCCCGCTCGGCGCACGATTGTTGAATGGCACGCCGCGCGCGATCAGCTTGTCTCGCATCTCCTGCTGCGCCAGACGCGGATCGAGATGCGCTTCCCCGGCGAAAAACAGACCGCGCGCAAAGCGCCCTTCCAGCGCCGGTTCGATATCGGCGGGATCGACCCATTGGTGCTGCTCGGTCATGCGGGCGAAACGGTTGAGTTCCTGGCTATCGCGCGGCGGCGCAACCACCAACGTGCCCTGATGCTCGACGCTGCTGACGCGCTGTTGCCACCACGCGGCGGCGTGTTGTCCAAGGGTGATGACGTCGCGCGGCGCGCTTTCGGCTTCACACCAGGGCGCCAGCATGCCGCCTGCAAACCACGATGCCGGGCGACGCGCATCATCGCCAATCACCTCGACGTCTTCGCCGCGTTCCGCCAGCAAGGTGGCCACGCACAAACCCGCCACGCCGCAGCCGAGCACGCTCCAGCGGCTCACAGCGCCGGTTCCGGGATATTCAAAAAGGGGGAATTCACATCGGCCTCTCAGTGTTAGCTGAGACCCGCAGATACAGGAGAAGGGAAATGGCGCAATCATCGAGCTAGCCTGAGCGCCAGACAGCCCAAAGAACAAGACTGTCAGTCTTCCTACGCCAGTATCAACTGGGTCAGGTTCAAAGGGTCGCTAAGCCGCGCAGTGCGCTATTAGCCTCTCAGTCTCTTTGGCGAGACTCCCCCGACGCGTCTATTTTTATTGCAGGCGATGTTCGCCGTCAAGCGCGGAATAACCAGATCGTTTACAGGGAATTAAGCAGCAAGGCATTTATCGCTACCTGGGCTTTGTGGATCACAAACGTAACATATGGTATACAAACACATTATTTTATGCGCAAGAACCAATTACAGGTGATGTCGGAATATCCATGAAGAATATTAAAGTTGCATTTATTAAAGCCGGCTGGCACAAAGAAATTGTCCATAATGCCCTGGTGGGATTTGAAAAAGAATTAGCCGATCAATCCGTAGAAGCGGAATTAAAAGTGCTGGAAGTGCCTGGCGCATTTGAAATGCCGCTGCTGGCTAAGCGTCTGGCCGAAACCGGCAAATACGATGCGATTGTCTGCGCCGCGCTGGTGGTTGACGGCGGTATCTATCGCCATGATTTCGTTGCCGCTGCAGTAGTTGATGGTCTGATGAATGTGCAGCTGACCACTAACGTGCCGGTGTTCTCCGTTTCATTAACGCCGCATAATTTCCAGCCGGTTGATGTTATCGAAAACTTCTATACCGAGCATTTCATTAAGAAAGGCAAAGAAGCGGCGCGCGCTGCGCTGGCTATTCACAATCTGTCGATTGATTGATGCATTAAAAAGGGAGCACCTCAGCAGTCGCTCCCTTTTTATTTATTATGACTTTCTACGGTTAATATTCAGAATAGTGCCAGCCTCGCTTCACTTAATGTTTCACACTCATCAAATGATTTTCTTTCATATGTCGGCGCGTTTCAGACGGATTGATATCGCACTCTTTCGGCAGTAACAGCGTAAAGATTCCCGCAATCACCAGTGAACCCGCTAGCCAGCAAATCGCCACATTTTGGCTATACAGCAGCGTCATGATCCCAACCAAATAGGGTCCGCAGAATCCACCCAGATTACCCAACCCATTGATTACGCCACGCGCGCTGCCCGCCACTTCCGGCGCAGCGATACGTCCGGGAATCGACCAGAATGGGCTGGTTGCCGCTTTGAGGAAGAAGCCGCACACCACCAGCGCGATATAAGCGGCGACGACGTTGTCATGCAGTACCACCGACGCCAGCAAGGCGGCGGCAAAGCAGAACAGCGACACCATCACCCACAAACGGCGCTTGCCGGTGCGATCGCTTAACCATGAAATGGCGTAGATGCCGAGCACCGTCGCCACAAAAGGAATCGCCGCCAGCAGGCCGACGCCCGCCATATTGGTGCCGGTGAGATTTTTCAGGATACTCGGCAGCCACAGCGTGTAACCGTAATCGCCGGTTTGATAGAAGAAGTTGAGCGCCACTAATTTCATCAGGCCCGAATTGCGAAACACCGCTTTCAACGGCGCTTTGCTGACCGGTTCCTTCTTCAGGTGCTGTGCCTTTTCGCGCGCCAGTTCGCGCAGCAAATATTCCTTTTCACGTGCCGGTAACCAGCGCGCCTCTTCGGGACGATCGGCAATTACCAGCCACCACACCAGCAGCACTACGGCGGAAAGCAGGCCTTCGATAATGAACAGCCAGCGCCAGTCCAGCACATTGATGATGTAGCCCGATATCGGCGCGGTGAACATGCCGCCTAACGGCGCGAACATCATGACAAAGGCGTTGGCGCGTCCCAGCTCTTTTTCCGGGAACCAGTTGCTGACCATGGTTAACACCACCGGCAGCATGCCGCCTTCAGAGATCCCAAGTACGAACCGTAGCGCCAGCAATTGATAGTGATTGGTGACAAAACCGGTGGAGATCGACACCACCATCCACGCGGTCAGTGACCAGGCAATAAAGCGTTTGCCGCTGCCATTCACCGCGATACGTCCGCCCGGCACCTGTAAAAACAGATAACCGATAAAGAAGATGCCGCTCACCACGCCGGCCATTTGGCTGGTGATCGCCAAATCCTGATCCATGCCGCCAGGCAGCGCAAAGCTGATATTGACGCGATCCATGAATGAGACAATGCAGGTGATGAGAATCGGGGCGATGACGCGATACCAGCGCGTTCCGGGGATTTTTTCTTGCATGCTGCCCTCTCCATGTTAAGCCGTGATGCTTAGGTTCATTGGCTAACTATTAAAGAGAGTATGGAAATAATTATTGCGATCTTAATCACTGCAATTAATGTTAAGAAAAAGTGTTACAACCGCTGTGATCGCGCATAAAAAAAAGCAGCGCGATGGCTCGCACTGCTCTTTGTTCTCTTTTTAAACATTAACGCTGCGGATGATTCACTTCCAGCGGACGCAAATCAAACACCAGCACTTCCGCATCATCACCGTTAGCAAACTGCAGCGCACTTTCGTTGCGTACACGTGCGCCGTCGCCTTCTTTGAACTTCACACCGTTTACTTCGATGCTGCCGCGTGCTACGTGAATGTAGGCGTAGCGATCGGCATCCAGCGCGAGGGTTTGCTGCTCGACACCGTCAAAAAGGCCGGCATAAATGCGGATATCCTGACGCACGCTGAGTGAACCGTTTTCCCCTTCCGGCGAAATAATCAGGCGCAGCTGACCGCGTTTGTCACTTTCCGAGACCGAAACCTGCTGATAACCCGGAGGTGAATTACGTTCGCCAGGCACGATCCAGATCTGCAGGAAGTGCACGTTGTCGGTTTTCGAGTGGTTGAACTCGCTGTGCGTCACGCCGCTACCGGCGCTCATCAACTGCACATCACCCGGCACAATCACCGAACCGGTGCCCATGGAGTCTTTATGCTCCAGCGCGCCTTCCAGCACATAGGAGATGATCTCCATGTTGTTGTGTGGATGTGCACCAAAGCCGCGACCCGGTGCAACGCGGTCATCATTGATCACCAGCAAGTCTGAGAAGCCGGTTTGTTTTGGATCCCAGTAACTGGCGAAAGAGAACGTATGATGCGAATTCAACCAACCGTGGTCACCCACTCCGCGTTGTTCTGACAGGCGTTGTTCAATCATGGTCTGCTCCTCAAATTTGCTGTTGGGGGGCGATTGCCCTTCCCGTTGCAAACAAGTATACGTAAACTGATTTGCCTAACAATGCGTCATAATGACAATGACTGTCACCGATAAGTGGACAATATGCAGATTGAAGATCTCCGCATTTATGTAGCCGTGATTAAAGCCGGTAACTTCACCGCCGCCGCTGAACAACTGATGCTGTCGAAACAGTATGTCAGTCGCCGCATCGCCGCGCTGGAGGAGTCGCTTGGCGCGCGGCTGCTGAATCGCAACACGCGTAAGCTGTCGGTGACCGATAACGGCCAGCTGTTTGCCCAGCATGCGCAACGCATTCTGGATGATGTGCAGGAAGCCGAGCTGGCGGTATCGGGACGTCGCCAGGTGTTACAAGGCAGCTTCCGCCTGAGCGTACCGATGTCGTTTGGCATCAGCCATCTGTCGCCGTTTATTGCCGAGTTTCTTAGCTTGCATCCGGGTTTGCAGTTTCAGGTTGAGTTGGCGGATCGGCATGTCGATATGGTCGGCGAAGGGTTTGATATGGCGATTCGCATCGGTACGCTGCCCGATTCGAGTTTGATCGCTAAGCGGCTGGGCGAGTTTCGCCGCGTGATCTGCGCCAGCCCGGCCTACCTGCAAGGCGCAGGCGCGCCGCGCACGCCGGAAGCACTGAGCGAACATTTGTGTTTACGCTACGGACGCGAAAGCCAAACCGGCTGGGAATTGTTTAATGGCGACCAGCGCAAAGTGATCAGCGTGCATGGGCCGATGGTGAGTAACAACGGGGAAATGCTGCGTGATGCGGCGGTTGCCGGGTTGGGTTTGATTCTGCTGCCGGAGTTTATTGTGGCGCCAGCGCTGGCAAGCGGTGAGCTGGTGACGGTGTTAGAAGAGTGGCAACCGACCTCGCTGCATCTCAATGCGCTCTATCCGCAGCATCGCCAACGCAGTGAGATCAATCGAGTGTTTATGACGTTTTTGCAGCAGAAGTTAGCGTAATTTGACCAGGTGCGCATAAATGCGCACCCTACAAAACCCAAAACCCTATAATCGCGCATCCCACGCTTTCGTAGGGTCGCCATTAATGGCGACCTCAACCTTTTAATGACTTTCGTGCGCAAAGGTAATCGATTTACGGCGTGCATCGCGCATCGCCACCGCATGAATCAACAGACCTAACACCGCCAAAATCGCGCCCACCCAACCGGTCGATTGCCATCCCAGACCGGCAGAAATAGTCACGCCGCCCAGCCATGCGCCGAGCGCGTTGGCGAGGTTAAACGCCGAATGGTTCATCGCCGCCGCCATGGTTTGCGCGTCACCGGCAACATCCATTAAACGGATTTGCAGCACCGCCGCCAACGCCACCATGGTGCCCACCAGCATCACGTTGATGGCACCTGCCAGCGCATAGTGCGCGGCAAACACGAAGGCGCTGAGCACCAGAAACGACCAGATCAGTAAAATGCGGATGGTCTTTTCAATGCCGCGATCGGCCAGACGACCACCGGCGATGTTGCCGATAATCATGCCCAAACCAAACAGCGCCAGCACCGCCGGGATCCAGCTCACCGGCATCTGCGCCAGTTCGGTCATGGTCGGTTTCACGTAGCTAAACACCGAGAACAAACCACCGCTGCCCACCGCGCCAATCGCCAGCGTCAGCAATACCTGTTTGCGCGTTAGCGCCGACAATTCGCGCAGCGGGCTGGCATTTTTGTCGCCTGCCACGTTTGGTACCCACAGCCAAATCAGCAGTAAGGTCACTACAGCCAGACCGCCGACAATCGCGAAGGCATCGCGCCAGCCAAACCATTGGCCAATCGCCGTCACGGCCGGCACGCCGAGTAAGTTGGCGATGGTCAGGCCAAACAGCACCATCGATACCGCTTGCGCGCGTTTGCGCCGTTCCACCAAACCGGCTGCGACTAAAGCCGCCACGCCGAAGAAGGTGCCGTGCGGGAAACCGGCGAGGAAACGCGCCAGCAGCATTGAATAATAACCCGGCGCAATGGCGCTCAGCAGATTACCGGCGGCAAACAGGCCCATCAGCGTCATCAGGAAATTACGGCGTGAGGCGCGTGCGCCCAATACCGCCAGCAGCGGCGCACCGATGACCACGCCAAGCGCGTAGATACTGATGAGATGTCCGGCCGAGGGAATCGATACGTTAAGACCTTTGGCTGCATCGGGCAGCAGGCCCATGATAACGAATTCGCCGGTACCAATGGCAAAGCCGCCGGTGCCGAGCGCGAACAAGGCTTTCAGCACGCTCTGACGCGGCAGCGATGCCTCATCCGGCAGCTGAGTAAGTTGGGGTTGTACTGATGACATGAGTTTTCCGAACCGCAAGTGAAGAACTCAGTCAGGATCGTGGGCGCTTAACGCGACAGCCATCGTCGAGACCGAGAAGTATGAGCGGCGTATGATAGCGCAAAAATGTGTGAAGGGTTGGCGTTACGGTGCGGCTGAGGTCGCCATAAATGGCGACCCTACAAAGGTTTGGTGCGTTTTTCGTAGGGTGCGCATTTATGCGCACCTGGTTCAATTATGCATCGTTCTGCCGGGGCAGTTGCGCTTCGGCGGAGGTCGCCATGAATGGCGACCCTACAAGGATTGGTGCGTTTTTCGTAGGGTGCGCATTTATGCGCACCTGGTTCAATTATGCATCGTTCTGCCGGGGCAGTTGCGCTTTGGCAAAGGTCGCCATAAATGGCGACCCTACAAGGATTGGTGCGTTTTTCGTAGGGTGCGCATTTATGCGCACCTGGTTCAATGATGCATTTTTCTGCCGGAGAAGCAGCGCTTCGGCAAAGGTCGCCATGAATGGCGACCCTACAAGGATTGGTGCGTTTATGCGCACCTGGTTAAATCACGTGCCAACAGGGCGGCGCCCATCATACCGCCGTGATGTGCGAACTCGCCCGGCACCACTAAGCGATGCGCGGTGCGGCGCAGCACGTAGCTCTGCACCACCTCATCTAACGCCGCGATCAACGGAGCCACTGATGCCAATCCGCCGCCAACCGCCACGCGCGACGCGCCGGTGATATTGATGCTGTACGCCAGCGGCTGACCGACAATTTGCAGCCATGCCTGAACGGTTTGCTGCGCCTGCGCATCCTGCTGCTGCCAGCGTTCAATGATTTCCACGCTGCTCGCCGAGCGGTCATGCAGCGTTTGATGCAGATTTTCCAGCCCGCGCGCGCCACCGTAGCTGTCGAGACAGCCTTTTTGGCCGCACGGACAGGCCTTGCGCGGCAATCGACGCGTGACGCCATCGATCTCCACTTCGGTTAGCGTGATCGGCCCATGTCCCCATTCGCCGGTCAAACCGTTCTGTCCGGTGATAATGCGGCCATCCGCCACCAATCCGCCACCAACGCCTGAACCGAGAATTGCGCCAAACACCACTTTGTGTCCTTTGCCCGCGCCCGCCAGCGCTTCCGCCAACGTGAAACAGTCGGCATCGTTATGCACAATCACCTCGCGTTGCAGGATCGCGCCAAGCTCTTTTGCCAGACGGCGCTGGTGAAAAGCGGGAATATTGCTGGCAAATATCTCGCCGGAATCGGGTGCCACAATGCCGGCCGTTGATATCGCCACCGGACTGCTGGCGGTGAAGTGCAGTTGATGTTGGGCAATCATGCAACTCACCAACGCGGTGAACTCGTCCCAGCTTGCCGCCGGGATTTTTTGCTGATCGAGAATCGTTAATTCATCCTGCGCATTCATCACGCCTAACTTAATAAAAGAGCCGCCCAGATCGAGGCAAATCACCGCAGATTGTCTACTCATAAACGTTTATCCATCACATCTCGCAAACCGTCGCCCAGCACATTGAAGCCAAGCACGGTAATCAAAATCGCCAATCCGGGGAAGAGAGACACATAAATATTCAGGCCGAGGAAGTTGCGTCCATCGCTCATCATGGTGCCCCACTCCGGCATCGGTGGCTGCACACCTAAACCGAGGAATGACAGGCTGGCGGCAGAAAGCACCACCGCGCCCGCCGTCAGCGTCGATTGCACAATCAGCGGGCCAATCGAGTTACGCAGAATGTAATGCGTAATGATGCGCGGATAGCGCACACCGAGCATATGCGCCGCTTCGATGTACTCCATGTTCTTCAGGCCCAGCGTCAGGTTGCGGCTCAGACGCGCATAGACCGGAATCGAGAACAGCGAGATGGCGATCAGCATATTGGTCAGCCCTTCACCAAGTACGCTAACAATCAAAATCGCCAGCACGATGCCAGGAAAAGCGAAAATGATATCCATCACCCACATGATCAGCGCATCAATTTTACGTCCGGCTAAGCCGGAAATGATGCCAAGCGGAATACCGATCACCATTGAGATGGCGACGCTGAGGCTCACTTCAAACAGCGTGATGTGCGCGCCGTAAATCACGCGCGAAAAAATGTCGCGGCCATAATCGTCGGTACCAAACCAGTGCGCGGCCGATGGCGCTTGCAAGGTATTCAGCAGATCCTGCTCCACCGGATCCCAATGCGTAATCAGCGGAGCCAGCGCGGCGGCGAGTACCACCAGCAGCACTAAGGTGCCGCCGATGGCTATCGACGGATTCGCCACCAAGATGCTGATCAGGTGTCGGCTGCGCGAGCGCGGCGGCAGCACGGAAGTTTCAATGCTGTTCATCAGTCGAACCTTATTTTTGGATTGAGCAGGCCAATCAGGATTTCACCGACCAGATTCATCAGCACCACGCCGGTAACGGCCACCAACGTCACGCCCTGAATCACTGGATAATCGCGGTAGCGCACAGAATCCACCAGCAGGCGGCCAATGCCCGGCCAGTTGAACACCGATTCGGTCACCACCGCGCCGCCAATCAGGCTGCCGAAGTTGAGCGCCACGATGGTCACAATCGGGATCAGCGCATTACGCAGCGCGTGCTTCCAGTTAATGCTGGCGGAGGATAATCCCTTTGCTTTGGCAGTACGGATGTAATCCTGACTCAGCACATCCAGCATGCTGGAACGCGTCATGCGCGCGATCATCGCCATCGGCAAGATCGCCAGCGTGACAGTCGGCATGATGTAGTTTTTCCACGAATCGGCGCCCAGCAGCGGTAACCAACCCAGCTCAACGGCGAAGTAGTTCATCGCCAGCAGCGCCAGCCAGAAATTGGCAATCGACGCACCGGCAATGGTCAGCACCATCACGATTTGATCCGGAATGCGCTGGCGATAGATAGCGCCGGTCATGCCCGCCGGAACACCAATCGCAATCGCCAGCAGATACGCCAGCGCCGCCAGCGATAAGGTGTACGGCAACCGCTCGCTGATCTCGGTCATCACCGGACGCTGCGACTGCAACGACAAGCCAAGGTTGCCGTGCAGCGCTTCCGCCGCAAATTTGACATATTGCAGCGGCAGCGGCTGATCGAGCCCCAGCCGCACGCGCATACTGTCCACCGCTTCCTGCGGCGCTTCCGGTCCCGCCATCAGCCGCGCCGGATCGCCCGGCAGCGCGCGGATGGCGATAAACACGATAATCGACACGCCGAAAATGATTAACGGCAGCGAAAGCACCTTTTTTGCGACGTACGCTTTCATATCACATCAACCATTGGGTTATTGCTTCACCGCGTCGCGTACGACGATTTGTCCGCCCGGCTGCATCACCACGCCGCTGATATTTTTACGTGCGGCATAGAGATCGTCCTGATAGAACAGCAGCACCTGCGGCGCTAATCCGCTGATCTGTTTTTGCGCCTGGAAATAGAGATCTTTGCGTTTGGCATCGTCGAGCGTCGATGCAGCGGTATCGATCAGTTCATCGGTTTGCTTGTCGCTGAAGAAGCCCAGATTAGCCCCGCCCGGCGCAAAGCTGCTGGTGTGATACAGCGGACGCAGCTGCAGATCCGAGCCATATAAACCGGAAGACCAGGACGCCAGCACCGCATCGGTGCCCTGCGCGGCTTTCTCTTTGCCATCGGCAAACGCCGCTTTGGTCCACACGCCGCTCTCCATCTGGCGCACGTTAAGTTTCACGCCGATTTTACTCCACATGCCCTGCAACACTTGTGCGGTACGCGCATCCGGAGCTTGCACTGCAATCGACATCGGGAAACCGTCGGCATAGCCCGCCGCTTTCAGCAGATCTTTGGCTTTTTGCAGATCGTAAGGATAGTCATGCAGCGCTTTGTCATAGTTAGGATCGACCGGTGCCAGCGCCGAGTTGGCCGGTTGCGCATAGCCAAACATGATGGCTTTCACCAGCGCCTGCTGGTCGGTGGCGAGATTCAGCGCCTGTCGTACGCGCACATCGCTCAGCGCTTTGCTTTGGGTGTTGAGATCGACCCAGAACACCGCCGCACCCGGCGACTGTTTGAGATTAACGTTGGCGTTATTTTTCAACATGCCAGCAAACTGCGGCGGCACCGGGTTAATAATATCGACCTGCCCCGATTGCAGCGCCATATTCATCACTGAAGGCTCGCTGCTCCACGTCCATTTAATTTCATCCGGACCGGAAGATTTCCCCCAATAGTCAGGATTCTTTTGTTCAAGTACATATTCGCCGGATTTGTATTGCACCAGTTTATAAGGTCCGGTGCCGTCGGCTTTATTGTTGATGCTGCCCGCTTTATCCGCTGTTGGACTCACCATTAATCCCGGACCGGAGGCTAAAACAGTTAAAAAGGCCGGATTAATTTTTTTCAGCTGAAACGTGACGGTGAGATCGTCTTTTTTCTTCACGTCCTGAATAAAGGTGCGAATTTTTCCACTGCCGGCCAATCCGCGCTGCGTATTTAAATGACGCTGGAAGTTTTCCACTACCGCGTCGGCATTAAATGGCGTGCCGTCGTGGAATTTCACATTTGGACGCAGGGTGAAGGTCCAGTTAAGTCCGCTGTCATCGGATGTCCAGGATACAGCCAGCGCTGGAATGATTTTGCCGTCATCACCGAGACGCGTCAGGCCTTCGTACATCGGGTCCAGCACCGTGCCGGTAAAGGTCGCGGTTTGGTTGCCGGGGTCCATGCTGCGCGGCGGTTCGTTCTGCATGATCACCAGCTGGCTGGCAAAAACTGTGGCGCTCGCCATCGACGCCAATAAACAACCGGCCAGCGTCAGTACCTTGAAATGCTTGTGTTTGCTTTCCATGAAGGCCCTCAATGAATCATTGAAACGATCGGTGAATGAACATTTATTTGTTATGCAGTGATGCATTCCGGACGGTCGCCAGGCGAGGTTTTCGTAGGGTGCGCATTAATGCGCACCGGTAGATTGCCGTTAATTCCGTCCCGACAACTGTCGCATTGCGCTATATAAGCCACACTCACTAAACAAAAGCCAATAGGTTGGTTCATATAATTTACTTATAATCAGATCTGCATTCAGAAATTTAACTAAATATCGTTGTATTTGTTT
Source organism: Pantoea sp. YR525 (assembly GCF_900116775.1). Lineage (NCBI taxonomy): Bacteria > Pseudomonadati > Pseudomonadota > Gammaproteobacteria > Enterobacterales > Erwiniaceae > Pantoea > Pantoea sp. YR525. The sequence goes on from NZ_FPBU01000006.1 coordinate 330,065, forward strand.
TCTGTCCTTATTATTGTCAGCGCATAGTGCTAACGCCGTGAGAACCTCAATGCTCAATGCCCACCAGCAACAAATCCTGCGCTTACTTATTGCGTCGCATGGCATGAGCCGCACCGCGCTTGCGGAAAAAATGAAGTTAAGCAAAGCCGCAATTAGCCCGCTGGTGAAAGAGATGCTGCAGGCTGGATTGCTGGAAGAGAGTGTTCCGGAATCCAGCGGCCAGGGTCGTCCATCGGTGTTATTAAAAATGCGTGCCGATAGCGCCTATTTTCTCGGTGCCTCGCTGCTTGGCGAGCGCGTAGTTTTGGTGTTGATTGATATGCATGGCCGCACGCTGGCCGCCACGCAAATGCCGTTGAATCTCGATCCACCGCAGCTGGCAAAAATGATTGCGGCGGCGATTCCCGATCTGATTGCGCAGAAATCGATTTCGCAGGATCAGTTGATTGGATTGGGCGTGACATTGTCCGGATTTGTCGATGAGAATCAGGCAATTTGCGTGCAGTCGGCGCTGCTGGGCTGGAAAAACGTGCCGCTGGCAGAACTGCTGAAACAGCAAACCGGGCTGGAAGTGTCGTTAGAGAACGATGCCAAAGCGCTGGCGGTGAGCGAGAAGATTTTCGGCGTGGCGAAAAAGGCGCGCAACTTCACCCTGATTTCCCACGGTGACGGCATTGGATCGGCACACTTCTTTCAGGGCCAGCTGCACCGTGGCGCACACGGCGCTGCCGGTGAAATCGCCCACTGCACCATCGAACCCGGCGGACGTCCCTGCCGCTGCGGCAAACGCGGCTGCCTCGATACGCTGGCCTCGTTAACCGCCATCCGCGAAAGCGTGCGTGACAAAGCGCTGGAAAGCGAATCGATTGCCGAACTGGAAGCGCTGGCGGTGAAAGGCAACAGTGCGGCGATTGCCATTCTGCATCAGGCTGGTCACGCGCTGGGTTTATCGATCGCCAATATCATCCAGATGAACGACCCCGAATTAATTGTGATTGCACATCAGCCCGATTCGTTTGATGGCTTGCTGAAAACCGTGGTGATGCAGGCGGTCGACAGCCACGTCCTGCCGTCGATCATCGGCAAAACGCCGATTTCAAGCATGGCAATCAACGAAGAGAGCTGGGCCAGAGCCGCAGCCAGTGTGGCGGCGTATCGTTTTATCATTCACTTACCCGACTAGCGGAGGCTGCTATGCGCATTGCTTTTGGTGGAATTCATACTGAGTGCAGTACTTATAATCCGGTGCTGAATTATGCCGACGACTTCCGCATCGTGCGCGGGGATGAACTCACCACCAATCCTTACTTCGCCTTTCTGCAGGATTATGATGCCAAATTTCTGCCCACCTTCCACGCGCGCGCCATCGCCGGTGGTCCGGTAGCGCGCATCACCTACGACGATTTTAAGCAGGATTTCCTGACGCGCCTCGCGGCACATTTGCCGGTGGATGGCGTCTATCTCGCCATGCACGGCGCGGTCTATGTTGAAGGCATGGAAGATGCCGAAGGCGACTGGATCAGCGCCACGCGCGAGTTGGTCGGCGCGGATTGCCCGATCACCGTCAGCTACGATCTGCACGGCAATGTCACGCAGCGCATCATTGATGCCATCGATATGTTCTCGACTTACCGCACCGCGCCACACATTGATGTCGAAGAAACCATGCGCCGCTCGGTATCGATGCTGGTGAAAAGTCTGCAAACCGGCATCAAACCCGGCGTAGTGTGGGCACCGATTCCGGTGGTGTTACCCGGCGAACGCACCAGCACCGAAGATGAACCGGCTAAAAGTTTGTACGCCCGCTTGCCCGCGATAAACCAGCTGGAGCATATCTGGGACGCCTCGCTGATGGTCGGTTACGTCTGGGCCGATGAACCACGCGCCACCGCTGCCGCGATCATGACCGGCACCGACGCCGATGTACTGGCGGAACAGGCGGCAAAACTGGCGCTGGCTTACTGGCAGGCGCGCGATGAATTCAGCTTTGGCTGCGTCACCGGCAGCATTGAAGAGTGCGTCAGCATGGCTATCGCCAGCGAAACCGCGCCGGTGATTCTGGCCGATTCCGGTGATAATCCGACCGGCGGCGGCGTTGGCGATCGCGCGGATGTATTGGCGGAGCTGATTCGCCGGGATGCACAGGACGTTATCGTCGCCGGTATTACCGATAAACCGGCCACTGATGCAGCATTTGCTGCCGGTGAAGGCGCAACCTTAACGCTGACCGTTGGCGCGTCGCTCGATCCGGCCGGCGGCAAAGTGCAAGCCGAGTTTGTGGTGAAGCATCTCAGCGACGATCCGCGTTCGCTGGCGAAACAGGCGCAGCTGCAAACCGGCGGCATTACGCTGGTGGTCGCCGATCGTCGCCGCCCATATCACAACCTGGCGGATTTCTCCCTGCTCGGCCTCGATCCCGCTGCCGCTAAAATTGTGGTGGTGAAGTCGGGTTATCTGTCGCCGGAGCTGGCACCGCTAGCCAATCCAAACCTGATGGCGCTGTCAGAAGGCGTGGTCGATCAGTATGTGGAACGCTTACCCCGCAACCGCAAATTGCAGCCCGCCTATCCGTTTGATACGGATTTCAGCTTCCTGCCGGTAAGCAGTTTGTCCGCACGCTTTGTGAAAGCAAAATGAACATGCCCGCCTCCGCAGTCGAACCGGTGCTGCGCATCGAAAACCTGACCGTTGCCTTTCGCGTTGACGATCAATGGCGCGAAGTGGTGAAGAACCTGTCGCTCACCGTTAATGCCGGTGAAACGCTGGCGATTGTGGGTGAATCCGGTTCGGGGAAAAGCGTCACCTCGATGGCGATCATGCGCTTACTCAACATGCGTCACGCGCGCGTCAGCGGCAAAGTGCTGCTTAACGGCGTTGATCTGCTGACGCTAAGCGAATCCGCCATGCGTGATATTCGCGGCAATGCGGTGGCAATGATATTTCAGGAACCGATGACCAGCCTGAATCCGTCGTTTACCATCGGCAACCAAATTGCTGAAGCGCTGATCAATCACCGCAAAATCAGCAAACGCGCCGCACGAGAAGAGACCATTCGGCTGCTGGACAAAGTGCGCATTCCCAATGCGGCGAAACGCTTTAATGATTATCCGCACCATTTTTCCGGCGGCATGCGCCAGCGCGTGATGATTGCCATGGCGCTGGCGCTGCGACCCAAACTGCTGATTGCCGATGAACCGACCACCGCGCTGGACGTGACTATTCAGGGGCAAATTCTTGACCTGATCAAGACGTTGCAGGAAGAGGAAGGCACGGCGGTGCTGTTTATTACCCACGATATGGGCGTGGTGGCAGAAGTGTCGGATCGCACGTTGGTGATGTATCAAGGTGATGTGATGGAAACCGGCACCACCGCCGTGATTTTTTCCGCACCCGCCGCCGATTACACCCGCACGTTGATTGCGACCGTGCCGCAGCTTGGCGCAATGCGCGGCATTGCTGGACCGCGTAAGTTTTCCTTTGATGAGCACGACGCGCCTGATGCCAGCCGCGTAGCGACATCGCAGCAGCCCCTGCTGTCGGTGAAAAATCTCAGTACCCGCTTCAGCATCCACGAAGGTGTGTTCAGCCGCAAAACCGGCGCGGTACATGCAGTGGAAAACATTTCATTTGATTTGATGCCGGGCGAAACCTTGTCGCTGGTCGGCGAATCCGGTTGCGGAAAATCCACCACCGGACGTTCGCTGACGCGCCTTGTTACACCCGACGCGGGTGAAGTGGCCTTTGATGGTTACGACGTGCTGAATCTCTCTGCTCACGAACTGCGCACCCTGCGCCGCGCCATGCAGATGATTTTTCAGGACCCGTTTGCCAGCCTCAATCCGCGCATGTCGGTGCTGGAAGCGCTCACCGAACCTTTTCTGCAACACCGTTTAGGCAGCAAAGCCGAGGCGCGCGCGAAAGCCGCTTCACTGATGGAGCGCGTTGGGCTATCCGCCAGCATGATGAAACGCTATCCGCACGAATTTTCCGGCGGCCAGCGCCAGCGTATCTGTATCGCCCGTGCGTTGATGCTCGACCCGAAAATGATCATCGCCGATGAATCGGTGTCGGCGCTGGATGTCACGGTAAAAGCGCAAATCATCAATCTGCTGCTCGACCTGCAACAGAGCCTCGGCTTGTCGTATCTGTTTATTTCGCACGATATGGCGGTGGTCGAGCGCATCAGCCATCGCGTGGCGGTGATGCTGCTCGGTGAAATTGTCGAGATCGGTCCGCGCGCGGCAATTTTTGAAAATCCGCAGCATGATTACACGCGTAAATTGCTGTCGTCGGTGCCGGTGCCCGATCCGGCGCGACGTCATGTGAAGCGCCAGATTGACATCAGCGAGCTGAAAAGCCCGGTGCGTGCGCTGGGATTTGTGCCTGAAACGCGGCGTTATCGCGAGGTGAGTGACGGGCATTGGGTGATGGAGTGATCTGGCAATGCCCGGAAGGAGGTCGCCATGAATGGCGACCCTACGCAGTTACAGCGCAAACATCTTTCCGCCGCTAAAACTCCAGTCTTCGGGCTGGGTTTGCTGAATAATGATCATTAAATCATTGGGATCAAGATTGAGGCGCTGCTGCAGGCGTTCACTCAGCATCTGATAAGTTACGCGCTTCTGTTCCGTGCTGCGCGGTTTGCCTGCCAGGATGTTCAACAACACATAGCGATCGCTACGACCGCCGCTAAGATAGTGGCGATCATAAATAAAGCGCTGCGCCGCCAGCGATTCAATCACCTGGAAACGATCGTCGGGCGGTACGTTGAACTCGGCGACCAGCACCTCATGCAGCGTGTCCGATAAGGTTTGCAGATCGGCATCGCTCCAACCGTCGCGCACGGTGATTCGGGTAAATGGCATCAGTTGTTCTCCTGTTGCAATAAAGCCAGCGCTGTCACTGCAGCGGGCCAACCGGCGTAAAACGCCTGATGGGTAAATAACTCCACCAGCTCTTCACGACTAAGTCCGTTCTGCTGCGCAAATTCAAGATGCCACGGCAGTTGCTGCTCGTGGCCCAAAGCGCTGAGCGTGGCGAGCGTGATCAAACTGCGCTCACGCGGTGACAGCACCGCGCGCTTCCAGATATCGCCAAACAACACCTGCTGGGTTAACTCGGCTAACTTCGGTGCGACCTGCTGTAAAGAATCGCGATCCAGTGACTTACTCATGATTTTCTCCGGCATTGAATAGGCAGCGATTGTGGCGCGCTGCTACAATCCTGAAAATCGCATTATTCAGGACTTATAGTCCCGCTTTGAAGGATGGTTATGGAGAAGATTCCGGTCTCGCTTGATAGCGATGCGCTGCGCAGCTTTGTGTTGGGAATCGAGTGCGGCAGCTTCGCGCTGGCGGCGCAGCAACTGTGCCGCTCGACGTCGGCGGTCAGCGCCCAGTTAAAAAAGCTGGAACAGCAATGCGGTATGGCGCTGGTGACCAAACGCGGTCGTCATCTGGCGCTCACGCCCGGCGGCGAAATCTTGCTGAGCTATGCCCGTCGTCTGCTCAGCCTGAATGATGAAGCCTGGCGCGCGGTGCGCGGCGAGTTGTTGCAGGGTGATGTGCGTATCGGCATGCAGGAAGATTTCGGTGAGTCGCTGATGCCGGGCATTCTTGGCCCGTTTAGCCGCCAGCATCCGAGTGTGCGTATCAGCGCGCGCGTCGATCGCAATCAGCCACTGTTGCAGGCGATGGCCGAGCAAAGTCTCGATATGGCGCTGCTGTGGCAAGGCGATAATTTACCTGCGCAAAGTGAGTTGCTGGGCCAGACGCAGCTGGCGTGGATTGGTGCGCAAGAGTTCGATATTCGCGGCTTGCTCGCGCGTGGTGAAGCTATACCGCTGGTGATGTTTGAAGCGCCGTGTCTCATGCGGACACGTGCGCTGAGCGTGCTGGAACAGGCTGGGCTCGATTGGCGTGTGGTGTTTACCAGCCACAGTTTGAGTGGCGTGTGGGCGGCGGTGCAGGCTGGATTGGGTATTACTTTGCGCAGCCAGATCGGTTTACCTGCTGGATTGCATACCCTGAACGCTCAACTGCCCGCCGTGGGAAGTATGGGTATCGCACTGTGGCAACATAATGCTAACGATGCCGCCCAGCAAATGCTGGCGCAGCTTACGCGACATGCGGTGGCGGGATATCTTCCGCTTATCAAACCGACATTAAAGTGAAACTGGGATAAAGCGGGGAGGTGCGGCACATTCCTGCTAGTTTCCGCCCTGCACGCTTCAGTTAAATCAAACCTTCCGCGGCAATTTTGCAGGCAGAATGTTTCCCGCATTATTCTCTCATACACAACAGACAAAATACCGCTCGGCTATTAGGATGATGAGTGTGGAAATATTGCCAGGCGTGTTCCGGTGAATAAAAAGATCCCATAAAAACACGATTATCGTAGGCCGGCGCCATACGACAGCTTTCACGGTGCAAGTCGCAGCAACCCTCGCTATCTTCCTGAGCAAAGACGTAAAAATCCGTTGTAGTTAATTTCATCCGCGACACCTCGTGGGCAGAGATAAATACTAATGAATAAAAATCTTTAAAATCGCCCGTTGCGGATACTATTTTCGAACTTTTTAGCAACCAGCTCACAGTGAGCTGAAATTAATTATAGCCTGCGAGAAACCTGCTGTCTTTAATAAAAGAAAAAGAGATTATTTAAGCAGAGCGCAATAAAATTGAAATTTGAATAATTATATTTTAATTCCCCCTTTGTCGTTACGCTTAACAGGGCCAATATTTACTGTTAATGGCGGTGATTATTTATAAATATTCACTAAGATTTATCTTAAAAAAAAGATCTCCATTTTTGATCATTTAAACTTAAGTAAACTTAAATTTAAACGCCGGAGATAATACTATGTTCAGTTACACTATCCGTGTCGAATTGAAAGAACCCACTGCTGGCACGCAAATAGAACTGCTCTATGCGATGCTTGAGAATGGTTTTGCGCGCAGTTTAGTCTGTGAGAAAGGCTATGCGTATGTGTTACCCACCAATGAATACGTCTATGTAGGCAGCGAGAATATAAGGAGTTTAACTGACAGAATTGTCACTTTGGTGAGTGAATTTAGCGAAGATCCTTCGGTGATGATTACCCAATCTGCCGCGAGGTGCTGGTCAGGGCTGCGCGGCGTAAACCTCGCATGAAAGATAAGATAAACGCCCTCTCACGGCAAAGACGGCGTTTATCTCTTGATTTAAATAAACTTAAAATTTAATTAATTAGCCTGGATAAATACCGCGATCTTTACGTGCCAGCAGAATACGTTCGCAGGCAACGATATACGCAGCAGTACGCAATGAGCAGCGCTTTTCAGCGGCCTTATCCCAAACGTGCACCATCGCTTCAGTCATAATGCGGTCCATACGCTGGTTAATCTCATCTTCGCTCCAGAAGAAGCTCGCCATATCCTGTACCCATTCGAAGTAACTCACCGTTACACCGCCTGCGTTACAGATTACGTCTGGCACCACCTGCACACCGCGACTCGCCAGCATATCATCCGCATCCGGATACGTTGGGCCGTTAGCCCCTTCCAGCACTAATTTGGCACTGATGATTTCAGCGCGCTCGCGGGTAATTTGCCCTTCCAGCGCAGCCGGGATCAGGATATCCATGGCGGTAGTCCAGAACTGTTCTCTGTCGATCTCACGCGCACCCGGGAAACCGGCAATCTGTTTATGTTCGATCTGCCACGCAGTCAGCGCCGCTAAATCGATGCCGCCTTCGTTGAGTAAGGTTGCGGTGTGATCCTGAATCACTACCACGCGCGCACCGGCTTCGGCGAACAGACGCGCCGCTTCGCTACCCACGTTACCAAAGCCCTGCAACGCGACGCGTGCGCCTTCAATGGTGATGTTGGAGCGTTTTGCCACTTCTCGACCGGTAATAAATACGCCACGGCCTGTGGCTTTCTCGCGGCCTAACGAGCCGCCAAGATGAATCGGTTTACCGGTGACAACGCCGGTAATGGTGGTGCCGTGATTCATCGAGTAGGTATCCATCATCCACGCCATGACTTTGCCATTGGTACCGACGTCGGGCGCGGGAATATCTTTCTGCGGACCGATAATCAAACCGATTTCGCTGGTGTAGCGACGGGTTAAGCGCTCCAGTTCACCTTCAGACAGCGAGTGCGGATCGACGCGAATACCGCCTTTTGCGCCGCCATAAGGCAGGTTGACCGCCGCACACTTGATGGTCATCCAGGCTGACAGCGCCATCACTTCATTCAGGTCGACTGCAGGATGGTAACGTACGCCCCCTTTGCCCGGCCCGCGCGAAAGATTGTGCTGTACGCGATAACCTTCAAAGTGGCGAATCGAGCCGTCATCCATCTGCACCGGGATGTCGACAATCAGTGCTCTTTTCGGATGACGCAGAGTTTCGATCCAGCGAGACAATTCACCAAGATGAGGCGCAACGCGGTCAATTTGGCTCAGGTAGGTAGTCCAGGGAGATGTACTGCTTTCAGAAGCGTAAGATAACTTTTCCATGAGAAGCCTGTAGGTTCAGAGTTATTTATATTGAAAAGACGTGGAAAGGTGATGCATTGCACTAGACGGAATGTAATTTAACACCTTTTAAGAAAAGCGGGTTGCGTTGAATAAGGAGGATTTAACTTTTCGATACAAAAATTCGTGAATGAATGAATAACTAAGCATTAAAAAAGCCCCCCATGTGACGCATATTTATGCGGATAATATTCACTAAATTGCATAAAATTTGATTTTATTCCTATTTTTCAGTTCTTTGATGGTCATCAAAAAGTGAATAAACTGTTATTTTTCCGCATTGACTTTGTTAACTCACGCCACCACGATGAGTAAAACCTAGCCGGAAACCTCCATCATGAATTAGCGTTTTATTAATTTCGTTTTTCTTTCATCTATTTAAGCGTGCCTCTTTAAGGTTCAACTCCTTATTTGCCATTGATGCTTGTGGGCAGGCATCGTCATGCGTTTTTTTGCCAGACTGAAGGAATCATTGTGTCTAACAAACCTACACAAGGGCAGATTCAGCCTGCTCGGGCACACGACGCCCCGCAAAAACTGCAGCGAGGTCTGAGCGAACGTCATATTCAGATGATCGCGCTGGGTGGTTCGATCGGTACCGGGCTATTTATGGGCGCAGGACGCAATATTGCGGTGGCCGGAACCTCGATATTAATCATCTATATTCTGGTCGGGTTCTTCAGCTATATGGTGATGCGGGCGATGGGCGAAGTGCTGCTTAGCCGGCTCGACTATCGCTCTTTTGCCGATTTTGTCGGTGATTACCTCGGCCCTAAAGCCAGCTTCTTTCTCGGTTGGTCTTATTGGCTAAGTTGGGTGGTGACCTGCATTGCGGATGTGGTGGTGTGTGGCGCGTATATGCAGTATTGGTTCCCGGAAATGTCGGCGTGGATACCCGCGTTGTTCACCCTCGGCATTCTGTGTCTGTTTAACATGTTGTCGGTGAAGGCTTTTGGTGAAGCTGAATTCTGGTTTGCGCTGATCAAAGTGATTACCATCATCGCGCTGATTATCACCGGCGGATGGATGGTATTTACCGGCTGGACCTCGCCGGATGGCGTTAAAGCTTCAGTGCATAATCTCACCGATCCCGCCGTGTTTATGCCGCATGGCATCACCGGTTTTCTTGCTGGTTTCCAAATCGCGATTTTCTCGTATACCGGGATTGAGCTGCTCGGCACCATGACGGCGGAAACGCGCGATCCCGAGAAAATTTTGCCGCGTGCAATTAACTCTCTGCCGCTGCGGATTGTGATTTTCTACATGCTCTCAATGATGGTGATCATCGCGGTGACGTCATGGCAAGGCGTGTCGCCGGATACCAGCCCGTTCGTGACGCTGTTTGCCAAAGCCGGAATGCCCGCTGCGGCGGCGATCATTAACTTCGTGGCGCTCACTTCGGCAATGTCTTCCGCCAACAGCGGCGTCTACTCCAGCACCCGCATGTTATATGGCTTGTCCGTCGAGAAGCATGCACATTGGCAGTTCCGTATTCTGTCGCGCACCACGCGTATTCCGCTGCGCAGCCTGCTGTTCTCATGCTTCTGCATGCTGAGCGGCACCTTGCTGCTGTTCCTTGTGCCGAATGTGACAACGCTGTTCACCATCGTTTCAACGCTTGCCGCGATTCTGGTGATCTATTGTTGGGGCATGATTCTGGTCTCTTATCTGGTGTACCGTCGGCAGCGTCCGGATCTGCATCAAAAATCCAAATTTAAGATGCCCGGCGGCAGAGTGACGGCATGGGGAACGCTGATGTTCTTCCTGTTCTCGATGGTGATCATGATATTTGATCCCGACACGCTCGCCGCATTAGCCGCTTCACCGGCGTGGTTTATTGCGCTGTGGCTGTGTTGGAAGATGAAGGAGAAGCGGAAAACGGCAGTGAAGGTAGCGGCCTGATCGGGCCGTTACTTCATCAGCACCTGAAACTGCGGGTTGAATTCGTCGAATATCGGCAGCGCGGCGGCACCTAACGCGGCGGTATCGCTGCCGGTCATACCAACTTTGACGCGAGTGCCGGTGAGGTAGCGACCGCGCACCGATTGATAGAGCGGCGGCAGGCGGCGAATGATTTTATCCAGCAGCACCGCCGGCATCATGCCGCCAATGATCACGCTTTCGGCATCAAAAATGCACTCCAGCAGGTTAATCGCCTGACGCAGCGGCGTTAACACGGTATCGATCCATTTATCAAACAGCGCCGGATCGACTTCCAGCAAATCTTCCGGCAAAGCGGTCATCGGATCGAGCCCGCAAAACTCGTACGCCGCCTGCAAAGAGACGTAGCGTTCCAGACAGCCCTGATTGCCGCAATAGCATTCGCGTCCGCCCGGCTCCACCACCACATGCCCGACTTCACCAGCGTTATGCGCATGGCCGCTATAGACGTGGCCATCCATGATGATGCCCGCACCCAAACCGGTGCCGATGTAGAGATAGACAAACGAATTAAGCTGTCGCGCCACGCCATGAAAGCGTTCACCAATTGCCGCCACGGTTGCATCGTTTTCCAGCGTCACCGGCACGCCGCTCATCGCAGCAAGTTTGGCCTCGATATCCACCTGTTCCCAACCGTGCAGCGTCGTTGGCCCCATCGAAGAGATGCCCTCAACGCCAAACGGACCGGGCATCACCACGCCAATGCCCAGCACTTTCTGCCAGCGATCGCCCAGCTGCGTTTTGATCTCGCTCAGCACTTCGGCAATGCGCGCTAATGTGGCATCCGGTTGCGGCTTTTGTACCAGAATAAGGCGGCGGAAGTGAATTTCGCCGGTGAGATCCACCAGCACAATCAGCAGCGTTTGGTGATCAAGATGGATGCCGATCGAGAAGGCGCTGGCGGGATTGAGCGTCACCGGAATCGCTGGTTGTCCGCGTCCTTGTTTGCGCGGCGCACGGCTGGTGAGCAGTTCGGCCTGCTCCAGCTCCGCCACGATATTCGACACGGTTTGCGGCGTCAGCGCGGTTAGACGAGCCAGTTCGGCGCGGGTCAGTTCACCGTGCAGGCGAATGGCTTCAATGATCACGCGGCGATTGTGCGCCCGTGCATGTTCCAGATTGGTTCCCGACGTTTTCACCTTGCTCCCTTCCCTTTAATTCCACCCGCTGCGGATAGCCGCATCAATATCTATGATCGGCCACACATTTTACAACCCTTTCGGGAAGGTGAATGGGATTAACGTCTTTACGGCCATGAACTGGCAAGGTTGTGTTGAGGGTTGGGGCGTGGGTTTCGATAATTTTAACCTTGGCTGACCATCCCGACTGTTATTTGAGAAAGAGCCAACTAACCACGGCTACCACGCCCACTAACAACGATGCGAATACCGCGCCTGTTACGAATGAATGAGTTGTAGTTTGCTCTTCCTTACGGATGTCAATAAATCTGGCCAGCGCACGCTTTACATCCGGGGCGTTTAATTCTTCAAACTGCTTCTCATAGCCTTTAGCCGTAAGATCTGAAGCTCCCGCCATATCAGATCTCTCCAGCGCGGTAATGTGGTTACCCTTTTTAAAAAAACAGTACTCTGGCATGAGATCCTCCGAGAACAAAGTTGATGTTTGAAATAACATATCTGAGCAGGTATGACCGCGTAATGATGTCCGCATAGTTCCAAAAGCGGACGTTGCCAATTCCGCATATTATTATTACAGGTTAGCGAATCACTGAACTTGCCAGGTAGCATTTTAGTTACATAAAATGTTAATTAATCTTTTTTTATTTGAATTTATTGATTTTTTTAGGGAGCAACGAGTGAATGCTACTTTATCATTAGATGACCTTGGCCCACGCATATGCATTATGGGGCCATCGAATAGCGGTAAATCTACACTGGCAAAAGCAATCGCTTCTAAGACGTCATTACCTCTAATTCATCTTGATCAATTGCATCATTTACCTGATACAAAATGGGTTCCCCGTGAACCAAAAGATTTTTATCGGTTACATGAAGAGGCTGTTCGTGAAGAAAGGTGGGTAATAGAGGGCAATTACACAAAGTGTATATATCCCCGACTTGAACGTGCTACAGGGCTGATACTGCTTGATGTGCCAGTAGCGATAGCTTTGCAACGCTATATACGCCGATGTTACTCGTCAAAGCCTAGGATAGGTGGTCTCACTACCCGAAGGGAGAATGTTACGTGGGAAATGCTTAAATACATTGTGCATATTGCGCCTAAAAACCACCTCATCCACAGGAGGCTTTTCGAGCAGGCAACCATTCCAAAGCTGATGTTGTCATTACCTCGCGATATTAATGCCTGCTATCGAAACTGGGATATTTAATATTATTTTCAATAGATTATTATGCTTCCAATTAAAGTCCATCATTCATTAGGGCGGTAACTCGCGCAATTTAATAGCCGGCCACCTTCAACTTACAGTGAAGGTCATTAAATCTGTCTGCTCTTCGCTCACTGCAGCCCTTTCGCCCATGCATTGGGCAGTTTCGTGTAGAAGCGGGCATTTCAAATTCAGTGTGTTAAATTTAAACGCTGCTATCGTTTGTTTAAAACAGGAGTCCATAAGTGAACATCGACTGGCATAGTTCTTCATTAACACGTTCTACAATCGTGGATAAAAACTATAAAAATACACAAAACGTTCGCCGTTTCATGGTGGATGAGTGTGGTGCAGACTTCCGCTTTGATCGCGAGTTTATGGCCTGGATAAGAAATGATGTACCAAAAAATTTGGGTGATGTAATTGATGAATGGAGACGCAGACATTCACTCTAAAGCAGGAGCGGCCTGTCTTCGCTGCCAGTGAGGAACGCTTCGGGCCGATCAGTGCCAAGGTTGGACTCCAGCCCTTTATTCTCTTACTTTTGACAAGATTGCTCTGTACAGTTCAATGGCTCTCCAGATGTCATCCTGTGTATCTCCATCCCAATCAGGAACTGTAGCCAACTCGGATTTGAACTGCATAATGAGGATATGCGCATCTGCGACTTCATCCTTTCGACAATTTAATGCGATACGAGATATCGACATCGAAGATAGGCTTGAGTAGTGCGAAAAAGCGGTACGCTCAGCAGCAATTAGTTTTTGTAATTTTCTCATGTAATCTTTGCATCCTGGGCAGTGGGAGGGTAATGCATGGTAATTTTTACTGCCCGTAGAAACCAATTAAATAGCCGACTTTAATATGTCCGGTCCTCGCTCATAGCGGACTAAACGTTATTTTTAGCTGAGTCGCACAGAGTAACGTTGTTCATCCAGCCTAATAAATACTCGCCCAAGGCGCGGCATGAATATCTGAAATCTAAGCTAACAGCCGAAAATCTCATCCTAACCCGCTACTGATAACGCTAATTTTCCGCTGTGGAATGCACGTTCATGTAGCAAGTCCCAACGCATCTGCACCTAAAAAATGCACCCTGCAAAAGGTTATCGCCACCTTTTCACAATCGCCATGCTTTTAAACCCACACGAATATCTATGATCACCCACACATTTTACAACCTGTTTACCTGACAGCAGCAAAATTCTGTGCAAAGTAGTGTCCAGCGGCAAACGAGATTTATGCCCTGGCACGTCAATTGCTTTAGCTAACCGATGTCAGCCGCAGCAACCTGACAACCTGTGCGCGTTATTAAATCCATCAAATTGATTTAATAAAACACCCTCTTTTTGCATCAAGGCGGAAAACACCATGAAAATCCGATTCAACCCAGTCATAAAAGGATGTTTTGCAGCGGTTCTGCTTGCCAGCGTGGGCAACGCAGCAGCAGCAACCACATTGAATGCGCTGTTTATGACGCAGGCGGCGTATAGCGAAAATGATATCCGCGCTATGACGCAGGAGTTTCAGAAAGCGCACCCGGACGTGCAGGTTAATCTTGAGTTTGTACCGTATGAAGCGCTGCACGACAAAATTGTCGCGGCGCGTGGCGCGGGCGGTAACGGCTACGATGTGGTGCTGTTCGATGCCATCTGGCCGGCAGAATTCACCAAGTTCGATCTGCTGCAGGACGTCAGTAGCCGTATCAGCGCCGACGAAAAGGGGCAGATTTTCCCCGGCGCGATGAACACCGTGGAGTTCAAAGGCAAAACCCTTGGTATGCCTTGGATCCTCGATACCAAATATCTCTATTACAACAAAGCGATGCTGGAAAAAGCCGGTATCACTACGCCGCCGCAAACCTGGCAGCAGGTGATGGATGACGCACGCATCATTAAACAGAAGAACATCGTGAAATATCCGCTGGTGTGGAGCTGGTCGCAGGCCGAAGCGCTGGTATGCGATTACACCACGCTGGTATCCGGTTTCGGCGGCAAGTTCTATAACAACGACAAACTCGATTTCTCCTCCCCGGCCTCGCTGCAAGCGGTGAAGCTGATGAAAAGCTCGCTGGATGAAGGCTTGAGCAATCCGGCTTCACGCGAATATCTGGAAGAGGATGTGCGTAAAGCCTTCTCCAACGGCGATGCGGCGTTCGCGCTCAACTGGACCTACATGTACAACATGGCCAACGATCCGAAGCAAAGTAAGGTCGCCGGTCAGGTGGGCATTGTTCCCGCGCCAGGTGATGCGCCTGGTAAATTCGGTGCGGTGAACGGTTCGATGGGCTTGGGCATCACCAAAGGCAGCACCCACGCGGATCAGGCATGGCAATACATCAGCTACATGACTTCGCAGCCGGTACAGAACAAATACGCCACGCTGAGTCTGCCGATCTGGAAAAGCTCGTACCAGGATCCGGCGGTGCTGAAAAACCAGGAAAGCCTGATCGCGGCGGCGGATAAGTCGCTCAACGTGATGCTGTCGCGTCCGGAAACCGCCGACTATTCGCGTCTCTCCAACACGCTGCAGCAGCAATTGCAGCAGGTGCTGGTTGGCAGCGCAACGCCAGATGCCGCGCTGCAAGCGGTAGATAAGAGTGCGGCGCGTCTGCGCTAAGGGGCAACAATGCTGAGTTTGCGTCAACGCGAACAACGGCAGGCATGGGTGCTGCTGGCACCCATGCTGTTGGTGATGCTGTTGCTCACCGCATGGCCGCTGTTACGCACGATCTGGCTGAGTTTCACCGATGCCGCCCTGATTGGCAGCGGTGAAGCGCCGGGCTGGATTGGCTTTGAAAACTACCTGTTTGCGATCACCGATGCGGATTTCCGCAGCTCGCTGTGGCGCACGCTCTATTTCACCGTGGTATCGGTGGCGATTGAGGGTGTGATCGGCGTGCTGGTGGCGCTGTTGCTGAACCAGAAATTCGCCGGTCGCAACCTGCTGCGCGTGCTGGTGATTCTGCCGTGGGCGCTGCCGACCATCGTTAACGCCATGATGTGGCGTCTGAACTTCAACCCGGATTACGGCAGCATCAACGCCCTGCTGACGCAGTTGGGCATCATTGATGGCTATCGCAGCTGGCTGGGTTCGCCGGATTCGGCGCTCAACGCGGTGATGTTCGCCGATATCTGGAAAAACTATCCGCTGGTGACCTTGCTGGTGCTGGCGGCACTGCAATCGATTCCCGACGATCTGTTTGAAGCCGCAAGGTTGGATGGCGCATCGGCGTGGCGACGTTTTCGTGCCATCACCTTCCCGGCGATTGTTGGCCCGCTCAGCGTGGCGCTGGTTCTGCGCACCATCGACGCCTTCAAAATCTTCGACATCATCTACGTGATGACGCGCGGCGGGCCGGTCGATAGCACCAAAACCCTGAGTTTCTACGTTTATCAGGAGTCGTTTAGCTACTTGCGGGCCGGCAGCGGCGCGGCTTACGCCATGTTGATGACCTTGCTGTGCGCGGTGCTGATCACGCTTTACATGTTGTTACTGTGGCGGCAGCGCCGCAAAGGAAGCGCTCATGAAGGTTAAAATGCGCCATGTTGGCAAATACGCCGCCGCGCTGCTGGTGGCGTTCTCAGTGTTAGCGCCGATGGGCTGGCTTTTTTTGATGAGCGTCAGCGCCGCCAGCGATCTTACCCGCGTACCGCTCGAGTGGCTGCCGCGCCAGTGGGATTTCACCCGCTACGGCAAGCTGTTGTCGCTGGAGCCAGGCCAACCGGGTGTGCTGTTCCTGCATGCGCTCGGCAACAGTTTGTTAGTCGCCACGGGCGCGACAATCATCTGCTTGCTGCTGGCGATTCCAGCGGCGTTCAGCTTCTCGCGCTATCGCGGGCGCGACGGCTGGCTGTTCGCCTCACTCGCCATCTATATGGTGCCGCCGGTAGCGTTCGTGCTGCCACTTTACTTCCTGTTGCAGCAATTCGACCTGCTCAACACGCGACCCGGATTGATCATCGTCTACTGCTCGCTGATTTTGCCGTTCCTCACCTGGATGCTGAAAAACCAGTTCGATACGCTGCCGCAGGATATTGAACAGGCGGCGCGACTCGATGGCCTGCGCGTCTGGCAAGTGCTGCTGCGCATTACGTTGCCGCTGGCGAAGCCGGTGCTGGGTGCCGCAGCGTTGTTTGGTTGGCTGCTGGCGTGGGACGAATTTTTCTATGCGCTGCTGTTTACCAGCAATATCGCCGCACAAACTTTGCCGGTCACCATTGCCGGTTTCACCGCCGGGCGCGCCACCGATGATGGCTTGATCGCTGCCGTCGGCATTCTGGCGTCGGTGCCACCGCTATTTATTGCCATCTGGCTGCAAAAGACGCTGGTCAGCGGCCTTGCCAGTGGCGGGAGTAAAGGATGATTGAACATAAACTCACCGCCACGCTGTATGTGGTGGGCAATATTAATGTCGATTTGATCATGGGCACGCTGGATAACTGGCCGCAGCGCGGTACCGAAGTGATGTTGAATCACAGCGAACTGCGTCCCGGCGGATCGGCGGGCAACTGCGCGCTGGCGCTGGAAGCGATGCAGGTGCGCCATCGCGCGGTGGCTAATCAGGGCGATGATGGCCTGAGCGCCTGGCTGGCGAGTCATTTTCCGCACAGCGCCGCGCACTGGACGCGCTATAGCTGCGAAACCTCGCTAACCGTTGGCGTGACGCATTCGGATCACGAGCGATCCTTCCTGAGTAATCTCGGCCATATCGTGCAACTCACCGCGCAGGATGTGCTGGATCAGCTGCCTGCTAAAGCGGCTGACGGCGATATCGTGCTGCTGTGCGGCACCTTCTTGTGCCTGCATCTGTATGACGAATATCCGGCGCTGCTTTCAGAGCTACAGCAGCGCGGTTTTATCACCGCTGTTGATACCGGCTGGCCGCCGCAGGGCTGGACGGACAAGGTGCGCCAGCAAGTCAGGCAATGGCTGCCGTTGTGCGACTGGCTGCTGCTCAATGAAGTGGAAACGCTGGGATTGGCGGCGAAAGACGACTTGCCTGCCAGCGCGCACATGCTGGCGCAACAGCTGAGCGGACGCGGCGGCTGCGTGGTGAAATGCGGCCCGCAGGGCGCGCGCTGCTGGCAGGCCGAACATTCCGTGAGTCAGCCTGCGCGTCCGGTCACGGTGGTGGATACCATCGGCGCGGGCGACAGTTTTAACGCTGGATTCCTCACCGCCCTGCTGCATCAGCAAGATCTCAATACGGCTTTGCAATGGGGTATTTCGGTGGCGTCACTGGCTATCAGCACCCTGCCGCGTCGTTATCCCGACTGGCATCAACTGCAACTTTCCCAGGAGTTTTAAATTATGGCCAGTGTTGAACTCGTAAAAGTGGCCAAACGCTACGCAAAACAGTCGGTGCTGCATCCGCTCGATCTCACCATTCCTGACGGCAGTTTTACCGTGCTGGTGGGCCCATCCGGCTGCGGAAAGTCGACGTTGCTGCGTTTGCTGGCCGGGCTGGAGAGCTTATCGGATGGCGCGATCCTGATGGATAAAGTGCAGATCAACGACCGCGATCCGGCCGACCGCGATATCGCCATGGTGTTTCAGAGCTATGCGCTCTATCCGCACTTAACCGTGGCGGAGAATCTGGCGTTTCACATGCAGGTGAAGAAGGTGAAGCGCGAGGAGCAGCAGAGCAAAATCGCGCGCATCGCCGGAATTCTCGGCATCGATAAGCTGCTGCAACGCTATCCGCGCGCGTTGTCGGGCGGACAGCGTCAGCGTGTGGCGATGGGCCGCGCGATGGTACGAAATCCCAAAGTGTTCCTGTTCGATGAGCCGCTGTCGAACCTTGATGCGCAGCTGCGCATGGAGTTGCGCGCCGAGATCAAATCGCTGCATCAGCGTTTCAAAACCACCATGGTTTATGTGACGCACGATCAGGTTGAGGCGATGACGCTGGCCGATCAAATTGTGGTGATGAAGGATGGGCGCATCGTGCAGCAAGGCGCACCGCTGGCGATTTACGATCGTCCGGCGGATACCTTTGTCGCGCGCTTTATCGGCTCACCGCCGATGAACCTGTTACCGGCACAGCTGATCGACCGAGATGGCGTGGCTGGCGTGCAGTGTCAGGATCTGTGGCAGCCGCTGCCCGCGCGCTGGCAAGCGGTGGCGCGCGAGCGTGCAGGCGCAGCCGTAACGCTCGGCGTGCGCCCGCACGATCTGCTGGAAGCCAGCAGCAACGCCGCAGCGTTGGTGAAAGTGGTGGAGATCACCGGCGAATCCACTTTGCTGCATCTCGAATGGCACGGTCAGCCGTTGCACATGCAGATTTCTGGCCGTCACGCAGCGGTGAGCGGCGACAGCATTATGCTGGGCTTTAACGCTGAGAAGATTCATCTGTTTGATGCGGAAACGGGGATGCGTTTAATCGAATCGTGATCGTCTGTTTATAAGGTCGCCATAAATGGCGCCCCTACAAAACCCGTTGTCGTAGGGTCGCCATTTATGGCGACCACTCTAACAAATAAAAAAGCCACCCAATCTGGGTGGCGAAATACAATTAATCAGATGCATAACAACGATATTCGCGAACACTCATTCCATAAGTATTGCACGAGCGGTATTTTACCCTGTTGGCTAATTTATTCTGTCTTCACCGTTTAAAGATAATGTAAAACTCATCTCATCATTTAACGATTTAAATACAGCTACCAGGTTTTACCGATATTAAACTGGAACTGCTCCGACTTATCGCCCTCATATTTCTTAATCGGCAACGCATAAGAAAACACCAGCGGGCCCAACGGTGATTGCCATTGCAAAGCCACGCCGCTCGACACTCGAATCTGGCTGGGATCGCCATAGTCGGAAATACCCGCCGCTTTGGTGGAGGCAGTGTTCTGCCAGCCGGTATCCCACACGGTGCCGGCATCGACGAAGAATGAGGTACGCAGCGAATCAGCATAGCGCTCGCTGATAAACGGCGTTGGCACAATCAGCTCTGCGCTCACCACCGCCATCGCATTACCGCCCACCGCATCATCTGATTTCTCTACCGGGCAAGCCCCGTAACTGCTTTCGCTGCCGCTGCAGCGGTAATAGGCGGCTTTTGGTCCGATGGTGTTGGAGGAGAATCCGCGTACCGAACTGGAGCCGCCGGCATAGAAGTTGTCGTAGAACGGCACTTCTTTGCCGCCTAAGCCGTCGGCGTAACCGGCTTTACTGCGGCCCATTAACACCCAGCGATGATCGCTGCTCAGCGGCAAGTAGCCGTTGGCGGTCAGCGTGCTTTTGTAATAGCTGTTAGTGGAACCTGGAATCGTCACTTTGGTGTTGAAACCGGCGCTCACGCCCGAGGTAGGGAAGAAGCCGCGATCCAGTGAGTTGTAGCTCCAGCCAATATTCCAGAAGAAATCGTTGGCGGTAAATTTGTCTGCAACGGTGGCATCGTCATCGTCGTCATCACTGGTGATGACTTTTGGATGAATGCCCTCCGAACCCAGATAACGCCACATTGCCACCTGCGGCGCCATATTGCTGACGCGGTTGTAGACGTAATCCAGCCCGCTGTTCACGCTGCTGTTTTCACCGATCGGGAAGCTCAAGGTGCTGCCTGCACCGAAGCTTTTCAGCGTGTATTCGGAGAGATCGTTATCTTCCGCACTGTAATCGTTATAGAACAGCTTGCCGCCCAGACTGACGCCATCCACAGTGAAATAGGGATCGGTGGCGGCGATTTCGACATAGGTTTGATAGCTGTTTTTGGTGCCGCTAAAACTTACGGTGTTGCCGGTTCCCATCCAGTTATCCTGGCTGACGCCAAGCTGATAGCTGATGCCGCTGTCGGTACCGTAGCCCAATCCGACATTAAAAGTGCCGGTATTGCGCTCCTTCACTTTATACACCACGTCCACCTGATCCGGGCTGCCCGGCACGCGCTGTGTATCGACATCTACGCTCTCAAAATAGCCGGTACGATTAAGCCTTGCCTTGCCCTGCTCCACCTGATTGCTCGCCAGCCACGCGCCTTCCATCTGACGCATTTCACGACGAAGCACCGCATCTTTCGAAGTGTCGTTGCCTGAAAAACGCACCTGTCGCACCGAGAAGCGTCGCCCGGCATCGACATTAACGTGTAACTGCACGGTTTTATCGCTGTCGTTAATTTCCGATTGGGTATTCACCTGCGGGAACGCATAGCCGTATCGACCGAGCAGGCTTTTAATCGCCTCTTCGTTTTCAGTGATTTTTGCCCCGCTGTATAAGGTGCCCGCTGGCAACTGCGCCAGTTTTTCAATTTCGGCGGAATAGCCAGCCATATTTCCCGTCAGCGTTACGCCGCTAACATGGTAAACATCGCCTTCATGAATATTTATCGTAACGTAAAGATGTTTTTTATCCGGCGTTAAACTGACCTGTGTGGAATCGAGATTAAATCGTGCGTAGCCGCGATCAAGATAATAACTGCGCAGCGTCTCTAAATCGCCCGAGAGTTTCTGCTTCTGATATTTCTGGTCGGCGATGAAATTCCACCACGGCACATCATCGCGCAGTTGGAAATGCGAAATCAGTTCATCCGATGAAAAAGCCTGGTTGCCTACAATATTTATCTGCTGAATTTTTGCCGATACGCCTTCGGTGAAAATGAACTTCAGATCGACGCGGTTGCGCGGCAATGGCGTGACCACCGCTTTGACGCTGGCGGTGTATTTCCCGGCGCTGTAATAAAAATCCTCGAGCCCTTTTTCCATATCCGCCAGCGTGGTGCGGTCCAGCGCTTCACCCACGCGTACGCCTGAGGCATCAAGGTTCTGCTTGAGCTGATCCTCTTTAATCGCTTTGTTGCCAGAGAACGAGATGCTGGCAATCGCCGGGCGCTCTTTAACTTTAATCAGCAATGCATCGCCGTCACGCAGCACCTGCACATCTTCAAAATTGCCGGTGGCGAACAGCGCACGGATGGTGTTGCGAATATCATCATCATTGACGCGATCGCCAATACGCAGCGGCATATGCAGCAGCGCCGCGCCGGGTGCGACGCGCTGCAGTCCAGCAAAGTGAATATCCTTTAGGGTGAAATCATCTGCACCAAAGGCGGTGGTGGTTACCATGAAAAGTAACCCGGTTAACATCTTCTTCATCTGTTGTGAGCCTGCCGTTTTTCCTGTGCCTGAACCACATAAAAAACGGGCTGAACACGCGGTTCAGCCCGTTAACTGCGGCGATATGTTCCGGAAAAAAGACCGCTGAGCCAAAGGTAAATTCAGCGCGACTCACGGATTTTCGGTTGTTTTACAATAAGGTGGAAAGCTCCTGCTGAAATCTGCTCACAAGAATTACCCTTCCGCCGTTAACGGCTGAAAGGTGCGGCGATTGAGGCTGGTGAAGATCACCAGTAATGCCATCATCACCAGCTCAACGCCGAGCGTACCGGTGATTGCCGCCAGATGATTGCCGTGCGTGTAGATCTGTGTGAATACGCCGCCCAGCAGCATCGGGCCTAAACCCAGCGCCGATTGCTGCACCGTTGAAAGCACCGCACTGCCCGCGCCCGCCTGATGATGCGGCACGCCGCTCATGCCAATGCGGTAGAAGGTGCTGACAATAAACGACTGACCAAAGCCAATCAGCACCGTCGCGGGGATCAGTGTGAAGATACCGACCTGCGGCCAGGCGAGTTGAAGCGTGGCGATCAGTGCCAGTAAACCAACCATCTGAATGCCGCAGCCCATCAGCAAGGCACCGCGCTTACCTAAACGCTCAACGATACGCGTCGATTGCATCGCCCCGATAAAATAGGCCACGCCCAGCGCGATAAACGCATTCCCGGACTGAAACGCCGTCAGCCCTAAACCGGCCTGCAGCGTCAACGCCACTGAGAACATAAAGCCGCTCCAGCAGGAGAAGAACAGCACCGCCAGCGTCAGACCAAATCGCACGCTCGGCAGACGCAGCAGTGACGGCGGCAACAGCGGCGCGCCGTTGGCCGCTTCCAGACGCAGCGAACTCTGGCGCAAACGATGCAGAAACAGCGGGAACAGCACCAGCAGCAAGATGCACGGCCACGACCAATGCAGCAGGGGACCGAGCGCCAGTGCCAGCATCAGGCAGCCAATCGCGCCCGCCAGCAGCAAGGTGCCACTGACATCCACCGGCACGCGTTGGGTGTTCTGCGTTTCCGGCACAAAGCGGCGCGCGGTGATCAGCACAAACAGGCAAATCGGCAAATTGATCAGGAATACGCTGCGCCAGCCGTAACCGCCGATATCCGCTTTGATAAGAAATCCGCCCAGCACCTGACCGATGATAAACGCCAGCCCGCCGATGCCGCCGTACAAACCGATGGCGCGCGCATGCGCTCTGCCCTTCAGCGTGATGTGCAGCGTGGCGAGAATTTGCGGCACGATAAAGGCCGCGCCCACGCCTTGCAGCGCGCGGGCAAACATCAATAGGCCGACGCTGTTAGCGATGCCGCATAATAAAGATGCAATACCGAAGATCCATACTCCAGCAAGGAACACGCGGCGGCGGCCATAATTGTCACCGAGCCGCCCGCCCATCGCCAGGCAGATGGCAAAGGCGATGCCGTATACCGCGACGATCAGCGCCAGCTCGATCGCTGTGGCCTGCAGCGTGTGGGCCATCGCGTCTAACGCTACGTTAACGATAGAAAAATCAATCATGGGCAGCAGCTGCCCGGCAAGCAGGACCATCAATCCTGTGCGTTGAAGTTGCGATGTCTGCATCGGTTTTACCTTGTTTTTGCTGTCAGTACGGCATAGCATCACCTAACCATTAAACGGGTACCAGTTCTTGTTTATCATGGTATAAATACTACCCGTCTTGTCGAAGGATCTGCTTATGAGCCTGGCATCCGCGCCTGTTACCACCGAACAAAACAACCGCAAATTACTTGGTACTTTTCTGCGCACGCGCCGCGAAAACCTCGATCCTAATCGGCTTGGTTTGCCGCGCATGCGCCATCGCCGCACGCCGGGTTTACGCCGTGAAGAAGTCGCGCAGTTAGCGGATGTTGGCGTGACCTGGTATACGTGGCTGGAACAGGGTCGCGACATCAAAGCCTCACCAAAAACCCTGACGGCGATTGCCAGCGCGTTGCAGTGCAACGATGTGGAAACGCAGCACCTGTTTTCGCTTGCCGGACATGCGTTGCCTTCGGTGCGCGTGGTGGCAGCCTGCTGCAAAATTGCTGCGCACAATCAGCAGATGCTCGACGCTATCCAGTTACCGGCAATTATTGAGACACCGCGCTTTGATATCCTCGGCTATAACGCCGCGTGGTGTGCCTTGATGGGCGTCGATTTGGCCGAGATCGCGCTGGAAGATCGCAACTGCATCTGGCTGGCATTCAATCATCCCGCATGGCGCAAAGCCATCAGTGACTGGGATGAAGTGATGCCTCAGATGGTGGCGATGTTTCGCGGGCAGATGGGCGAGCACCTTGGCGATCCGCACTGGGAAAGCTTCCTTGCCCGTTTACTAAACAGTTCAGATGAGTTTGCGCACACCTGGCAGCGCTATGAATTGGGCCAGGTTGAGAATCGCGTGAAACGCTTTTACCGCGACGAAGTGGGTGAACTGACGCTGCGGCAAAATAACTGGTGGTCAGCGTCGCGCAACGGCGATCGCCTGCTGGTGTATGTGCCGGACGATGAAACCAGCGCCGCGGCACTACAGCAGTTGATCAATCCCTGATGCGCTATGCCTTGCTGGTCAGCGCCGGAAGCGGCGTCTGCGGGCGGGCACCTTTCTGGCTGGTTAACAGAATCTGACCCAATAAGCTGTCTTTGTTCACCACGCCATATTTCAGATTGGTGTCGAGATATTTGCGATCAAATCCCGTCAGTTTGGTCAGCGGCGGCAACACTGCTGGCAGACGATCCACCATCAGCATGCGGCTCAGCTTCACCGGACGCCACTCCACCAGACTTTGATACAGCAAGGCGCTGGCCTCGCATTTACGCAGGTAGAAGTTGTACTGATTGTTCTCACGCAACGCCTGCTGCTGCGCGATATACACCACCAGATAATCCGGTGGCGTGATGCCCTGCACAATGGTTTCGTAATCGGGCAACGCGAGCAGACGACAGAAAAATTCATCGGCGCCTACTTCCATAATCGGGCGGAAAAAGTGCAGCCAGCGTGCAATGAAGGCGTTATTTTTCGGCGCGGCCAGGAACCAGGATTCGATCACCGGATAGGCTTTATCCAGTGTGGAACTGTCGCGGTAGAAGGCGATCAGGTCATAACGATCGTCAACATTCACCGCCAGCAATTCGTCCATCGTTCGGTTGAGGATGATGGTGGCATCCATCCAGATTCCGCCATAGCGATGCAGCAACTCCAGCCGGATCACGTCACTTTTATGGGAAGGACGCATATCCTGATGTACGAAGTGCAGATCGGGCAAATAGTGCTGGATGTTCAGGTTATTGATGACCGTTACCAGATAACCGGGGTTTTCACGCACGATCTTGTCGACAAAAATCTGCACTTCTTGCGGCAGCGTTTCGCTTTCCCAGTACATCCAAATCTGACGCGGAATGGCTGCGGGTGCGGTCTGGCGTGCAACCAAATTAATATCCTGCTCTGCGGCGGGATTGTAATCGGGCAGCGTTCGGCGTTTGGTCAGCTTTTTTTCCGCCAGTAAACCTAATGAGACCAGATGGGTTTTAAATTTATTCTTTTTCATCGTTTCTCCAGCAGCACAGCCGCCAGTTAACTACTTATTGCTGTTAAAAAGGCACACATCAGCCCTGCACGTAATGCTGCAGAAAGCCGATAAAAGCCCGGAAAATTGGCTCAAAATTAGCAAACAGCCCTCATCGCGACAATTTAATAAACCGCTAAACCCTCACTTTAAGAGAATACGCAGGCATTACGTAGGACTGCGCTGGCTTTGTGAAACGTTACGCAAAGCTGAACATCTTACGTGAACGGTTAAAAATAATACTGGATATATAAACAGTGTTGCGTATACTTATTCAACAGCTACAAGGCTGAGTAAGTCTGCAAGAGGTGATAATGATGATGATCTCAACAGAAAGTCTGTCTGCTTTGAATGCATCGATGATGATGAGCAGCCGCGAAATTGCCCATGTCACGGGCATCACGCACGGCGAAGTGAAGCGCCTGGTTAAAAGCCTGGAAACCGCACAGCGTCTTTCCCAACCTTTGACGGTGAATCTGTATGAGCATCAGGGTGAAGTGCGTCAGGAGTTTCGTCTCAACAAACGCGATTCATTACTTGCCGTTGCCCGGCTTTCGCCTGGCTTCACTGCGGAATTACTCGATCTTTGGCAGCAGCGCGAACAATTTACCCATCTACCTGATTTCACTAATCCAGCAGAAGCGGCCCGCGCCTGGGCGGAACAGTTTGAGCAGCGCCGTGCGGCTGAGCAACAACTTGCATTGTCTGCACCCAAGGCTGAATTTTTTGATCGCTTTGTTGAGATCGAAGATTCACTCGGCTTTCGTCAGCTGTGCAAGATGTTGAAGGTCAAGGAAACCGAGTTTCGTGAGTTCCTGTTAGAACGCAACATCATGTACCGCGAAAAAGGCACGCTGGCTCCGCAGCAGCATCATATGCAGGCGGGTTATTTCACCTTGCGTTCCGGGCGTGGCGAGAATCAGCATGCTTTCTCACAAGCGCGTTTTACCGCCAAAGGCGTGAAATGGGTGGCCAGTTTATGGGCGGGACATCTGTCGGCTCAGCCGAAAGGTGTGGCTGCTTGAGGGGAGATTCGGGCCGCCATGAATGGCGCAATGCTCGTCAGTTAAGCGCCTTTCGGTCACCATAAATGGCGACCCTACAAAGGTTTGGCGCGTTTTTCGTAGGGTGCGCATTCATGCGCACCTGCATACATATGCAAATCAATGTTCAACTGAGCGGCATTATGCCATTCATGGCGACCCGACGAATTACAGTGTCATCAGCATCTCATGCCACGCCATGCCGCCGTGGTCTGACTCGGACGGTTTGACGTACTGATAGCCCCATTTTTTATACAGCTCGACGTGCTGGGTTTTGCACATCAGATGAATGGTTCGCTTATCCATTTTCTTCATCAGGTCGATAAACTGGCGCATCAGCAGCGACGCATAACCTTTGCCCTGATAAGCAGGATCAAGCACCACCGACATAATGATGGCGTTCGGTGCTGCGGGATCGTGGCCGATTAACTCTTTGAACGCTTCATCCGACATCACCACATCCCACGCGCAACCGGCGTTGATAAAGCCAATCACCTTGCCGTCTGTTTCCAGACATAAAAATCCCTGCGGATACTGCGCGATGCGGGTAGCAATCTTTTCACGCGTGGCGGCTTCATCACCTTCGTAAGCCTCAATCTCAATCGCGTAACAACGATCCACATCGGCCAGCCTGGCTTCTCTAAATACTAACGTCGACACAACTAAACCTCTTCGAGTCACTTCTGAACAGCGGTCATTCTAACAGGCCGAATGTCCCGGTGCGTATAAATGCGCCAGCCCTTTGTAGGGTCGCCATTCATGGCGACCGATTCACCTTTAACTGACAAGCCTTACGCCATTCATGGTGACCAAAAATTGTTACTCCAGTGTCACAACTCGGTTTTCCCGCGCACTGACAAAAGCCGCATCCAGCACCGCTAACACTTCAATCGCCTGCTCAGTAGTCACCGGCGGTTCGGTGCCGTTGCGCACCGCGTCGGCAAACGCTTCATAATAGGCATGATAAGCGCCCTGCTCCGATGGCACCGCTTCGTCGCCCTCAGCATGATGCAAAATTCCCCAACGCTCGCGCTGCTCGTAGCCCCAACCCGCTAAATCATCCGCAGGTCGTTTACCGGCAAAAATCGCCTGCGCCTGCACATCAGTGCCTTGCGACAGATAGCTGCCCTTTTCGCCGTACAAGCGCAGTTCGCGGCAAACCATGCGATTGAGTTTGGTGGCAGAAACATAGGAGTGCGTACCATTGTGATGCGTTAGCGTCAGCACAAAACTGGCATCGGTGGGGCCTTCGGGTAATTCGACAATATCCAGCTGCGCATACACCGATTTCACCGGACCCATCAGCCAAATGGCCTGGTCCACGATGTGGCTACCGAGATCGCGCAGCAATCCGCCGGTTTCACCGCCTTCCAGCGTCAACGCGTCATCAAAATCCATGCGGTTATGCAAGCGCCAAACTTTGCCAACTTGCTGTTGTTCAATGACTTTCTTCAGCGTCAGAATATCAGCGTCATAACGGCGGTTGTGATAGACGCTCAACACCACGCCTTTAGCAGTGGCCGCTGCAGCCAACTCCCGCCCGGTTTTGGCATCGGGTGCGAAGGGTTTATCCGCGATCACCGCCACACCGGCGTCAATCGCTTCCAGAACCAGTTCACGACGGGTTTGCGGTGGCGTGGTGATGGTGACGATATCCACGCCCGCCGCCAGCATTTCAGTCAGGCTGGCGAAGATCGGCACATCGGGATAGTCAGCTTTTGCTTTTGCGATGGTCGCAGGCGCGCGTGCAACAATGCCCGCCAGCTCTAATCCGTTTGCTGCTTCAATGAAAGGTGCGTGGAAATGTTTGCCGCCGGTACCGTAACCCACAATGCCAATTTTCATGCTGTCTCCGTGAAAGATCGTTAGTGTCGAGGCTAATGATAGTTGCTGTAGCCTGAGCGGGTAGAATTTAATAAATCACATGTATTAAATTTTTATAGTTCTGAACGATTTTTTTACGGCTTTTTTACGGGCAGGTCGGATAACTTATTTTATCGACAGCGTGAAGGATGTGTATCAAAGAAAATAATGAGCGGAATCATTCAATTATTATTACGCCAACCTCTTTCAAATCCCCTGCCAGATATTAATAACGGGCAGATTAAGCAACGGGTAAAAAATATGTCAGGCTTAATATTGGTATCACACAATCAAAACAACCACTCAACGCTTTCAAGTATTTATGAAAGTATATTGACGCATCGTGGTGGCATGTGGGTGAAATGGAGTGGCGAGTTTGAATCTTTTACCACTGAACCTCATCGTGAGCTGAATTTTACTAGCGGTAAACAATTCGACACGCTGACATTCCGCTTGACCAAATCAGAATATGAAGAAGGTTATCATCAATATATCCATCAGGGATTATGGCCGGTATTTCATCAGCGTCCCGATATGGCGCGCTTTTCTACCAGCAGCCAAATCGGTTATATGAAACTGAATGAAACCTATACACGCGCCATCAGTGAATATGCCATGCCCGATGATGATATTTGGTTGCAGGATTATCACCTGATTCCCAGTATTAAAATGCTGCGCGATGTTGGCCTGATAAATCGCATTGGTTTCTTTTTCCATCAACCTTTCCCGGCGGGACAATCATTTGAATCGGTGCCGAACTGGCGCTATCTGGCCGATTCCCTATTATGCGCCGATCTGATTGGTTTCCAGACCACCCACGACATGAACAATTTCACCGCGTGGATTGAATCCCGATTCCGTTGCGAACGGCTAACGCCTTACACGCTGCGTATTCATGGCCGCCAGATTCGCGTCGGCGTATTCCCGGTGGGCATTGATACAGCCGAAACTAGCGCGCTGGCTGAAAGTAACAGCTGCCAGTTTATGGAGCAGCAATGCCGCGACACCTTACCGGAGAATCTCATCCTCAGCGGCGGGCATTTTGACGACAGCACCGGCACGCCTTACCGTATCAGCGCGATAGAAGTTTTACTGCGTCAACACGAGGAGTATCACCACAAGTTTTCGTTGGTGCAACTGGCTTCAGCGGCGTCAGGCTACAGCCATCGCATCAAAGCATTGTCGCGTGATTTAGAAACCCGCTGCGGCGAAATGAATGGCGTGCATGGCGAGCTGAACTGGTATCCGGTGAGTTATTTGAGCAATCACTATTCACGTGAAGAGCTGTGCGGATTTTACCGTGCGGCGCGCGTGGCGCTGGTTACACCGCTGATAGCCGGGATGAGTTTGATGGCGAAAACCTATGTCGCCGTGCAGGATCATGCCAATCCCGGCGTGCTGATTTTGTCGCAGTTTGCCGGCGCCGCCGAACAGATGCAGGGCGCGCTTCTGGTGAATCCTTACGATCCCGATGCTATCGCCGATGCCATTCATACCGCGCTCATCATGCCGCTTTCGGTGCGTCGCGAACGTCACGCCAGCCTGCTAAAAAATCTGCATCTGCATGATTGCCATAAGTGGGCCGAAAGCTTCATCAATGCGCTGCAGCCGCGAGAACAGGATTTCGATTTAACGCTTAAGTCGGGTGCGCTGATTTCCAATGGTTTTAGCGGGCGACTGCGTTATTGATCCAAAATGGATGAGGCCGCCTGCGGGCGGCCAATATGCATGAAGATTAACGCGCAAATTTTCGCGAACCGATGACGCAGAGAATGACGCCAAGCGTGACAGCTATCATCAGCGGGCTGACGCTCTCGTGCAGCAACGAAGCAGACAGACCCAGTCCAAAAAATGGCTGAAGCAACTGCAGTTGCCCGACAGCGGCAATTCCACCGATAGCGAGCCCTTTGTACCAGAAGATAAAACCAATCAGCATGCTGAAAAGCGAGACATAGCCCAGCGCAAGCCAGGCTGAAGTGCTGATGTGGCTCAGGGATTCAGGCAAGGTCAAATATGACGCGATCAACATGAAAGGCAGTGAAATAATCAGCGCCCAACTAATAACTTGCCAGCCTCCCAGCTCACGTGAAAGTTTTGCCCCTTCGGCATAGCCCAGGCCACAGACGATCACTGATGCGAGCATAAGCAGATCGCCTTTGAGTGATACGGCGGCGAGATGAGAAAGCGCAAAGCCCATAACCAGCAAACTGCCGCAGAGGGAAAAGAGCCAGAAGGCGCGTCGCGGACGTTCACCACCACGAATGACGCCAAAGACGGCGGTTGCGAGTGGAAGCAACCCGAGGAAAACGATCGAATGTGACGAAGTTACGTGCTGCAAAGCCATGGCGGTCAGCAATGGAAAACCGATCACCACGCCCATAGCGACGATGAAAAGCGAGAATAATTGGCTGGGATCAGGTCTTTTGACCTTAAACAAGCAGATCAACATGAGCGCCAACACACCCGCTATCGACGCGCGGATAAAAGTCAGGAAAAACGGGTCGATGTCCTGAACGGCAATGCGTGTTGCTGGCAGCGATCCGCTGAAAATAATCACGCCCACCAGGCCGTTGAGCCAACCTGACATTGCCTCAGGACGCGTCTTTTGTATCACCACGTTAAACCTCTTTCAGTAGCTGAGTGAAGGTGACTATTTCCTTCATGAATTGACGCTACGGAGGATAAACGCCATGATCCAGAACAATCAAAATATTGTCATGGATACAATCGGTGAAAGCACGCTATAAGGATGTGGTTGACGAATATGCTGCGGCTATACGCAGCGGAGAATTGTCTGCAGGCACGCGCCTGCCGACGCATCGCGCGTTGGCTGCGGAAAGACAGATCTCACTAGCAACCGCTACACGCGTCTACGCTGAACTTGAAGCCATCGGGCTGGTCAGCGGTGAAACCGGACGCGGGACTTTCGTCCGGGAAATTTCTTTGCCTCTGGGTCTCGGTGTCGATCAGCATGTGGTCGCAACCGATGTGGTGGACCTCAATTTCAATTATCCCGCATTGCCTGGTCAGGCCGATCTCCTGCGCGATGCCCTGCGCAATCTCTCCAATGCGGGCGATATCGAATCGCTGCTGCGCTACCAGCCGCATGCCGGAAAAGAGAGCGATCGGCATACCATTGCATCATGGCTTAGCTCAACCGGGATCACGCCTTCGGCTGATGACGTTCTGATTGTCAATGGCGCACAGCACGGCCTTACCATAGCGGTTATGGGATTGCTGAAACCTGGGGATGTTGTGGCAGTAGACGCGTTGATTTATCCCGGCTTTAAGGCGCTGGCTGCGCTTTATCATCTTGAACTTGCCGCCATACCGGCTGGGCCAGACGGTCCTGATCTCAATGCATTAAGGCAGATTTGTCAGCGCAGGCGCGTCCGTGCGATTTATACCATGCCTACGTTGCACAACCCGCTTGGCTGGGTTCTGAGTTCTGCGCAACGCAGAGAGCTGGCCCTGATTGTCCGAACCTTTGATCTTCTGGTGATTGAGGATGCCGCCTATGCTTATCTGGTACCTCGTCCGCCGCCACCAATGGCTTTTTATGCCCCCGAAAGAACCCTCTATGTGACCGGCTTTGCGAAAAATATCGCTACCGGGTTGCGCGTCGGCGTCGTCGTCTGCCCCGCTGGCATGCGTGCAGCGCTTGAGCGCGCTATTCGTGCCACTACGTGGAATACCCCTTCTCTGATGGTCTCGTTAGTATGTGGCTGGATTAAGGATGGGACGATCAAACGCCTGGAAACACTGAAAAGACGGGATGCCCGTGAGCGCCAGTCGATCGCCCGCCAGATTCTTGCGCCCGAGGATTTTATCAGCCATCCCAACTCTTATTTTCTCTGGCTACCGTTGCCGTGCGAAGTCAGGGCTGAACGGGTGGTACAGCGTTTAATCCAGCAGCAGATCTCGGTATCTTCAGCTGAACCCTTCAGTACCTCAATCAATGTGCCGCATGCCATTCGTCTTGCGTTGGGATCGGTCAGCAAGGATAAACTGCGGCTTGCCGTGGCGGCGGTGAAAGAGACTATCGATTATGAAAGAGACCGGTAAAAACAGTGTCTCGCTGCGTTATTGCGCCGCCGGGAAATTACGCTTTATCGGCGCAAACTCTTCCACGCTTTTACCCAGCAGACGTTGCGGGCGAAAATCACTGAGCAGTTCACTTACTACATCGCTGACGAGCTCTTCAGCCACCAGCTTGCCAATCAATGGCGAAAGCGTGATGCCGCTGTGCGTCACCGCCACATAGACGCGCTGATGCGCAGTGACATAACCGATTGCCGGTAAACCATCAGCAGGTCGGGCACGTTGGCCTACAACGATTTGTTCAATTTGCAACTCGCCCGCATCCGCAAACAGCGCGTGATAACGCGCACGGAACTGCGCGGCGATATCACCGGTGTTCGACGGTGGCGCAGCTGAATCGGCCAAATGATCCAATTCTAAGGCTTGCAGCAGCAAACGTCCGCCGCCGTCCGGGCGCACGTTGAGTTGCGGAGAAATGAGATTGGCATTGAGCGATAGCGGCTGCGGCGCAGTGCGCACCAGAAAACTGCAGGCCACCGCGTTCGGTTTGCTGGTATCAAGCAACGCCAGGTTGAGTCCGAGTGAATTGAGCAGCTGATTGGCCCAGCGTCCGGTGGCTAACACCACACGATCGCCCTGCCACTGCTCGCCGTTTTCCAGATCCAGCGTAACGCGATCGGCACTTTCGCTGATGCTTTTAATGTGTTGATGCTGATACAGCAGCGCGCCGCGCGCTTTCGCTTCGGACCATAAGCGCGCCAGATAGAGCGCCGGATGCAGCACCGATTCTGTCGGAAAATGCCACACGCTGCCGCTGATGGCCTGCGCCCGCAGCTCCGGGATATCGCGCAACACATCTGCGGGCGACACTTCACGCGCCGCATAACCCGCCGATTGCAGCGACGTGGCGCGCTGAAGCAAACGTTGTTGCGCATCGCCCTCGGCGGCCCATTCCCAGGTGCCACCGGTTTCGAGCCAGCGCAATCCGTTCGGCTGCGCGTGCTGCAGTTTGAGATGCTCTTCCATCGAGAGCGCATTAAGCAGGTGATAACTTTGCGGCTGTTTGCCGTTGGAGTTCACCCAGGCAAACGTGGTGCTGCTGGTGCCCGCACCAATGTGTTGTTGTTCGAAAACGGTGACTTCAACGCCCTGCAACGCTAAGGCGCGCGCCACCGCTAATCCGATAACGCCGCCGCCAATAATGGCAATTTTCTGTGCTGTCATAATGGGCTCCTGAATTAAGTGCCGCTATCATAACAGCCTGGCTGAGCGAAAATTGCTATTACTAAATAGGGATAATTTATCTGGATATAATAATTTCATCTTAATCCGGATACTTAAATTATACCGATGTCAGAATCTTCCCATCGGCGAAATAGGCCAGCAAATTCTCCAGCACATTATTGGTCATTTGCGCACGCGTTTCATGAGTTGCGCTGGCAATATGCGGTGTTAACAGCACATTATCCAGTTCACGTAGCGCGGGATTAATTTTCGGCTCATCCGGATAAACATCCAGCGCGGCACCTTTAATGGTTCCCTGCTGCAATGCCGCGATCAGGTCGGGTTCATGGATTACTGTGCCACGCGCAATGTTGATCACTACGCCCTGTTTGCCGAGCGCCGCCAGTACCTTAGCGTTGACCAGCTGGAAATTCTCTTTGCTGCCCGGCAGTGCCAGCACCAGAAAATCACTAAAGGCAGCCAGTTGCTCAATGGTGTCACAGCGCTTATAGCTGACGTCTTTTGCTGAACGTGCGGTATACGCCACCTCCATGCCAAACGCTTCAGCACGGCGCGCAATGGCTAAGCCAATCGCGCCCAACCCGGCGATACCGATTCTTTTTCCGCTGGCGCGGCTGGAGAGCTCAACGCCGTTATTTTCCCATGCACCGGATTTGGCAAACTGATGGTAAGCCACCAAATTACGCGAGAAAGCCAGCGTTAACGTCAGCGCCAAATCGGCGACATCATCGGTCAGAATATCGCGCGTAATGCTGACCTGAATATCGTGTGCAGCCGTGTATTTCAGGTCGATACGATCGGTGCCGACGCCGAATACAGCGATGGCTTTACACTCGGGCAATTGCTCAAGCAAAGCTGTTTCAACCCCAACATCGCCACGCGTAACGATGGCTTTGATTGCTTTGCCATGCTGCTGAATAAATAGCGCTGCGTCTTGTTGCTCATATAAGCGATGGCAGTGGAAATGTTGCGTGAGCTTTTCATCTAACTGAGGCATGACCGGCTGAATAATCAGTACGGCAGGTTTGGTATTCGTCATTATATTGTCCATTAGCGGTATTTATTTACCACCATCCTAACGGAGTTATTTATGTTACGGCGTTGCTGTTACTTATTTCGCTAATAAGATCACGCATAGCGTTATTAACGATATTTACCGGGTGCGCATGAATGCGAACCCTACAAAGTCAAGGCCCTCGCTGGCGAACTCACCTTACGCAGTCTACGGTTAATCAAAAAGCATAAAAAATTCACCAACCATGGATAGCCATTATGACCACCCATGTCGACACCACAGCACATCAAACAAGCGAACTCCTTCAGCTGCAGCAAATTTTACAGGCGCATCTCGAACATTTACTGCCTGCCGGACAGCAAAGCGATCGCGTGCGTGCCGCGATGCGTGCCGGTACGCTGGCGCAGGGCAAGCGCATCCGTCCTTTATTACTGCTGCTGGCAGCGCGCGATATGGGTTGCGAGCTGACGCAAAATGGCGTTCTCGATCTCGCCTGTGCAGTGGAAATGGTACATGCGGCATCGCTGATTCTGGATGACATTCCCTCGATGGATAACGCGCAGATGCGTCGTGGTCGCCCTACCGTGCATCGCGAATTTGGTGAAAACGTGGCGATTCTTGCTGCCATCGCGCTGCTGAGCCGCGCATTTGAAGTGATTGCCATTGCACCCGGTTTGCCTGCCGTGCATAAATCTGAAGCGATTGCTGAACTCTCCGCTGCCGTCGGCCTGCAGGGCTTGGTGCAAGGACAATTCCAGGATCTGCACGACGGTGCACAGAGCCGCAGTCCAGAAGCGATCGCCCTGACCAACGAACTGAAAACCAGCGTGCTGTTTCGCGCTACGCTGCAAATGGCGGCGATTGCCGCTGACGCTTCACCGCAGGTGCGGCAACGCCTTAGCTTCTTCGCCCAGGATTTGGGCCAGGCGTTTCAGCTGCTCGACGACCTCGCCGACGGCTGCAAACACACCGGTAAAGATGTGCATCAGGATCAGGGCAAATCCACGCTGGTACAGATGCTCGGTGCTGACGGCGCGGAACGTCGCCTGCGCGATCACCTGCGTAGTGCCGATGCACACCTTGCCTGCGCTTGCCATCGCGGCATCGCCACTCGCCAATATATGCACGCGCTGTTTAATCAACAGCTAGCGATGTTCAACTGAGCGCGGCTCCGCCGGTGGGCCACTTTGCGGTGATCGCGCCGCCGCTTTATAGCCACTTTCACGCGTTGCAAGCGTTAGCACAAACGCTGCTGGCGCGCTGCCATCGCATAACATTTATCCAGCAAGCCGATGCCCGCACCTTGCTCAGCGACGAACGCATTGAATTTGTTGCCGTCGGCCAGCAGACGCATCCGGCCGGATCGCTGGCGCCCGTGTTGCATCGGCTGGCTTCGCCGGGCGGCCTGTCGCTGTTTCGCGTGATCAACGATCTGGCGTCCTGCACCGATATGCTGTGCCGCGAACTGCCAGCGGTACTGAAAGCGTTGAACATCGATGGCGTGATCGCCGATGAAATGGAGGCGGCAGGCGGATTGGTCGCTGAAGCGCTGCATCTGCCGTTTGTCTCGGTAGCCTGCGCCTTGCCGGTCAATCGTGAAGCCGGGATTCCGCTGGCGGTGATGCCCTTCCGTTTTGCTCAGGATGAGAAAGCGCTGAAACGTTTTCAGGCCAGCAGCGATATCTATGATCGCATCATGCGTCGTCACGGCGAGGTGATCCTCAAACACGCTCGGGCGTTTAATTTGACGGAGCGGCGCGGATTGCATCAGTGCCTGTCGCCGCTGGCACAAATCAGCCAGATGGTGCCGGCCTTTGATTTTCCACGTCAGCAACTGCCCGCCTGCTATCACGCCGTCGGACCACTGCGCGCGCCGGTTGCGGTTGCGCCGCTTAAAGCGCCCTGGCCAGCGCTGCGCCAGCCGGTGATTTATGCCTCGCTGGGTACGCTGCAAGGCCATCGATTCCGGCTTTTTCTGCATCTGGCGCAGGCGTGCCGCCAGCTGCGGCTGTCACTGGTGATCGCCCATTGCGGGGGATTGAACACCGAACAGGCGCACCAGCTGGAGCTCGCTGGCGCGGCGTGGGTGACAGATTTCGTCGATCAACGCGCCGCCCTGCAGCACGCCCATCTATTTATCACTCATGCCGGATTAAACAGCGCGCTGGAAGCACTGGAATGCGGCACGCCGATGCTGGCGCTGCCGATTGCTTTTGATCAGCCCGGCGTGGCGGCGCGCATTGAGTGGCATGGCGTCGGTCGCCGCGCATCGCGCTTCAGCCGCGTTCATCAACTGGAGCAACATTTGCAACAGCTGCTAACCGACGATCGCTACGCGCTACGGATGTCAGCGATACAGGCACAACTGCAGCGCGCAGGCGGTTGCCAGCGTGCGGCTGACATCGTCGAGCAGGCGCTCTGCCAGCAGCAAGTTGTGCTGGCGGAGGCGACATGATGCGCACGCAATACGATGTGATTTTGGTCGGTGCTGGCCTGGCGAATGGCTTGATTGCCCTACGTCTGCGTCAACTGCAGCCGCAGCTAAAATGCCTGTTGCTGGAGAGCGACGCGCATCCGGCCGGCAATCATACCTGGTCGTTTCATCACAGCGATCTCAGCGCCGAACAGCTGCGCTGGCTGCAACCGCTGATTACCGTGCGTTGGTCAGGTTATCAGGTGCGTTTTCCTGCGCTGCGCCGCAATCTGGACGGGGATTATTGTTCCATCGCATCAGGCGATTTTGCCCGCCATCTTTACGCGGCGATGGGTGACGATCTGTGGACAAACACAGCCGTACAACAGGTAAAACCCACGCAGGTGACGCTGGCGGATGGTCGTGAGCTTGATGCGCAAGTGGTAATTGATGGTCGCGGCTTACAACCAACGCCGCATCTGCAGCTGGGTTATCAGGTTTTTCTTGGACAAGAGTGGCAGCTGGCGCAGCCGCACGGCCTGCAACAGCCGATCCTGATGGATGCCACCGTCGATCAGCAAGCGGGCTATCGGTTTGTTTACACGCTGCCGCTCAGCGCCGATCGGTTGCTGATTGAAGATACCCATTACGTTAATCAGCCCACGCTGGCGGAGAACACCGCTCGTCAGCACATCGCCGACTATGCCAAACATCAAGGCTG
The DNA here is from genome assembly GCF_900116775.1 of Pantoea sp. YR525. NCBI lineage: Bacteria > Pseudomonadati > Pseudomonadota > Gammaproteobacteria > Enterobacterales > Erwiniaceae > Pantoea > Pantoea sp. YR525. The sequence goes on from NZ_FPBU01000006.1 coordinate 367,902, forward strand.
GCGGCTTAGCACGCTGCTGCGTGAAGAGCATGGCATTTTGCCGATTACCCTGAGCGGCGATATTGATCGATTCTGGCAACAGCAGCGCGGCCAGCCGTGCAGCGGCCTGCGCGCCGGACTGTTTCATGCCACCACCGGTTACTCATTGCCTTCCGCCGTGGCGCTGGCTGAGCTGGTAGGCACGCTGCTGCCCACCGATGCCAGTACGCTCAGCCAACACATCGAACGCTTTGCCCGTCAGCAGTGGCGCGAGCAGCGATTTTTCCGTCTGCTAAACCGCATGTTGTTTTTGGCCGGCAAGCCGCAGCAGCGCTGGCGCGTGATGCAACGTTTTTACCGGCTCGATGCCGGGTTAATTAGCCGCTTTTACGCCGGGCAACTGCGCCTGCGCGATAAAGCGCGGATTCTGTGCGGCAAGCCGCCGGTGCCCATCGGTGAAGCGCTGCGCGCGCTGTTGAATTCTGTCGAACCAGGGAAGAAAAAATGAAACGCACTTATGTGATTGGCGCAGGCTTTGGCGGCCTGGCGCTGGCGATTCGCCTGCAAGCGGCAGGCATACCAACCACTTTACTCGAGCAGCGCGACAAACCAGGCGGACGCGCCTATGTGTTTGAAGATAGCGGCTTTACCTTCGATGCAGGGCCAACGGTGATAACCGATCCCAGCGCCATTGAAGAGTTGTTCACGCTGGCGGGAAAATCGCTAAGCGATTACGTCGAGCTGATGCCGGTAACGCCCTTCTATCGCCTGTGCTGGGAAGATGGCAAACAGCTCGATTATGACAACAATCAGCCGCTGCTGGAGCAGCAGATCGCCACGTTCAATCCGCAAGATGTTGAAGGCTATCGTCAGTTTCTCGCCTATTCGCGTGAAGTATTTAAAGAAGGTTATCTGAAACTCGGCACGGTGCCGTTTCTGCATGTGCGTGACATGCTGCGCGTCGCGCCGCAGCTGGGGCGTTTGCAAGCCTGGCGCAGCGTCTACAGCATGGTGGCGAAATTTATTCAGGACGATCATCTGCGTCAGGCGTTTTCCTTTCACTCATTGCTGGTGGGCGGTAATCCTTTTGCAACGTCATCGATCTATACCTTAATTCATGCGCTGGAGCGTGAATGGGGCGTGTGGTTTCCGCGCGGCGGCACCGGCGCGCTGGTGCAGGGCATGGCGCGACTGTTCGAGGACCTGGGCGGCGAGCTGTTACTGAATGCCGAAGTGAGCCAGCTGGAGACCAGCGGCAATCGCATTAGCGGCGTTCAGTTAGAGGACGGACGACGCTTCGATGCCGCCGCTGTGGCCTCCAATGCCGACGTGGTGCATACCTACGACAAACTGCTACGCCATCATCCGCTGGCAATCAAACGTGCGACATCGCTGAAGCGTAAGCGCATGAGCAACTCGCTGTTTGTGCTCTATTTTGGCCTTAATCAGCCGCATGAACAGCTCGCGCATCACACCGTCTGTTTCGGTCCGCGCTATCGTGAGTTGATCGATGAGATTTTTAACAGCAGCCAGCTGGCAGAAGATTTTTCACTTTACCTGCACGCGCCCTGCAGCAGCGATCCGTCGCTGGCACCGCCCGGCTGCGGCAGCTTTTATGTGTTAGCGCCGGTGCCGCATCTCGGCACCGCTGACATCGACTGGCAACAGGAAGGACCGCGCTTGCGCGATCGAATTTTTGCTTATCTGGAGCAGCACTACATGCCGGGATTACGTCAGCAATTAGTGACACACAGAATGTTTACGCCGTTTGATTTTCGCGACACGCTGCATGCTCATCACGGCTCGGCGTTTTCGCTGGAGCCGACTTTGACGCAAAGCGCCTGGTTCCGACCGCATAACCGCGATGCCGATATCAGCAATCTCTATCTCGTGGGTGCCGGTACGCATCCAGGCGCGGGCGTGCCTGGCGTGATCGGTTCGGCCAAGGCCACCGCCAGGCTGATGCTGGAGGATCGCGCCGAATGAATCGACAGCCTTTACTTGAGCAAGTAACGCAAACCATGGCGGTCGGCTCGAAGAGTTTCGCCACCGCCGCCAAGCTGTTTGATGCACCGACGCGCCGTAGCACGCTGATGCTCTATGCGTGGTGTCGTCACTGCGACGATGTGATTGATGGGCAAACGCTGGGCGAAGGCGGCACGCAGCATGCTGTCGAAGACGCGCAGGCACGTATGCAGCATCTACAGATTGAAACCCGTCGCGCCTACAGCGGTGCGCACATGGATGAACCGGCCTTTAGGGCGTTTCAGGAAGTGGCGATCATTCATCAGCTGCCGCAACAACTGGCGTTTGATCATCTGGAAGGCTTCGCCATGGATGCGCGCGACGAACATTACGCGAGCTTCGATGACACGCTGCGCTACTGCTATCACGTCGCGGGCGTGGTCGGTTTGATGATGGCGCGCGTGATGGGCGTGCGCGACGAAGCGGTGCTCGATCACGCCTGCGATTTAGGTCTGGCGTTCCAGCTCACCAACATTGCGCGCGATATTGTCGAAGATGCCGAAAATGGTCGCTGCTATCTGCCGCAATCCTGGCTCGATCAGGCAGGATTACGCGCCAATACGCTTACGGCGCCGCAACATCGTGCAGCGTTGGCCACGCTGGCAGCGCGTTTAGTAACGGAAGCGGAACCCTATTATCACTCGGCGCGATCCGGTTTACCGGGTTTACCGCTGCGCTCGGCGTGGGCCATCGCTACGGCTCGCGGCGTTTATCGCGAAATTGGCGTCAAAGTTCAGCACGCCGGTGTGAACGCCTGGGATTCACGGCAGCGCACCAGTAAAGGTGAAAAACTGGCGCTGCTGGTGAAAGGGGCAGGTTTAGCGATTACTTCGCGTGTGGCTCGTCCTGAACCGCGTCCGGCTGGTCTGTGGCAGCGTCCTCGTTGATCTTACGTCCGTGGCGCTGGCGCAGCGTGGCTTGCAGCTTATTCAGCGGTGGCGCGTAGAGAAAACCAAATGACACGCAGCCTTCACGCCCGCGCACCGCATGATGCATGCGGTGCGCCATGTATAAGCGCTTAAGATAGCCTTTGCGCGGGATATAGCGGAACGGCCAGCGTTGATGCACCAGACCATCGTGCACCATGAAGTAGAGCGCACCGTACGTCGTCATTCCGGCACCAATCCACTGCAGCGGCCACATGCCTTGCACACCGACATAAATCAGCACAATCGCCAGTACCGCAAACACCACCGCATACAGATCGTTGAGCTCAAACTTACCGCTGTGCGGTTCATGGTGCGACAAATGCCAGCCCCATCCCCAACCGTGCATGATGTATTTATGCGACAGCGCCGCGACGATTTCCATCACCACCACGGTTGCCAACAAGATAAGCACGTTCCATAACCAGAGCATTGTTCGTCCATTTGTGGAAAAGGGAAATACTAAAGGTGGACGCGGATGAGCGATGGCGCAAGCTGAGAAAATAATTACAGATCATCCAGCGTTACGTTTACAGGCTGCGGATTTCGTAAGCGCTCACGCACTATCTCCACTAATTCGGCGTCTTCATCACTTAATAAGGTTTTCTTAAAAGGCAGTCTTTCATTATCAGCAATGTATTCTAGGGTCTGGCGCAATGCCTCTGAGGGAGTAATGCCCATTTTTTCAAGCGCGGCGAAAGCACGCGCTTTTAAATCATCATCGATTCTGAGATTAATATTGGCCATAAACTCACTCGCTATAATCACGTTTGTGCGCACAATTTTCATCTTTAATCCATCCTTATGCAAGCCGCAATTCCTGTTTATAAACACGCTATTCAAAATGATGTTTTACAATGCCCACAAGACAAAAACCTGCCTGATTCTGGTGATGTGTTTAAAAGTGGAAGATTGTCCGCAGAAGAACTCAGCGGTTTGCAGGAACTTAACCGAATTTCAGTTCTGTGTGGGCTTTTGTCAGATGAGTACAGGACCTTCTAGCCGACTTTACATCTCCCCACTCACTCGTTAGTATTGCCCTCCTTTCAGCGGTCAATCGCCGCTGCGTAAGCGTTAACGTCAACCAACGCACCATAAGCAGACTCGGTCTGCCTCATTGCTATGGTGCGAAAATATGGCCCACACCGCGTTATCTGCGAATCCTGCTCTGCGTCGTTCTGGTTTTTTCCTGTTCTTACTGCTGCTCACAGCGGCCAACTTGCGCACGCCAATTACCGCAGTCGGCCCGGTGCTGGAAAACATCCGGCTGACGTTTGGCCTGAGCGCCAGCGCCGCGGGCGTGATCAACTTCTTGCCTCTGTTGATGTTCGCAACCTTAGCGCCACCCGCCGCCTGGTTCGGCAACCGTTTTGGTCTCGAGCGCAGTTTATGGGGCGCGTTGCTGCTCATCACGCTGGGATCGATTCTGCGTATCAGCGGCAGTGAATATGCAATGTGGGCGGGAACCATAATCCTGAGTTCGGGGATTGCGGCGGCCAACGTGCTTCTGCCGCCGCTGATTAAGCGTGATTTCACCGAACACACCGCGCGATATGTTGGCTTGTACGCGATGACCATGGCAATCACCGCCAGCATTGCGTCGGGCGTGGTGGTGCCGCTGGCAGAGCTGAGCAGCGCGGGCTGGCGACTCTCATTAGCAGTGTGGCTGGTTCCGGCGATCGTCGCGCTGCTAGCCTGGCTGCCGTATCTGAAAAAGCCTGCATCTCAGGCAAAAAACAGCGCCAATAGCACATCAACGCGCTCACCGTGGCGCGCGGCCTTAGGCTGGCAGGTTTCGCTGTTTATGGCCTGCCAGTCGCTGGTGTTTTACACCCTGATTGGTTGGTTTACGCCTTTTGCGCAAGACAGCGGCATTAGCCAGCTGGAAGCGGGTGGCATGCTGTTCGTCTACCAAATTGTGGCCATCGTTTCGAATCTGGCCTGCATGAGTGCACTGAAGAAACTGCGCGATCAGCGGGCGATTGGTTTTCTCGCCTCGCTGTCGATTTTTGTCGCTGTCGCCGGACTGTTAATGGCACCGAATTATGCGCTGCTGTGGCTGATCCTTGCGGGACTAGGCGCTGGCGCATCAATGGTGATTTGCCTGTCGCTGTTTAATCTGCGCACCCATGATCATTTTCAGGCGTCGAAATTGTCGGGCATGGCACAGTGCGTCGGTTACGGATTAGCGGCGCTGGGCCCGCTCTGTTTTGGCCTGCTGCATGATGTCAGCGGCAACTGGCAGTGGCCGCTGATGCTGCTGTTAGTGATTGCGGCACTACAGATGGTTGTGGCTACGCTGGCTGGGCGGGCGCGGGTTATTTAACCAGGAAGTCATCCAGCGTGGTGCGGGTCAGGGGATCTTGTTGGGTGGCACTTAACAGCGAATCGAGCAAACCCGGAAAACGAGCGTCGAGATCGTCGCGTCGCAGCGACAGCAGATTTTCACGTCCAGAGGGTTTCTGCCAGATAATGCCGCCTTCGCGCAGCACGCGCCAGTGATGGGTTAAGGTGGATTTGGAGACGCCTTTCAGCAACGATCCGCAGGTGTGTTCACCGCCGTCCGCCAGAATGCTGATCACCGTCATGCGCATCGGATTGCCCAACGCCGCCAGCACATTCTCTAGCCTGATTTCGTCGCGCTGTGGGTGGTTTTCCAGCATGGCGTGCCTCTGAATAGTGGGTAGAATCACGAATTATCAGGCAGGCAGGGCTCGATGTACAGAACACGGCGAGCGGTTGCCCGCCGTGGGTTTGACATTACTGGCTAATGGTTTGCTTGAGCGCCGCAATCGAGGAGGTCACGCCCGCTTCCACCGACATGGTGAGATCTTCCATCTCCAGCGATACCCAATCGTTGTAGCCCATCATGCGTACCACCGAGAAGAACTCTTTCCACCACTGCAGATCCTGGCCGCAACCGACGGCAACATAGTTCCACGCGCGATTGGCGACATCTTCCACCGGTTTGGTTTCCAGCAGACCGTTGATGTCCACCAGCCCGCGCTCCAGACGCACATCTTTGCCGTGGCAGTGATGAATCGCCGGGCCAAGCGCGCGCGCAGCGGCAATCGGGTCCGCGCCCATCCACAGCAGGTGGCTGGGATCGAGGTTCAGGCCGACCATATCACCGACCGCGTCGCGTAGACGGAACAAGGTTTCCGGATTCCACACCAGCATCGAACTGAAATTCTCCAGCGCAAACTTCTCCACGCCGCTGTTTTTGGCGCGCTGCACCAGCCCTTGCCAGTAAGGAATCGCTACCTCATTCCACTGATAATCGAGGCAGTTTTTCAGCGTCGGCGGCCAGCTCACGGTGTAAGTGATCCAATTTGGAATGGTGTCGTGCGGACTGGCGGGCGGCAGGCCGCTCATCATCACGATTTTTTTCACGCCCAGTTCACCGGCCAGCGCCAGCGCGTTTTCAGTATCGCGCTTGTGCTTGTTGCCCAGTTCGCCCGGATCGAGCGGATTACCCGACACATTCAGCGCCGCAATCGACATGCCGCGACTCTCCAGCGCCTGCAATACCTGTTGACGCTGTGTGGCACTCGCCAGCAACTCTTCGGTACGCAGATGCGGTGCCGGTGACCAGCCGCCGGTCGTCATCTCAACGCCGTAAACACCCAGTTCCAGCAATTTATCCAGCATCTGTTCAAACGGCAGATGACCCAGGCTATCAGTACAAAACGAAAGTTTCATGGCAATCCTTATTCGTAATTAACCCAGCTCGCGCCGTTGTCCGCAGAACGCACGCAGTTTTCGATCCAGCGCACACCTTCAATCCCAGCGTTGATATCGGGATAGATCAGGTTATCGAGGGTTTTTTGGTCGCCCTGTTGGGTAGCGTGAATGGCAATGGCAAATTTCAGATAGATATTGGCCCAGGATTCCGCCAGACCTTCAGTATGCAGCGCGCCCAAACGTTCATCCGCCAGAGCGCTTTCATGCAGATACGGCATGCCGTGATGCATGATCTGATTCGGTTGGCCCTGCACTTCATATTTCAGCTCGCCTGGGTTGTAGTCGCTCCACTCCAGACTGGCGCGTGAACCAATCACGCGAATGCTTTGGCTGTCCATCGAACCGGCATTGATTGATGAGGCCCACATGCGCCCTACCGCGCCGTTGTCGTAATGCATCAGCACCATGGCGTTATCTTCCAGCGGTGCGCGCGACGGAATAAAGCTCTGGCGATCGCACAGCAGCGATTTCACTTTCAGCTCTGGCAGCACCAGCTGTGAGATGTAGAAGGTGTGCGTAGAGATATCGCCGAGCACAAACGACGGACCGGCAATCTTAGGGTCGACGCGCCATTTTTGCGCTTCGCTGAATTTGTCGGCGCTGTCATTAGCGCTAAAGCCGTGGGTGTATTGCAGCTCCACCATGCGCACATCACCAATTTCGCCATTGGCGATCATCGCCCGCATCTGCATTAGCAGCGGATGGCCAGAGAAACCGTAGGTCACGCCAACGATCAGTCCTTTCGCCGCCGCCAGCGCTTTGATTTCCAACGCTTCTGCGGTGGTGAAGAACAGAGGTTTTTCACAAATCACGTGAATACCGGCATTCAGCGCCGCTTTAGTGATCTCAAAATGGGTACCGTTTGGTGTGGCGATAGATACCACTTCAACGCCATCCTCACGCTTCGCCTCTTCGGCCAGCAGCTGCTGATAAGTGGCGTAGCAGCGATCCGCATCGAGTCCTAAGTTGACGCCGAAATCGCGGCCGCGTTCGGCATCGATATCAAAGGCGCTGGCAACCATCTGATACGCCGTGTTATCACGCAGCGCACCGCAACGATGTTTATAACCAACCTGGCTAAGACGACCGCCGCCGATCATGGCCCAGCGCAGTGGGCGTGGAATACTCTTTTCACCGATGAGCATAACAACTCCTGTTTATTTTGCACCCGAGTGCAAAATGGGTTGAGGTAAGATGTTGGGTATTGTTTTTCTGATATTTTACTTTTTGCTACCGGGTGCAAAATGAGCCACTCAGGTGAGCCTTTAATGATGTTTCTTGCGTTGTGGTGAGCAAAATGTCGGCGAAGACGACTTTTTAGTCAATCTGGCAAAGTGCAAATCAGCGAAAGCGATCACAAAAAGTTAATGAAATGCACCCGATTGCAAAAAACGTTGCAATCGGGTGCAAAGATCAAACATAATCGCAACATCATAAAAACAGAGTTAATTGTCGCGCTTTACGCCAAATGCGTGCGCTTAGGTGTTTATTTTCCGTTGGGTTTCACGTTCAATGCTGGGGGTCTCCGCTTTTTCCCCTATGCAGGTGCTATGAGTAAACCAACCGCAAAATCCCACAAAGCCACCGCCAGCGATGTGGCAAGACTGGCTGGCGTCTCGAAATGGACGGTGTCGCGTGCCTTTACGCCCGGCGCGTCCATTTCCGAGAAAGCGCGCGAACGCGTAATCGCCATTGCCACCGAGTTAGGTTATCGCCCTAACCTGCTGGCGCGCAGCCTGTCACAGAAGAAGACACAGATTATTGGCGTGGTGATCGACGAGCTTAAAAATCCGCACTCGATGCTGATGCTCGACACCGTCACCCGCCAGCTGCAGCAGCGCGGCTACATGGCGCTGCTGCTGAATATTGGTAGCGGTGAAAACTACCGCGCGGTGCTGTCGCTGGCCGATCAGCTGCAGGTCGATGGCATGCTGTTTCTCGGCACGGTGCTGAGTGATGAACTGATCGCCGTGGCGCGTGAAATGCACCACATTCCGCTGGTGCAGGTGTGCCGTAACAATGACGAACCCGGCATTGAAGTGGTCAATGTCGACGGATTGCAGGCGGGTAAACAGCTGGGTGAACTGCTGCTGGCGCAAGGTTATACGCGCATCGGTTACATGATGGGACCGGCCACCAGCAGCCATCACACGCTGCGTTTAGAGGGTTTGCAACTTGCGCTCAACGAAGCCGGCTTAGCGCTGGAAGTGCTGCTCACCGCCGGTGAATACGCCCGCGAACGTAGCTACGAAGTATTGACCGAATATCTCAACGCACAAGCGCCCGATCAGCGAGTTGAAGCGCTGTTTTGTGAAAACGATGTGCTCGCGCTCGGCGCGCTGGCGGCACTGCGCGAAGGTGCAGGCAACAAATTTATGGCGGTGGTGGGTTTCGATGACATCGACGAAGCCAGCTTGCCCGGCTGGCAGCTCACCACTTTCAGCCAACGTATTGATTTGATCGTCACTGAAGCCCTGAACCGGCTGATTGATGAACGTGCCACTCCGGGTGGCGTTTGGTCTCAGGGAGAATTGCGTATTCGACGCTCTCACCTGAAGCCGTGAGGTAACAAGGAGGAGAGATGAAGTTGTCGTTGCATGGCGTGTCTGTTTGGTACAGCAATGCCGTCACTCAGTTACGCATCGCCCATGAGACAGGCTTTAGTGGGCTGGAAATCCTGCCAGAACATCTGTATCGCTATCTGGAAAACGGTGGCAGCTATGCTGCCTACCGCGAGCTGATGGCGAAATACAGCGTCGATATTACCTGTATCAATGCGCTGAAACGCATTGGTCGCCATGAACCGCAAGCACGCGCTGAGCTGCTGCACGAAGCGGAAAAAATCTGCCAGGCTGCGGTGGAACTGCGTTGCCCGGTAGTGCAAATCATGGCGCTGACCGAACTCGATCACCTTTCCGCAGCCGAACGTGATGCCATCCTGCTGGAGAATATCTCCGCCATCGCCGATATCGGCGCACCGCACGGCATCAAATTCCAGATTGAAGTCGTCGCCTTCACCGCGTTCAATTCGCTGCAACACGCGCTTGACCTGATTAAACAGAGCGGCAAAGACAACCTCGGCGTGGTGGTGGATTTCTGGCACCTGCATGCTGGCGGCGGCACCACGCCTGCCGAAGTGGCGCGCATGGATAAAGATCTGATTTACGGCGTGCATTTCTGCGATGGTCGCGCAGCTAAACCGGGCGAAGCCTGGGATGAGTGGGTACAACGCGACTATGCGCCGGGCGAAGGCGATGTCGATATTGCCGCCTGGGTGGCTGCGGTGAAAGCCACCGGCTACGACGGCGTTTGGTCGCCGGAGCTGTTAAGTCCGCAAAACTGGGAAGACGATCTGTGGGATATTTCCCGTCACTGCTATGAAGATATGAATAAATATATTCATTAACATAAAGGGCGCCCGATAAACGGGTTTCCCGCGCATACGGTCACCATAAATGGCGACCCTACAACATATTCCGTAGGGTCGCCATTTATGGCGACCGTATTTTAACCTACCTCTGAAAAAAATAATAACGAACGCAGATTCGTCGCTAGCGCCTGCGCGCTATTTAGCGCGATGTCATTGCGTCTGAAATTTAAAACGTCGTGCTCTGTCAATATTCATTTCTTGAAGATTAAGGGATAAGAAGTATGAACCGAAGAGAAGCGCTCTTTTCGCTCAGTGGAATTGTGGCATCCCTCGCCGTCGCGCCGCAACTGCGGGCGAAAGAGCTGCACAATGTACCGCTGGAAACCAAACTCAGCCCCGATCACCTGCCGCAACCCGCATGGCAAGACGGTTATCAGGTGCTCACTAATCCGCTGGATCGCCAGAATCTGGCCGCCATTTTTGATCGTCTGATCCCCGCCGATGATCTTGGCCCATCCGCCAGTGAAGCTGGCGCGATTGAGTTCCTCGATAACCAGTTAGCCGGGGATTATGGCTCCGGCGCGGCGCTCTATTTGCAGGCACCGCTGCATCCGGAAAATGAAGCGGCGTTGATGGGCAGCCCGCAATTTCTCACGCCACCGAAAGCGCGCTATTTAACCGGCTTAAGCGCGCTGGAAAAGTGGGCGCAGCAACAGCATCAGGCTTCATTGCATACCTTATCAGCTGAACAGATCGATATATTCCTGACGGCAATGGAAGACGGCAAGATCGATTTAGGAAAAGACGTGAATAGTCAGGCGCTGTTTGAATTAATGCTGCAAAACGCGCGTGAAAGCTATTTAGCGGATCCGATTTATGGCGGAAATAAAAATATGGTGGGCTGGAAAATGATCGGTTTTCCTGGCGCACGTTATGACTATCGCCCTTATATCGAACGCCGCAACGAAAATCTGGCGCTTATTCCCGTCAGCCTAATTCCTAACGATTAAATAGCCGGAGCTGAGTCAATGTCATTAGTTAGAAATAAAGCTGACGTGGTCATCGTCGGCTTAGGTTGGGCCGGTTCGGTGATGGCGGAAGAGCTAACCCGCGCGGGACTCAACGTGGTCGCCATTGAGCGCGGAGCCTGGCGCGATACCTCGACCGATTTTCCGGTCGCCATTGATGCCGATGAACTGCGTTTCCACACGCGCCGCAAAATCCTGCAACCGATGAGCGTGGAAACCACTACCTTCCGCAACCGCAGCGATCAGCTGGCGGCACCGGTGCGTAACTGGTCGGCGTTTCAGTTTGGCTGGAACGTGGGCGGTGCCGGCACGCACTGGGCGGGCATGTCATGGCGCTTTACCCCGTGGGATTTTGAAGTGGCGAAGCAAACCCGTGAACGCTACGGCGCGAAGAAGATGCAGGGTTTACAACTGCAGGATTGGGGAGTGACCTACGCCGAAATGGCGCCGTTCTACGATCGCTTCGAGCGCATCGCGGGGACTTCCGGCATCGCGGGTAATCTCAATGGTCAGCCGCAAAAAGGCGGCAATATTTTCGAAGGCCCGCGTTCGCGCGACTATCCTACCCCGCCGCTGAAAGATACACATTGGATGAGCAAGTACCGCAAAACCACCGAGAGCATGGGATACCATCCATTCACGGTGCCTGCCGGTAACCTGTCGCAAGCCTATGTGAATCCGCTCGGCGTCAGCATGGGTCCGTGTACGTATTGCGGCTTCTGCGACTTCCACGGCTGCGGCAACTTCTCCAAATCATCGCCGCAAGCCTGCATTCTGCCGGTGCTGATGCGCCGTCCAAACTTCACGCTGCTGACCGAAACTGAAGTGCTGCACGCCGTGAAGCATGACGACGGTAAAACAGTAAAAGGCGTGAAATTCATTACCCAGGATGGCGTGGAAGGTTTCCAGCCGGCGGATATTGTCTGCATCACCGCTTATCAGATGGATAACGTGCGCCTGATGCTGCTCTCCGGCGTGGGCGAGCAATACAATCCGCTGACCGGTCGCGGCACCATTGGCCGTAACTACAACTATCAAACCTGCTCCAGCGTCACCGGCTTCTTCGATAACGAATACATGAATCCGTTCATCGGCGGCGGCGCATTGGCGGTGCAGATTGATGACTTCAACGGCGATAATTTCGACCACAGCGATCTCGATTTCATCGGCGGCGCGGGCATTATGGGCTTCTCCACCAACGGTCGCCCGATTCAGAACATGAACGGCCTGCGTCCCGGCACCAAACGCTGGGGCAGCGAGTGGAAAACGGGCTACAAGCGCGATTACCAAACCGCTGGCACCATCTTCTGCCAGGGTACCTCGATGCCGATGCGCGAAGCCTATCTCGATCTCGATCCCAACTACAAAGACCGTCACGGCCAGCCGCTGATCCGCACTACATTCGACTGGAACCAGAACGATGTGCGCATGGCGAAGTACGTCACCGATCGCGCCATCAACATCATGAAAGAGACCGGCGGCCAGCATATCGTGGTGGATAACCAGGCGGAGAAGAGTTGGAATCCCTACCAGCAGCACAGCTCGCACACTATTGGTGGCGCGGTGATGGGCGCCGATCCCAGCACTTCGGCACTCAATCCGTATCTGCAAAGCTGGGATGCGCACAACCTGTTTGTGGTCGGCGCATCCGCCTTTCCGAACAACGGAGGTTATAACCCCACCATCACCATTGGTGCGCTGGCGGTGCGCGCCGCGCAGGCGATCCACCAGAAGTACATCAATAACCCGGCACCGCTGGTGGGGGCGTAATCATGGCGAAAGCAAAGAAAATTACCTACACGCTCGCCGCGCTGGCGGTAATTGCGGGCATCGCGGCGTCGGGCCGTTTGTGGGTGGTGTTAGACAGCGCGCGCTCCAACGTTGCCGACAACAAGGTGCAGCTGGCCGATTTTCATAGCAACGATGATGCCGCCATCAAACGCGGTGAGTACGTGATGCGACTCGCCGATTGTGCCGCCTGTCACAATGCGGACTTCTCCGGCGGCTACAAAATCGATACGCCCTTTGGCGCGCTGCAGACCTCGAATATTTCGCCAGACCGTGAAACCGGCATCGGTAACATGACCGAGCGCGATTTCTTCAACGCGGTGCGTCAGGGACGCGGCGAACACGGCTTCCTCTATCCAGCGATGCCGTACACCGCTTACACCCAAATGAGCGATGGCGATATGCACGATCTTTGGGCCTACTTCTCGGCGCAAAAACCGGTGCACAACGCCATCGATGAGAATGCGGGCATGAATTTCCCGTATAACATTCGTCTGGCGATGGCGGGCTGGAACCTGTTGTTCTTCGATAACAACGCGTTCAAGCCGCAAACTGCGCAGAATGACGAGTGGAATCGCGGCAAATACATCGTTGATGGTCCGGCGCACTGTAGCGTTTGTCACACCGCGCGCAACGCATTGGGCGGCGAAATCAGCAGCCAGTACCTGCAAGGCGGCAATCTGGGCAGCTGGTACGCGCCGGATATCACGCCAAATCCTCACGCTGGCATTGGCAAGTGGAGCGATGCACAAATCGCTGACTACCTGAAAACCGGCTCTAACGGCGAAAGCGTGGCGGCGGGCCCAATGGCGGAGGCGGTTGAGCACTCCACGCAGTACTTCAACGATCGCGATTTGCACTCTATCGCCACTTATCTGCGCAGCTTACCGGCCTCTTCCACGCCGAAATCCGCCGGGTTTGTGATGGATAAAACGCGTCACGATCAGGCGGCACTGCGCTATGAGGTGGATTGTTCGGCGTGTCACGGGTTGTCGGGTGAAGGTATCACCGGCATGGTACCCGCCTTTGCCGGCAATGGCGCAATGCAGAACGATCCCACCAACATGATTCACTCGCTGCTGGACGGTGCCCGCGCACCGCACACCGAAGGTCGCCCCACATCCGCAGGCATGCCGGCGTTCTCCTGGAAACTTAACGATCAGGAGATGGCGGATGTGCTGAACTACGTGAGGAATTCGTGGGGAAATCAGGCTGCGGAAGTGAAGGCCAGCCAGGTCGCCGATCTGCGCAAAGCCACCGGCGCAGGCGATAAGCTTAAAGTCCCGGCAATGAAATAGCGTTTGTTCCCCGTAGGGTCGCCATTTATGGCGACCTAATCCCAGGTGCGCATGAATGCGCACCCTACGAAATCCCTGTAGGGTCGCCATTCATGGCGACCCTTTTTACAGTTATTCTGGATCAACGCAGCAGCTGAGCAATCCCCCACAACGCCAACGCATGATCGTCTTCGGAGGGTAAACCGCTGATGGTGACTGCGCCGATAATCGCGCCCTGAGAAGTGAGCAGCGGGAAAGAACCACCGTGATCGGTGTAATCTTCCTGGCGAGTGTAACCCTGCTGAGCCATGCGCTCGCCCTTCTGCTCGTTAAAAAGTCCCACATACATAGATGAATGACCGGTCAACAGCACGGTATTGCGCTTGCGACGCATCCATTCCAGGTTTTCTGGGGCGGATCCTGGCAACGCAGCCAGAAACAGCACCTGTCCAAAAGCATAGACTTCGATAGCCACAGGCGCATTGTCTTCACGGGCACGCTGCTGGATGCTTTGGCCAATTTGCCACGCTAAATCGAAATCAAACTGCGGTAAACGATGCTCAGCTTCCTGCTGCAACAGGATTTCAAGGGACGGCAGCGATGACATGATAGGAACCTCTCAATTTGAAATAAATTTTCCATATTTTATAACATGGAAGATATTTTTCGCATGTGATGAGCTTCTCAGTTCAGATTTCGCTAACCGGAATCGCACCGTAATGCACCGCGAGCCACACCGTTGGGCCGCTGCTGTCCGTCCAGTTGACGCGATGGCGGCAGCCTGCGGGAATGTTCACAAAATCGCCGACCCGTAAGATACGCTCCTGCGCTTCTCCTTCCAGCTGCAATCCTGCCGATCCTTGTAAAACCATCACCCATTCACCTTGCGTCTGGCAGTACCAGAAATCCGGCGGACTGGCTTGCCCGGTGGAAACGATGCGTTCGATATGCAGATTGGGCTGCGTCAGCAGCGCTTCAAACGTCTCTGCACTGCCGTTCTGTGCGGCGGCGGGAAAATCGCGAAACAGGTTGGTTATCATCGCGCGGGCTCGACATTTAATGAAATCAGAGCGCACTGTAACGCAGGCTTCACCCAGAAGGCTCACAGAATTTCGCGCCGCCGATTGACGCGCTGCACGCAAATCACCATCATCCTGGCCACGAATGTCCAGACTTGTCAGAGATGTGCGGGTAGGTCGCCATGAATGGTGCCCCTACGAATGCCCGGCGTCAATTTTCGTAGGGTGCGCATTCATGCGCACCAGCAGGAGCGTGAAGGTGTCGGAACTCAGTAATGCATTGCTAGAAGAGATTGTCAGCGAAGTTCGCCCGCTCACCCAACAGGGAAAAGTGGCGGATTATATTCCGGCGCTGGCCGACGTGGATGCCGATCAGCTCGGCATCGCCATTTGCACGCCTGACGGACGCTGTTTTCAGGCGGGCGATGCGGCGACACGCTTCTCCATTCAATCGATCTCCAAAGTGCTGTCGCTCAGCGTGGCGCTCACCTTGTATGAAGATGGTGAAATATGGCAACGCGTCGGCAAAGAGCCGTCCGGCCAGGCGTTCAATTCGCTGGTGCAGCTGGAGCTGGAACAAGGGAAACCGCGCAATCCATTTATCAATGCCGGTGCGCTGGTGATGTGCGATCTGCTGGAAAGCCGCCTGACAGCACCGCGTCAGCGCATGCTGGAAATTGTGCGTCGTCTGGCGCAGCAAAACGACATCAATTACGACCGGGTCGTCGCGCGCTCTGAATACGAACATTCGGCACGCAATGCCGCCATTGCCTGGCTGATGAAATCCTTTGGCAACTTTCATAACGATGTCAGCAAAGTGATGGAAACCTATTTTCACTACTGCTCGTTAGCGATGAGCTGTGAAGAACTGGCGCGCACCTTCCTCTATCTCGCCAATCAGGGCCGCACACAGGATGATGAATCAGCGGTGATCTCGCCGCGCCAGGCACGTCAGGTGAACGCCTTGATGATGACCAGCGGCATGTACGATGGTGCCGGAGAATTCGCCTGGCGCGTGGGTATGCCGGCGAAGTCGGGCGTCGGCGGCGGCATTGTCGCGGTGATCCCCGGCGACATGAGTATCGCAGTCTGGTCGCCCGCGCTGGATCATTCGGGTAACTCCTTAGCAGGTACCGCGCTACTGGAGAAACTGACGGAGCGGCTGGGAAGATCGATTTTTTAAAGCGTCTTCAATCACCGCACAAGCCGTAGCGGCACAATTTATTGTGCGCTTTGTATCCAGGTGCGCATGAATGCGCACCCTACAAAATCCCCTAGGGTCGCCATTCATGGCGACCACGTCATAATGTTTCGACTCTGTTTTTAACAGGTTGCATTAACGTTAACAGTCGCATCTCTTTAAGTGATTATTTTCAAAAGGTGCGAATTTTTCCTTAAATAACCTTAGTTTTTTTAACCCGCCAACGGCATTCGCGTTACACTTCCGCCTCATTTACGGAATCATCCACTAGCAACCATGACGTTTACACATCACTTCCGCCAACGTTTAACTGCCTGCGTCGCCATTGTGGCGGTGCTGCTGCTGTTCGTCGCGCCAATTGTGTCGAAAACGTTGATGGAGCGTCAAAGCCAGCTGCTGGCGATGCCGCAGCACAGCATGATGGATAGCTCAATGAGCCATCATGAAATGATGATGGCGGATATGTCGATGCCCGGCATGAGCCATCACATGATGGACGATGGCGAGTTTGCCTGCGGCTATTGTGATCTGCTGGTGCATGTCCCGCTGTTAATGTGGGTGTTTATTCCGTTCATCTGGCTGATCATGGTGATCTCGCGCGCCCCGCCGCTGCCCCGCGTGGTTGCGCCGATTGTGCGTCGCTTTAGCAGCATTCATCGTCCGCGCGCCCCGCCTGCACCGCTTTCCTGCTGACCCCATTTATCGCAGCGCACGCTCAGCTTGAGCGATGTGCTAAGACAATTTCTTTTTGGAAGGAAGACGGCTTTGTCTGCTGCTCACTCTGCCACACCGCGCGGCGCGGTGCTTAATTTGCTACGTCGCTTACATTTTTATATTGGTCTGTTTGTCGCCCCGTTCATCTTCGTTGCGGCGCTCAGCGGCACGCTTTACGTGTTGACGCCCCAGTTGGAAAACCTGATTTATGCCGATGCGCTAACTGCTGAACCACTCGGCAACGCGCAGCCACTGTCAGCGCAAATCAGCGCGGCCCGCGCCTATGCGGGAGAGAATCAGCACATCTACGCGGTGCGTCCTGCGCCGGGCGCAACGGATACCACGCGCGTGCAGTTCAGCGATTCCACGCTCGGTGCATCGCTGTCCCGCGCGGTGTTTATCGATCCTTATAGCCTGAAAGTGAAAGGCGATTTGCCGGTTTATGGCACCAGCGGTGTGTTGCCGCTGCGCACCACCATCGACTTATTGCACAGCAGTCTGCTGCTAGGCGATTTCGGTCGCAACTACAGCGAACTGGCGGCGTCCTGGCTGTGGGTAGCCGCGCTGGGCGGCGTGGTGCTGTGGTTGGGGACGCGCCCGAAACGTAAGCTGAAACAGCCGCGCAGCGGTTTCGCCTTCAGCCGCCACTGGCACATTACACTCGGTCTGACGCTGGCAATCGGTTTGGTGTTCTTCTCGGTGACCGGCCTTACGTGGTCGCAGTGGGCAGGCGGCAATATCGATCGCATGCGTACTGAACTGAACTGGTTGACGCCACAGGTGAACACCTCGCTCAACAGCGATGCACCGGCAGCACCGGCCGATCCGCATGCCGAGCATAAGGCGGATATGGATATGTCGGGCATGAGCATGCCGATGTCGTCGATGACTAAACCGGCAGCGGCGCCCGCCAAACCGGTGCGTAATAACGCCGCCGATGCCGACTGGGATCGCGTGCTGCATGCGGCGCGTCAGGATGGACTGAGCGCGGCTAAGCTCGAATTGCGTCAGCCAAAAAGCGCCGAAAAAGCGTGGGCGGTGACGGAAATCGATCGCAGCTGGCCAACGCACGTGGATGCGGTGTCGGTGAATCCGCAGGACTTTAGCGTGGTGGATCACGTCTACTTTGCCAGTTTCCCGCTGGTGGCGAAGCTGACGCGCTGGGGCGTTGATGCGCACATGGGCGTGCTGTTTGGTTTGCCCAATCAGTTGTTGCTGGCGTTCTTTGGCCTCGGTTTGTGCAGCATGATTGTGTTCGGTTATCGCATGTGGTGGATTCGCCAGCCAAAAGATGTGGAAGCGAATCCGGCGCAAACCCTGACTGAAACCTGGATGGCGTTGCCGCATTACGCCAAAGGTGCCTGGTTGATGCTGGCACTGGCGCTGGGTTATGCGCTGCCGGTGATGGGCGCGAGTTTGCTGGCATTCCTGCTGCTGGACATCCTGCGCTGGCGTAAACAGCAACGCGCGCCGCTGGATGAAGCCGCGCTGCTGGCCTCACAGCAATCTCCGCTGGGCATTATCCGCGCGCGATTTGCCGTGAAGCGTAAAGAGATGCGCTACTTCCTGCGCGGTTTGTTTATTCTGGCGCTGATTGTTGGCACGGTGATGAGCAATGCGATTATCGGCGGCGTTATCGATCAATATGGCATTCCGTTCAGCCACTGGTCGCTGACCATGTACATCACGCAAGGCTTTATGATTGCGTTGTACACCACGGTGTTTACCGCACTGACGTCAATTCCGCTGTGGTATTTCTTCCTCGGCGAAAAGGATGATCGAGGCTGATTTCGTAGGGTCGCCATTCATGGCGACCTTATTACCAACCGCACCCTGTTAAAAATCCGCCTTCAACACCACGCGATAGTTCGCTTTCCCGGCGCGCAGATGTTCCAACGCTTCATTCACCTGCGACATCGGGAACGCTTCCACTTGCGGCGCAATATCACTTCGCGACGCCAGCTTCAGCAACGCCCGCAATTGGCCCGGTGAACCGGTTGACGATCCGGTTAACGCGCGGTCGCCGACAATCAAACTAAACGCCGGCACTTCAAACGGCTTCATCACCGCGCCCACTGTGTGGAACGCGCCACGGCGCGCCAGCGCCTGATAGTACGGCTTCCAGTCCAGATCCACCGCCACGGTGCTGATGATCAGATCAAACTGCCCTGCCAGCGCGCTCAGCGCCTGCGGATCGCGGCTGTTTACCACCCGATCGGCGCCCATCGCTTTAATCGAATCGGTTTTCGCGGCAGAAGAACTAAACGCCGTAACGTGCGCACCCATCGCCCGCAGCAGTTTGATCGCCATATGGCCTAAACCACCAATACCGATCACGCCGACGCGGCTGGTGGCGGAGATATTGCGCATTAACAGCGGTTTAAACACGGTAATTCCGCCACACAGTAACGGCCCGGCGGTGGCAATATCCAACGCGTCCGGCAGTGGAATCACCCATTGCCAGTTAGCACGCAGATGGCTGGCAAATCCGCCGTGATTATTGATGGTGGAGGTTTTGCCGTTTTCGCAGTTCACCTGATCGCCTTCGATACAGGCATCGCAGTGCTGGCAGCTTTTCGCCGTCCAGCCAATGCCCACGCGCTGGCCGATGTGCAGCCCTTTGTTTTGCGCCGCATCACCCAAAGCCACCACGCGGCCAATCACTTCGTGACCCGCAATCAGCGGATAGCGTGAACCGCCCCATTCGTTATCGATCATCGACAAATCGGAATGGCAGACGCCGCAATAATCCACCGCGACCTGCACATCTTCAGCGGCCAGTGGACCGGCATCATATTCGTAAGGCACCAGCGCCTCACCCGCTTGCAGAGCGGCATAGCTGGAAATTTTCATTGCTGTCCTCGATTTGGATTGGCTGACAGCAGTTTATCAAAGCGATGCGTAATTATATGCCGAACAATCAGGGGATTAAGATAGTGAATGCTGTTTGGAAGGGAGGTGCGATAGGTAAATCGGTGCGCATTATTGCGCACCGAACAACGTATTAAAAATCTGCTTTCAACACTACGCGGTAATTGGCTTTACCGGCGCGCACATGGTCCAGCGCTTCGTTGATTTTGGACATTGGGAACTCTTCCACCTGCGGCGCGATATCCGCACGCGATGCCAGTTTCATCAGTGAACGCAGCTGGCCTGGTGAACCGGTAGAAGAACCGGTCACCGCGCGATCGCCCATAATCAGGCTGAATGCTGGCACTTCAAACGGCTTCATCACTGCGCCGACGGTGTGGAATTTACCGTGCGGAGCCAGCGCCTGGAAGTACGGTGCCCAGTCGAGATCCACCGCCACCGTGCTGATGATCAAATCAAACTGCCCAGCCAGCGCGTTCAGCGCCTGCGGGTCGCGGCTGTTAACCACGCGGTCCGCGCCCATCGCTTTGATCGACTCGGTTTTGCTGGCGTTCGAGCTGAATGCCGTCACTTCCGCACCCATCGCACGCAGCAATTTAATCGCCATGTGGCCCAGGCCGCCAATGCCGATCACGCCAACGCGGCTGGTTGCGGTGACATGATGCATCAACAGCGGTTTGAATACGGTGATGCCGCCGCACAGCAGCGGGCCTGCAGAGGTGTAATCCATCGCTTCCGGCAGCGGGATCACCCATTGCCAGTCGGCGCGCAGATGGCTGGCAAAACCGCCTTTGTTCATGATGGTTGGCACTGAACCGTTTTCACAGTTGACGTGCTCGCCATTGATACAGGCGTTACAGTGCTGGCAGCTTTTCGCTGTCCAGCCGATGCCCACGCGCTGGCCCACTTTCAAGCCTTTGTTCTGCGCCGCGTCGCCTAAGGCGCTGATGCGACCAATCACTTCGTGGCCGGCAATCACCGGGAACGAGGAGATGCCCCACTCGTTATCAATCATCGACAAATCTGAGTGACAAACACCGCAGTAATCGACCTCAACCTGCACCTCTTCAGCAGCCAGTTCACCAGCTTCGTACTCGTGAGGCACCAGCGCTTCACCCGCGTTCAAGGCGGCATAACTTTTGATTTTCATTACTGTCCTCTGTATCCAGGTTTTTGACAGGGCAAGTCTAGCAGAGCGTGTTTCCCGCTCTTGACCATAAATCCGTCACTTGGCCGCTTTAACGCGTTTAAACCGCTGAAAAGCATCAAGGGTTAAAGCGGATCGTGATTAATCGGCGTGCGATAGGCGACGCGCGCCTCTTCAATCAGTTGGCTGGCAGTTACCGTCGGCGGCAAGCGCGTCAGCACTCTGCTCGCTTGCCAGTAACACAACACCATTAATTCATCGGATTCGCTCTCCGCCATCTCCAACAGCCGCTCGCGCAGAGTGGGAACGTCCAGCGTTTGATGTTCGTCCATTAACTCAGCAATGGTTTCGTTGAGAACCTGATGAATGATTTTCCAGGAGAGATTGGCAAACACATTGAACCTCGATGCTCTTAACGTTTGGCTCCAGGCAAATGAACTAAAAATGCTACAAGTAAGAAGATTGAAACAGGATTAACTATAGCCGCTTATTTTCTGTGCAAAGCCGCTGCGAGCCGAGTTTCTTGTAGCTCGCGGATCTATAAAACGATTTTTCTTTCGCCTCATTTGCAGCAATCGAATGGCTTTGTAACAAAAAAGCACAAGCCCGCACTGGCTGTCCGCGCAGCGCTTTGCCAAAGTAAGGCAACTTTTATCGCTGCAACAGGGAATTACCATGAGCCAATCCACCGCATTACACGCCGATCCGCTGGTTTGGGGCCACGGCCCGAAAGTATTTGAAGTATTTCTGGAACCGACCTGCCCGTTCTCCGTGCGCGCATTCAACAAGCTCGACGCGCTGCTGCAATTAGTGGGTGAAGAGAAGATGACGTTAAAAATCCGTTTGCAATCACAGCCATGGCATATGTATTCCGGTGTGATTGTGCGCTACATCCTTGCCGCCTCAACCTTGCCTGAAGGCAAAGCAGCAGCCAAAAAGGTGCTGCAAGCGGTGGCGGATCATCGTGAAGAGTTTGAGTTTACCGATCACAGCCACGGCCCGAATATGGATGCCACGCCGAATCAGATTCTCGATCGACTGGAGCAGTACAGCGGCGTTAACGCACGGGAACCGTTCCTGCGTGCCGAACTGCAGAATGAGATTAAATGGCACAGCAAATATTCACGGCAAAATGGCATCCACGTTTCACCAACCTTTATTACCAACGGTTTGGTGCAGCTGGATATCGGCAGCGGCGACGAGATTGAATCCTGGGCCAAACGCATTCTTGCCTAAGCGCTTCGGCCCGTTGCGGCGGGCCTTTGGTATGATTTCGCAATAGATTTTCGCTTGCACTGCTTGCCTCAATTCCGATAATCGCTATCTACCTAATTATATAGCGAGAAAGGGAATGCGATTTGCTCACCTCACCGCGCTGCTGCTCACTGCCGGCGCGGGCTTTAGTCTGCATGCACAAGCTGATACCGATATCCGTGTGACCTACGCCGGTTCCATGGGCAAAGTGATGGACCAATCATTAGGTCCAGCTTTTGCTAAACAAAATAACGGCACATATGAAGGTCAGGGCCAGGGCGCTTATGGCATGGCCCGTTTGCTGGCGAGCAAGAAAATCACCGCCGATGTGTTTGTTTCCATCACGCCGGGGCCGATGCAGATCCTGAAAGATGCCGGATTGATTGATGATGCAATTCCGGTGGCGAGCACCAGCATGGTGGTGGCGTATAGCCCAAAAGGAAAATACGCCCAGCAGTTCGCGCAGGCTAACGGCAGCGACGCCAGTTGGCTGAAGGTGCTGGCAACGCCGGGCATTAAGTTTGGTCGCACCGATCCGATCAACGATCCAAAAGGTCAGAACATCATCTTTACCCTGCTACTGGCCGAGAAGTATTACCAGCAGCCGGGCATTGCCGATAAAATTATGGGCGGCTATCAAAATCCGGCACAAACCCATCTGGAAGGCGGCCTGCTAACGCGGCTGGAGAGCGGCCAGGTTGATGCCGCCGCCGGTTACGAGAGCGAAGTGATCTCCGCGCATCTGCCGTATGTGGCACTGCCCGACGAGATTAATCTGAGCAATCCGGCGATGGCGAAGCAGTGGTACGACACGGTGAGTTTCAGCGTGAAAGACAGCGCGGGCAAAGATAAAGTGCTGCACACGCAGCCGCTGGTTTACTATGCCGCGGTGTTGAAAAATGCGCCACACGGCGCCGCAGCCGGCAAAGCCTTTGTCGATTTTATGCTGAGTCAGCCGGGTCAGGCGCTGTTTAAACAGAATGGCTATGCCGCGCCGAAAGGCGGTTCGATCTACCCTTGATGAAAACCCGTCACGCCACCGCGCTGTGGCTGTCACTGCCAGCATTGCTGTTGCTGGCGGTGCCTTTTCTCACGCTGATTGGCGTCACCAACTGGCAGCATCTGCAGCTGGCGTGGGGCGATGGCAATGCTATCGCTACGTCGCTCGGTTTGGGTGTGATCGCGCTGTTGCTGATTTTTGTCAGTGGATTGCCGCTGGCATGGTGGCTGTCGCAGGCGCGCGGTCGGATGCGGTTAATCGTCGAACTGCTGGTGATGATTCCGCTGCTGACGCCGCCGCTGGCGATGGGGATTTTGTTGGTGAGCGCTTACGGGCCGTATAGCTTGCCGGGCGAGTTGCTGGGGAAGTTTGGCTGGACGCTGGTGAATAATCCGGCCGCGTTTATTCTGGCGCAATGGTACGGCGCGTTGCCCTACTTCGTCACCACCGCACGTTCGGCGTTTGCCGGTGTGCCGAAGACGATTCTGGAAGCGGGCCGTACGTTGGGTGCGTCACCGTGGCAACGTTTCTGGCGTTTATCGATCCCGCTAGCTGCGCCTGGACTGGCAACCGCCAGCGCACTGGCGTGGGCGCGTGCCATGGGCGAGTTTGGCATCGTGATGATCTTCGCCTATTTCCCGCAGGGCATGCCGGTTCAGCTTTATAACAACCTGCAAAATAACGGCATCGACGCGGTGTATGTGCTGCTGTGGTTGCTGCTGCTGTTTACCTTGCCGATGCCGCTGATCTGTTTTGCGCTGTCACGCCGCATGTAACCAGGTCGCCATGAATGGCGACCCTACGGGATTTGTAGCGACTGTGAGTCGAAATAATGCAGAGTTGCTGCAGCGCGGGTGTTGAGGCGACATCCCAATCCGCTGAACGAATGAGGGATTCCAGGGCGAGCCGCATGGATGCGGCGAGAGGTGGCGCTGAGCAGGAGCGAATCGACACCGGTCCGTCAGGAATCGCGAATGAGTGAAGGTACCGCGAAGCGGCGGGTTGGGCTGGCGCAGGGCCCGGGAGTGCAGAGGGCGCGGCCATGCACTGAACCCCGGATCCTGGACAAACAATCCAGAAT